>NZ_DATEQZ010000037.1:0-41412 GCF_035272065.1 Binatus sp. (SeqCode)
CGTCCGGACTACGCCCTGCGCGCACCAGCTCCACCATTCGGCGCCGGTATTCCGGCGCATACCGTGCATGACTCTTGGGCATCGCGGCTCTCCTCCACTTTCCCCACTCCGCCACTGTCCACGAAACCGGGTCAACTCCACAGCTGGAATTGTTGTCGGATGTCCTCGATAGTGTTTGCGCGGTTTTGACGAAAAATCGTCACGGTCCTATCCAAATAATCCCTAGATAGCGAAACCTGGTCCACTACGAAACTAACCTCGTAGCCGGGTATCCGTGGGCGAAATACATCTCCCAAAAGGATTCCCGTGAGATGTTGAAGACCCCCACGATCAGGTGGGAAGAGACGCTCGTTCAATTTCAGTATGAAGGAGAAACGGTCCCCGAGGTTTTCGATTTTTTCTTCTCTGCGCGCATAGAATTGATCGTCGACCTCCCACCGTTCCTTCCAAAACGGAGGGAACTCACCGAAACTCCCCACCGCGGAGTCTCGGACAACTTGATTGATGATTCCGCTAGCATCATCTGCAGTTAGGGCTGTCGTGGCCTGCGCGGTGATTTTCTTCCCGGATAGGGAGACTCGTATATCGATCATCAAGCGTCTACCTCAGAGAGAATTCAAGTACTGCAACCTCCTGATCGGGCTCAAGGTTCCCATAGATCTTCTGTAAAACGGAGTGGAGATCACCGATCGATTCGAAGCCATCCTTGCGAGCATCCGCATCATTCAAATCACGCAGGTTGCAGTTCCGCACTGTGGTAACCGTTATCGGAATCTCGACGTCTCTTGACCGAAGTATGGCAGGACCGGGGGTGTACGGTCTTCGCTTCAACCGAACCGTAGAAATTTTCCTTCCGGACAGAACGAGCGGAACAAATTCGCCAGAGAGCGGAATTACGGGGATCATCGTCGAACGTCGACTCGAAACCCTAGCACTGCAACTTCGGTGTCAGGTGGGATCGCAAGTATGCGAGCGGCCGTTAGGATGGCATCTTCGCGACTGATCGCTGTCGGTATGACCTCCGAATACGGTATGTTCTCAAAAAATTCCCGCAGGCAAGTTGCCTGTACGACCTGCGAAATAACACCATAGAGCGCCCTGTCGGGACGAGCGTAACCATTCCGCAGTTCCACCGCGCGACCCGTTTTCACGTGCTTCTCGGTGTACTGGCGGCCATACCGGCGGAGTTCCCAAAACTTCCGTCCGCTTTCGAACCAAACGAACGGATCACGCGCCAACGCAACGAACAATCGCTTTTCGGAGGGAAGATCACTCATGTTCCTATACCTCCGCGTAGTAATAGTTCATTTTGGCAGCTCGGCTTCGACTCTTAGACGTCAAGGCATCGACCTTTGTGAATCCGGCTGCACAAAGAAAATCACGCTGTCCGCGATTGTACCGAATATGCTCGAACTGAGGCGCACGGGTCATAACCTCAAGAACTCGCGGAGCCGGGAAGCGAAAGGCTGGTGCGATCCGACAGAGCTCTGTAGTCAGGGCGGTGCCTACTCCCAAACCTTGGAAGCCCTCCTCGACCGCGATTCTGCTGATCCACCCTATTCGAAGCTTGTCCACGATGTTCCGCCGGCTCCAGGTTCGCGGAACCTTTCGCCCTAATATTCTCTCGGCAGCAATCTGTCGGCCTTTCGGATTGCCATGCCACAAAGTCTCTAGCACCGCACAGCCAATCAGTTTAACAGATGAGCGGTCTTGATTCTTGCCTGTGGATAGGGAGCCTTTTCTGCGGGTCCCGCAACAAAGTATAAGCCCTCCTCGCGGAGGTTTCAGATAGTGAACTCGCGCGATCAGATCGTGGGCCGCCTCACGATCTTCATCGCAGTTAACGAGCCAGAGCTCGAGGTTGGTCCTTGTCGCTCCAGGCAAGGACAGCTGGGCCATGCGCCGGTAAGCCGGGAAAATTCGCGTCTCTATGTTGCCAAGTCGTCGAGACCGCGGGACCGCCACGATCTCTCTGATTTGCCCCCCAGATGATTGGGCGACAAATCGGAATTCACGACGATTGATTCCGGAGCCGAAGTGAAGCGCCAACGGCTGGTCAAGATGACCCCCCGAATCGCCGCCGTCGAACGTAATCAAACGACCCCGCATCGACAGGCATTCTATCTCACGCCGTATCACCGATGCTCTGCTTGGAATTCTTCCCTCGCCGCTCTCGCCGAGATCCCCCAGGTGCAAAAAATGAAGATTCTTATCGGAAGCAAAAATACCGAATTTCGTTCGAAGCACCAACTATTGACGTGCATCTGAGTCTCCGAGGACTTCTGCGGAATCATCGCTTGTTCGCCTGTCGCGTCGTGTCGAACTTGACAAAAGCGGACAGAACGCGGACAATCCGGGCATTTGCCTATGTCTGAGAACCGAAAAGTGCTTGACTTATTTGGTGGAGCTGACGCGGATCGAACGCGCGACCTCCTGAATGCCATTCAGGCGCTCTCCCAAACTGAGCTACAGCCCCACCGTCGGCGAGATTTTTCAGCTAACCGGATACCGCCCGTGGAGTCAACCGACCGGCTCCAAGCGTCATCGGAAAGCCGGTATCATTACGACGTTCAGGCGAAACCGTAAAGCGCGGCGACGTTGTCCGAGGTCATCAGGCGGCGCTCGTCGTCGGGGACGCCTTCGAAGTCGCGCGCGATTACCGCCAGTGAGTTCGGCCAGGTAGAGTCCGAATGCGGGAAGTCCGATCCCCACATCAGGTTCTTGACGCCGATAAAGTGCCGCGTCACCACGCCGACGCGGTCGTCCTGGAGAGTTGCCGCTACTTGGCGCCGAAAATAGTAGCTCGGCGGATTCGCGATCGTCTCCTTTTCGAGGTAGCGATATTTCTCAAATGAATGGTCGAGGCGCTGGAGAAAATGCGGTATCCATCCGATGTCGTTTTCGACCGATACGAGCTTGAGATTGGGGAAGCGTTCGAGCACGCCGGCGAAAATAATTTCGGTGAGCGATCGCTCGACCGAATGATGCAGCGCGGGGTAGCCTTTCATCACGCTTTGAAAATCGCTGCCGCCGCGACGCTCAGTCAGGATATGCAGGCTGAGCGGAGTGCCGAGATCGTGCGCCACCGCCCAGAATGGATCGTACGACGGGTCGCTGTAAGGACGCTCGGCCGGCGCCGCGCCCCAGATCATCGCGCCGCGCAAGCCTTTTTTCGCGGCCCGACGGAGCTCCTCGACTCCTTCGAGCGGATCGTCGAGCGAAACCATCGCGACTCCCGCCAGGCGCCGCGGGCTGTGCGTGCAGTAATCGGCCAGCCAATCGTTGTACGCCCGAAAGCACGCCGCGCGCAGTTCGCCGTCCTCCATTTGAAACAGCCGCATCCCAAGGCTCGGATAGAGCACCTCGCCCGAGACGCCGTCGCGCTCCTGGTCTTTGATTCGTAGGTTGGGATCCCACGCGCTGGGGCGGACGCCGGGGTAACCGCCCGCCATCTTTTCGGCAAAGTCCTTCGGATCGACGCCAGCGACGGCAAATCCCGCGACCGGAAACGGGCGGAGTCCTTCGGCGACGAAGAAGTCGCCTTCGCGGCTGCCGGCGTGCTTGATGACGCGCGGCGCGCGCTCGAGAAAGCGCTTGTCGATTCGCGAGGTCCACACATCGGCGGGTTCGATCACGTGCGAATCGGCGGACAGGATTTTCTGCGCGTCCATCGCGGGGTCCTCCTAGCATGTATCGGAAGCCTGATCGCCGTTTAGCGCCAGCGACGGATCGGCGTCAAGCGCGCGTCATTCCCGGGCGCGATCGAGCAGCTCGCGAGCCGCGCGGCGGAATTTGTCGGATACTTCGCCGCCGAGCATGCGCGCGATCTCCTCGGCGCGATCGCCGGGTTCCAGAACCGCCACGCGGCTGCGCGTCGAGCCGCGCCGCTCTTCTTTTTCGACGGTGAGATGACGGTCGGCGAACGCCGCGATCTGCGCCAGATGCGTGACGCATAGAATCTGATGAAAGCGCGAGAGCTGTTTCATTTTGCGGCCAACCACTTGGGCAACTGCGCCGCCGATGCCAGCGTCCACTTCGTCGAAAATCATCGTGGCAATGCCGCGGCGCTGCGCCTCGAGGCGCTTGAGCGCGAGCATCACGCGCGATAGCTCCCCGCCCGAAGCGATTCTCAGCAGCGGCATCGCTGGCTGGCCGACATTCGGCGACAGATGAAACTCAACTGTGTCGATTCCGAACGGACCGAGCGCGGCGCTGTTGTGCACGAAGCCGGCTTCGTCCTCACCGAGCGTGCCGAGCCGGGGCTCGAAGCCCGGCGAGCGCATCCCGAGCGTCTTCAATTCGGCTTCCATCTTTCGGCCGAGTTCGGCGGCGGCGCGATGGCGAATCGACGACAGTTCATTTGCGTGCGCGGCAAGTTCGTCGAGTGCAGCCGTCATCGCGGCCTCGACCTGCGCTTTCGACTCACCGATTCCTTCGAGCTCGCCAATTTCGGCGCGTGATCGCTCCAACGTTTCGATAGCAGTGTCGATCGACCCGCCGTATTTGCGTTTGAGCCGCGTCAGCTCCTGAAGGCGGTTGTCGATTTCCTCGAGACGCGCGGGGTCCGCCTCTATTTTGGACGCATACGCGCCGAGCGTGCGCGCGGCTTCCTCGAGGTTCGCGCGGGCCGAGCGGATCATCTCGAGTGCGTCGCCGAGTTTCGGATCGAGCGCAGCCGCGTCGATCAGTCGCGCCTCAGCTTCCGCAACCGTGTCGGCCGCGGCGCCGTCGGCGCCGTAAAGCGCTTGCTCGGTTTCGAGCGCGGCGGCGGCGAGCTTGCTCGCGTTGGAAAGCACGGTCCGTTCGCGCGACAGTTCTTCGTCCTCCCCGGCGACGAGGTCGGCGCGCTCGAGTTCGGTCGCGCGGAACCTTGCGAGCTCCAGCAAATCGGCGCGTTCGCGTTCGCGGCGGTTCAGTTCCTGAAGGCGGGATTGGATTTCTTCCGCGCGCGCATAGCGGTCGCGATAGGATGCGAGTTCGTCGTCGAGGTTCGCGTAACGATCGAGAATCTCGCGGTGGCTCTCGGCACGGAGCAGCGAATGCTGCTCGTGCTGTCCATAGACCTGGACCAGAGACGCGCCGATTCTGCCGAGGCTTTGCACGGTGGCGAGTTCGCCGTCGATCGTCACGCGCGAGCGTCCACCGCCCTCGGCAATCACTCTGCGCACGGCCAACTGCCGGCGGCCGCCATCGCTCTTGCGCAAGGCCAGATCAGGCATGGCGGCCTCACCCTCCAGCTCGAAAAGTCCCTCGACGACCGCTTCTTTCTCGCCGATGCGAATCATATCGGGCGCCGCGCGCGAGCCGAGCAGCAATCCGAGCGCGCTCAGGATAATCGTTTTGCCGGCGCCGGTTTCGCCGGACAGCACGTTGAGGCCGGCGCCGAACTCGAGACTGGCTTCCTCGATTATCGCGAAGTTGCGTATGTGCAGTTCGAGCAGCATCCGGGACGCGCGCGGCTATCCCCAGTGGAGCTTGTCGCGCCAGATTTCGAAATACGGATGAGCGGAGCGGATCAGCGAGACGAAGTGGCGCGCGCGATGGATTCTGATTATATCGGCCGGCCCCAGTTGCGCCGACTCCTGGCCGTCGACGGTGAACGTTGTGTCGTGATCGGGCGCCTTGACGTGAATCTCAATCTGGTAGGTATCGGGCAGCACCACGGGACGGTTGCTCAGAGTATGCGGACAGATTGGCGCGAGCACGATCGCGTTGAGAGTTGGATAGACAATCGGCCCGCCGGCGGCGAGCGCGTATGCCGTCGAGCCGGTGGGCGTTGCGACGATCAATCCGTCGGCGCGATACGAGCAGAAGGCCATGCGGTTGGCGAACACGTCGAGCTGGAGCATCCGGCCGAGCGGGCCTTTGCCGACGACCACGTCGTTGAATGCTTGAAAGGTCTGGGCCATCTCCTCTGACGCGCGTTCGACAATTGCCTCGAGCATTATGCGCCGATCGACTTCGTAGTCGCCGTTGAGCACGCGACCCAGCGCGGCTCGCGCCTCCTTTATTGTCACTTCGGTCAGGAAGCCGAGTCCGCCGAGATTGACGCCCAGGATCGGAATGCCCTCCGACGCGACCAGCCGCGCGACGCCGAGCAGCGTGCCGTCGCCACCGAGCACGACGATCAGGTCGGCACGGTCGGCGAGGTGATGCCTTTCGACGGCCTCCGCGCCGATCTTTTTTGCGGTCTCCGAGTCAGCGATCGGAGTCTTGTGCTTGCCGCGGAGAAAGCGCGTGAGGATTCGCGCGATTTTGATCGCTTCGGGCCGCTCGCGCTTGACGACCAGGCCGACCGTCTTTATGGACCGCTTCGTCACCGCCATCAGGCGCTCATCATGCCCTGAAATCCGCGGCGACGCGAAGGCATTCGTTGTGCCTTGTGGGTTTCACTGGGAGATTGGAGGAATCTTATACGCGGTCCCGGCCGCCGCGGGATTTTCCTTGCCGTACACGATTGCAACCGAATTTATGTAGTAGCCAGTGGCGCTTTCGGTAGTCTGCGACTTGCTCGTGAGTATGACGATCGCATCCGCGCCGGTTTCGCAGGCCTTGCGCTGCACTGCCGGCAGCACGTCGGCCTCGCTCGCATAGACGTTTCCCAATGCCTCCACGATTGCGACCTTGCGAAAATCTGTCAGCGGCTCGTGCCGCAACACCGGCATGTTGCAATCGGGCGGCTTGGCGGCGCGGCCAGACGGCTCCACTTCCGAAAGCGTGACTTGCGGCGGCAGCGAAACGACTTTCGCGCATCCCGCCGCGGCAATCGTCAGCAATATAATGATCGCGATTCGCACGAGTAATGAAGTATCCACCGATCGGCGTCGTGGGCAAGAGCGATTGCGCGAGTCGCCGCGCTCGCTTTGGGCGGTCTTTAGTATAAAATTCGCGATGCGCTCGCTGCCACAGCGGCCGGCGCGTAAAGGCGGCATCTCCCGATGGCAAACACCGGCAAATCCAGTCGTCCGATCCTTGGGGCGCATATGTCGATCGCCGGCGGAGTCGGCGAAGCGCTGATCCGCGGCAAGCAGGTCGGCTGCGAATGCATCCAGATTTTCACCAAGTCGTCGCGACAGTGGGCGTCGAAGCCGTACAGTAAAGAGGAAATCGAGAAGTTCAAACACAATCAAGTCGAAACCGGCATCGCGACCGTGATCGCGCACGATTCCTACCTGGTAAATCTCGGCGCACCGGACGAAGCTCTGCGGACCAAGTCGGTCAAGGGGTTTATCGATGAGCTGAATCGATGCGAGGCGCTCGGCGTGCCCACTCTCGTCGCGCATCCGGGAGCGCACGTTGGCTCGGGCATTGAGAATGGAATCAAGACGATCGCGAAATCGATCAACGAGGCGCACGCCGCATGCAAAGGCTTCAACGTGAAGATCGCGCTCGAGATCACCGCCGGCCAGGGCAGCACGCTCGGCCACACATTCGAGCAGATGGCACAAATCTTCGACGCCGTCGTCGAGAACGAGCGGCTGCGGCTCTGCTTCGACACCGAGCACGCATTCGCCGCCGGCTACGACATTCGCACGCCGGAAGGATACGAGAATACCTTCAGCGAACTCGACAAGTTCATCGGGATAAAAAAACTTGCCGCATTCCATCTCAACGACTCGATCAAGGACTTCCATTCGCGCGTCGATCGCCATCAGCATATCGGAAAAGGATTTATCGGGCTCGACGCGTTCCGCCGCATCCTCAACGACCAGCGATTTTTCGGCTTGCCGATGTGCCTCGAGACGCCCAAGGGTCCCGAGATGAAAGAGGACATCGAGAACCTCGCGACATTACGCAGTCTATTCAAGAACTGACTATTCGACGGATGATCAAACGAATACTCACTGGAGACCGTCCCACCGGGCCGCTGCATCTCGGTCACTATGTAGGATCCCTGCAGAACCGCGTACGCCTGCAGGAAGAATACGATACCTACTTGCTAATCGCGGACATCCAGGCGCTGACCGACAATTTCGAGCATCCCGAGAAACTAGAAGCGAATATCTTCGAGGTCGCGCTCGACTACCTCGCCGTCGGCCTAGATCCGAACAAAGTGAAATTCGTCGTGCAGTCGATGGTCCCGGAGCTGACCGAGCTGACGATCTATTTCATGAACCTGGTCACGACCGCGACGCTCGAGCGCAATCCGACTCTCAAGGACGAAATCAAGCAGAAGAACTTCAGCAAAGGATTGCCGGTCGGCTTCTACACGTACCCGATTTCGCAAGCTTCGGATATTACGATCTTCAAGGCGCATCTGGTGCCGGTCGGCGAGGATCAGCTACCGATGATCGAGCAGGCGCGCGAGATCGTGCGGCGCTTCAATCGTATGTACGACAAAGTCCTTATCGAGCCGAAGGCCCTCGTCGGCGAAGTGGCGCGATTGCCGGGGACTGACGGTGGCGCAAAGATGTCGAAGTCGCTCGGCAATTGCATCTACCTTGGCGACCCGCCCGACGTCGTGCGCAAGCGCGTCATGTCCATGTACACCGATCCGACGCGGCTCCATCCGACGGACCCGGGCCACGTCGAAGGCAATCCGGTTTTCACCTATCACGACGTGTTCAATCCGGATAGGGCGGAGGTCGAAGAGCTGAAGGAGCGCTACCGGATGGGCACGGTCGGCGACGTCGAGGTCAAGGAGAAGCTGTTCAAGGCGCTGAGCGTTTTCCTGGAGCCGATTCGCGAGCGCCGCATGCACTTCGCGTCGAAGCCCGAGCACGTCCGCGAGATCATCGTCGAGGGCACCCGCAAAGGGCGCGCCGTCGCGCAGGCTACGATGGCCGAAGTGCGCACCGCGATGAAGATCAGCTACAAATTCTGATCTTGTTCAGTACGATTTCGCGAAATACGCGCGCTCGGTTGCCGATTCCCCGCATACCAGGCATTTGCCCGCGACGCCGTCATTGGTGAGTGGAATCGCGCGGCAGGTTGCTTTCGTCTCTTCGCGGATTCGCGTCTCGCACGCAGGATTCCCGCACCAATAGATGTGAGCAAATCCGCCGCCGCCTTCGCCTTCCATATGCTGGCGAAACGCCGCGTAGTCGTCGAACCTCCGCGTATTCGCGACCATCGCGGCCTTAGCCTGTGCGTAGAGATTCTTCTGAATCTCGCCGAGCAGCGCACCTACCGTGTCCGCGATTGTTGCGAGCGACGCCTTGGTCTTCGACTCCGGTCCCGACTTGTCGCGGCGCGCGAGCACCGCTTCACCCGACGCAACGTCGCGCGGACCGATCTCGATTCGTACCGGCACGCCGCGCATCTCCCAATCGTTGAACTTGAACCCCGGCGTCATCCCTTCGCGCTCGTCGATGCGCGCGCGGATGCCCGCCTGCGTCAACGCTTCCAACGCGGCACGCGCCGCCGCGAGCACGGTCGCGCCCTCCTCGGGTTTGCGAAATATCGGCACCACGACGGCTTGTGTCGATGCAACCGTCGGCGGCAGCCGCAATCCCTGGTCGTCGCCGTGCGCCATCACGATCGCGCCGAGCAGCCGCGTCGATACGCCCCAACTCGTCTGCCACACGAACTGCATCTGGTTTTGATCGTCGAGGTAGCGGATCTCGAACGGCTTGGCAAAATTCTGTCCGAGAAAATGCGAGGTGCCGCATTGCAGCGCGCGCCCGTCACCCATCAAGCCTTCGATCGAATACGTCTCGACGGCGCCGGGAAATCGCTCGGCCGCGCTCTTGCGTCCGACAATCAGCGGAATCGCTAGGAACTCCTCGACGAACTGCCGATAGACTTCAAGCATCCCAAGCGTTTCAGTTTGCGCTTCCTCGGCCGTGGCGTGCGCCGTGTGGCCCTCCTGCCAGAGGAACTCCGAGGTGCGCAGGAACAATCGCGTCCGCATTTCCCATCGGACGACGTTGCACCATTGATTCACCATCATCGGCAGGTCGCGATGCGACCTGATCCACTGCGCGAACATGTGGTTGATGATCGTCTCGGACGTCGGCCGCACGATCAGCGGCTCTTCGAGCTCCTTGCCGCCTCCGTGCGTGACGACCGCAAGCTCGGGCGCGAAACCCTCGACGTGTTGCGCTTCCTTTTGCAGGAAGCTCTGCGGGATGAACAGCGGGAAGTACGCGTTGCGCGCGCCGGTCTTCTTGATGCGGCGGTCGAGCTCGTCGCGCAGCGCCTCCCAAATCGCAAAACCGTCAGGCCGAAACACGATGCATCCGCGCACCGGCGAGTAGTCGGCCAACTCGGCGCGCAGGCAGATGTCGTTGTACCACGCGGCGAAATCCTCGCTGCGCGGCGTCACCTTCTTGTCGTTCTGCTTTGGTTGCTTTTCCGCCATTCGTGTTGCGTGACGACTTTGATTATCGTCAATTGGTACAGTCTCCGGATTAAATCGCCCCGAATCAACTTAGTCCGGAGCGCGCCCGAGGTGAAAGTCATGATGCTGAGACTCCGAGCAGCCGCCATCAGCCTTGCGATTATCCTGCCAGCTTTCGCTGCCGCGGCGTCGGCGCAAAGCGATGCGAACAATTTCGCCGTGCGCACGATCGAAGTTAACGGAAGCGGCGAGACCCGCACGTCGCCTGACACCGCGGACCTGGATGTCGCGATCGATACTCAAGCGAAAACCGCAGAGGAAGCCGCCAGCAGCAACGCCGCGCTCGCCACAAAGGTAATCGACGCGCTCAAGTCCATGCTCGGTGACAAGGGCAGGATTACCACTGGCGGCTATTCGCTGAATCCCGAGTACGACCAGCGCCCGAGCGAGAAGCCGAGGATCATCGGCTACGCAGCTCAGAACTCGGTCACGGTGCATACCGGCGCCCTGGAGCTCGTTGGCGCGCTGATCGATTCCGCGATTACGGCCGGCGCAAATCGCATCAACTCGCTCGACTTCACCGTCAAGGACGACACCAAGGCGCGCACCGAGGCGATCGAGATCGCGACTCGCGACGCTCGCGCACAGGCCGACGCGCTCGCGTCCGCGCTGGGCGTGAAGCTAGGCAAGGTGCTGAAAGGGACGACGGTATCGGAAGCGCGGCCGATTCCCGTGCGGATGGGAAGGGCGATGGCGATGTCGGCCAACGTGGCGACGCCGGTCGAACCGGGCGAGGTAAAGGTGCCGGCGACGGTTTCTCTAACCTTCGAGATTGAGTAGGTTTGCTTTGCGCCTTTGACCGAGCGCGCACTTGAGCCCGCGATGCTGAAGCCTGGTGATCCCGCTCCACCGTTCGATCTCGAATGCGCCCTTGACGGGCGTATCGCACGCTCGAGTCTCGCGAAAATTTCCTCCGAACTGGTTCTCATCTTTTTCTATCCGCGCGACTTTTCGTTTATCTGTCCCACCGAAGTTACCGGCTTCAACAAAGCGCTGAAGGACTTCACGGCCGAGGAGACGGCCATCGTGGGCGTGAGCATCGACAACGTGGATAGCCATCTGCGGTGGGCGCGCGAGCTCGGCGGCATCGCCTACCCGCTGCTCGCCGACCCCGACGGCAGTCTCGCGCGCGCCTACGGCGTTTTCGACGACAATGAAAAAGTCGCGTTGCGCGCGACATTTATCCTTGATCGCAAGCGCAAGGTCGCGTTCTCCTCATCATGTCCGCTGAACGTCGGACGCAGCGTAGTTGAGACTCTTCGAATCGTGCGCGCGCTCCGCGCCGGCCGACTCTGCCCCGCCGATTGGAAACCGGGCGTCGAGTTCGGTCCAACTGACCGCGACTTCTAGGGCGAGCTTGGCCTCAGTCGATCCCGCGGAAAAAAGGCGGCTCTTCGAGCGGCTCTCGAGCGTCCGCGAAATTGTGTTCGGCGTACAAGACGGCGTGCTGACGACCGCCGGTGTGCTATGCGGACTGAGCGGCGCCGTCTCGCAGCATTCGCAGGTCGCGCTTGCCGCCCTGGCCTCGACGGCTGCAGGCGCGCTCTCGATGGCCGCAGGAGCCTACTTGGGCGCGCGCGCGGAAACCGAGGTGCTGCACGCCGAGCTCAAGGTCGTTCGCACGGACGCTGCCTCAAGGCCGTACACCGTTCAGGAAGGGCTGCTCGATGAGCTGTGCAAGGAGGGCCTCAGTCGCGAGGCCGCTTATCGCGTCGTCAAGATGCTGAGCACTTCCCCCAAGGCTCTCGCCTCGACCGCCGAGGCGAAGATGTTCGGCCTCGGCGGTGCGATGCTCGGTAATCCGGCGTTGGACGGCGTCGTGATGGGAATAGCATTCCTCGTCGGCGCGCTGGTCCCGCTATTGCCGTACATGCTGATTACGGTTCCGCGCTACGACCTTGGCGGCGCGCTCGCCGCAACCGCACTGACCTTGTTCGGTGTCGGATACTTCGAAGGATGGCTCGCGCATCGGGTCGATCGCTGGCGATCGGGTATGCGCTTTTTAGCAATCGCGATGAGCGCTGCAGCCGCCGGCTACATGATCGGACTCGCGATCTCGCCACTCGGTGCAACTGCAGGCTAACCTTGTTCGCGTGAAAATTCCTGCGTACTCATCGCTAGCCGCCTTTCTCGCGCACTATCGCGCACTAAAATCAGACGCTGCTCGCGGCGCTGACGACGAGCATCTACTCGCTGAAATGTCTGCGGCGATCGCGACGCTAGCGACGGAGACTCGCGCCGCACTCGATTCCGCCGAAGACAGCGCCAGCTCTCGACGCCATCGCGAGCGCGCCGAGCTCCAGCTTCGCCGCGAGCTTGCCGCGCGCGGGATTCTCGCGGGCTGAACGATGCTCGCTTACCTCGCACGGCGAATCGTTTTTGGTGCCGCGGTCCTGGTTGGAACTTCGATCATAACGTTCGCGATAGCGTTCGTCGTTCCCGCTGATCCGGCGATCGCGATGGCCGGGGCGAAAGCCGACCCGCAAACTCTCGCCTCGATCCGTACCGAGTTGGGCCTCAACCTGCCGCTCTACGTCCAGTACGCGCGCTACCTCGACCGCGCGATTCACGGCGACCTCGGCCGCTCGTATATCCGGCGCGAGAACGTGACGACACTTATCGCCGATCGCTTTCCCGCGACTGCCGTGCTGGCCGGCGCCGCGATGGCGCTGTCGTTGATTCTCGGAATCGCGATGGGCGCGATCGCTGCCGCCTATCGCGGCCGTGCCACCGACAACTTGCTCCTGGTCATCTCGCTGGCTCTCGTGTCGATCCCGGTCTTCTGGCTCGGCACGATGCTTCTAATCACGGTCGCCGCCACCGTTCGCTCGTTTCCACTTGGCGGCTATAGCGGCGCGACCAGCTTGATCCTGCCGACACTGACCCTAGCTCTCGGCTCGGCCGGCTACTATTCGCGCGTCCTTCATACCAGCCTGTGCGACGCGTTCGATCAGGACTACGTGCGCACCGCGCGCGGCAAGGGTCTCTCGCCCGTACGCGTGATGCTCAAGCACGCGATGGCAAACGCGTTGCTGCCGCTCGTCACGCTGGCCGGCCTCGATCTAGCGGGCCTGCTTTCAGGCGTCGTCCTGACCGAGACGGTCTTCAATTGGCCGGGAATCGGGCGGCTCGCCGCCGATGCGATCTTCAATCTCGACATCCCGGTGATCATGGGCACCGTTCTCTTCTCCGCGTTCCTGATTGTCGTCGTCAATCTGCTCGTTGACCTGCTTTACGCGTGGCTCGATCCGCGCATTCGGCTGGCGGAGACCGGATGAATATCCGCCGCTTCGTCACGCTCGAAACCGTCGGCGCTGCGATGGTCACCGTGCTCGTGATGGTCGCGGTCTTCGCACCGATGCTCGCGCCGCACGATCCCACGATCGTCGTCGCGCCGACCTTCGGCGATCCCGGCGCGCCCTCGCTCAAATTTCCGATGGGCACCGACGAACTCGGCCGCGACGTCCTCTCGCGCATCATTTTTGGCGCCCGAATTTCGCTCACCGTCGGCGTCGCCGCGATGGCTGTCACCATGACGATCGGCATCGCCATCGGCCTGTGCTCGGGATTCTTCGGCGGCGCCGTCGATTTTATCCTGATGCGTTTCACGGACCTGATGCTGTCGCTGCCGCCGCTGCTGCTCGCGATGGCTCTGGTAGCGGTACTGGGACCGAGTCTGCGCACGATCTTCATCGTAATCGGCCTCGTTTCATGGACCTCGATCGCGCGCGTGGTGCGCGCGGAAACGCTGACGATGACCCGCCGCGATTTCGTGGTAGGCGCCGAGGCGCTGGGCGCGCCGTCACGCCGATTGATCGCCCTGCATATCCTGCCGAACGTCTTGCCGATCATCATCGTAATGGCAGCTCTGCGAACGTCCGACACCTTACTGCTCGACGCGGCGCTCAGCTTCCTCGGCCTCGGCGTGCCGCCGCCGACGCCGAGTTGGGGCCGCATGATCGAAGAGGCGACGATTTATTTCCGCACCGCGCCGTGGCTCGCGACCTTTCCCGGTCTCGCGATCTTTTACGCGGTGCTCAGCTTCAATCTTTTCGGCTACGGATTTCTGCGCAGGCGCTCGCAATGACGCGTCGAAGAATCGTGCCGGCTCTCATCGCTATCGCATTATCCGCGGGATGTGGCGGCGGCCCACCTCCGCTCAACTTACCGCCGCACGCGATGGTCCTCCGGCTCGCGGATGCTGACGATATCCCTACCTTGGATCCGGCCGCCGGATACGACACTGTCTCCTGGACCTTCGAGCAGGCAATTTTCGACACCCTCGTGCGCTACGGCGACGGCAACATCGAGCTCGAACCCGATATCGCAACCGCGTGGGAAAGTTCACCCGACGCGACGACTTTCACATTTCACATGCGCGCCGACGCCCGCTTTTCCGACGGACGAACCGTCACCAGCGGCGACTTCCGCTATGGAATCGAACGTGTGCTGAATCCCGCCACGCGCTCGCGCGGGATGGAGTACTACCGCGGTATAGTGGGCGCGGCCGACTTCGCCGCGCATCGCGCCGCGCATGTGAGTGGAATCGAGACGCCTGACAATTCGACAATCATCTTCCATCTGAGCGCACCCGATCCGATATTCGGGCACAAGCTCGCGATGCCGTTTGCGTCGGCCATCCCGCGCGACGTCGCGGAGAAATGGGGCGACGACTTCTCGCGCCACGTCGTCGGCAGCGGCGCGTTCATGCTGCGTGATTGGATTGGCGGGCAGCGAATTGTACTTGTGAAAAATCCCTACTACTTCGCCAAACCGTTGCCGCATCTCGACGCGATCGTCGAGTCGGTCGGCGTCAACCAGGAATTGCAATGGCTCCGCTTCGACGCAGGGCAAATCGACGCGGTGGTCGATATTCCGCCGGCCGAGTGCCCCTACGTTATGAAAACTCCCGCGCTGCAGAATTTGACCCTGGCGAAAACTACGGTCACGACCCGCTACCTCGGCATGAACTGCCAGATGTGGCCGTTCACCGACGTTCGCGTGCGCCGCGCGCTGAGTTACGCGATCGACCGCCACAAGCTGATCGCAATATTGAACGGACGCGGCGTCGTCGCGCGCGGCGTCATGCCGCCGAACCTCCCCGGCTACGATCCTGACCTCAAGGGCTACGATTACGACCCCGCGAAGGCGCGCGCGCTGCTCGAGGAAGCTCATCTCGCGCACGGCTTCGATTTTGAAATCTGGATGCGCGCCGATCAGACCCTCCTGATGCTCGCGCAATCGATACAGCAGGACCTCGCGCCGCTCGGCATCCACGCGAAGCTGAAACCGGTCGCCTGGGGCCCGTTCCTCGAAGCGATTCGCCAGCCGCATACGGTGCAGGCGTTCATGCAGGGATGGGAGGCCGACTTTCCCGATCCCGAAAATTTCCTCGGCGCACTGCTATCCCATGCGCAGTGGGGCTCCAACAACGATAGCTTCTATTCCAACCCCGATGTCGAACACCTTCTTAATGAAGCCGAGCCGGTAGCCGACATGAAAAAGCGCTACGCTTTGTACGATCAAGCCGAGAAAATCGTGGTAACCGACGCGCCTTGGGTTTTCCTCTATTACCCGGTGACTTACATAATCCGCCAGCCGTGGGTGCACGACTACATGATCAACCCGATGCGCCCAACCCGCTTCGAACACGTGTGGCTGTCTCCGCACCCGGAGTAGCCACAAGCTTTAAGCGGTTGCGGAACTGCTCGCAGGCTCCGCGCGGAGCGCGGTCAACTCGCGGCTGGCGCGCGGCAGGAATATCAGTCCGATTAGCGCGTTGCACAGCATGAAGGTGAGTTGTGCCGCCAGACTGTAGGCGACGATCTTTGCAGGTGATGCGTTGCTCGAGAAAAACAGCAGCCACGCCGCTTGGCTGGTGCCGAGATGGGCCACCGAGATCGGCAGCGCGGCGGCCAGGAACACCAGCGGCAGAAACAGCATCAGCTTCACGAACGGGATCGCAATTCCGTAAAGCGCGAGCGCGTAATATTGCGCGACGACCGACGCGAGAAACGTCGGCGCCTTGATCGCCAGCACCACCAGGTAATCGAGCGGGCGCGCCTGGATGAACGTCGCGAGCAAAGCGCCCGCCCTCCCGTTCTCGACCCAGTTCCGAATCCGCGCGCTGCGCCGCGCAATCGCGAAGAAGATCATGATTCCCGCCAGTAGTGCCCATGCCGCGATGTACACGACGCGAAGAACCGCTACCAGCTTTACCTGCGCGTCGCCAACCGGGGTGTAAAACATCACGCCCAGCGTCGAGAACAGAAACAGCTGGTAGATCTCGAGCAGCGCGATGAACAGCACCGAGCTGAGCGCGCTCAGGAAGCTGACTCCGGCCTTGCGATGCAGGTAATACGCGACGCCGCCCTGCGCGAGGCTGGTGTTAATCAGCGCCAGCACGTACATGCTTGCGCGAATCGGCAGGATATCGCGATAGTGCATCCGCGCGTTGAAGTGCCGTACGACCCAGGTCAGACACGCCGAATCGAGTGCGCAGTAGAACAGCGAGTACGGCATGAACACCGCCAGGAACTCGAGCACGGGCACCTGCGACAGCGCCTGCTCGACTTTGCGAATCGGGATGCGCCAGAAGATCAGGGCGAAGATCGCGACGGTGCCGATATAAGGAATCGCCTTGCGCCAGAGCGGTGTCGCGCGAGCCGCGGGAAGGTCGTCGCGTGCCGCATCACTCGAACTTGGAATCGTCCCTGCCGTCATGCGTCGCTCATCCTGACCGCAGCGGTGCCTATCAGCACCTGTTCGCCGCGCTGATTTGCGACGTGAATCTGCAGCTCGGCGCGATTCGCATTCGGATTGATCGAAACGATTTTCGCGTGCGAGGTCAAAGTATCGCCGAACAGCACCGGCCTGGTGAGCGATACTTCGATACGTCCGCCGCGAACGAAGCGCAAACGGAAGTTGTCCGCGAGGAATTGCGCGATTATCGCGATGGTCTGCTCGCCGCCGGCGATCGGCGCAACGAATCCCGCCTTGCGCGCCGCGTCCTTATCGTCGTGGATTCCGCGGGGCGGGCGGCGCCGCGGCGGCTGCTCGATACCGTCGTGGTAGGCTTTCGCCGCATCCGCATCGAGGATGTACGGCGCCGAAACCAGCTCCGCGCCGATTCGAATCTCACCGGCCGCCGCGTTCATCGCATCTCTCCTTTGTCGTTCAGCAGCACTGACGTAATCGCCTGGCGCACCAGCAGTTGGTCCGTCACCGCGTCGCGCGATTCGTATTCGAGAGTGAAATAAAACTTGCCGCGCTTGCGATACGTCGCGGTAATTTTGCCCTCGGTCTTGACCGCTTGCCCGACGCGCATCGGCTCGTGGAACTCGCACCAGTGCTTCGCATGGACTCCCCCCTTGCCGCCTTTCAGATGAGTGGCGATAAGGAGCGCGTAATCCTGCAAGCGCATCGTGGGCGATACAAGCGCCTCGGGGTTGCGGTCATCAACGATGAATTCGGGACTCCTGGCTTTGACCGCATCCGAGAACGCGCGCGCCCGCTCCGGCGTGACGACATAATGAATCGGCCCGAGGCGCATCCCCTCGTGGAGGTTCTCAGGGCACATCGCGAGTCTGGTGTCTTCGCTCATATTACCAATTGAACAACCTTAGCAGGCGTGCAAGATTCGGCGAACCGCGTTTCAGTCTTATGCCAAATCCCAGAGTCCCATACGCGCGCAAGGCGCGGATGCATCTTAGCAAGGCCGACCCGATCCTCGCACGGATTATCGCTGAGGTCGGTCCGCTTGGAATCCAGCCGCGGCGCGAGCGCTTTCAGGCGCTGGCGCGGGCGATTATTTTCCAGCAGCTTGCGGGAGCCGCTGCCAATGCGATTTACGGCCGTTTCGTCGGTCTGTTTCCAGGCGTGGAATTTCCGTCGCCGGAACAGGTGCTGGCCAAAACCGACGCCGAGCTACGCGCAGTAGGCCTCTCTGAAAAAAAGGCACTCTACATAAAGGACCTCGCCGCGCACATTCGCGACCGCAAGCTCGACTTCCATCGATTCGATCGAATGACCGACGACGAGATCGTCGCGCACCTCACGCAAGTGAAAGGAATCGGCAAATGGACGGCTGAAATTTTCCTGATGTTCAACCTGGGCCGCCCCGACGTGATGCCAGCTGACGATCTCGGCGTCCAGAACGCGGTCAAGCGCCACTACCGGATGCGCCAGCGCCCCGATCGCAAGCGCCTACTCAAGCACGCCGAGCGCTGGCGCCCGTACCGAACCGCCGCCGCATGGTACCTATGGCGCAGCCTCGACATAGTGCTGCCCGACGGCGGCGCAAAGCCGCCAGCGAAGAAGCTCGCAAAGCGCAAGAAGCGGTAACATTCGTCCGCGAGTATGTATGGTCACCTGTCCGGTAGCTTTGAGGATTTGGGCAGGGCTGGGTTCATGTGGTCCCATGGTTGAGCACTCGCGGTGTAGATGTCTCGAGTGGGACGAAAGGCGCTCGGCTCGTCCAGGCTGCCGGCTCGAATCGTGACGATGTCAGGGCTGATGCCGGGCAAGCCGAACAGAGGTGATCCGCAGTCGGCGCAGAACGCTCGCCTGGTCGTATGCCCGCTGTCGGCCGTGAGTTCGAAGTACTTCGGGCTCCCTTGGGTTACCCTGAAGGTTGCACTGCGAACCGCAAGGACCGGCGCATAGGCGCTCCCGGTCTCACGTTGACAATCCCGACAGTGACAATTCATTGAGAAGAGTGGTTCCCCTTCAGCGCTGTACCGAATGGCGCCGCAGGCGCAACCGCCAAAAAACGGAGTGGACATTTCAGTCTCCTCTGCTGCAGTGTTAGCTGGTCAGCATTGGGTTTGGTTTTGGGAAGCCCAGGTTTGTCAGAGATTCGTCGAGAGCGCGGGTATCGCCGGATGAGGCGGGCTCGTGCTCGGCTAGCGCGTCGACGCGGCGGCGCATTTCTTTTAGTTCGGTGTAGAGATTGCCTGACAGGCGGGCGATCAGTACGAAGCAAATCCACGGGACTGCTACTAGGCCCACAATTGTAATCGCGATCATGGTGCGGGACTGCGATTCGGCGCTGTTCGCGACCGCGATCAGAGCGGCGTCGTCGAGGCTCATCAGGTCCGCTACCGTGCCTTGCAGATCGCGGAGCCGCGGCTCGAGGCTGTCGTCGCTCGGCGACGCCGTGCGCAGAGCGTCGAACAGCGGGCGAGCGTCGTTGGCGATTTTCTCGATGCGCTCGGCTTGCTCGCGGCTGCCGATATGCTGCCGCGCGATTTCGATTTCAGAAATGAATCCACGCTGCTGATCCTTCACGATTTGCGACCCGTCGGGCTGCCCGCGCCCCCAATCCATCTTGTACAGCGCATTTTCCATCCCCTCGGCCGCGCGCGCCGCCGCATACTCGTTCTCGTAAATTTCCCACGGCATAGTGCCGAAGTAGTGAAAGGCGCCCACGATCACGGCGGATGCGAGCAACAGAATCGCCGGCGCGATCGCGGCCATGAAACGGAGCTTGGTAACGATAGTCAGGTTGTTCATGCGGTTTTTTTCCTGTCGTTGTCCCAAAGGATGCCCGCGACGGACGCGAAAACGCAACGCCCGATGTGACCTCCGCGCCGCCGTATGCAATAATGCGCGCGATGAACTTTGCCGATCGCCTTGCACATGCGTTACGTCTCAAGGACAGCGTCGTGGTGCTCGGTATCGATCCCCAGCTCGATACGCCCGGCGCCCCGGGAATTCCACACGGTTACACGCTGGCGCGCTTCTGCTGCGAAATCGTTGAGTCATGTGCGCGTTCCGCGATCGCCGTCAAGCCGCAGCTTGCGTTTTACGAAGCGCGCGGGCTCGACGGGATGCGCGCGTTTTGCGAGGTCGTCAAGACCGCTCGGCGGCTTGGCTTGATCACGATCGCCGATGCGAAGCGCGGCGATATCGGTACGACGTCGGCAGCGTACGCGGAGGCGTTTCTCGGCGACGGCGACTTCAATTGCGACGCCGTTACCGTCAACCCTTACCAGGGCAGCGACGCGCTGATGCCGTTTCTCGCGAAGGTGAAAAACGGCCGCGGCGTGTTCGTGCTCGTCAAGACCTCGAATCCCTCATCGGGAGAATTTCAGGATCGCAACGCACCCAATCGACCGATCTGGGAGTCGGTGGCGGAGCGCGTCAACGGATGGGGCAGCGAACATGTCGGCACGAGCGGACTCAGCTCGGTCGGCGCAGTGGTCGGCGCGACGTATCCGGTGCAGGCGCGGCGCGCGCGCGAACTGATGCCGGCGGCAACGATCCTCGTTCCGGGATACGACACGCAAGGCGGGACGGCGGCGGACGCGGTCGCGTCGGCGCGCGCGGACGGCACCGGGTTCATCGTCAATGCGAGCCGCAGCCTGATGTACGCGTACCAGAAAAAAGACGGCGCTCAGCCGGTCGAGGCGGCGGCAGAGTACGCCGAGGCGATGCGCTTGGACTTGAACGCCGCGCTCGCCACACGCAGTACCGAAGGCATTGCGCGCACCGCGTAGCGGAAATAATCGTAGTGAAACTCGCCCTGGGTTTCAGGCTTCCCTGGGCAGGGGTGACCCCTGCTCCCAGTGTCAGGAAAAAGATGCGGGATCGCGCCTTACGCGCGCATCAGCTCGGCTTCGTCGGCGGCGATGGTGGCATAGACTTCGCGATCGATCTTGCGATAGCGCTCGAGCGACTTCTCGGCCTGCTCTTCGTTACCCTGCGCCCTGGCGATCTCGTGCATCTCTTTTTCGATCCACGACAGATGCCACGACTCGTCCTTGGTGACCGACTTCAGGACTTCCATCGTCTCCGCGTCGACGTTGGGCAGCGCCATGTGCGCGTTGTAGCGGCTCTGGGCGCGCTCTTCAACCACGACCGTCAATGCGAGCAGGTCGATGATAGTTTTGGGCACGCCGGTGCGAAGGCCGAGCCGGCGCTGGTAGCCGTCGTCGATCAGGATGGGCGCGCCGCCGAGATCCGAGATTCGCTTGGTCCAGAGAAAAGCGTGGCGCGTTTCATCCGCCAGATGAGCGGTCATCTTGAGCTGCGCTTCGCCGTCCTTCATGTGGCTCAGGAGATTAAAGAGTAAACGCGCGCCTCTCAGTTCGGCGTCGCGATAAAAGCTGAAGACGAGAATCTGCTTCTCGGCCGTGGACATTCCAGTGAAATCCATCGTTCCCAGTGATGTAGCGCTCAATACCAATCCTCCGTCAGCCGTCAAAGACCCGGCCAATGTGTAATAATAACAGATAAGACGGTTGCGCGTAACTTATGCGATCCCGATCGAAGGGTCAAGAAAATTGGCCGCCGCCGCTGCACAGGGAATGCGCGGTCTTGACGCTCGGGTTGCGAATCATCGGCTTTGAGAACAACTTAGTTTATATGCCATCACCGGATGTTTACTGGCTCGCATTGAGACGAGCGCGCGGAGTTGGTCCGCGAACGTGCAAGCTGCTGATCAAGAAGTTCGGCACGCCCGAGAAAATATTCCAGCTCAGTTCCGACGAGATCGCGGCGGCCGGGGTGCCGCGCAACACGGCGCGCAGTATCGCCGAGTTTCGCGATTTCGAACCGCTTGAGAAAGAACTGTGCGAGCTGCCGAACATCGGCGCGCGCCTTATCAAATGGACCGACCCCGACTATCCACCAAATTTGCGCCAGATCGCGGACCCGCCGCCGTTCCTGTTCGTGCGCGGGACGGCCCAGCTGAGCGACCCAACCTGCATCGCAATCGTAGGCGCGCGCGCGGCGAGTGACATCGGGCGGCGGATGGCGCAGAGGCTCGGGCTCGAGCTGGCGGCCAAGGGCTTCACCGTCGTGAGCGGGCTGGCGCGTGGAATCGACGGCGAGGCGCATCAGGGCGCCCTCGACGCGCACGGCAAAACGATTGCCGTAATGGGATGCGGCGTCGACGTGATCTATCCTGCAGAGCATCGCAAGCTGGCCGAAGAGATCCTTGCGAACGGCGGCGCCCTCATCAGCGAGCTTCCGATTGGAACGCAGCCGTTGGCGGAGAACTTCCCGACCCGCAACCGCATCCTGTCGGGGCTGTGCCTGGGCGTCGTAATCGTCGAGGCGGCCGAAAAGAGCGGCTCGCTGATCACGGCGCGGATGGCACTCGAGCAGGATCGCCAGGTGTTCGCCGTCCCGGGCAGCCCACTCAGCGGCAAGACGCGCGGCAGCAATCGCCTGCTCAAGGAGGGCGCGAAGCTGGTCGAATGCGTCGAGGACGTGATAGAGGAACTGGCACCTCAGATGGCGCGGCCGCAGGGGGCGCCGAGACAACTGGAGGTCCCCGCAAAGCCGACTAACACCGATGCCAGAGATGAGACCGTCACGTCGTCCGAGTCGGTCGAAGGCGCCAAGACTCTCGAAATGGTCGCGGATAGTGCTACGACAATCTTGAATAATCTAAAAGATTCTGAAAGACTCCACGTTGACTCGATCATCGAGTCTTCCGGGCTAAATGCCCAAACCGTGCTTAGGTTACTGCTGGAACTGGAACTCGATCGCGTCACCCAGCATCCGGGCAAGCTTTTCTCGCTCGCATAGTTCTGGCAGGGTGTAAGCCCTGAAGCGTCGCGCGATTTGCACTGGCGCGAAACCTGCGCGGCTGGGTACGGAAGCTGGAGGCACCCAAATCGGTGGCAAAAAATCTCGTAATTGTCGAATCGCCAGCCAAGGCGAAAACGATAAAGCGCTACCTCGGTAGCGATTACCAAGTCATGCCCTCGGTTGGCCACGTGGTGGACCTGCCCAAGAGCAAGCTGGGGGTCGATATCGAGCACAATTTCGCTCCCGACTACGTCGTAATCAAGGGCAAAGAGAAAGTAATCGGCGAGATCAAGACAGCCGCCAAGGGCAAGGACAACATCTACCTCGCCAGCGACCCCGACCGCGAGGGCGAGGCGATCGCATGGCATATCGCCGAGCATCTCGGCAAGACCAAGTCCAACGTCAGCCGCGTGCTGCTGCATGAGATAACGTCCGCCGCCGTGAAAGAGGCGGTCGCCAATCCCTCGAAACTCGATCGCCATCTGTTCGACGCGTACCAGGCGCGCCGCGTACTCGACCGGCTGGTGGGCTACAAGCTGAGCCCGCTGCTGTGGGACAAGGTCAAGCGCGGGATCAGCGCCGGGCGCGTGCAGTCGGTGGCGCTCAGGATAATCGTCGACCGCGAGCGCGAGCGCGAGGCATTCCGCGCCGAGGAATACTGGACCCTCGACGCCCGCCTGTCAGGCAAGAATCCTCCCCCGTTCAAGGCGCGGCTCTACAACTACAAAGACGACCGCATCGACAACAAAGCCTACAAGCTGCCCGAGGCGCGGGCGCGTGAGATCATCGCGGCCGTCGAGGCTGCTCCGTTCAAGGTCAAAAGCGTCGAGCGCAAGGAAGTCCGCCGCAGTCCTGCGCCCCCGTTCATCACTTCGCGGCTCCAGCAGGAGGCATCGCGCAAGCTGTACTATCAGCCGCGGCGCACGATGCAGATCGCGCAGAAGCTGTACGAGGGTGTCGAGCTTGGCGAGGAAGGCGCGGTCGGCCTTATCACTTATATGCGCACCGATTCGCCGCGCGTGTCTGACCAGGCGCTCGAGTCCGTCCGCAACCATATCGGCGCGCGCTACGGCAAGGAGTACATCCCCGACCAGCCGAACTTTTATAAATCCGGTAAGCAGTCGCAGGGCGCACACGAGGCGATTCGTCCGACCGCCGTCGAGCGCGACCCCGAGTCGATCGCGCGCTACCTCGACAAGGACGCGCTCGCGCTCTACACGCTGATTTACAACCGCTTCGTCTCGAGCCAGATGACGCCGGCGGTGTACGACCGCACGACCGTGGACATCGAATCGGCCGAGGCGATTTTCCGCGCGACCGGCCAGGTGATGAAGTTCGACGGCTTCATGCGCGTGTATATCGAGGGCCAGGACGAGACCCCCGCCGATGACGAAGAGGGCACGCTGCCGCTGCTCAACGAAGGCGAGACGCTGACACTGCTCGGGCTGGACCCGGAGCAGCATTTCACGCAGCCTCCCCCGCGCTACACTCAGGCCACTCTAATCAAGGAACTCGAAGAGCAGGGAATTGGGCGGCCCTCGACGTACGCCGCGATCATGACGAGCATCCTGCGGGTCGAGTATGTCGAAGAAGACGAGAGCAAGCGGATGCGGCCGACATCGCTCGGGCGCGTCGTCAACGACATGCTGGTCAAGGCGTTTCCCGACATTTTGGAATCAAGTTTCACCGCGCAGTTCGAGGAGGACCTCGACAAGGTTGAAGAAGGCACCGAGAACTGGGTTAAGACGATGAAGCGCTTTTACGGGCCGTTTGCGAAGGACCTTGCCGACGCGAAGAAGAAGATGCCCGAGGTCAAGCGCAAGGGTCTGCCCACCGGGCTCAAATGCGAGCTCGACGGCGGTGACATGGTGATCAAGTGGGGGCGCAACGGGGAGTTTCTCGCCTGCTCGAACTACCCCAAATGCACCAACACGGGAGAGCTCGCGCGCGACGAGCAGGGCAACATCACGATGAAGGCGCCGTCGGCGCCTGTGCCCAGCGACGAAGTTTGCGAGAAATGCGGCAAGCCGATGGTCAGGCGGCGCTCACGCTTCGGTGAATTCCTGGGATGCTCGGGATATCCGGACTGCGACGGAATCAAACGCCTGCAATCGGACCCGGTGAAGACCGGAGTCGCATGCCCGGAATGCAAAGAGGGCGAAATCCTCGAGCGTCGCAGCCGCCGCGGAAAAATTTTCTTCGGATGCGGCCGCTACCCCAAGTGCAAGTTTGCGGCATGGAACAAAGTCGTCCTGCAGCCATGCCCGTCATGCGGTGCGAACTACATGGTCGAGAAGGACTTGAAGCGCACCGGCATCACCTGGCAATGCGCCAACAAGGAATGCGGCTACAAGGCTCCCGCTCCTCTCATTGAGCAAGCCGCACCGGCGCCGGCCTCGACGACGCCCGCCGCGTAGCGGGTTCGTTTCACTGTTTACCGTGTCGTATTCGCGCAGAACCGTTGATCGCGTCGTTCACCCGCCGCTGCCCGTTCTGATCCTCGCTTTGCTCGCCGGATTCGCGGCACCGGTTCACGGCGACCCCCCAGTCCAGGTGATCCCTCATCAGGAAGAGACGGTCGCCCCATACGTCGCCCGCATCTACTTCGATTCAAAGGAGAAAGACGGCAGCGACGCCTACTTCGAGATTCTGAAAGACGGCAAACGCGTCTATGTGCAGAAGGCCAAGGAGAAGAGCGAGAAATTTTTCATCGGCACGATGTACAAGGACGATCCCGACGCTGCGATGGTCAAGATGGGTATGGACATCACCGGCGACGGGCAGCCCGACCTGGTGATCTCCGAATGGCTCGGCGGCGCGAATTGCTGCCTGCTGTTTCACGTCTTCGAAATCGGCCCGACCTTCAAAAAACTAGGCACGATAGACGCGGAGTTCGGAGACTCGGGCCCGCATTTCGTGCATCCAGACAAGGACTCGAAGAGCACGGGGCTGAACGTTCAGATTTATGACTGGACCTTTGCTAACTGGAACACAGATTTCGCCGACTCGCCCGCGCCTAAAGTCATCCTCCGCTTCAGCGACAATGCATACCGCGTCGCGCCCGACCTGATGCGGACCCCGGCGCCCGCCGCAAACGACCTCGCAACCCGCGCGGCCGTGGTCAGGGACAACGCAGCGAGCGCCAAGGGTGGCGCGTGGCCTGATGCCAAGGTCTCGCCGCAGTTGTGGGACACGATGCTTGATCTGATCTACAGCGGGCACGCAGACGATGCGTGGAAGTTTCTCGACGCGGCGTGGCCGTCGAAGGTGCAAGGCAAGGATGTCTTCGCGCGAGACTTTCGCGCGCAACTCGCAAAGAGTCCCTACTGGCCGGCCGTCGGGGCAATGAACGCCACCAGGCCGCGTGCGATAAAGAACGATCAATCGGCCAGCCCGTCACCCGCCACGAAGTAGCGACCCGGCTACGACGGCTTAATCTTCGCCGACATTTCTTCGAGCCGGCGGCGTAAAAACCTCCGCTCCGGTGCGCTGCCCACCCGCGCCAGCGCCGCGCGGTACGACTCGGCCGCCTCGCTCCATCTTCCCAGCCGCCGCAGCAAATCCGCGCGCGCCGACCACATCAGGTAGTAGTCGCGCAGATCGCCGCTGGCTGCGATCGCATCGATCAACCCGAGTCCGGCCGCGGGACCGTCGGCCATCGCAATCGCGACCGCGCGATTCAACTCGATCACCGGCGACGGCCGTATCGCGACCAGGCGCGCGTACAGATTCGCGATCGCGCGCCAGTCGGTTGCGTCGGCGCGTTCAGCGCGTGAGTGAACCGCCGCGATCGCCGACTGAATTGCATACGGTCCGTGTGCGTCAGCACCAATCGCGGCTTCGGAGTGAGCCAACCCTTCGGCGATCTGCGCGTGATCCCAGCTCTTGCGGTCCTGCTCCTCGAGCAGCACAATCTCACCGCGCTCGTCGATTCGCGCATCACGGCGCGCATCATGCAGCAGCATCATCGCGAGCAATCCGCACGGCTCGGTCTCGGCGGGCATCAGCGCCACCAGTATACGGGCGAGGCGAATCGCCTCCGCGCAGAGGTCGGTTCGCAACAGCCGTTCGCCGGAACTCGCCGCATAACCCTCGTTGAAGACCAGGTAGATGACCGCCATCACGGCGTCCAGCCGCTCCGCAATCAACTCCGGCGACGGCACCTCGTAGGGAATCCGCGCCGCGCGGATCTTGCGCTTGGCGCGGACCAGCCGCTGCGCCATCGTGGCCGGCGCCGTCAAGAACGCGCGCGCGATCTCCTCGGTCGTCAGACCGCACAGCGTGCGCAGCGATAGCGCGACGCGCGCGTCGTCGGCCAGCGCGGGATGACAACACGTGAAGATTAGCCGGAGACGCTCGTCGGGAAGCGTGCCAGCGCCGTCGGTCTCCGCGTCGTCGCCACCAGTCTCAGCCATGCGGATCAACTCCTCGCGGCGATCATTGAACCGGGCCTGCCTGCGCAATCGGTCGATCGCCTTGTGGCGCGCGACCCCGATGATCCATGCGCGCGGATTCTCCGGCAGCCCGTCGCGAGGCCATTGCTCAACCGCGCTCGCAAACGCGTCCTGCGCCGCGTCTTCCGCGAGATCGAAGTCGCCCAGTAGACGAATGAGCGTGGCGAGTATTCGCCCGAACTCCTCACGATAGAAACGCTCGATACCGGCGGCGGTGTTGTCCATCGGCAAATCCGTCCGATGGCAGGCTAGCCGCCTGCTGCGCATCCCGCTACCGCGGGCTCATTCGTGATACACCCACCAGCATCCTTCGACCGGCCTGACCTCGATCGCATCGCCATCGCGGGCCGCTAGCTTGTCCGCCCACGTGATCGCCTCGTCGATAGACGCGCACGCTACTATGTTGAACCCGCCCGCCACTTCCTTGGTCTCCGCGAACGGTCCGTCGGTCACGTGACGGCCGCCATTTCTCCATCGAATCGTTTTCGCCTGCTCGGAAACCTGCAAGCGCGCTCCAACCCACAACCCTGGCTCCTGATCGAGCATCGCGCGGCTCGTCACGTATTCGGCGCCGACGCCCTGATGTTGTTTCATGATCTGCTTGCGCTCGTTCTCTGGGATGCTGAGCGAGGCGCGTTCGTCCTCGACCGACGTGAGCATGAAAATTTTCGACGCCGCCTGTCCGCTCGCCTGCGAGATCCACCAGAACTCGCGAATCGGCCGGACCTCGCCAACATGACTTTGATGAGCATCCTCATATTTCGCGAACCCGATCGCTTCTTCGTAAGAGTCGAAGTCGATTATGTCAAAGCCGCCGACCAGCTCCTTGGTCTCCGGAAACGGGCCATCGATTCGCAGATGCTTGCCGCCGCGGTTCTTGACGGTGACGGTTTCTCGACTCGGCCCGAGACCAACGCCAACGAAGACCAGCCCGCCCTTTCCGCTCCGCACGCGCGTGCGAAGCAAATCGTTGAGCTTCTGCTGATGGTAGCGGACGCGCCGGTTCAGCTCCTCAGCGTCGGTACGATCCGATTCTCCCCGCGGCTCCAGGCCCGTGATCATGTACTTCATACTGGTTGCCCTTGGCAGTTCGCCTACATATTGATCTTTCTGACCGGCCGCACTTCGATCGAGCCGTGCTTCGCCCCCGGAATTCGCGAGGCAATCGAAATGGCCTCGTCGAGATCTTTTGCCTCGACCAGGTAGTATCCGCCTAGCTGTTCCTTGGTCTCCGCGAACGGCCCGTCCGTCACCGCTGTCTTGCCGTTGCGCACACGAACAGTGGTAGCCGTCGTGGTCTGCTCGAGCGCATTGCCGCCCTTATTCTTCCCGCTCTTCGTGAGGTCCTGGGTGAAGGTCATGTACCCTTGGAAAATCTCGCTCTGTTCGGCGGCGCTCATCTTTTTCCCGTCCGCCTCGCTGCTGTAGATCAAAAGCACGTATTCCATCGCATCTCTCCTTGTTGCCCATTTTTGGGTTTCACTTGATAGTCGAACGGGGACACGCCGGATCGACACCCCGGTTTACACGACCGCCGAAAAACGCCACGATCACGTTTCGCCACATCTACGCCATGAATGTAATCCAGGTAACCGTCGTCGGAGCGGGACTCGCAGGCAGCGAGGCTGCCTGGCAGCTCGCGCGCCGAGGGATCCCGGTGCGGCTCGTCGAGATGCGTCCCGTCAGGATGACCGGAGCGCATCGAACGTCAGGCTTTGCGGAACTCGTCTGCTCCAATTCGCTGCGCAACGATTCGATGGAGACGGCGGTCGGCGTGCTGAAAGAAGAGATGCGCCGGCTCGGCTCGCTCGTGATTGCGGCTGCGGATCGCGCGCGAGTGCCGGCCGGTTCCGCGCTTGCTGTCGACCGCAATGATTTCTCACGCGCCATCACCGTGACGCTCGAGGATCATCCGATGGTCGAGATCTCCCGCGTCGAGGCATCGGAGATACCATCCGGTCTCACGATTCTCGCCACTGGTCCCCTGACCAGCCCAGCTCTTGGCGAAGCGCTGAACCGCGTGGTCGGTCCGCGCAACTTGTATTTCTACGACGCGATCGCGCCAATCGTCGCCGCCGATTCGATCGATATGAACGTAGCTTTCAAGGCCTCGCGCTACGGCAAGGGCGGCGACGATTACATCAACTGTCCGATGACGGATGTTCAATACGAAGCCTTCCTCGCAGCCGTCGGGGCGGCGGAAAAAATCGAGCTGCACCCGTTCGAGAAGCCCGTGTATTTCGAAGGATGCATGCCGATTGAGGAAATGGCGCGGCGCGGTCCGATGACGCTCGCGTTCGGCCCGATGCGTCCGGTCGGGCTCTCCGAGCCACGCAGCGGGCGCCGGCCGTTTGCGGTCGTGCAGCTGCGACAGGACGATGCCGAGGGCCGCCTGTATAACATGGTCGGCTTCCAGACCAAGATGACCTACCCCGAGCAGCGGCGCGTCCTGCGCATGATCCCCGGATTGGAAATGGCCGAGTTCGTGCGCCTCGGCTCGCTCCATCGCAATACCTTTGTCGATTCGCCGCGACTTCTGCGCCCCACACTCCAGCTCAAAACACGCGACGATTTGTTTCTGGCCGGCCAGATGGTCGGGGTCGAAGGCTATGTCGAGTCGGCAGCCGCCGGATTGCTCGCGGGGATCAACGCAGCGAACCTGGTGACGAATCGCGAACTGGTCGTACCGCCGCCCGAGACCGCGGTCGGATCGCTGGTCGCGTATATCACCGATTCAGCGCGGCGCGACTTTCAGCCGATGAACGCGAACTACGGCTTGATGCCTGATTTGAAGATCCGTGCGCGCGGCCGTCAGAAGAAAATCGAGATGGGCAACCGGGCGTTGGCGGCAATAGACGGGTGGATCGAGCGCAATCAGATCGAACCGCCCGCAGCTATGGCTCCGCGCGAACTTCGGCTATAGAAAATCGCTGGAGGTCCCGTCGATGACCAAAGCGGAATTGATTGACACGATCGCCAAGTCCACCGACCAGCCCAAAAAAGTGGTCGCCACTACCTTGGACCTCGCCTTCGAACAAATCGCGCGCTCAATTCGCAAAGACAAGCGCTTCTGGGTGCCCGGCTTCGGCACCTTCTCCGTGCGCCGCCGCAAAGCTCGCGCGGGCTTCAATCCTCGCACCAACGCGCCGATGACAATTCCAGCGGCGCGCACGGTTGGCTTTCGTCCCGCGCCGGAGCTAAGGAAAGGTCTCTGACGCTGGCCGCCTCCAAAGCGGATGAGCGCGGTCGGCCACGCGATCATCCGCACGATCAAACGACCTCCCGCCCGATCGTTTCGGCCCATGCGCTGAGTCTCATCCTGCTCATCGTCGCTCTCGCCGCAGGCGGCGCGCTCCGTTTCGTAAATCTCGGCGCGCTCGAGATATCACCCGACGAGGCGACGTCTTGGGCGGCTGCCTCTGCTCCAAGCGTCGCGGAAGTGGGCGTACGGCATGCGGAACTCAACCCCGGCGAATTGCCGATATACGATTTGACGCTGCACGTATGGATCGCGGGTTTTGGAACGAGCCCGGTTGCGATGCGCGCGTTGTCGGCGTCCTTCGGCGTTGTGACGATACTGCTGGTTTATCTGATCACATGCGAGCTGTTCGCGCCCCCGTCCGAGGGAGGATCCGCGCAGGACCGCGAAGACATTCGGCTGATCGCGGCGCTCGCCGCGCTGGTCTTCGCCGTGAATCTCGTCACCATCAAATACTCGCGCGAGGCGCGGATGTATCCGCTGCTGCTCGCCGCGATTCTCGCGCAGATTACGATGTTCCTACGCGCGCTTCGCGCCGGCCGCATCGCGAACTATGCAGGGGTCGCGGTTCTGACGGCGATTGTCGTCGCCACGAACTACTCCGCGTTGGCGGTGCCGGCGACCGAAGGCCTGTGGCTGTTGCATATCCTCACGCGCTCGGGATGGCGGCTGGACAACCTGAACGCGCGACGCGCATGGGCGGTCGCAGCCGCGCTCGCAGTGGCAGGGTTGATCCTGGTACCGAAACTATTTTCGCCTTTGCACGCGGCGACGACGAGGAGCGGGGTCATTCGTGGATGGCGCAAGCCGCCCGCCCTCTACTCGCCCTTCGCGTTATTCAACAAAGCAACCGGCAGTTTCGCATTCCCCATCCTCGCCGCAGTTGCGATTTGGGGGGTGGTCAGCAGATGGCGCCGCGGTGCGCGCGACGCGGTCGCCCTGGCGGTCCTCCTGATGTGGGCGCCGCCGATTCTGATGCTGGCAGCGTCGTACGCGATTGCGCCTGTGTTCGTCGAGCGTTACGCGCTGTGGTGCTTCGTCCCGTTTTTCATACTCGTCGCATTGGGAATATTCGAGTGCCCTGGCGATCGCGTTCGCGGCGCGACGCTTGTGCTCGTGCTCGCATTCTCAGTCAGCCATATCGTTTCATACGATCGCAAACCTCACGACGCGCAGTTTCGCGAAGCCATCGCGGCAGCCTCCTCCGCGCTCAAACCGGGGGAGGTCATGACGGTAGTGCCGTCGTATGCGATCGAAGTGATCCGGTATTATCTGCCAGCCGATCAGCTCGATCGTGCGGTTCAGTATGGTCCGTCGGCATCGCCGGCTGCCGTTTTGATTCTTGGCGATCAGAACCTCGCGCCGGGCGCCGTCGAGTCGTATAGAAAGGAATATCCGCAAACGGTCGCGCGGCTGCGCGGCGTAACAGTACTGCGAAGGTGAAACTGCGATGAGCGATCAGAATCCCGATGATTTGAAAATTAAGGGCCAGCAGAAGGCCGCGTGGGACGACAGCGCGGAGGGGTGGAAGCGATGGTGGCCCACATTCGAGCGAGCCGCGCAGACGGTCAACGATCGGCTGGTCGAGTTGGCGGGAGTGCGCGCCGGCGATCGCGTGCTCGACATCGCGACTGGTAGCGGCGAGCCTGCACTGACCGCGGCGCGCGCGGTCGGACCTTCGGGGCGAGTCGTCGCTGTGGATATGTCGCCCGGGATGCTCGCGATCGCGCGCGAGCGGATCGACGCGGCGGGCTTGCGGAACGTCGAGCTTGTCGAGTCCGACGCCGAGTCTCTCCGCCTGGATGCGCATTCGTTTGACGCCGCGCTGTGCCGATGGGGTCTCATGTTCATGCCTGACCTCGACGGCGTGGTGCGCGGGATGCATCGCGCGCTCAAGCCGGGCGGGCGTTTCGCCACAGCGGTTTGGTCGGTTGCGAACAAGGTTCCGATGTGTGGCCTGGCGCGCGACGCGATAAGGCGAATCACCGGGATCGTGCCGCCGCCGAACGCACCCGACCCGACCCGGCTCGCGGACACCTCGATCCTCGAGCGCGCTCTGGTCGCCGCCGGCTTTCGCGACGTGACGATTGAACGGAAAATCGTAACGTTCGAATTTCCGTCGGCGGAAGCATTCGCGGACTTCCGCGGTCAAATCGGCGGCACCCGCGCGATGCTCTCGAAAATGCCCGCCGACGTTGCTCGCCAGGTGCGTGACGCAGTCGTAACGTCGGCGCGGGAATACGCGGCGGCTGGCGGCGGCGTGCGGCTCAGCAACGAGACGATTTGCTTCTGCGCGCGAGCATAGCGGGATAGCACGGTGCCCGACGGTCCGGCTCGCGTCTCGCTCTGGCGCTACTCTCCGGCGCTGGTCTTGTTCGCGATCGCGATCGCGGACATTCGTCAGCTCAGCGATCCCGATCTATGGGGACACATTCTCTGGGGCCGCGAGCTGCTCGCGCATGGTTCACTACCTGCCAACAATGTCTACTCGTACACCGCGCCCGGCTACCACTGGCTACGCCATGAATGGCTGAGCCAAATCCTGATGAGCTCGATCTTCGACCGGTTCGGCCCTTTCGGCCTGAAGCTGTTCAAGTTCCTCTGCACGGCCGCCACCATCTCCTTTATCGTTCTCGCCGAGTCCGAGACCGCCGCGCCCGCGGGCGTGCAGGCGCTAATCACTCTGGTCGCGGCCCTGATCCTAGTACCGTCGATTCAGTTCCGGCCGCACCTATTCGATTTGCTGTCGCTGTCCGCAATTATTTACCTGCTTGCTCGTCGCAACCGACGCGGTTCGGCGCCGCTGTGGATTGTAATTCCGATCATGGCAATTTGGAGCAATCTCCACGGCGGATTCTTCATTGGCCTGGTCGCGATGGGCGTATATGGAGCAGCGACCATTTTGGAAGACACCTATATGGGTCGCGGCCAGCGTCGCGGGCTCGTCATTCTTGCAATTACCGCCGCCGCTGCTGCATCCACGTTGTGCACGCTTCTGATCCCGCCCGCGCGCGACACCTGGTACACGCTGATTTACGCGCTCCTGGACCCGACCACTCGCAGCAACATCGTGGATTGGAAGCCGCTGGTCGCTTCTCTTACGACCGCGCCAGCCGGGAGCCTCGAGCAGAAGTATTTCGCGACGGTGCTTCTCTTCTTTGCCGCCGCGATCATATCGGTGATTCTCAGGCCGAAAGGCAAAGATGCGCCGCTGGTCGCTGTGGCCACCGTACTGCTCGCGGCAGGCTTCGCGGCCCAACGCAATATCGCGATCGCGACGATTGCGGTCGTTCCCGTATTCGCGAACCATCTGGGCCTGCTACTCCGCCCGCGCGAGGCCGCAACTGCTGAGAGAGTTCGTCCGACACCGCCTGCGGGCAAGTGGATCGCCGAACTTCTGATCGCCCTCGTCGCCATCGGGTTCGCACGGTACAGCGGGATTCTGAAGCCCGGCATAGACGCATCGGGCAATCCCGCCGACGCCGTCAACTTCATGAACCGCCACGGACTCGCCGGGAATGTGCTGGCCGATTACGTGTGGGGCGAGTTCGTCATTTGGCATGGCGGGCCGGGCACCAAGGTCTTCATCGATAGCCGCTATGACCTCGGCTATCCGCCTCAGGTGATCGCGGACTTCCTGGAACTGGACCGAGGCAAGCCGGACGCCGCGCACACTCTCGCCGCCTATCCGACTGATTTCGTTTTGACCAGGCCAAACTATCCGGAGGCAAAGGTGATGGATTCCCAACCCGATTGGCGGCTCATCTATAGCGACGATGTTGCCCGCCTCTACGCACGCGCGAACTCACCTGCCGCCCATCTCGACGGCGTGCCGTTCAAGGGCACGGCCCGGCCGACGTTCTTCCCATAGTCAGAAGACCCTTGCGTAACTTGATCCTCCTTTCTGTCTCCTCGCCCTGTTAGGGCGAGGGTGAAGGTGAGGGTCCATTTGCAGCGCGCATTTTTCGCGCGCGATTCAAGATTCTGCCTCTGCCCTCAACGCGTGAAGAGGTTACGTAAAGCTCTCATAGTCAGGGGCATCGGCGCCGTGAATTCCCCGCACTGGAAATGTGCCGTCAGTGTGGTAGTAAGGTAGTCGCCAAGGCGTACGCGCAGCGAGGGAACTTGCTCGCGCGTGCAGCCAAAATTATCGCCACACTCAAGGAGCACTCAGAATGAAAGCCGCAGTTTTCCACGGGCCCAAGATGCCCCTCAGTATCGAGGACGTCGAACTCGACAAACCGCAGGACCGTGAAGTCCTGATCAAAACCGTCGCCAGCGGCGTATGCCACAGCGACCTGCATTTCGTCGACGGCTTCTACCCGTACCCCGCCCCCGCGGTGCTCGGTCACGAGGCCGCCGGCATAATCGAGGAAGTCGGCAAGCAGGTGACCTACGTGAAGCCGGGCGACCACGTGATCTGCTGCCTGTCGGTATTCTGCGGCTATTGCGAGCAGTGCATGTCGGGGCATCCGAATCGATGCTCGAACAAGGCCGCCACGCAGCGCAATCCTGCAGACAAGCCGCGCATCTCGCAAAAGGGCAAGCCCGTCTTCCAGTTCCTCGACATCTCGTCATACTGCGAGAAGATGCTGCTGCACGAGAACGCGGTGGTGAAGATTCGCGAGGACTTCCCGCTCGATCGCGCGGCGCTCATCGGATGCGGCGTCACCACCGGCGTCGGCGCGGTGCTCAATACGGCGAAGATCGAGCCCGGCTCGACGGTCGCGGTCTTCGGCGCGGGCGGCGTTGGACTCGCGGCAATCCAGGGCGCGCGAATTGCGGGCGCGCGCAAAATAATCGCGATCGATATGTTCGAGGGCAAGCTCGCGATGGCGAAGCGGCTCGGCGCGACCGACACTGTCGACGCGTCGAGCAGCGATCCCGTCGATGAGATCCGAAAGCTGACCGGCGGCGGCGTTGACTACTCATTCGAAGCGATCGGACTCAAAAAGGTCGCCGAGCAGGCGTTCAACGCGCTCAAGGCCGGCGGCACCGCGACCGTCATCGGCATGATTCCCGTCGGCCAGAAGGTCGAGCTCGACGGTTACATGTTTCTGACCGAGCGCAAACTGCAGGGCTCCAACATGGGCTCGAACCGATTCCGCATCGACATGCCGAAATACATCGACTTCTACTTGCAGGGGCGCCTCAACCTCGACGACATGATCAGCCGTCGCGGCAAGCTCGAGGACGTCAACGACGCCTTCCGCGCGATGAAAGCCGGCGAGGTCGCCAGGACCGTTCTCATGTTCAATTAGGCGCCACTGAAAAAACTGAAAAGAGGAGCAATCCAAAATGAAAGCTGCTGTCTTCCACGGCCCCGGTCAGCCACTCACTATCGAGCAGGTCGATATCGACGAGCCCAAAGAGCGCGAAGTCGTTGTGCGCACCGTCGCCAGCGGCGTGTGCCATAGCGATCTTCATTTCGTGGACGGCCTCTACATGTGGCCTACCCCCGCGGTGCTCGGTCACGAGGCCGCCGGCGTCGTCGAGAAAGTCGGCTCGCAGGTCTCCTACCTCAAGCCCGGCGATCACGTCATCGCGTGCCTGTCGGTCTTCTGCGGCTACTGCGAGGACTGCATGTCGGGCCATCCGAACCTCTGCTCGAACAAGGCCGCCACGCAGCGCGGCGCCAGCGACAAGCCCCGCCTCTCGCAGAAGGGCAAGATGGTCAATCAGTTCGCTGACCTGTCGGGCTACGCCGAAAAAATGCTGTTGCACGAAAACGCGCTGGTGAAGATTGCCGACGACGTGCCGCTCGACCGCGCCGCGCTGATTGGATGCGGCGTGATGACAGGCGTCGGCGCCGCGCTCAATACCGCGAAGGTCGCACCCGGCTCGACGGTCGCAGTGTTTGGCGCCGGCGGCGTCGGCCTCGCGATCATCCAGGGCGCGCGAATCGCGGGCGCGCGCATCATTATCGCGGTGGACAAGTTCCCGGCCAAGCTCGATCTCGCCAAAAAGCTTGGCGCGACCCACGCCGTCGACGCGTCGAAGGGCGACGCGGTCGATCAGATTCGCGAACTCACCGGCGGCGGCGTCGAGTACTCATTCGAAGCGATTGGCCTCAAGGTCGCGGCCGAGCAGGCTTACCAATCGCTCACCGCCGGCGGCATCGCCACCATAGTCGGGATGGTCCCGCTCGGCCAAAAAGTCGACGTCGACGGCTTCTCGCTGCTGTTCGAGAAGCGCATCCAGGGATGCTTCATGGGCTCGAACCGCTTCCGCATCGACATGCCGCGCATCATCGAGCTCTATCAGCAAGGACGGCTCGATCTCGACGATATGATCACGCGCCGCGGCAAACTCGAAGACGTCAACGAGGCGTTCCGCGCAATGAAGGCCGGCGAAGTCGCCCGCACAGTCCTGATGTTCGAGTAGAACACGTCTGCATAACAAAAAGAGGGCCGGTCGGGATTTCCGATCGGCCTTCTTGATCCTCACCTCGCCCGTTCATTTACGGGAGAGGCGGCTGGCCGCATCGCGGTCAGCGGTGAGGGTTCCGCGACTCAAGCAACCTCCCTGGATAGAACCCCGCGCGCAAAATCGTCTTCTCTCTTGCTAACCCGGTTCCCCTTCCCGCGCGGGAAGGGGTTAGGGGTTAGGTTCTTCAGGGATGAACTATTCAGCCTGCCAACGCCGTCCCCGGCGTGCTAGACATACGTTATGGACAAACAGTCAGCGCGGTTCTCGACAAACAGTCAGCGCATCCGGGCCGTGCCTGCTCGCGAAACAAAATTTGACGGAACGAAGCTACCCTTGGTAGTACGCTAATCAAAAAACCACAACTAATGGTAGAATTCCCCCGCACTGGCCGAATTGCTCAGTCCAAAATCGCGCGCTACTGCTTCAGCAAATCCGCGATTCCCTCCTCAATCGACACGCGCGGGCGCCATCCTAGCACCCGCTCGGCTTGTGTGCGATCGGCGAGCGTATCGCGCATGTCGCCGATGCGCCCTTCGCGGCGGACCGTCGGCCCTCCGATCATCGCCGCAACACGATTCACGCTGACATTCTCGCCGCGGCCGATGTTGAGCGCCCGACCGTCGGCAATTTCACAATCCATCGCGAGCATGTTCGCCGACACCACGTCGCTCACGTGCGTGAAGTCCCGCGTCTGCTCGCCGTCGCCATGAATCTCCAGCGGCCGCCCCTCGCGCCGCGCTTTCAGGAACGCCGCGATCGCCAGCACGTACGATCCCTCTTGCGGCATCCGCGGACCATACACGCCGAAGTAGCGCAGCGTGATCGTCTGCATCCCGAACAGCCGATGAAACATTCGCACATACTGCTCGCCGACATACTTTTGCAGCGCGTACGGATTCAGCGGATTCGGCGTCATCGTCTCGACCAGCGGCATCTTCGCCTGCTCGCCGTACACCGACGACGATCCCGAGTAGACAACGCGGCGAACCTTATGATCGCGCGCCGCGATCAGCACGTTCAGCGTCCCGACCACGTTGGTCATGTGCGTCTCGACCGGCTTCGCAATCGAGAGCGGTATCCGCGGAAGCGCCGCGACGTGGAATACCGTATCGACACCCTCGAAGGCGTCGGCGATCGAAGACGCGTCGCGAATGTCACCTTCGACCAGCTCGGCCGCGCGGTTCACAAACTCTCGCCGGCCGGTCGCGAAGTTATCGATTACTCGCACTCGCAATCCGCTGGCGACAAGCGCATCAACGAGATGCGATCCGATAAATCCGGCGCCGCCCGTCACCAGCACCAGACGTCCATGTGATTGCGGATTTGTGCTCATTGAGAGAAGTGCACGCGCATCGGACAAAATTGCGTGGTTGGCATCGCTAGGATAACTTAGTTCGTTACCGCCCGCATCCAAATGGGCACCCAACAATGACCACCGACGCGCACAGGATCAAGCTCCTCAAGGAGTTGCTCGCCGAACGAATCCTCGTTCTGGATGGCGCATTCGGCACCTTCGTGCTCGGCGAGAATCTGAGCGCCGCGGATTACGGCGGCGCTCGCTACGAAGGCTGCAACGAGAACGTCGTCCGGACGCGGCCGGAGCTGATTCGCCGCATGCACGACGGCTTCCTCGAAGTGGGCGCCGACATTATCGAGACCGCGAGCTTCCAGGCCAGCCCCATCGTGCTCGCCGAGTACGGCCTCGAACAGGACACCCGCGAGATCAACCGTATCGCCGCGACGCTCGCGCGCGAGGAAGCCGCGCGGTTCAGCACTGCGGACAAACCGCGCTTCGTGGCGGGCTCGATGGGTCCAACCACCAAGAGCATCTCGGTCACCGGCGGCGTCACCTTCGATCAGATGCGCGACGGCTACCAGGTGCAGGCCGAAGGATTGATCGAAGGCGGCGCCGACATCCTCATCCTCGAAACCGTCAACGACACGCTGAACTGCAAGGCCGGCCTCGTCGGCATCGAGGCCGCGATCGCAAAACTCGGCGTCGCACCTGCCGTCGCCGTGTCGGGAACGATCGAGACGATGGGCACTCTCCTGAGCGGCCAGGACATCGAAGCGTTCTACACTTCGCTCGCGCATCGCGACCTGCTCTGGATAGGCCTGAACTGCGCGACCGGTCCCGACTTCATGACCGATCATCTGCGCACTCTCTCGGGCATCTCGAAATTCTTTGTCGCATGCGTGCCGAACGCGGGTCTGCCCGACGAAGAGGGTCATTACAATGAGACACCCGCGATGCTCGCGGGGAAAATCGCGCGCTTCGCCGAAAATGGATGGGTCAACCTGGTCGGCGGATGCTGCGGCACGACGCCCGAGCATATCCGGCTACTGGTACAGGCCGTCGCAGGCAAACGTCCGCGACAGCCATCGACGCTCAGGCGCTCCGTGGTTTCGGGAATCGAGACTCTCGTTATAGACAACGACACGCGGCCCGTGATCGTCGGCGAGCGGACTAACGTGCTCGGCAGCCGCAAGTTCAAGCGGCTGATCGCCGAAGGCAAGTTCGAGGAAGCTTCAGAAGTGGGGCGGGTACAGGTGCGCCGCGGCGCGCACATCCTTGACGTATGCCTGCAGGATCCGGACCGCGACGAGATGGCGGATGTCACGCGCTTTCTCGAAATCGAAGTAAAAAAAGTCAAGGTGCCGTTGATGATCGACTCGACCGATCATCGTGTGATCGAAGAGTCGCTCAAGCGCACGCCGGGCAAGTCGCTGATCAATTCGATCAATCTCGAAGACGGCGAGGATCGCTTCAGGAAGGTCGTGCCGCTCGCGCGCCGCTTCGGCGCCGCGCTGGTCGTCGGATGTATCGACGACGACAAGCAGCAGGCGCAAGCGGTTACGCGCGATCGCAAGCTGCAGGTGGCGGAGCGATCGTACAAGCTGCTCACCGAAAAACACGGCGTCGAGCCCGAAGACATCATCTTCGATCCGCTCGTCTTCCCGGTCGGCACCGGCGACAAGAACTACATCGGCTCGGGCGTCGAGACGATCGAGGGCATTCGGCTGATCAAGGAAGCGCTGCCCCGTTGCAAAACGATTCTCGGCATCTCGAACGTGTCGTTTGGACTGCCCGAGGCGGGTCGCGAAGTGCTGAACGCGGTGATGCTCTATCACTGCGTGCAGGCGGGTCTCGACCTCGCGATCGTTAATTCAGAGAAACTGCACCGTTATCCGTCCATTCCAGAAGAAGAGCGCAAGCTCGCAGAGGATCTGATCTGGTGGCGCGGCGACGATCCGATCGCGGCGTTTGCCGCGTATTTCCGCGCGCGCAAAAGCACCGTCACCGCCGAAGATCGCAAGTCGATGCCGCTCGACGATCGCCTCGCGCGCTACATCCTCGAAGGCTCGAAGGACGGCCTGGTCGAGGACCTCAACGAGGCGCTGACGATTCGCGGCCCGCTCGAAATCATCAACGGCCCGTTGATGAAGGGCATGGACGAGGTCGGACGGCTGTTCAACGCCAACCAGATGATCGTCGCCGAAGTTCTGCAATCGGCCGAGGCGATGAAGGCCGCGGTCGCGCACCTCGAGCCGCACATGCAGAAGTCCGGGAGCTCGACCAAGGGCAAAATTATTCTCGCGACCGTCAAGGGCGACGTCCACGACATCGGCAAGAACCTGGTCGAGATCATTCTCAGCAACAATGGCTACCGGGTCGTCAATCTCGGCATCAAGGTGCCGCCCGAGGAATTGATCAAGGCTTTCCGCGAGCATGGGCCCGACGCTATAGGGCTGTCGGGCTTGCTCGTGAAGTCGGCGCAGATGATGGTTGCGACGGCGCAGGACCTGAAGACCGCAGGGATCGATTGTCCGATCCTGGTCGGCGGCGCCGCGCTCTCGAACCGCTTCACGCGGATGAAGATCGCGCCCGAGTATGAAGGTCTGGTCGCCTACGCCAACGACGCGATGAACGGGCTCGACCTCGCCAATCAGATCATGGACTTCGAGCGGCGCGAGTCGCTCAAGCACGTGCTCGCCGAGCAATCGAAAAAGATGCTCGAAGCCGCGCCGAAGGTTGTCGATGCGCCCGCGGACACGACCCCACGCACTTCATCGGTGCGTCGCGACGTCGAGATTCCGAAACCGCCCGACCTCAAGACTCACGTGATTCGCGGTTACGATCTCGGCGAGATCTTCGAGTACATCAATCCCAAAAGCCTCTACTCCAAGCATCTCGGCTTTCAGAATTTTGTGGAAGCGTTCGAGGCGGGCGACCAGAAGGCGCGTGAGCTTCACGATCGCGTCGAGGAAGTAGCGCAACAGATTCTCGCGCGCGCGGATATTTCCGCGAACGCCGTTTATCGGTTCTTTCCTGCGCAATCCGACGGCAATCGGACCGTCATGATTTATTCGCCCGACGGCAAAACGGT
>NZ_DATEQZ010000038.1:0-8674 GCF_035272065.1 Binatus sp. (SeqCode)
TGGAGTCCTCCATGTCACACCTGAAACCTACAGCGCTATCCAACCTACCCTCTCAACCCCTTGATGAGGGTGGGTTGGATAGCGCGCCTATCTTGACTCCAACCACAGTCGCTCTCCCGTGAAAATAACGGGCGAGGTAAGCCTCGGAGCGCTCCCCCACCTGACCTGAGTCCCCCGATTGAGAGCGAAAGGTTGTCCTCAACATTTCGCGCTTAATACTGGGTGCAGGGGTCACCCCTGCCCAAGGAAGCGTGAAACCCAGGTGGGTTTCACATTAGACCAAGTTCCTCAGGTTTCGACGCACCGCATCCTTATATATGCTCACCGTCATGCCCGAGACTTTTCAGAAGGAGAGTACCCTCGATCGATTCTTCAACCGCATGATGGGGCAGGCGCTTCGGCTTGGATTCGCGCCCGGATACATGCGCCTGCTCGAGGTCCGCGGTCGCAAGTCCGGCAAGACCTTCACCACTCCCGTCAACGTGCTCGACTTTAACGGCCGGCGATGGCTGGTTGCTGCGCGCGGCGAGACTGCATGGGCCCGCAATGCGCGCGCGGCCGGCCACGTCATCTTGCGGCGCGGCTCCCGTGCTGAATCGTTGATAGTCCGCGAGCTTGCCGACGCCGACAAGCCCGAAGTCATCAAGGCCTTCCTCGATCGCTTCGCCTCCCAGGTTCAGCGTTTCTTCGACGTGCCCGCCGGCTCGCCCGCCGACGCATTTCGCGCCACCGCGTCACGTACGCCAGTCTTCGAGCTGGTGGCCGGCTCTTAGTCTCTTAGAATTTTTATTGTGAGCGATCCCGCGCCGACAACGAAAACGCCCCCAAGTCCTGAAGATCTAGCCGCCGATTCCGCGACGCGCGAGCGCGCGACCGTGGCTGCGCTGCTCGCGATGCTCTTCTACCAGGGCTTCGCCGCCGCAATCATCTCCGTCGCGGCGCCGTGGATCGGCAAGAGCTTCCATCTCGACGGCGCCGGCATCGCCCGCCTGTTCGCATGGATCTCGCTGTCGGCGTTCGGCGCGCTCGCGCTCTCGCGGATGATCGATCGTTACGGACGCCGCCGCATGATCCTCGGGTGCATGGCCGCGATTCCCGTTTGCAGCATCGGCGCCGCAGTCTCGACCAGCCTGGCCTGGTTCACGACGTTCCAGATCGCGCTCTACGCGATGGTCGGTGCGGCCGGCTCCGGATGCATCGTGATGCTGTCCGAGGAGCTGCCGATCGCGCGCCGCGCACGCGGCCAGAGCTTCGGCGGTCTGGCCGCCGCGATAGGCGCCGGCTTCTGCGTCTTTCTGATGCCGATTTTCGATGCCTACGGATGGTCGTGGCGATGGATGTTCGTGATTTCGGCGGCGGGCGTCGCGATGCTCCCCGCGATGGCGCGGCTGTTGCCCGAGAGCGAGCGATGGGAACTTTCCGACGCCACCGGCATCACCACTCGCTCCCGCTTTTGCGACGTCTTCCAGCCGCTCTATCGCAAGCGCTCGATCACGATGATCGTGTGCGCGCTCGCCGCCAACATCTCGAGCACCGCCGCCAACGCGTTCGGCTACTACCACGCGGTTTCAGTAGTCGGGATGTCGTCCGCGGCCACCAGCACGATGACGATAGTCGCCGGCGGTTTGGGCTTGCTCGGCTTTCCGCTCGGCGCATGGAGCGCGGAGCGATTCGGCCGCGTGCCGACGGTGGTCGCCTTCGGAATCGCAATCACCGCCGGGCACCTATGGTACTTCTGGGGCCCGCCGACGCAGTTCGCGTGGCCCTTCTGGTGGCTGGCCAGCGGCTTCTTCTGGTTCAACGTATGCGACAACGGTGGCACCGTCGGCGCCAACGCCGCCGCAACCGAACTTTTTCCCACGCCTCTGCGCGGCACAATGATCGGATGGTTCGCCCTGGTCGGCGCCATCGGCTCCGTAATCTCCAACGCCGCCGTAGCAATCCTGGCCCACGCAATGGGCGGAATGTCGATAGTAGTAGGCGCGCTCTCGATAGTAGGCATCCCCGCCGCAATCCTCTTCGGCCTAATGATCGACGAAACCCGCGGCATGCCGCTGGAGATGGCCGCTAAAGAAGACCAATTCACCTCAGAGAACTAACCCGCTGATACCTCGCCCGTTATTTCACGGGAGAGGCTGCCGGCCGCATCGCGGCCGGCAGGTGAGGGTTCTGCGACGCATACACACCCCTCCTCGACCGGTTCCCCTTCCCACTGTGGGAAATAGTTAGGGGTTAGGTTAGCCCGCTTCGTTCGCCCTACTCGTTGTCATTCAGAGCCGCCGCGGCGAAGAATCCCGGATCCTTCTTTCCCCTCTCCCTGTACGCGTGAGAGCCAATCGATTCGGATTTGACACGAGGCAACGCTGAACAATGATTAGATTCATAATATGAGTTTGCACAGCTTCGATTTTATTCCCATATCGATAGTGGTCGCGTTCTCATTACTCGTTCTCTCATCGTGCTCTAGTGAAGAGTTCGCGGTCGTGCCACCTCAAGAGCGAGTGCAAGCGATTGAGCAGCTACAACAGGCGAAGCAGACCGATCTCGAGGACGCAAAGGATATCTCCTTGGGTCCCATCGCAGAAGGCGATTACCTTGCGCAGGCCGACAAGGCGGATTCGGCAATCAGAGATTTGAAGCAACATTCGGATGTCCCCCGATCCGAAGTATCCGACGCGCTATTCGTTCCGCCAAAGCATCTTTCGCCTGCGATGAGGGCCCAGTTAGTGAAGAAATTGGAGCAGGCGAGGGCACTCGACGATGAGAAATGGCGCAATAACCTGGGAAGCGAAGATGAAAACTGGCTTACGCTGCTATGCGATATTCAGGCGCGGCGAGCAACGCGAGTCATCAAAAAACTCGAAACCGGAGAGCCCGTTTCGTGGTTCGATATCAACGACGCAATGACCACCCCGGAAGAAATACCATAGGATTCGTTCTCTCTTCTCGCTGTCATTCAGAGCCGCCCCGGCAAAGAATCCCGGATCCGTTCTTCCCCTCTCCCTGCCAGGAGCCCTTCGCATAACCCGCTGCGCCTTTCTTCCCCTCTCCCTGTCAGGGAGAGGATCGAAGGTGAGGGTCCAACTACAGCGCTACTCGCGCGATTCAAGACTCCGCCCCGGCCTTCTCCCCACATCCGGTTCCCCCTCCCACTATGAGAGGGCCCAGCGGTTAGGTCGCCCGCTCCATTCGCCCTTCTTATTTTCATTCAGAGCCGCTGCAGCGAAGAATCCCTTCTCCGTTCTTCCCCTCTCCCCGCCAGGAGACCTTCGCACAACCCGCCGCGCCTTTCTTCCCCTCTCCCTCTTAGGGAGAGGATGAAGGTGAGGGTCCAATTACAGCGCTACTCGCGCGATTCAGGATTCCGCCCCGCCTTCTCAAACACCCAGTTCCCCTTCCCGCTCGGGAAGCGGCTAGGGGTTAGGTTAACTCGCAAAATTCGCCCTTCCTGTTGTCATTCAGAGCCGCTGCAGCGAAGAATCCCGGCTCCTTCTTCACCTCTCCCTCAGGAGACCTTTGCATAACCCGCCTCGCCCGCTTAGTCGCGGGAAAGGCCGCCGCCGAAGGAGCGGGTGAGGGTGGTTCCGCGCGCGATTCAGGATTCCACCTCTGCCCGTACCTCTCCGCATAGGTGACGCAAAAGCAGACCTGCGCTAGCGGCTTACTAGCCCCGCCCGAGATGGTAGTCTGGATTCGAACGAGCCTCTTCATCAAGAGAGCGACGGAACGCTCGGCCACGGGGCTGTAGCGCGGTTCCGGGGAGAAATGGATGAACCCAATTCGGCGGGAATTGTTGAACGGCCTGTTTGTGCTGGTGGTGGCCAGCCTGATCAGCGCGGTCTTTGTAGAGAACCTCTCGCGGTTCGCAACCGACGATCCGCGTCTCGAGGAAACGAAGTGAGGCCCGTCACTCCGCCACAATCGTGCTGGCGTTTTCCGTGTTCACCGCATTTTCCTGCGGAAGCCAATCGCGCCAGCAGGAAGCTCCACCCAGAGAATCGATTATTACTTCTCCGAAGCGACCTCAAGCCAACGCTGGAACCGCCGCTTGTGTTGCTGGTTGTCACATCGACGGGTTATACGGTCAGGCTCCTGGGTGCTATGTCGGGAGCATCCCCGAGATGAAAAGCTACGCCACCCCTCCTGCTGGCCATACGGTCTGGGAGGATTCACCAAAAGAAGGTCCGCCATTCCCGGAAGTCATGGTAGAGCTTTGCATTGAGAGCGACCAGCTTGGCTCGGAATTGCACACAGTGAGTGTCACAAGCAGCAGTCCCGACTGGAATTCCTTTTTCGATGAAGACCGGTTGGATCTATCTATGAAGATGGATGGACTCAATCCCACGTTCAGCCTCACGACCGAGGGCTACTTGGGAGGCGTGGCAACCTGGGTTCATCTGGAGTGGACGTGCAAGGCGACGATCCCCGATCACAAGCGATTACTATGCGACCACTCATGGATGCGCCATACGGGCCCAGAGTTGGATGTAGGACCTGAATTCGACGGCCATAGCAATCAGAAGGTAATGTACTACCTCGACGGGAACTAGGTCGCGCCGACCCGGACCGATCTGCCCGATACAGCCCAAACATGAAGTCGGTATATCGAATGCTCAGAATCGTAAACCGTCGGCAGGAGATATATGACTACTTCCACAACAACGGAGATTGTCAGCAATTCTTCTTCGATGCGGCTCAGAAAGAAAGGTACGCAGCTTACTACACGAGGTACGCAGCTTACTACACGAGCATGTATCTAGTGCAAGATACGAGTGAGAGTCTGCTTGCTCATCGTGCTAGGGGGTTTTTCTCAGATCCGCTTGCAGCTTACCTCGAATTTTGGGGCGTCATGCAAGCTCTTATCATCCAGCAAGACTCAATATCGGATCTGTATGAAGCAGTAACCTCGGCGGAACTGGATATTCGCGCGTTAGATTCATGGCAAGCGGTCCGGACACTTCGAAATGCTTGCGCGGGGCATCCCGCAAAGAGGGATCGCCCCAAGAATTTTCCTGTGACGCGGACGTTTATGGGACGCCGTTTCGGGGGATATCCAGCGATTACCTATGAGCAATGGCAGGCGCAAGGCGGCATCAGTCATCCAACTGTAAAACTCGCCGCACTGATCGACGTATATGAAGGAAGCGGAGGCCAAGCTAGTGGAGGTGTTGCAGTCGATGAAGGAGCAATGGCCACCTTCCACCAAGCAAAAATGTTAGACAGATAGTCTGCTGAGGCGAGGATGATCATGCCCTGCGGGCGCCTTTTTGCCTGCCATCTGCCTTATTGCGCACCATCGGGCGCACTAGGTCCGCAGAGCTACGGTGGATGCGCTACGCGCATCTCTTTTGGAACCATCTCGGACGATCCCGCGTCTTTTCGCGACGTATCGTTTTACGCGGACCCCATGCTCCATCTTCCGCGCTTGAGCCAGATCGAATGCGAGCTGCATTCGCATCAGATGTTCCATCTTCGGCCCGAACGCCTTCTCGACCCGCAAGCCCATCTCGCTCGTTAGAGCCGCTTTCCCGTTCAGCAGGCTGGAAAGCGCCTGCCGCCCGACCCCTAGCACCTTCGCGGCCTCGGTTACTGTCAGTCCGAGAGGCTCGATCACCTCGCGCCGGATTAAACCGCCGACATGCGGAGGATTCTTCATCGCCACAATTTCCAACACTCCTTCAATGATAATCGACAAAATCAAGATCGAATGCGTCACCTTCCTCAAACCGAAAGATGACTCGCCAGTTTCCGCTTACGGTCACGCTCCAAAACCCCTTCAGTTCCCCCTTCAGCGGATGCAGTCGCCAACCTGGTAAATAATCCAACTTCATCCGGGTGCGCCGCCTCGTCGATCGCCAGCAGAATGTCGGAGATTTTCTCCACCATCGAAGATGGCAAATCCCGGCCGTTCCCGCTCTTGTACAATCGCCTCAAACCTCGATGCCGAATCGAGCGAATGCCCATCCCGAAGCATTATCGCCTGTCGCGCGACAGGCGTCAATACAAGCCCGGCTTAGACCGGCTCTGTTGGATGTTCTCAGTGCCCCTGAACTGCCCGAATCGCGCCCTTTGACCGCGCCCCAGATCATTCGTGTTTTTGTTCTCCTGAACTGAAAAACGTTTCACGTGAAACGTTCGCGCCGGAAACCCCAGCAAACAACTATGCTTTTCGAGAACTCAGACACAATTTCGCACCAATTCGTGCAGCGCAACCCCGGCGAGGATCAACTGATAGTCAGCGGCGTCTCGGCGAATTCTTTCTTTTCGGAATCCCAGGCGAAGGCTGCCCCGCGCGCGAATTTGCCCGCGCGAATCGACAGCACGATATAAACCGTGTCGGGATAGTCGGGCTCCGTCGGGTCGAATGAGCACGCTTGGGCTCGATCTGTGGCAGAAAAATAGGCGTCGTGATCGGGATGCGAATGGTACACGACGCGCAGCGCGAGCTTGCGCCGATCGACTTCGTTCATCACCGCCAGATGCTCCTTCGGCTCCATCAGGAACGCCGTGCGCGCATCGCGCGGATACGCCGCCCGTTCTTTCGCGTGCATCGCGTTCTGGATGTTGGCGATTGGGCGCACTTCTTCGATCGCATCATCGCCGATGATGAAGCCGCAGCATTCGAACGGGAACTCGCGCTCGGCCTGCGCGACGATCGCGTCCATGCTCGCGCGCGTTATCGATGCTGCCCTCACCAATTCTCCTTTTTTTCAGTTTTTTTAGTGATTCGTTCAGCAGCTCGGATTAGCCGAGTGAGCATCCGATTTGTTTCAGCGTCCACACCGAGGCGATCGGCTAGTTCGACGATCTTCCCGTTCAGCGCGCCGATGTCTGTGCGGCCGCGGACGTGAAGATCGTGGAGCATCGTCGGCCGATGACTGACCGTCGGCGGAATCAACTGCTCGTAAAAGACCTTTCGATATTCGTCCGCGTTTGAAAAGGGGATGGCGACGCCGACTGCGCGCGCGACCGCGAACGCCTCGTCGATTGCGCGATCCATGATTGGCCGCACGTCAGGGTCGGCGGCGAGCGCGCCATAATTCTGCTGCAAGAGTGCGCCTAGCGGATTCAGCGCCACGTTGTACAGAATCTTGGCCCACAGCACGGGCATGATATCGGCGAGGCCGACGGTGGGAACGCCGGCTGCATCGAGCATCGCGGCAATCGCGCGGGCGCGCTCCGCCAGTGCCGGCGCGTCCTCGCGATGAATCGCGGGCGCAGGTCCGATTGCGACCGGCTGCGCGAAGACCGTCACGTGCGGGCTTCCCGGCGCGGGAATCTCCGCGCCGAAGATCACGCGCGCGCCCAACACGCGCCGACGCCCGAAGCGCTCGATCAACGACTCGATATTGCCGAGCCCGTTTTGCATCGAGACGACCACGCCGTCGTCCGTCAGACGATCGGCCAGCGCATCCGCGATAGATTCGGTGTCGTAACTCTTGACCGCGCACAGGATCAAACCGAACCGGCCGCCAAGCCGCGCGGGATCGTCGGCCAGCTTCATGCCTGCGACGGTTCGATTGCCGAGCAGGCCCGAAAGTTTGATACCGTTGCGCGCGATCGCATCCATATGCGCTCGGCGGCCGAGCAGCGTGACGTCGTGGCCGGCCTCGTGCAGCATCCCGCCGAGAATCGAGCCGATCGCGCCGGCGCCCGCGATGAGTATGGGAGTGTCGGTCATCGTGTCGAAGTTATCGGTCGGCGATTCGTTAGACAACGCCGCGCTTGCGGCCGAGCGATAGCGCGGATTAGGAAGTAGTGATGGAACGGACTTCGATTCGGCTGGGTGGCGTCGAGCTGGCATCGTCGGTGATGAACGCGTCGGGCGCGCGCTCGGCGGAGCGCGGCGAGATCTACGAGCTGTGCGCGGTGCATGGCGGCGCGATCGTGTTCAAGTCGTGCAATCGCGCCGGCCTCGAAACGCCCGAGAATCTGAAGAATCGCGGCGTCGAGTTTTTTCAGTCAATTGCCACCGAGCTCACCGCTCGCAACAAGAAAGTTATCGGCAGCGTGGTCGGCGCCAGCGAAGAGGAATTCATCGACGTCGCGCGCATCCTCGATCGCGCCGGCGCCAGCATCGTCGAGTTGAACCTGGCCGACGACTACGTGACGAAATCGGTGGCGCCGTTCGCCTCCTTCGAGCGCCTCAAATCGCTGCTCGGCAGAGTTCGCGGCGAGACCCAATGCGTGCTGGCGGTGAAGGTGCCGCCGCGCGTGCCGTTCGAGCCGCGCGCGATCGCGGACCTGTTCAAGTCGATGCGCATCACGATCGCAGTGTGCGCCAACGATTTGCCGAAAGATCTCGCGATCGACGTCGCCAGCGGAACAGTCCAGGGGCCGCCGCGCACGCTGTCGGATGCGCACGCGTTTTTCAGAGAGAGCGAAAATTTGCTCGACGTGGTCGCGGTCGGAGGCGTCAACACCGGACGCGACGCATACATAGCGCATCTGACCGGCGCAACGGCGGTGCAGGTAGGCTCGGCGCTGATGAAGGAAGGCGCGGGTGCGCTGGGCCGAATCGATCGCGAGCTGGATTCGATACTTGCCGAGCATGGCCACAAGTCGGTGTCTGAAATCGTCGGCATCGTGCGATTCTCGCGATGAGTCCTCGCGCGGCTCGAATCGCCGGACAGCATGGCTTGCTCCGCTTCTTGCGGCTCTGATACTTTCGGCT
>NZ_DATEQZ010000039.1:0-2383 GCF_035272065.1 Binatus sp. (SeqCode)
ATCCTGCTCCCCAAGATCGATGGCCTCTTCGAGCATCCGCTCGATTTCATCGTCCGTCAGTCCGTAGCTCGGCTTGACGTCGACCGAATGCTCGCGGCCCGTGCGCTCATCGCGCGCATTGACATTTAGTATCCCGTTTGCATCGATGAGGAAAGCGACCTCGATGCGCGGGACACCTGCCGACTGAGCCTGGATCGGGCCCAGCTTGAAGCGCGCTAAACTACGGCAATCCTTAGCAAGCTCTCGCTCTCCTTGCAAAACATGGATATCAACATGCGTTTGATTATCCACAGCCGTAGTGAAACCTTCAGCTACGCTGGTCGGAATAGTGGTATTACGATGTATAAGACGTTCCATCACGCCGCCCATCGTTTCGATACCGAGCGACAGCGGAACAACGTCGAGCAGGAGCATGTCGCCCTGCGTGCCCATTAGCACAGAAGCTTGAACTGCGGCTCCCAGAGCGACTACCTGGTCGGGATCTATCGAGCACAGGGGTTCCCGATGGAACATCTCGGCGACGCGGCGGCGGACCAGCGGCATGCGTGTCGAGCCGCCCACCAGCACGACGGCGTCGATGTTGGCGGGGGTCAGCTTGGCGTCGGCGACAGCCAGTTCGCATCGCTTAAGGGTGCGCGCGATTAACGGCGCCGCCATCTGCTCGAGGGCGTCGCGCGTGAGGTGCTTGCGAATCGAATGGCCGGGGAGCTCGACGACGATGTCTGTCTCGGCGATGTCGGTGAGGCGTTTCTTGGCGTCCTCGGCGGCCATGCGCGCGCTGTTCCAGACGTGGCGATCGAGCTTGAGCGTGCCGGGAAGTTCGGCGAGCAGCCAATCGACGAGCGCGCGATCGATATCGTCGCCGCCGAGATGCGTGTCGCCGTTGGTCGCGAGCACCTCGAAGATTCCCTCCTTGATGCTGAGAATCGAGATGTCGAAAGTGCCGCCGCCGAAATCGAACACCGCGACGTTGCCGGCCGCCATCTTGTTGAGGCCGTAGGCGAGCGACGCCGCAGTCGGCTCGTTCACCAGGCGCACGACTTCGAGGCTGGCGAGCCGGCCGGCGTCCTTGGTAGCCTGGCGCTGGCCGTCGTTGAAGTAAGCGGGCACTGTAATTACGACGCGCTCGATTTTTTCATCTTTGCCAAGTGCGCGTTCGGCGCCGTCTTTGAGCGCACGCAGAATCTCGGCGGAAATTTGCGACGGCGTGAAGACGCGCTTGCCGATTTGAAAGCGCACGACCGGGCCGCTTAAGTCGGCGAACGTGTAGCGCGCGCGATCTTCGGGTGCGATTTCGTCACCGCCGAGTCCCATATAACGCTTAACGGATCGTATTACTGCGCCGTATTCGCCGCCGGCGAAGCCGACCGCGCTCACGCGGCCGTCCCGCTCGACGGTGAGGTGCGGTTCCATCTCGATTGCGCGCTCGCCGACGGTCACGGCGCCGTCAGGCGCAATCGCAACGACGCTTGGCAGCAACGCGCTGCCCTTCTCGCCGACGGCGATCACGCACGGCGCGCCGCCTTCCATCGCGGCAATCAGGCTGTTGGTGGTGCCGAGGTCTATGCCAAAAATTCGGGACACTTCAATTTGTCAGGCGGCCTTTGAGTTATCGAGCGCGCGATCGACGTCGCGAATCAGGGTGCGCAGATACGCGATATTCGAAAGGATCGTCTTCAATTCCAATATAAGCATTTTTTTGTCGGCCGGCTGATCCCATTTCGCGAAATGTCGCTCAAGCTCCGCCAGGCTCTCATCCATCGTGAATTGAAGCTGAATGCGCCGCGCTGCGATCTGAGTTGCGAGTTCGTGCGCCGCTTCAGGGTCCGTCGATAGCTGCATCTCGGCGATTTGCTCCTGCACCTCGAAGACCAGCTCTGCTACTTCGGGCGGCACGCGCTTGTTGTTCTCGCCGAGCTTCTCGCCGTTGAGTTCGAGCCAGTAGAGACCACGCGCAACGGGATCGCGCAGCGTGCGGTAGCTGCGGGTCAGCGTCGCGGTCGCGCGGACACTCGCGTCGCGGACTTTGGGCCCCTTCGATGCGAACCGGTCGGGATGAATCATCCGGCTCAATTCGTGATAGCGGCGCTCAAGTTCGTCGAGATCGATCGTCAGCTTGCGCGACAGGCCGAGCGCGGCGAAACAATCGAGCGGCGCCGCGAGGGGCGAGCCGCAATCAACGCAAATTAGCGACGGCTCCTGCCGCCTTCCACATGAAGGGCATTCGATCATCTTGAGGCTGCAGTCCCCACGTCCGCTCGTTCATACGACGAACGATTCTCCACATCCGCAACTGCGCTTGGCGTTTGGATTGACGACCTTGAAGCCCGACGACATCAGTTCTTCGCCGTAGTCGAGCTCGGAGCCGTTGAGGTAGAGAAAA
>NZ_DATEQZ010000040.1:0-110052 GCF_035272065.1 Binatus sp. (SeqCode)
GTCACCGGCGCGGGCGACAAGGCTTTCGTCGCGGGCGCGGATATCGCGGCGATGGCGAAAATGTCGGCGGTCGACGGCCTCGATTTCTCGCGCCTCGGCCATCGCGTGATGGAGAGTTTCGAGGACCTGCCGATCCCCGTCATCGCGGCCGTCAACGGCTTCGCCCTCGGCGGCGGCCTCGAATTGGCGCTCGCATGCGATCTGATCGTCGCGAGCGACAAAGCTCGCTTCGGGCAGCCCGAGATAAACCTGGGGCTCATCCCCGGTTTCGGCGGCACGCAAAGGCTGCCCCATCGAATCGGGCACAACAAGGCGCGCGAGCTGATCATGACCGGCGACATGTTCGACGCGAAGACGGCGCTGGAGCTGGGACTCGTCAACCAGGTCGTCGCGCCGGGCGAGCTTACCGAAACGACGCGCAAACTGGCCGAGAAAATAGCGAGCAAATCGGCCGTCGCACTCCGCCAGGCGAAAGCCGCGCTGCGAGCCGCCTTCACGATGGAAGAGGACGCGGGCCTGCGCTTCGAGCAGGAGGCGTTCGGCGTAGTCTTCGGCAGCGCCGATCGCGTCGAGGGCACGAGCGCCTTCGTCGAGAAGCGGCCGCCCAAATGGCAGCATAAGTAGAGGCTGTGAGGCCGGTTCCTGATTCCGGCTGTTCAGCTCAATCATGACGCTGAAGATCTTGGCCGTAGTGTCGCTGGGCTTGATGTGTGGCAGCGAGCTCAACGTCGCCGTCTTTGCGCATCCCGCGTTCAACCGCCAATCGCCGGAAGTGCACATCCCGATGCGCGCGTCGTTCGCGAAGTTGTTCGGACAGGTGATGCCGTTCTGGATGGGAGGCTCGACCCTGCTCAACCTTCTATTGCTGCTGCCTTTCGCGAATCTGAACGAGCGTGCGTGGCAGTTGGCTGCAGTTGCCGCCGCTATCCAGGTCGTCGCCGTCGTGTTTTCTCTGGTCGGTCCGGTGCCCCTCAACAACCGGGTAATGAAATGGACGCCCGAAGCCTTGCCTGACGACTGGCAAGCTCAGGAGCATCGTTGGGATCTCTATCATTGGATAAGAACCGGCGGGCTGATTGTCGCGTTCGCCCTTCTGGTCCTGAGCGTTGGCGTCGACAGGTAAATCACGCCGTTTCCGCTGCCTGCGCGAGGGTTGACGACCTTCCGCCCCTGTGGGAAACTCCGGCCAATACAGAAGCAAGCGCCGCCGCATTAGGCGGCGTTGTCGTTCTGATCGCGTGCTTATATTAAATTGAATCGTTCGGAGGATCTTCATGGCTGAGCAGGCTCAAGCTACTGACACTGGACCGCGCCCAATTGTTCCATGGCTGAAATTGGGACCCAAGCCGCATCTCGAAGGCATCAAGTGCGAATGCGGCGCAATCTATCTCGATCCAAAACGCGTCGCATGCTCGAAATGCGGCGAGACTGACAAGTTTCAACCGCTGGCGTTGTCCGACAAGGGCAAAGTCTACGTGTTCTCGGTCGTGCACCAGTCGTTCCCGGGGATCAAGACGCCGTACGTGACGGCGATCGTCGATCTGCCCGAGGGCGTCAGCGTCCGCGCCAATCTGACCGGCGTCGATCCCGAGCAGGCGCAGAAGGAACCCAACAAGATTTTCAATCTGCCGGTCGAGTTGGTGACCGGCGTGGCGGCCAAGGATCGCGAAGGGCACGACGTAGTAGCTTTTTCGTACCAGCCGAGTAAAAATTAGGGCGCCTTCGCGGGCGCACGCGGACAACTTTTACGACGGACCTGCGCTTCGGGCCGGGCCGCCAGGAGGAATCAAGATGCGAAATGTTTATGTTCTCGGAACCGGGATGATCAAATTCGGACGCTATCCCGACAAGACCGTTCCGGAACTCGGCGGCCAGGCGGCGATCCTCGCGCTCAAGGACGCCGGAATCGGAATCAAGGACGTCGAGATGTTCGCCTGCGGAAATCTCTACCAGTCCAACGCGATGGTCGGGCAGAGAATCCTGCAGCAAATCGGCCAGACCGGAATCCCGGTAATCAACGTCTCGAACGCATGCGCCACCGGCTCGACCGCGTTTCGCGAGGCGTACATTTCCGTCGCGGCCGGGATGTATGACATCTCGATGGCGGTCGGCGTCGAGCAGATGGGCAAGGCGGGATTACTCGGCGGCGCGGGTGGCGGCGATCCCGCGTACTTGACCGAGGGCAAGCTCGGCTCGGGCCTGATGCCGGCGGTCTTCGGCCAGGCGGGCATCGAGCACATGCGCAAGTACGGCACCAAGATGGAGCACTTCGCAAAAATCTCGGTGAAATCGCACAAGCATGCGACGAAGAATCCGTTCTCGCAGTATCGCAACGAAGTCTCGCTCGAAGACGTGATGAATGCGCGCATGGTCGGGTATCCCAACACGCTGTATATGTGCTGCCCGACCGGTGATGGCGCGGCGGCTGCGATTCTGGTCAGCGAGGACAAGCTGAAACAGCTCGCCGGCGGCCGCAAGCGTGCGAAGGTCGCGGCTTCCGTGCTCACCTCGGATCCTTGGACCGATCGCGACCTCACGCTCCCCGACGTCAGCACACTCACGCGGCGCGCGTCGAAGCAGGCCTACGAGAAGGCCGGCATCGGACCCAAGGACATCGCGCTTACCGAATTGCATGACTGCTTCGCCACTGCGGAGCTGGTGCATTACGAGAACCTCGGACTGTGCGGCGATGGCGAAGCCGGCAAGTTCATCGACTCGGGCGGCGGCGTGCATCCGGGCCTCGGCGGTCATGATCCGGTCAACGTTTCGGGCGGACTGCTCTCCAAGGGGCATCCTCTCGGCGCGACCGGCGTGGCGAATATCTGCGAAGTGGTCTGGCACCTGACGCAGGACGATCGGGCGAAGGAACGCCAGGTGCCCAACGCCAAGGCGGGCCAAGCCCACGTAATCGGGCTGGGTTCCGCCTGCACGATCCATATCCTGACGGTATAATTCAGGAACAACGCCTAATCAGCACTTCGAGAGAGGGCCGCCCAAAAAGGCGGCCCTTTTTCTTTCCTGATCAGGCCGATAAATTTGACGGACCGGATCGACAAAATGACGAACCAGGAAAAATCGACGGCTGAACGCCTCGGCTATGCGGTGGATGCGCGCGCGCTCATCCTCAATGCCGACGACTTCGGGATGTGCCACGATCAAAACGAAGGAGTGATGCGAGGATTGAAGGAAGGCGTGTTCACGTCCTCGACGATCCTGGTCACGTGCCCGTGGTTCGAGGAGGCGGCCGCCTTCGCGCGGAGCAATCCTGAAGCCGATCTGGGCGTGCATCTCACGCTCACCGCCGAATGGGACAGCTACAAATGGGGACCGGTGATGGCGCGGCGCGCCATGCCGTCTCTCGTCGATGAGCGCGGGTACCTGTGGCAAACCGTCGCGCAGGTTTACGAGCATGCGCGTCTGGACGAGGCTGAGGCGGAGCTGCGCGCGCAAATCGAAAAGGCGCTCGCGGCGGGAATCGACGTGACACATCTCGATTCGCACATGGGCACGCTGCAACTGCGCGCCGACTATCACGAGATTTACGCGCGGCTGGCCAACGACTATCGCCTGCCGATCAGGCTGGCGTCGCGCCGCCGGATTGGCATCGAAGGGATGGGCGCGATTCTCGATCAGCTCGACGCGTTCGGAGTCGTCACGCCCGATCACCTGGTATTCAGCGGGCCGCCGACGGTGCCAGAAACCGAGTCCTACTGGACCAATCTCATTCGCACGCTGAAGCCGGGCGTGACCGAGATTTTGTGTCATCCCGCGCTCGCGCGTGACGAGCTAAAGAGCTGCGCGCGCGACGCCTTCCAGCGCGAGGCCGACTTCCGGTACTTCACTTCCGAGAAGGTGCGCAAGCTTGTCGCGGATGAACGCGTCCAACTCGTCGGATTCCGCGAACTGCGCGACCTGATGCGCGGCAAGAATTGAAAGCAGCGTGACAATTTTGGAACTGACACGACTCAGGGGGTTTCGAGATCTAATCGGCGCCGACGCGCGTGCGATGAGCCTGGTCGAGGGGCGTGCTCGTGCGCTCTTCGAGCGCTATTCAATCAAAGAGATACGAATTCCGGTGCTGGAGCGTTTGCAACTCTACCTGCGGTCGACCGGCGAAACGTCGGATATCGTCGAGAAGCAGATGTACATGTTCACCGACCGCGACGAAGGCGAAACCGTAGTCGCGCTGCGGCCCGAGGGAACGCCCGGTGTGGTGCGCGCCTACATCGAGGCTGGGCTCGATCGCACCGAGCCCGAGCAGCGGTTGTTCTACTCGGGTCCGATGTTCCGCCGCGAGCGTCCGCAAAAGGGCCGCTATCGCCAATTCTATCAGTTCGGCGTCGAAGTATTCGGCAGGCCGGACGCGGCCTGCGACGCCGAGCTGTTGATAATGATCGATGAGCTTTGTCGCGATCTCAAAATTCCGTTCACGACGGAAATCAATTCGATCGGCGACCAGAAATGCCGGCCTGCCTTTCGCGAGGCGCTCCTCCAATGGGGTCGCGAGCATTGGGACCAACTTTGCGACGATTGCCACAACCGCATCGACCGCAATCCGTTGCGTCTGCTCGATTGCAAAATCGATGCGAAGCTCGCGGCGTCCGCGCCCAACCCCCTCGACTACCTGTGCGACGAATGCCGCGCGCACTTCGACAGGGTCAAGGAACTCCTGATCGCCGCGAACGTCCAGTACGCCGTCAATCCGCGGATGGTGCGAGGCCTCGATTACTACACGCGCACAGCGTTCGAGGTGATGGCGGGCGGTCTCGGCGCGCAGAGCACGGTCGTTGCGGGAGGACGTTACGACGGGCTGGTCGAGGCGATGAGCGGGGCGGCGGTCGCGGGAATCGGCTTCGCGATTGGCGTCGATCGCATAGCGTTGGCTCTGGAAGCTGCCGGCGTGCTGCCAGCCGTCACACCCGATGCCGCAATAATTTCGATGGGTCCTGCGGCGACGCGTCATGCGGTTGTCGTAGCGCGCGATCTGCGCGCCGCAAATCTGAACGTCGAGATGCTGTCGCCGGAGCGCAAGATGAAAACGCTGCTCGCACGCGCGTCGAAGATCGGCGCGCGCTTCGCAGTGATTATCGGCGACGACGAATTGGCGCGCGGCGTCGTGCAACTCCGCGACCTGAAACAGAGCACGCAGCGCGAAGTCGTCGCGGCAGAGGCGGCCAGCGCGATCGCCGACGCTCGCGGACACTGACTGTTTCGTACGCTCCTTGGCACAGGTATTCTTCGACCGACGTGATAAATTTCAACTGTAATGGGTAAATCTGAACAATACTCTCCGCTGCCGCCGTGGCCTCGAACCGATTACTGCGGCACGATTCGCGCCACCGACGTGGGCCGCGAGGTTGCGCTGTGGGGATGGGTGCAGACGCGGCGCGATCATGGTGGGCTGATCTTTATCGATCTTCGCGACCGGGACGGAATCGTGCAGCTCGTGCTAAATCCCGCGCACAATGCCGCCGCGCACGGGGCTGCCGGCGACGTGCGCTCTGAGTTCTACGTTGCGGTCAAGGGCAAGGTCGTGCGCCGCGCCGAGGGCACCGTCAACGCCGAGCTTCCGACCGGTGAAATCGAAATCCTAGTCGGCGCGTTCGAGACTCTGAGCGCATCCGCTCCGGTGCCGTTCCAGATTGCCGACGGCGAGGCGACCGCCGAGGAAGTCCGCCTTAAGTACCGCTATCTCGATCTGCGCCGCCCCGAGATGCAAAGCAATTTGCGCCGGCGCCATCAGGCGCTGCGGGCGGTGCGCAGCCATCTCGACCAAAACGGGTTTATCGAGGTCGAGACTCCGATCCTCTTCAAATCGACGCCCGAAGGCGCGCGCGACTACCTGGTGCCGAGCCGCGTCAACCCCGGAAAGTTCTACGCGCTGCCGCAATCGCCGCAGTTGCTTAAGCAGATTCTGATGATCGGCGGACTCGATCGCTACTATCAAATCGCGCGATGTTTCCGCGATGAGGATTTGCGCGCGAATCGCCAGCCCGAGTTCAGCCAGATCGATATCGAGATGACATGCCCGCGGCCCGAAGATGTCCAGTCTATCGCCGAGGGGATGATCGCTTCCATTTATGGGAGCGTGCTAGGCGTCGATGTCAAGCCGCCGTTTCCGCGGATGCAGTATGCCCAGGCGATGGAGCGTTTTGGTATCGACAGGCCTGACACGCGCTTTGACCTCGAGCTGAAAAATCTCAGGACCGCATTCACGGGCACTTCGTTCAAGGTGTTCGCCGAAATTCTAGCGCGCGGCGAATCGGTATATGGAATAAACGTCACTTCGAATCACACGCTGAGCCGCCGCGAGCTCGACCAGCTTACCGAGTCGGTGAAATCGCGCCATGCGATGGGACTGGCGTGGGCAAAAGTGGGCGACGGCGGATGGCAGGGACCGATCGCGAAGTACTTGAGCGACGGCGAGAGAGCGGCGGCTACTGCGGCGTCGGCTCTGAAAGCCGGCGACACGCTGCTGATGGTCGCGGGGCCGCCCGATAAGGTGCGCCCCGTGCTCGGCGACATCCGCCTGCAGCTCGCCGCGAAGTTCGGGCTCGACAAATCCGCCGAGCTCAAATTTTTGTGGGTGGTCGATTTCCCGCTGTTCGACTACAGCGCCGACGACAAGCGCATGGTCGCGGTGAACCATCCTTTCACCGCGCCGAATCCCGACGATCTCGCGATGCTCGACTCCACGCCGCTCAAGGCTCGCGCACTCGCCTACGACATGGTGCTCAACGGCCAGGAGCTCGGCGGCGGTTCGATTCGTATCCATAGCCGCGAGCTGCAATTGAAGGTATTTGAATTATTGGGGCTGACGCGGGAAGAGGCGATCGATCGTTTCGGCTTCCTGCTCGACGCGCTCAAGTACGGAGCGCCGCCCCATGGCGGAATCGCTTTTGGAGTCGATCGGATTTGCATGATGCTATGCGGCACGGACTCGCTGCGCGACGTGATTGCGTTTCCCAAAACGCAAAAGGCGGTCGACCCGATGAGCGGCGCGCCGTCGGAAGTCGATCCGCGCCAGCTCAGGGAACTGTCGATCAAGGTGACATCATGAAAGCCCGTTGGGTTACTGCATCGGCGCGGTTGACGCTTGTGGCATCGGCGCTGTGGCTGGCGGCGGGATGCACCAGCATCGCCGCAGACGCGGTCAACTCCACCACCGGCGCGGTGAGCGACGCGATCAATCAGCGCGACATTAAGGCGCATGCGGTCCGCTCGATCAAAACCCTCACAATAAATCGTGTAGCCGTGATGCCGCTGATAGATGCCGCCCCCGGCGGTGGCGAGCCGCTGGCTCCAGGAGCCGCAGAAACGATTAGCGCCGAACTCTACAGCCAGGTTGCGCTGGCTGGCGGATGGGAGCCGACCCCGGCGCAGGATGTCGACGACGCGATGCAGAAGATGCCACCGACCACGCTCGGGAACCTCGATGAAAATGCGCTCAGGCTCGGCCACGACGTGTCGGCCGACGGCGTAGTCTACGGCACCGTCGAACGTTACAAGGAACGCGTCGGTGCGGACTACGCGGCGGCAAGCCCGGCTTCGGTCGCGTTCTCGCTCAAGTTCGTCGATCTCAAGAGCAAGCAGGTCGTCTGGACGGCAAAGTTTGCCAAGTCGCAGGCAGCTTTGAGCCAAAATCTCTTTGACCTTGCCAATTTTGTGCAACGCTCCGGGCGTTGGGTGCGCGCCCATGAGATCGCACAGGAAGGTGTGAAGGAAGCGGTCGCCGATCTTCACGGCGATCTCAACTTGTCGCGAAGTGTCAAACGCTTCGAAACCGGCAGCTACGGCGAGTTGAAGTCCGGACAGCAGCGCTACAGCACGGGCCCGCAGGGAATCTACTAGAACGCGCTAGTCCCACGGCGAGTGCGGCTTCATCTTGAGCGCTTGCGCGACGGCGGGATGCACCACGTGGCCATCGAAGATGTTGAGTCCGTGGCGAACGGCGGGATTGTGTTGCCCGGCTTCCAGAATCCCGCGATCTGCGATTTCCAGTGCGTACGTCAGCGTCGCGTTGGTAAGCGCGTAGGTTGACGTATGCGGCACCATCGCGGGCATGTTGGTGACGCAGTAGTGCACAACGCTTTTGCGGATGAACGTCGGGCGCGCATGCGTCGTCGGCGCCGACGTTTCCGCGATTCCACCTTGATCGATCGACAAGTCCACGATCGCCGCGCCGGGACGCATCCGCGACACCATCTTTGCACTCAGCAGCCGCGGCGCGCGCGCGCCGGGAACCAGCACCGCGCCAATCACGAGATCGCTGTTGGTGACTTCCTCGTCTATCGTCGCGCGATTCGACATCACGGTGGTCACGCGCCCGCCAAGCAGGTCGCTCAGATAGCGCAGCCGCATTGGATTGATATCCGTGATCGTCACTTCGGCGCCGACGCCCGCGGCCACCCGGCATGCGTTGAGTCCGGCGATTCCCCCACCGAGCACGACGACCTTGCCGGGCCGCACGCCTGACGCTCCGCTGAGCAGCACGCCGCGGCCGCCGCTGCGCGCCTGCAGGCACCATGAGCCGGCCTGGATTGCCAGGCGTCCCGCAACCTCGCTCATCGGCGCGAGCAGAGGCAGACTCGAGTCTTCGAGTTGAATCGTTTCGTAGCCGACCGCCGTCACGCGGCGCCGAAGCAACTCGCGCGCGACCCGCGGTTCAGCGGCGAGATGAAGATAGGTGAAAAGAATTTGCCCGGGACGCATCAGCGGATATTCCGGCGGCTGCGGTTCTTTGACCTTCAGGATCATGTCGGCGCGGAGCCATACGCCTGCCGCACTAGTCACGATCGATGCGCCCGCCTTGCGATAGTGGCTGTCCGCAAATCCGCTGCCGACTCCCGCTCCCGCTTGCACGGTCACGTTATGACCGTGCGCGCGCAGCGCGGCAACACCAGCCGGAGTCAGCGACACGCGCCGCTCGTCGGATTTGATTTCAGTGGGGATTCCAACATTCATGCAATCAATTCCTCCGCATCCGCCCGACCGCTAACGCCATCGACGCGCGACAGTCAAGAGTCGCGCGGATCATCGATGCCCGCGATGGTGCGAATTGGAACTTGACAAAACTCGCGCCGCTGCGCTTCATGAAGTTGGATGCGATCGCGATCGGCCTGGCGCGAGATGGACGCAAAACGCGCGCCGCTCACGATTTCGGGAGGAGTCATGGAGATCCCGCAGGGGCTCAAATATTCGAAAGAGCATGAATGGGTCGCGACTGAGGACGGCGTCGCGACCGTTGGAATTACCGATCATGCGCAGGACCAGTTGGGCGAGATCGTGTACATCGAATTGCCCGCGGTCGGCGACAAGATTAGCAAGGACGATCCGTTCGGCGTCGTCGAGTCGGTCAAGGCCGTCTCGGATATCTACGCGCCCGTCACCGGCACCGTCATCGAGATCAACGAAGACCTGCCCGAGAGCCCAGAGACCGTCAACGAAGATCCGTACGGCGACGGCTGGCTGATCAAGGTGAAGATCACCGACATGAGCGATCTCGAAGACCTGATGGACGCCGAAGAATACACCGAGCTGCTCGCGCGCGAGAAGGAATAATCGCGCCTCTACACCGGCGGCTCAGGCGCGGCGACGTAATCGGGAGCGACCGCCTTCGACACCGCGATTCTGATTTTGCCCGCCCCCGCTGGAGGATCGATGAACACCATCAGGAACGGCGCCGACGCCGACGGCTCCATCACGAACGGCTTCTGCGGACTCAAGCCCTGAGAGAATTCGATTTCGCGCGGCGTCATCTCACCGAGCATCTGCGCCGAAAGCTCGTTGCCGCAGTATACGCTCTGGCTGGCGAGCGGATGCGCGTTGTCGCCGATCAGGTTCGCGGCGATCTCGACCAGGTGCAGCGGTCGCGTTCCGACGTTCTGTGCGTTGCCCGTAATTACCAGCGCGACATGACCGCCCTTGAGCGTGTAATACTTCGAGCTGACGTCATGCAGCGACACCAGCATCGCGGGTACAATCGGACGCGCGAAGTAGCCGCCGAGTTGCGGGGCTTGGCTGAGGATGCGCGCGCTGGCGGCGGGCTCGTCGCAGATTAGCGCGCTCGCACCGAGGAAACCGATCGCCACGAAGAAAAACATCGCGAGGAAAAATCCCGACGCATGAGGCGCGCCGGGCGATACCGCGTCGGCACTGTCGTCGACCTGGCCAAGCTGGAATCCCGCGGCCTTCGCGGGCGACGGCTGCGCGAATCGGGGTGCCTCCGCGCGCAGCGGAGATGCCATGCGACGCACCGGAATGGGCGCGGGACGCGGGGCTGGTTCCGGCTCTTCCATCATGGCCTGCGCGGGCCGAATCGGCGCGGATTCGAACTCATCCGGCACGTCGCCCACCTGCCATCCGCCGTCGTCAGGTTCGGCGCGCTCGAGCTCGCGCTCATCCGGCGTGTCGCTGATTTCCTTGCGCTCGTCGCTGAAATCGAATCTCAGGTTTTCGCCGGTGTCGGCTTTCTGCTCGCGGTCGCCGAAGGTGCGATTGAGCGGATCGTCGGCCTCGGCTTCACCCGGCACTTCTTCACGTCGAACTTCCGGTTCCGCGGACGGCGGCTCAGGCATCTTTCGCTCGACAGACTCGCGCTGATCCGAAGCCGGCGGTTGAACCGGCTGGACGCGAACCTCCGGCTCGGGTACGGGCGCAATCGGCCGCGATTCCGCGCGTTTGACCACGTCGCTCTCGACTTGCGACTTGAGCGCGCTCGGGCGCGGCCGCGCGGGGCGAATCGTGCGCGCTGGCCGCGACTCACTCTCGGCCGCTTGTGGAGCCGGCTTCCGCACTCTTGCCGGCATCGGGTCCGCATTGAACACGTGTCCGCATCGCGAGCACTTGAAGGTCGGTGTATCGTCAGGCAGGACCCGCTCGTCAATCCGATAGCGGGTGTGGCAACTGGTGCATTGAATTTCGATCATTTCCCCACCTCACATCCCGCGCAGAAAATTATCACACGGCAAGGGGTCGCGCATCTTTTGACACCGGCACCGTGGAGCGTCGCGCAATGCGGATAGCGATCCTGACGCGCCGTTTCGATAGCGCGGGCGGAGGCACCGAGCGTGATTTGATCGTTACGGCGCAAGGCCTGCGCGCGGCGGGGCATCAGGTTACGATTTTTGCCGAAGAGATCCGGGGCGCGACCGGGGACTGGGATGTTCGTCGAGTCGGCGTCGGCCCAAGGCTGGGACGTGCGCTGTCGTTGATCCGATTCGCATGGACGGCCGCGCCCGCGGCGCGCCGTGCCGGCACCGACCTGGTGCTGAGCTTCGCGCGATGCGTCGGCGCGGACGTGATGCGCTCCGGCGGCGGTGCGCATGCCAGTTACCTCCGTGCGGCGCGAAAGTGGCGTGGCGCGCTGAGTGCGACTGCGATGCGCCTCAGCCCGTATCATCAGGTGCAGATGCTCGTCGAGCGCCAGGCGTTCCGCAGTCCCAGCCTGAAGCGCGCGATCGCGGTGTCGAATTTCGTCCGCGATGATCTGATTCGGGAATTCGGCCTCGCGCCTGAAAAAGCGCTCACGATTTACAACGGCGTCGATCTCGATCGCTTTCGGCCGGCCGCCGATCCGTCCGAGCGCGCAGCTATCCGCCAGAAGTTTGTCGTGCCGGCCAGCGCCCGCGTAGTCGCTTTCGTCGGCAATGGCTTCGCGCGCAAAGGATTGGGATTCCTCATCGAAGCATGGCCGCTGGTCGCCGGCGGCGCATTCCTGCTGGTGGTCGGCGCGGATAGACAAACCGACAAATTCGCGCGCCGCGCTAGCGCCCTGAACGTCGGCGCGCGCGTGGTCTTCACCGGTCCTCAGCCCAACGTCGAAGAGATTTTCCACGCGGCCGACGCCTTTGCGATGCCGTCACTGTTCGAGCCGTTCGGCAATGTCGTGATGGAAGCGATGGCCAGCGGATTGCCCGCGATGACCAGCGCGTTCTCGGGCGTCGCGGAGTTGATCCCACCCTCGATGCGCGGGTTTCGAGTCGAGAATCCCGACGACGTGGGTGAAGTTGCGCTTCGTCTCGGGGCCTTGTTCGACGCGCCCGCGAGTCTCGCCGCCGAAGCCCGCGCGACGGCCGAAAAATTCACCTGGTCGCGCTACGCGAGCGAACTGAATGCGCTACTCGAATCGATAGGGTAGGGCGCGTCTTCAGCCGCCGAGGCCGTCGAACATCCCACGTGCGATTGCGAGCCGGCGCTCCTCGCGCGCGATTCGCGGGATGCCCGCGCCCGTGAGCTGCGCAATTCGCAGCCGCACCCATGCGATCGCATTCTTCGAAATCACGTCCGCGGCGGAATGCTTCTCGTGCAGCATGCGGCAGCGACCGCGCTCGCGCGCGATTCTGATGAATCGTTCGCGATTCGCGCGTGACGGATCGACTTCGTGATAGACGAGCGCTTTTGGCGCGTACCCAATTCGAAAGCCCGCGCGCCGAAGCCGCTGCGACATCTCGGTTTCTTCCTCGTGCCCGCACGCGCCCGGACCGAGGCGCTCATCGAAGGGTCCAACTTGCTTGAGCGCTTCTGCGCGAAAAGCCATGTTCGCACCGAGCACTCCGCGCACCTCAACTACTTCTTCGCCGTGGTCGGCGATCGGCAGATCGAGGTACACCGCCATCGGCCCGACTTTTTTTTCGGGATCTTCGGCCGCGAGGATTCGCCCCTCCATTGCGGCGAACTCGCGATGGGTATCAAAAAACTGATCGACCGCCTCGAGATAACCCGGCGCGACGACCAAATCATCGTCGAGGAAAACCAGGATCTCTCCTGACGCATCAGCGATTGCACGATTCTGGATGCGGCATTTTCCGGCGCGCGGTTCGTGCAGATGCTTGAGCCGAGATGTTTCGAGCGGGTGCCGCATCGGCGACAGCGTGCCATTCTCGGCAATGATTATCTCGCGCGAACCAGTCGCGAGTTCAGGCGCGAGGCTCGCGACTAGCCGCCGAATCGAGTCGGGGCGGTTGTGAGTCGCAACGATGATCGAGGTCTTCAACGCTTTTCAATTTTGCGAAATCGCATGATGATGTTTTCGTCCATCAGCAGGCTCGCGCTGGTCATGAAGCCGAGCAGCTCGCGATTGATCTTGCGCTGCACCGGATCCTTTACGCGCCCGTAGAGCATCCACGAGAACGCCGCGATGAACGGCCACAGAATCGGCGCGAGGATTCGCGAGCGCATCTTGCGCCTGCTGCGCCCGATCGCGTCCATCCGCAATCCCGCCCCCCAGGCGATCCAATGCAGGTCGTTGAGGCCCATCACGTGCCAGTTGCGCCCGTCCGCGACGCGATATTTGTAGGCCAGCGGCGCGCGCCGTCCCTTGTAGTAGCCGCTCAGCAGGTAATGTATTCGCGAGCTGACGCTCAGGCGATTGGGCGTGGTGACGATCGCGACGGCGCCGGGCCGCATTACGCGCGCGATCTCGCCGAGTATGTGCGGGATGTCGGCGAGATGCTCGATCACTTCGAGCATCACCACCAGGTCGAAGCTCGCGCTGCGAAGTGGGAGGTCGTTGTCGAGGTTGATTGCAATCCAGCCGGGTTTGCGCGTGCGATACTCGGTCGAAACTACGCGCCATCCGCGCTCAGCAAGCAGCCGGCTCGAAAGCCCGTCGCCCGCACTCAAGTCCAGCGCGAGCGACGACGCCCCCGCCCCCAAGGCCGGCGCTAGCGCAATCGCGCCGCGAACTCGCTCACTCATCGTAACCGCAGATTGTGTTGCACCAGCGCCGCGCGCTCAAGACGGCCGCCAAAAGTTTGGAATCCCGTCTTGAATTGGAATCATCAGCCGGTTAAACGCTATACTCTTGCCTCGAACGCGAGAGTGGCGGAATGGCAGACGCGCAAGGCTCAGGACCTTGTGAGCGCAAGCTCGTAGGGGTTCAAGTCCCCTCTCTCGCACAAGTTCAATAGAGCCGGGCGGTCGCCGCGTGCTCAATAACCCGAAGGAACCGCGTCGGTCGAGGTTTTGTTGCCGGACTTTTCCGGCCCATGGCATTTCGCGACATCCGCTTCGCTGGCGCCGATGGCGGAGGCGATCTCGGCGTCGGAGCGACCCGATTCCGTCTGCAGCTTCACGACGTTGCAATCAACGTGGTCGGTGGACATCGAGCTGCAACCCGAAATTCCACCCGCAAGAATCAAGGTTCCCAGCGCGGCAGCCATCCCCAGTTTACGAAGCGCGTCAGCCATGAAATCTCTCCTCCGCGGTTGAATACAGCCCGTCCCCAATACGAGCATGCGCACGATATTATTAAGCGGCTCGACTTTACAAGCCGTAGATCGCTGCGTCGGGTCGTGCGCTTGAGAGGCGACTGGCAGGACAATATGATTTGAGCGAAGGGCGCGCCGCGCCCTTTTTTCGACGGAGCGATACCGGTGGATTTGCCCAAGACATTCGATTCGAAGTCCGCTGAAGAGCGATGGTTTCAGCAGTGGATCGATCTCGGATACTTCAAGGCCGACCCCGCGCGGCCGGGCAAAGTCTTCTCGGTCGTTATTCCGCCGCCGAACGTCACCGGCCAGCTTCATCTCGGCCACGCCCTCAACGTCTCGCTCCAGGACATCATCGTGCGCACGCGCCGGATGCAGGGTTACAACACGCTGTGGCTACCCGGCACCGATCACGCCGGAATCGCGACGCAGAACGCCGTCGAGAAGGACCTCGCGAAAGAGGGCAAGGACCGGCATCAGCTCGGGCGCGACGCATTCGTGAATCGCGTGTGGGAATGGCGCGAGACTTACGGCGATCGAATCCTCAATCAGTTGCGCCGGCTCGGCGCGTCGTGCGACTGGAGCCGCGAGCGCTTCACGCTCGATGCGGGACTTTCGAGCGCGGTGACTAAGGTATTCGTCGATCTCTACAACAAAGGTCTTATCTATCGCGCCAAGCGGTTAATCAACTGGTGCCCGCGATGCGAGACGGCGTTGTCCGATCTCGAAGTCGATCACAAGGATGTGCAGGGCAACCTCTGGTACATACGCTATCCGCTCGCCGACGGCACGGGCGCGATAACGATCGCGACGACGCGGCCCGAGACCATGCTCGGCGACACTGCCGTCGCCGTGAATCCCGACGATGAGCGCTACAAGTCGTACGTCGGCAAGACGATTTGTCTGCCGCTGATGGGGCGCGAGATAAAGATCATCGCCGACTCCGCGATCGATCGCGAATTCGGCACCGGCGCGCTCAAAGTCACGCCCGCACACGACCCCGTGGATTTTGAACTGGGCAAGCGTCACGGCCTCGAGCAGATTTCGATCCTCGACGGCACTGCGCACATGAACCAGAACGCGGGCGCGTATCGCGGAATGTCGCGCGAGGACACGCGCAAGCAAATCGTCAAGGACCTCGAGGTCGCGGGGCTGCTCGAGAAGATCGAGCCGTACAGGCACTCGGTCGGCGTGTGCTCGCGATGCGACACCGTCGTTGAGCCGATGCTCTCAGAGCAGTGGTTCCTGAGCATGCGCGCGATGGCCGATCGCGCGATCGAGGCGGTGCGCAGGGGCGACACGACCTTTCATCCAAAGCGATGGGAGAACGTGTTTTTCAATTGGCTCGAAAACATCCACGACTGGTGTATCTCGCGCCAGCTTTGGTGGGGCCATCGGATTCCCGCCTACCGATGCGTGCGATGCGACCATCTGATTGTCGCCGCCGAACGCCCGTCGCGATGCCCAGAGTGCGACGGCTCAGACATCATCCAGGACGACGATGTACTCGACACCTGGTTCAGCTCGGGCCTGTGGCCGATGTCCACTCTCGGCTGGCCCGAGTACACACCAGACTTCGCGCGCTATTACCCCACCAGCCTGCTACTGACGGGATTCGACATCATCTTTTTCTGGGTCGCGCGCATGATGATGTTCGGGCTCGAGTTCACCGACAAAGTCCCGTTCAGGGACGTGTACATCACGCCGCTGGTGCGCGACGAACTCGGCAAGAAGATGACCAAGTCGAAGGGCAACGTCGTTGACCCGCTCGACTTGATGAATCAGTACGGGGCAGACGCGGTCCGCTTCACGCTGGCGCAGTTGGCCGCGCAGGGTCGCGACGTAATCCTGTCGCACGACAGATTCGCCGCGTCGCGAGCGTTCGCAAACAAAATCTGGAACGCCGCGCGCTTCGTGATGATGAATCTCGAAGGCGCGCCGCAGCCGCTGCCGAAAGTAGAGATCGCAAACCTCGGACTAGCCGAGCGATGGATTCTGTCGCGCCTCGACGACACGATTCGCGAAGTCAGCAAATCGATCGACGCTTACGAATTCAACGTCGCCGCGATGAAGCTCTACCAGTTCATCTGGCACGAGTTCTGCGATTGGTACATCGAGCTGTCCAAGGAACCGCTAAAGGCCGGCGGCGAGCGTCAGGCGGCGGCGCGATGGGTACTGATCAACGTATTCGACAAGATGCTGCGCCTGCTGCATCCGTTTATGCCGTTCGTCTCAGAAGAAATCTGGCAAGTGATTCGCCCCTACATCGACGAGCAAAATCTCGCGGCGCATCTGCCAATCGCGAAGTATCCTGAGCCGTCGGCGAACAATCCGGTATCGCCAGCAGAAGAGCTGGCGATGAATCACTGCATCGAGGCCACCGAAGCGATCAATTCGCTCCGCTCGCTGCTCGGATGGCACCCGGGCCAACGCGTCACAGCCGTGATCAAGGCAGGAGATGCCAAAGAGCTGGAGACGTGGCGATCCTATGCGATGACGCTCGCGAAACTCGAAGCCTTGAAGGTCGATGCGTCGGGAGATCGCGCGGTATTTGCGCACCTGGCGTGGGCGGACGTTGGAGTCGACGCGCCCGACGGTTACGACTTTCAGGTCGCACGCCAGAAGTTGCAGAAGCAGCTCGACGAGGTCGGCAAGCATGCCGCTCAGCACGAAGCGCGCTTGAATGATTCCCGCTTCATGACGAAGGCCGATCCAGAAACGCGAGTTGAAGTCGCTCAACGCTTCGAAGGCCTGCAAGCCCAGCGAAAGTTGCTCAGCGAACAACTGCGCCAACTGGAAGAACGCGCCTGAGAACCAGGTATCAGTGGAACTGTTCAAGCAATTCGATCCCACCGAACTCATCAAGCGCGCGCTTGCCGAGGACGTGGGGCAGGGCGACATCACGACCGCCGCGACCGTCGCGCCGGGTGCGATGGGCCGCGCGAGGATCACCGTCAAAGAACCGCGGATGATTCTCGCCGGCGGAGTTCTGATCGAGCCCGTGATGCGGCAGGCGGGGGCCGCACCGCGAATGCTCGCACTCGCGCCTGAAGGCACTGAGATGAAAGCTGGCAGTGTGCTCGCGGAAATCGAAGGCAAGCTCGCGGGATTGCTGATTGGCGAGCGCACTGCGCTCAACTTCGTGCAGCTCCTCTCAGGAATCGCGACCACGACGCGAGCGTTCGTCGATGCGGTGGCGGGCGCGCATGCGAAGATCATCGACACGCGCAAGACTCATCCCGGTTTGCGCGTCGTCGAGAAGTACGCGGTCCGCATCGGTGGCGGGCACAACCATCGCCTGGGCCTCGACAGCGGCGTGTTGATCAAGGAGAACCATATCGCGGCGGCAGGCACGGTGACGAAAGCGATCGAGTGCGCGCGCCGGGTTGCGCCGCATACGCTCAAAATCGAAATCGAATGCGAGACGTTAGCGCAAGTTGAAGAAGCACTTAAAGCCGGCGCCGACGCGATCCTGCTCGACAACATGACGCTCGAGCACGTCCGTAAAGCGCGTGCGCTCGCGGGACCGAAAGTTCAGCTCGAAGTTTCTGGCGGCGTAACGCTCAAGACCGTCCGCGCGATCGCGGAGGCGGACGCCGACCTGATTTCCGTCGGTGCGCTGACGCATTCGGCGCGATTCCTGGATATCAGCATGAGAATTGACGCGGTCTGATTGGCGGGCGCCGTGCGCGCCCGACGCGAACGGCCGCGGTGATAACTTAAAGTAATGCCTCAGAATCCATATCTTGCTATCGAACGAGGCGCGCCCGGCAGGATCGGCTGGCGGATTCATTATTTCGACGAGATCGATTCCACCCAGGAAGCCGCGCGCGAGCTGGCGGCGAGCGGTGCCGATCAGGGCACCGCGGTAATTGCCGAGCGTCAGAGCGCGGGACGAGGCAGAATGGGCCGCACGTGGCATTCGCCCTCCGGCGTCAATCTCTACACCACGATAATTCTCCGCCCGCCGATTCCGCTCGCCGACGTGCCGCGCATGAGCTTGGTCGCGGGCATCGCAGCAGCCGAGGCGCTGGAGCGCGCGGCGCCGGGTGTCGTCGCGCTCAAGTGGCCAAACGACGTGTGGCTGCGCGGGCGCAAGGCCGGTGGCATCATCGCCGAGGCGGTCACCGACGCGCGCCAGAATCTCGACTGCGTGCTGCTCGGCATCGGCCTCAACATCAATCTCGCCGCGGACGACATCCCAATCGACTTGCGTGACAAGGCGACCTCGATGCGTATCGCGACGGGCCACGCATGCGACCGGATTGCGATCGCCGATTCGCTTTTTTATCTGCTCGACTCTCGCTATATGGAAACCCTGACGCGCGGCTTCGACGCGGTTCGCCCGGCATGGGAGCGTTTCTCGGCCCTGACCGGTAAGCGCATCGCGATCATGGACGGCGACAGGCGTCAGTCGGGAGTCGTGAAAGGAATCGACGCGACTGGTGCGCTGCTGCTAGACATCGGAGACCGCGTCGAGCGAATTGTCGCGGGTGAGGTGAGCGTGGAGGGGGCGTACGAGTAGGTTTATGTAACGAACGCGAAATAACCGCATCGATCGGGGCGCGGCGCTCTGAAATCGGCGCCGGTCCCGGGCGGGCAAGCTGAGAGGTAAGCTCCATGGCAGTGGAGGAAATCGGACGGCTTAGAACAATCGCACTAGTGGGGCAGGGCGGGACCGGCAAGACGCAGGCCGCCGACGCGATGCTCTTCACGGCGGGCGCGGTGCCGCGATTGGGACGGCCCGACGACGGCTCGGCCGCGATGGACTTCGAGCCGGAAGAAATCAAGCATCACATTTCGATCAGCTCCGCGTTCAATCATCTCAACTGGAAGAAGACTGAAGTAATTTTCGCCGACACTCCCGGCTATACCGCCTTCCTGCCCGAGACGCTCACGACTCTGCGCGCGGTTGACGGCGTCGTGATGCTGATCAGCCCGGGCGCCGACACCAAAGTTGAATCGGAAAAAATCTGGGCCGCGACCGAAGACCTGAAGCTACCGCGCATCGCATTCGTGTCGCGCCTCGATCGCGAGCGCACCAGTTTCGACGCCGCGATGAAAGACCTCGAGAAAGTGCTCGGCGCGCGCGCCGTCGCGCTGACAATCCCGATTGGCGAGGAGCTCGGCTTCAAGGGCGTCGTCGACGTGCTCGCGATGAAGGCGCTCACCTACGCCGACACCAGCGGCAAATTCAAGGAAGAAGAACTGTCGGCGGAGTTGAAAGCCAGCGCTGAAGCTGCACGCACCGCGCTGTTCGAGGCGGTCGCCGAGACCGACGACGCACTGCTCGAAAAATATCTCGACAAGGGCACTCTCGACGACACCGAAGTGCGCGCCGCGCTGCACGCGGCCGTGGTCGAGCGCAAGATCACGCCCGTTTTCTGCGGCTCCGGCGCGAAAAATATCGGCATCGGCCCGCTGCTCGACGCCGTTACGACTTATCTGCCCGCGCCCAACGAGCGTCCGCCCGTGGAATGCCAGAATCCCACCACGGGCGAGCCTGTTAGCCGTCCCGCCGATCCGGCCGCGCCGTTCGCCGCGCTGGTATTCAAAACGATTATCGATCCGTTCGCCGGCAAGCTCTCGATCTTCCGGATTATTTCGGGCCGCGCTCAGACCGACGCTGCCGTGTTCAACTCGACGCGCGAAACGAAGGAGCGCTTCGGCCAGTTGCTGCGGCTCGAGGGCAAAAAGCAATCTCCCATTGCCAACGCGATCGCGGGCGAAATCGTTGCCGTCGCCAAGCTCAAGGACACTACTACCGGCGACACGCTATGCGACGAGAAAGCGCCGGTGCTCGTGATGCCGCCGCTGACGCGGCCCAATGGCGTCATCTCTTTTGCGATTCGACCCAAGACCAAGGGCGACGAGGAGAAGTCGTCGGCCGCGTTGCAGAAGCTGATCGAAGAGGACCTGGCGCTCGAGATGCATCGCGATCCGCAGACCCACGACATCATCTTGTCGGGCACCGGCCAGATGCATATCGAAATCACCGTCGAGAAGCTGCGCCGGAAATTCAACGTCGACGTCGAGCTGCAAGCGCCCAAGGTTCCCTACAAGGAAACGATCAAGGGACGCGCCGAGGCGCAGGGCAAGTACAAGCGCCAGTCGGGTGGCCGCGGGCAATACGGCGATTGTTGGCTGAAGATCGAGCCGATGCCGCGCGGCAAGGGCTTCGAGTTCGTCGACAACATCGTCGGCGGCGTTATTCCGCGCAACTTCATTCCGTCGGTCGAGAAGGGCGTGCGCAACACTTTGCCCGAAGGATTCCTGGCGGGCTATCCGATGGTGGACGTGCGAGTCACCGTGTTCGACGGCAGCTATCACGACGTCGATTCGTCGGACATGGCGTTTCAGATCGCGGCCTCGATGGGCCTCAAAGCGGCGCTGGAAAAAGCCCGGCCGATCATCCTCGAACCGATCGTCGCGATCGAAGTCGCATGTCCCGACGAGTGCATGGGCGACGTGATTGGCGATCTGAACTCGCGCCGCGGCAAAGTTCTCGGCATGGACAGCAAGGGGCATGGCCAGGTGATCAAGGCGCAGGTGCCGATGTCCGAGGTGCTGAAGTACGCGCCTGACCTGCGCTCGATCACGTCGGGCCGCGGCTCCTTCGAGCAACACTTTTCGCACTATGAAGAGGCTCCGGCTCCGGTCGCTGAAAAGATAATCAGGGAGACGCTCGCGGCGCGCGAGGCCGCCGGCGCCAAATCGCACGCCCACGCGCACGCATAGGACCGGCGAGCAGGGCGGGGCACCCTTGTATTGTAAGGCCCGCCTGTCTTGTACAATCGGGCTTGGGTCAGCAATGCGATGGCGCCGATAGGAAAAAGCCTGGTCTTCGCCGGTGTCGCGATCGTGGTCGTGGGCTTGACGCTGTGGGGATTGTCGTCGGTGCCGTATCTCGGCAAACTGCCCGGCGACATCTATATCCGTCGCGGCAACTTCAGCTTCTACTTCCCGCTCGCCACCTGCATCCTGATCAGCATCGCCGCGACCTTGCTGTTCTCGCTGATGAGGCGTTGACGAATTGGCAGCGCAAAAATCCGTAAGTCCGCATCGGCTCGCAGAGCGCAAGCGGCGCCGCCGCGAGCTGATCGCCGTCGGCGTGGCCGGCGCTACGCTCGTCGCGTTCGTATTCGCGCAAACCGAGCTGCCGCCGCTCACGCGTCACACCTCGCTGGTCTCCAACCTCGCCGTCATCTCGCTCTTCAACCTGAGCTTTTTGCTGCTCGGCTTGATGCTGTTCCTGGTCGGACGCAACCTTGCGAAGGTCATCTTCGAGCGCCGCCGCGGCTTGATCGGCTCGAAATTCCAGGTCCGGCTGGTCTCGGGATTCATCGCGGTCGCGCTAATCCCCAGCGCGTTCCTGCTCTACGTGTCGGGCGTCTTCCTCCACGCGGACATCAACAGTTGGTTCAATCCCGAGTACGAGCAGATTCTCAATGACTCGCTCGAGATCGCGAAGACCTACTATCTGAACTCGGCCAACAACGCGTCGCATTTCGCCCGCGTGCTGGCGGGAGAGATCTCGGCGCGCGGCCTGCTCGCGCCGCAAAAGCGCGACGACCTTAAGGCGTTCATCAACAAGCGCCAGGAGGAATACAACCTCGGCACTATCGAGGTCTTCTCCGCCGACCGCAAACTGCTGCTCATCGACCTCAGCCCCAAGACGCCCACCGGCATCGGCGCGTCACCAGATTCGCCGATCATCTCGCAAACCCTGAAGGGACAGGCGCTCACGCGCACCGACCGCCTCGGCAGCGCCGACGTGATCCGCGGCTCCGCGCCGATTTACGTCTCGAGCGACACCGACAACGTGCTCGGGGCGTTGCTCGTCGACTACTACCTGCCCCAGAGCCTGGCGACGCGCGCGAGCAACATCTCACGCGTCTCCGAGGATTACTTCCAGCTCCGAATCCTTCGCCAACCCATCATGAACAGCTACCTGCTGACGCTGGTGCTGATCGGGCTCGTGGTAGTCACGCTGGCGAGCTGGTTCGGAATATTTCTCTCGCGCGGAATCACCGGCCCGATCAAATTGCTCGCGCGCGGCACGCAGGCGATCGCCGGCGGCGATCTCAACTTCCGCATCCCCGCCGTGGGCGACGACGAGATCGGCCACCTTGTGGATTCCTTCAACCAGATGACGGCCGATCTGCGCGCGTCCGCCGCCGAACTCGAGCGCCGCCGCCAGTACACCGAGACGCTCCTGCGCAACGTGTCGGCCGGCGTCGTAGGCCTGGACCACGACGGCGCCGTCACGACGATCAATCCATGCGCCGAGCGGCTCCTCGACCTCCGCGCCGCCGACGTCATCGGCCGCAGCTACCAGGGCGCTTTCCCGCCCGCGCTGGCCCGCGTGCTCGACGACGTGTTCGCCTTCGCAACCCGTCCGCGCGAAGCCCGCTCGACGATCAAGCTCGAAATCGCGGCCAGCGAAACCGAGCTGATGATGACCGCAAGCCCGCTCGGCGACGCTCCCAACGAGCCGGCCGGAACGGTGCTGTTCTTCGAGGACGTGAGCCAGATTGCCAAGGTCGAGCGGATAGAGGCGTGGCGCGAAGTCGCGCGCAGAATCGCGCACGAGATCAAGAATCCGCTGACGCCGATCCAGCTCTCGGCCGAACGGCTCCGGCGCCAACTCGGCGCGCGCCCGGGAATCGAATCGACGCTGGTCGAGGAATGCACGAAAACGATCATAGGCGAAGTCGAAGATCTGAAGCGGCTCGTCAACGAGTTTTCGGCGTTCGCGCGGATGCCTCATCTGAATCCGGTTCCCGGCGACATCAACGCGCTCGCCAGCGAGACCGTCGCGAATTTCCGCGAGGCCAATCCCAACGTCGAGTTCGCGCTCGCGCTCGACCCCGCGATTCCGCTGATCCCGATCGATCGCGACGCGATGAAGCGCGCGCTGGTCAACCTGCTGGACAACGCCGTCGCCGCTGTGACCGCCATCAATCACAACGGCGCTCGCCCGCAGATCGAGGTGCGTAGTCACCGGCTTTCCGACAACTCGCTCGTAACTCTCGAAGTCGCAGACAATGGCCCCGGCATCGATCCGCGCCTGCGCACGCGCATCTTCGAGCCGTACTACTCGAGCAAAAAAGGCGGCACGGGCCTCGGCCTCGCGATCGTTTCTGCGGTCGTCACCGACCATCACGGCTTCGTCCGCGTGACCGACAACCGGCCGTGCGGAAGTAGATTTGTCGTCGAATTTCCTGTTAAGATGCGGCAATTCGCAAAGGCTACCGGCTGATGCGATCCTTACCGCGGCACGACGAAACGCGCTTCCCGGAGAAAATTTAACGTGAATGAGACCGTGTTGGTGGTGGATGACGAGGAGCGGATTCGGTCGTCTTTGCGTGGAATTCTGAGCGACGAAGGCTTTCGGGTCGTCGATACCGGCCACGCGCCGGGCGTGATGGACCTCATCGCGCGAGAGAGTCCTGCGATCGTTCTGCTCGACGTCTGGATGCCTGAGATGGACGGCATCGAGTTGCTGCGGCGGATTAAATCCGAGCAGCCGCGCGTGCCGGTGATAATGATCTCTGGCCACGCCAACATTCAGAGCGCGGTCGCCGCCACTAAGCTCGGCGCCGCTGACTTCATTCAAAAGCCGTTCTCGGTCAGCGGATTGCTCGCATCGATCGCGCGCGCGCTCGAAGGCGACTCTGCCGGTCCGGATCCGTCCAACGCGCGCGGTGTGTGCGCCGAGGTCCGCGCCGCCGGCCGCAAGGCAATTCGTGCCGGCGCGACCCCGCAGCGCACCGTCGCACGGTCGATTGTGATGGGCGGGCAGGGGCTTCACACCGGGCTCAAGACCGGCGTCATATTGCATCCCGCGCCGGCAGGATTCGGCATCGTGTTCACCTCGCTCGCCGACGAAACCGCGATTCCTGTCCGCTTCGAGAACGTCACCGACACCGGCTACAACACCACCCTCACCAGCGGCGGCCGCTCGGTCCGCACGGTCGAGCATCTGCTGTCCGCGCTCCACGCGTTTGGCATCACCAACCTCCTCATCAAGACTGACGACGAAGTCCCGGCACTCGACGGCTCCGCGCTCGAGTTTTGCAAACAGCTTGGCGAAGCCGGCCTCACCGAGCAGGACGCGACCGTCGAACCGCTCAGAATCAGGCACAAGATCATTGTCGGTGAGGAAGGCGAAGGCCGCGAGTTTATAAAGGCCGAACCCGCCGACCATCTGATCATCGACTACACGCTCGACTACCCGAAGCCGATCGGCTTTCAGCAGTTGCACTTCGAGCTGACTTCGCCCGAGGTGTACATGCAAGAAGTCGCGCCGGCGCGCACCTTCGGCTCCGTCCGCGAGTTCCGCAAGCTCAACCAGCTTGGCCTCGGCGGCGGCGCGCGCCTGGACAACGCGATCCTCGTCGACGACGACAAAGTCGTGAACACCACGCTGCGCTTTGCCGACGAATTCGCGCGCCACAAAATCCTCGATCTGGTCGGCGACCTCTACCTGCTCGGCCGTCCGTTGCACGCGCACGTCACCGCATCGAAGACCGGCCACTCCGACAACCTGGCGCTGGTCAAAGCGATCCACGCATCCCTTTCTTAAGAATTCTTGACTGGTTCCCCTTTCCACATGGAAAGGTTAGGTTCCTGATGCGCAAGCGGTCGCTTCAATCCTGACTGCACAAATCTCGACATGGACCTCAACCAAAAAGTCGCACTCGTAACCGGCGCCGGCCGCCGCATCGGCCGCGCGATCGCGCTCGAACTTGCCGCTCACGGCGCGTCGGTCGCAGTTCACTATCGAACCTCGCAGAACGAAGCGGACGCAGTGGTCGCCGAAATCGCAAGCAAGCGCGGCAAGGCGCAAACATTCCATGCCAACCTCGAGCACGTCGCCGAAATCGAGCAGATGATCGCGAGCATTCTCGACGCCTTCGGCCGCATCGACATCCTCGTCAACTCCGCCTCGGTCTTCGCGCCCACGCCGCTCGCCGAAGTCACCGAGGGCGACTGGGACGCGAACCTCAACACCAACCTGAAGGCGCCGTTTTTTCTGTCGAAGTTCGCGGGCGCCGCGATGCGCCGACAAGGCGCCGGAAAAATCGTCAACCTCGGCGATTGGGCCGGCATCAGCCCCTACAAAGACTACCTGCCATACTCAGTCTCGAAGACCGGCCTCATCGGCCTGACAAAAGCACTAGCCAAAGAACTGGCCCCCGAGGTCCAGGTGAACTGCATCGCGCTTGGCATGGTGATGCCCCCCGAAGACTACACCAGGGAAGAAGTAGAGCGTCTTGTCAGTCGCACTCTGACAAAAAAAATGGGTACGCCCGAAGACGTAGCCCGCGCCGTGCTCTTCTTCTGCGAGACCGACTTCGCGACCGGCGCCCTGCTGACCCTCGAAGGCGGTCGCCTCCTTTCGCCTTAACTTCTAGCAGGGACGAAGTCCCGCATCTTCTCTTAGTGCTGGGTGCAGGGGTCACCCCTGCCCAAGGAAGCGTGAAACCCGCGGAGGGGTTTCACATCCAATCAGGTGTATTCACTCCCCGCTTTTCGCGGTGCTGCTCTCCTTCGGCGGACTCTTGAACTCGATCTTCGCGCCCTTCGCGATCTTCTTGAGCATCCCCTTCACCACCGCGTCTTCATTCTCGTCGAGGATGAACATTGCGATCTTCGCCTTCACCTCCGACAGCAGCGAAATCGTCTCTCCGCGCCGCGCGACCACCTTGATAAAACTGTAGCCGAGATTCGACTCGACGATTTGCGTCAGCTGCCCGACCGGCGTTGCGAAGACCACCTTGTCCACCACCGGCGGCAACTGCCCGGGCCGAAAGTAGCCGAGGTCGCCCCCCTTCGCCGCCGACTCCGTGTCCTCCGAGTTTTGTTTCGCGAGCGCGGCGAAGTCCTTGGTCTTCTTAGCCTCGTTGTAAATCTTGATTATCTTTTCGGCCGCCGCTTTCTTCTGTGCGTCGGTCGCGTTGGGCGGTATCTTCACGGCGATATGCGCAATCTGCACCTCGCCGGGATCCTTCACGAAGAGATCTCGATGCTCTTCGTAGTACTTCTGAATCTGCGCGTCGGTCGGCTGCACATGATGCGCGCGGAATTCGTCGTCGAGCATCTTCTCGATCTCCATCGACCCGCGCACCGCGTTCATCAACTGCGTATCCGGCGCGCCGCTCTGGGTGACTGCCTGCCCGCCCGCGCCGGCAATCTGGAACTCTCGCGCGCGCTGCGCCACTTCGCCGTCGGGAATCGTGATCTTGCGTTTCGCGGCCTCCTGCAGCAGCAGTTGCCGGTTGATTAGATTTTCGCTCGCATCGCGAAACACCGCCTTGGATTCTTCGGTGCTGGTCGCGTTGATCATCTGCGCTTCGGTCTTCGCGTAGTCGGTGATTTCCGCCGCCGTAATCGGCGCGCCGTTGACTGTCACGACCACCGGGTCCTTCGGATCGGGCTTGACGAGAGGGATGATGCCGAGGAAGCGTTGCTGCCAGTTCAGCCCCGACTCACCCAGTTGCGCGCGGGCCGGACGTGCGGTTGCAACCGCGACCGCAATCGCGACAATCAGACAGGCAATCTGCTCACGGCTAATGCGCATCAATCCAACCCCCCCAATCGGTCGCGCCCGGCGACGTGCACGATGAACCCACGGCGTATACTCGGCTGCGCCTCGGCGTCAAGGCAAGGTGGAGATTCGCGATGACGCAACTGCGCACGGTGAGCATGGTCTGCGCGATAATAGCGAGCGTCGTCGCGATAGTCGCAGGCTTTATCCTGTTTTTCGTAATAGAGCCGCCGTTCCTTGCCTCGATTTTCCTCGCCTCCGCCTCAATCGCCATCGGATGCTTCATCCTCACCGGCATCGCCGCCTACTTCAGCCCTTAATGCCTGACGGGTCCCCTTCCACCGGGGAAGAGGTTAGGGGTTCGGTTCCTGCGCTGCGCTGCGCCGCGGCACCATCGCCGGCGCATACGCCGTCCTGCACGGCGGCCCTGGCGCGAAGTAGTGCGCAATCTCCTGGGTCTGCCCGCGCATGAGAATCAAGCTCGACGACCGCGTCCCATAATTCTCGAGATGCAGACACAGCGCGTTAGGCCGTCCTGATCGCGAATCGAGCTGCGTATTGTGATCCGCCAGCAACGCCCCGAGCGCAGCACGCTGCCCAATCGGGTCGCGCTGAAAATCCGCACGATTCCCAAGCTCCGCGAACTTCCCGTACGACGCACTGATCTTCGGACACTCGAAATCATTCAAATCGAGATTGGACAAAAGATGCAGCCCCGGCTTGATCTCGACCACCTCAATCGAAGCGCCACGGTTGTAGGCGACGAACGCTTCCGTCCGCGACACCATCAGCAAATTGAATGGGTTGTAGTCCGACCCGCGCTCGTGTGACGCGAACTCCGCCGCTTCGCGCGCAGTCCGCCGCCGCAGCGCATCGAGGCATAACAGCCCGCGCGACCGCGCATCCGGATTGCCGCCATTCTCCGCTCGCCGATTCAACAGCCCCGCAACGATCCCGTGCTCGCTGATCCCCAGCCAGGTGCCGCCCGCCTTGAGATCCTTCCCGCCAACAACGTGCGGATGCTCGAGCAGAGTAGTGGGGTCACCCGCTGCCCGCTCCAGAAACTCATCGCGATTAGCCGCAATCACCACCGGACAATCGCGCGTAGCCTGAAAATAAATCGCCAGCGTGCACATCCCTTCAAAATTGGCAGTCCACAAGGTACTCGCACAAGCCCCGCATTCTTAATACCAAGGTGCAGGGATTTACCCCTGCCCGAGGAAGCGTGAAACTCACAGCGGGTTTCACATACGATTACGCGTCCTTCAACAAAACGACTTTGATAGAATCGTTGCGTGATTGCGGGTGAGCGATTCGATGTGATCGTCATCGGCGCCGGCGTCGTCGGCAGCTCGGTCACGATGGCCCTCGCCGAGCGCGGACTCAAGACGCTCGCCGTCGATATCGATCTCAGCGGACGCCTCAGCTCCAGCGAGAAGAACGCGGGCGGCGTGCGCGCCACCTGGTGGCAGCGCGTTAATATCGCGCTATGCCGCGCGTCGATCGAGTACTACCAGCGCGTGCGCGACGAAGTCGGCTTCCGCCAGAAGGGTTACCTGTGGCTTTACGATCAGGAGACGTTCGCGCGCGCTGTCGAGCATATCCCGCTGCAGCGCGAGCTCGGCCATCCGATCGAGGCGCTCACGCGCGCCGAGGTCAATCGCCGCGTGCCCGAGATCGACAAGCTGGACGGGATTGCAGGCGCCACCTTCTCGCCCGCCGACGGGCTCATCAACCCGAACCTGCTCAAGGGGCACTATCGCGCCCGCGCGCTGAAACTCGGCGCACAGTTTCTCGATCGCACCTACGTCGTCGCGCTCGATGCAGGCGCGTCGAGCGTTCGCCTCCAATGCTGGCAATCCGACGAGCCGCACAGCGACGAGGGCCTGGTCCGTATGATGACGCAGGACGGCCCCGGCGAAGCGGAAACTGGTCACGTGTTCGAGCTGAATTGCGATTCGATCGTCATCGCCGGGGGAGCATGGTCACCGTCCGCGATGAAACTGCTGGGGCTGCGCAACTGGACGCAGCCGATTCGCCGCCAAGTCTGCATCGTCGACAATCGCGAGACCAACCTCGCGAACTACGGCATGATCGTCGATACCTCCGGCGTGTACTTTCACAACGAGGGCGCGCACATCCTGGCAGGATACTCGCCGCCCGACGAACCACCCGGCTATCATTTCAACTACGACGGCGAGCCGTTCTTCCTGAACGAAATCTGGCCGCGGATGTTCGCGCGGATGTCCTCGATGGAACGCCTGCGCCACGTCACCGGATGGGCCGGGCTGTACGAAGTCAGTCCCGACCGCAGCGCGATCGTCGGGCGCGCCGACCCAACGAAACGCGTTTACGAGGCGCATTCGTTCAGCGGCCGCGGCGTGATGCAATCCTACGGCGCCGGCCAGGCGCTCGCCGATCTGATTGCGCACGGCAAGTACTGCGCCTTCGATGCATCCGCACTCTCGCGCGATCGCTTCGATCGCGGCGAGCAAGTCTGGGAGGAGTTGCACATCTAAGCGCTCAGGATCCATGCACCAAAAAGCTTTAACAGGGACGAAGTCCCGCATCTTCTCCTTTCGTAATACCGGGTGCAGGGGTCACCCCTGCCGAAGGAAGCGCGAATCCCACCGCGGGTTTCAGATTCAATTCTGCGGCGGTCTCGACCGGTCCTGCAGTGGGTTTCCTCGCCTTAACTCGGCGTGATATTTAATCTAATCCGCGCGGGGCTTGCCCTTCAGCTTCCGCTGTCGAGGAGGATGGATGTTTTCATCGATCGAGGACGTAATCGAGCGATTCGCCAAGAACAATTATATCGCCAGTCGGCGAATCGCGACCGTCATCTACCTGGCGAGCGAACTGGGCAAACCCATCCTGGTCGAAGGCCCCGCCGGCGTCGGCAAGACCGATCTGGCCAAGGTGCTCGCCGCCTCGCTCGGCTTCGACATGATCCGCCTCCAGTGTTACGAGGGCCTCGACGAGGGCAAGGCGCTTTACGAATGGGAGTACGCGAAGCAGCTCCTCTACACGCAAATCCTCAAGGACAAAATCAGTGAAGTACTGGTGGGAGCCAAGGGGCTCACCGAGGCAGTCGATCGAATCGCCGCGCAGGACGAAGTATTTTTCTCCGAACGCTTCGTGCTGCCGCGCCCGTTGCTCAAGGCCATCTCCAGCGAGCAACCGTCGGTCCTGCTGATCGACGAGATCGACAAGGCCGACGCCGAGTTCGAAGCGTTCCTGCTCGAATTGTTGTCCGACTTCCAGGTGACGGTGCCCGAGCTCGGCACGCTCAAGGCCAAGCACATCCCGCTGGTTGTCCTAACGTCGAATAACGCGCGCGAAATGTCCGACGCGCTGAAGCGTCGATGCTTGCACCTGTACATCGACTTTCCAGATCGCGCGCAGGAACTCGCGATCGTCAAGCTCAAGGTGCCCGAGGCGGCTATCAAGCTCGCCGAGGAAGTCGTCACGGTCGTGCAATCGCTGCGCAAGCTCGATCTCAAGAAGACACCCGGCATCAGCGAGACGCTCGATTGGGTCAAGGCTCTCACTCTTCTCAACGTGAACAGCCTCGACCAGGAACTCGTTACCGAAACGCTTGACACGATCGTCAAGTACGAGGGCGACGTGCGCAAAGCGCAGGAAGAGCTCAAGGACTATGTGCGCCGCGTGCGCGCACGTCGCGGCACCGAAGCCGGCAGCGACAAGGATCTCCTCAATTGATCGGCGCGCGCGTTGAACGAGTAGGGTAGGGCATCAGCGCACCATGCAAGAGAAGCTCGTAGAATTTGCAAACCTGCTGCGCGAGAACGGCGTGCGCGTCTCGCTCGCTGAGACGCTCGACGCGTTCAGCGCCTCCGAAGTCACCGGCCTCGCCGAGCGCGATGCGTTCCGCGCCGCGCTGCGCTCCACGATGGTCAAGCGGGCCAGCGAGTTGCCCGTCTTCGAGGAACTGTTCGATATCTATTTCTCCGGCCTCGGCGAGATTATCAAGCAGGCGAGCCAGGCCGTGCAGAACGCGCTCTCGATGTCCGATCAGGAATTTCAGAAATTCCTGGACGAAGTCGAGAAGATGCTCAAGAAAGAAGGCAAGAATCTCTCCGAGCTCGCGAAACAACTGCTGCAGAACAACTCGGGCGAGATGGAGCGGAAAATCCGAGAAGCCTCGCGCGCCGTCAAGCTGCAGGGCATCGAGCGCACGATCGAGGAGAACTATTTCGCGCGCGCGCTCGCCCGCCAGCTCGGGCTGGACAAAATCGAAGCCGAGATCAAGGAGCTGCGCGAGCAGCTCGAGAAGATGGACATCGGCTCCGAGCTAAAAGCCAAGATGGAAGAGTACCTCGAGCGCCGGCTCAAGGCGCTCGACGATATTATCCGCCGCTACGTCCGGATGGAGCGTGAGAAGCGCGATATCAAGCAGAAGGAAGATCAGCGCCTCAATCAAATTGGCGAGAAGAGCTTCTATTACTTGACCGAAGAAGAACTCAAGAAGATGAATGAGGCGGTGACGCGCCTCGCGCAGCGCCTGAAGAACGTGATCACGGTGCGTCGCAAGCGCTCGAAGAAGGGCCGCTTCGATATCAAGCGCACGCTGCGCCAGAACCTCGAGTACGGCGGCGTCCCGTTCAAGCTTCGCTTCGAGAAGCGCAAGAAGGAAAAGCCGCAGGTCGTAATCCTGTGCGACGTTTCGGACTCGGTGCGCAACGCCTCGCGCTTTATGCTGCAGTTCGTGTACTCGCTGCAGGATCTATATTCGCGCGTGCGCAGTTTCATCTTCGTCGCCGACATCGGCGAGGTGACCGAATGCTTCCGCAACAACGACGCCAAGGAAGCGCTCGACGTCGCGCTCAAGGGCGATATCATCAACGTGTACGCCCACTCGAATTTCGGCTACGCGTTCCGCAACTTCGTCACCGATCATCTGGGCACGGTCAACAAGCGCACCACCGTTATCGTGCTTGGCGACGCGCGCAACAATTACAATCTCCCGCACGATTGGTGCTTGCGTGAAATCCGCCAGCGCGCGAAAAAAGTGATCTGGCTTAATCCTGAGAGCCGCAATACCTGGGGCTTCGGCGACAGCGAGATGGATCGCTACGCCCCGCACTGCGACCTGGTGGAAGAGTGCCGCAATCTCAACCAGCTTTACCGCGTTGTCGATCGCTTGGTCGCAGGCTGACGGACTCGATCCTCGCGGCTGCGCGGCTTGTTCGGTTGACCACACTGCGTCTTTGGGCCAAGATATTTTCTCGGGGTGATGCGCAGAATTTCGGTTCGAAAGCGCGCATGCTCGAAGAGAAAAGGTTGATGAGCCCCTCTATGGCCGGACACAGGGAAGACTTTATTTTGATGATTGTGGGCGGGATCATGCTCGACCCCTCAACCAAAATGCCCATCGTCGTTCTGAAGGATCCTGACAACAAACTCAACCTGCACATCTGGATCGGTCCGCTCGAAGCCACCGCGATGGCCACTGAGCTCGAAGGGATGAAGCCGCAGCGCCCGATGACCCACGACCTGCTGCGCAACCTGATGGTCGAGTTCGGCGCGACCGTCGAGTCGGCAGAGATCACCGAGCTGCGCGAGAACACCTACTTCGCACGAATCCAGGTGAAAACCCGCGACGGCAAGGCGCTCGAAATAGATTCGCGGCCGAGCGACGCGATTGCGCTGGCGTTGCGCACCAAGTCGCCGATTTACGTCGCGAAGAAAGTGCTCGAGGCCAGCAGCGAGCTCCACGAATCCCAGGGCGAACCGCAGACTTCCGATCAGAACCTCGCCGGCGTCTCGCGCGACAAATGGTCCGAGATCCTCGAGCGGATGTCGCCCGAGGATTTCAAATACAAGATGTAAGGCGCGTGCGCGCTAACTCCTCTGGTCCTCTGCCGGGCGGCGCCCGCTGGAGCATTCGATGCCGCCGACCACTCATCGCCGCAAGCTAACGCAAAAAGAACTCAGGGCGCCCGACGAGTTCACGACGCTGGTCGACAACGCGCGCGACTTCCTGGTCAAGAACCTAACCCAGGTGATTGTCTCGACCGCGGTCGTCGTGGTCGCCGGCGCGGTCGTGATTGGCGTGTACTACTACGAGCGTCATCGCGACAGTATTGCGTCGGCGCGCTTCTACGATGCGATCACCGCGCTCAACGCCGGCCAGAACAAAGACGCCGAGACACAGTTCAAGCAGCTTGCGGATGAAGAGCCGGCACGCCGGCTCGGACGACTAGCGCGCTTCTACGTCGCCAGCGCGTACATTGCCGACGGCGACCTGCCGGACGCGCGCGATTCGCTCGTCGCGTTTCTGGCCGAGGAGCGCGACCCTCTGTTCCGCAGCCTCGCGCTGACCAACCTCGCGGTGGTTTACGAGCACATGGCCGATTGGAAGAAAGCGGCGGGCGCGTATCAGCAGGCGGCCGCGGATCCGGGGCCGGAGCAGGTGAGGGCGGAGCTCGGTGTCGCGCGGATGCTGGCGAAGGCGGGCGACAAGCAGGGCGCGATCGTCGCCTATCGCGGTTTTCTCGCCGCGCATCCGTTCGCGCAGCAGCGCCAGGACGTAATGGAATCGCTGGCGCTGCTCGGCGCGCCTGCCGAGATTCCGCCGCCGCCGTCAGCCGCGGCGGGCGGACCGCAGCCGGTCGTCATTCATTAGTCGCAGAGGCCGACGGCGACTTTCCCGCAAGCTCCGAGTTAATCACGAACTCTATCACTTTGCCGTCAGGCAATCCCACGACCGGGATTCCGTTGACGAAGAACGTCGGCGTTGACGAGACTCGAATCGCATTGCCGTCCGTCTGATCCTGCTTGATGCGGGCCTCGGTTTGCGCGCTGTCCATGCAGGCCTTGAGTGAAGGCGCGTCGAGCTTCTGCGCCTTCGCCAGCTTGTCGACGTCGTCCTGAATATTCTTGACGGTGATCGAGCCCTGGTTGGTGTAGAAGTAGCGCGCGAAGTCCCAGAACGCCGTCGGGTTCTGCAGCCGCGCGCATTCGGCGGCCTCGGCGGCTTTGATCGCCCACGGATGCACGTTCAGCGGGTAGGCTTTGAAAATCACCTTCACCTTGCCCTTGTAGGTCGTGTTGACCAGGGTCTCGATCACGCTGAACGCATGCGCGCAGAACGGACATTCGAAGTCGGCAAACTCGACGATCGTCACCGGCGCATCCGCCGGCCCCTGCGTCGGGCGATCGTCCAGGCTAACAGCGCCCATGTTAACCCGTCCCCACGGCTCCATGCTGGTGTCGATATATTGACCGATGATGGCCTTGGTCTCATCTTTGTCGAAGAACAGCGTAGTGGAGACGGTCTGTCCCGCCTCATTGCCGACGATCAATTGGCGCGCGTAGAGACCCTCGATCGGCGTCTTGAAAGCAGGGCCCAGCTTGATCAGGTCGGCGCTGGGAATCTTGAAGTGTTTCTGGAGATAGGTCTTCAACGCCGCGTCCTTGGCGGGATCGGTGGCGACCGCAGCGGCGGCAGCAGGGGAGGCCCCCGGCGCATTCTGCGCGAACGCCGCTCTGCTGGCGCCCAGCAACATCAACGCGCCGACGAAAGCGCACATACCGGCGATCCTTTCATCGCCGCGTAACTTCGCATAAGAAGTATTATGTAAACTACGACAAATAACTGAAAATCGTAAAAGGCCTGAAATCATTGGATGCTGCGACGCTCCCCGCTTCAATATTGATTGTGTCCGGCGTGATTTTAAGAGAACCACCGCCGGCGAATTCCGCACAGTTCTAGCTAATCGCGACCGCTCCGTACAGCGCCGGATTCTTTGCCAGGCGTTCCGGGCTTGCGGCCCAGCGCGCTCAACGCTCTCCGGGCCACGAAATTACGCGGTTCGAGCTTCAACGCTCCTTCGTAGTACGTGACCGCGTTCGCACTGCGCTCCAGCCCAGCCGCGCATCGTCCCATCGCGATCAGCAGCTCGACGCCGGCGGCGCCGAACTCTCTCGCGCGCTTGAGCGCGTCGAACGCCTCCGCGAATTTTTGCTGCTCGGCAAGCGCCAGGCCGAGTCTCAAAATCGCCGAGGCGTTCAGAGGATCGAGTTCGAGCGCGTCGCGGTACATCGACAGCGCCGAGCGCTTGGCGCCCTTCTCGTATAGCTCGCGTGCGAGCGCCGCCATCCGCGCGCCCTCCTCGGTCCATCCGCACGCTTCGACTTCCACCGTTATCTCGTTGTGCGAGACTTCCGCCTTGACGAGCTTGAGCTTGTCGCCGAGATATTCGCGGAGGCGCTCGAGCACCGCATCGCCGTTGGTCTCCGGCGACTCGAGAAATGCGAGCCCGACGGGATCGCCGACGTGATCGGCCCGCCGGATCACCAAGGACCGCCGCGGGCGCGATCTTCTCGAGGGCGCGTGCTTGTCAGACGCGCTCATTTGGATCGAAGAGTTTGCGATATTCGTCGAGGGCGAAGCGGTCCGTCATCCCCGCGATGTAGTCCGCGACCGCCCGCGAAATCGGTTCGCCGTAGCGCTCGGCGCGCGCGAGCACGTGCTCCGGCATCTGGCGCGGCTCGGTCATGTAAGTTTGAAACAGGGCGTCGAGCACCCTGCCCGCTTTCTCGGTCATCCGGCTGACCCGGTAGTGCCGATACAATCGATCGCGCATCACCTGCTTGATTTCTTCGACCTTCGGTCCCATGGCAGAGCCAAAAGACGCGAGCACCCTCTCCGCCTTGCGCACATCTTCGACGCTGCGAATCTTGCTGCGCTCCAGCTCGCCGGCGAGATTGGTCATCAGGTCGGTGGACATCGCGTCGATCATCCTGATGACGATCTGGTAGCGCAGCACGCGCATCTCGGCCGCCGGGGACGCGGCGCGCGCGGCAGCCGCCGACTCTCTGAACAGGGCGGACGCATTGAGTTCCTCGACCGAAAGCATCTGCGCCTTCAAGCCGTCGTCGACGTCGTGCGCGAGGTACGCGATCTCGTCGGCCAGATCGACGATTTGCGCTTCGAGGCATGGGTAAGTGCTCGCATCAAACTCCTGCGCGGCGGGACGATCCTGAAAATGCGAATGCTTGACGATTCCCTCGCGCACTTCGAAGCTCAGATTAAGCCCGCGAAAATTCGGGTAGCGAATCTCGATCCAATCGACGGTGCGCAAACTCTGCGCGTTGTGATCGAAGCCCCCGTACGGCGTCATCAGCTCGTTGAGCACCTTCTCGCCGGCGTGGCCGAAGGGAGTGTGCCCGAGGTCGTGCGCGAGTGCGACCGCCTCTGCAAGCTCCTCGTTGAGGCCGAGTGCCCGCGCTACCGTGCGCGCGATCTGCGCGGCTTCGAGCGTATGCGTCAGGCGAGTGCGGTAGTAATCGCCCTCGTGATTGACGAAGACCTGGGTTTTGTACTCGAGGCGTCGAAACGCGGCGGAGTGAATGACGCGGTCGCGATCGCGCGCAAAGACGGTGCGAATCGGATGCTCGGGTTCGGGAAAGCGGCGCCCGCGACTGGCCCGCGACGCCATCGCATACGGCGCCAGCGTGCGCGCCTCGATATCCTCCAGCTCCTGCCTCGTGCGCAGCATCGCGTTCAACAACCGAGATGCTACCACGCCGCCGACAGCTCCCGAAGCGCCCCTCTCGACATCGGTCAACACGGTGCTTATGCCGCGACTGCCGGGTTCTTATAATCTGAGGCGGGTTGCCGGCATGTCTCGCATTCAAAACTACAGCGTGCAACGACGAATCGCGCTGACGATCGTTATGAGCGCACTCTTCGCCGCGTGCGCGACGTCTCGTCCAGCCCAGCTCCCGCCCCCAGCGCCCGCGCCCGCCGCTCAGCCAACTCCGACGCCCGAGGTAGTCGGGATGGCCTCGTGGTACGGTCCGGGATTCCACGGTCACAAAGACGCCGCAGGCGCGGTTTACGATCAGGAGGACCTAACCGCGGCGTCGATCGCGTTTCCATTAGGCAGCCGCGTGATGGTCACGAATCTCGACAACGGCCGCTCCGTCGAGGTGAGGATCACCGACCGCGGGCCGTTCGTGAAGGGGCGCAAAATCGATCTCTCGCACAAGGCGGCGCGGATCATCGGGATGCTCGACCAGGGCACCGCGCGCGTGCGCATCGCGCTCATCAGCAAGCCGCCGGGCACTCGCGAGGTCGGCGCGCCGCTGCGCTACTGGGTGCAGGTCGGTTCATTTTCCGAGCGTCAGAACGCCGAGCAGGTGCGTGGCAAGCTAGCCTCCTACTACGACGACGTTCACATCGATCAGCTTGATGCCGACCATCGCCGCTATTACCGTGTACGCATGGGCGCATTCGCGAGTCGCTCCGCGGCCGAGACGCGCGCGTCCGACTCCGCCCACTTCGGACTTCCAGTTGTGATCGTCACCGAATGAACAGCCGGGCCATTATCTTCGGACGACGGCTCTGGTGGCCTGCTTGCGCTGTCGCCGCGCTGATCATTCTACGCGGATGCGCCTACTCGCTCGTCAACGGCGACCATGTCAATTCGCAGCAGGCCGCGAAAATTGAGACCGGCATCCAGACGGTCCGTCAGCTGCGCTTCAAGCAATCGGTTCCGCTCACCATCAAAACCCCGAACGAAGCCGAGGCGATGATGGAAGCCGACCTGATGCGCGACTACACCGACCAGCAGCTGGAGGCAGACGCCGTCGCCGGCTCGCTCACCGGTCTGTATCCCGCGGGACTCGACCTCAAGGCCGCGTCGCTCAAGCTGCTCAAGAGCCAGGTCGCGGGCTTTTACGATCCGCACGGCAAGGAAATGGTGCTGGTCGAGGGCGGCGCCGATCTCGGCATCTGGAACAGCGCGGCTCAGTTTATCATTCAGCGCGACGTCGTCGGCGAGATGCTGCTGGCGCATGAGTTGACGCATGCGCTGCAGGATCAGAACTTCGGTCTTGAAACGAGCCTCGACAAAGTCAAGGACGACGACGATCGCGGGCTCGCGCTCAAGTCCGTGGCCGAGGGCGACGCGACCATCGCGGGCTTCGCTTACGCCGCCGGTCGCATGGACGACAGTACGGCAGACGCGCTCGCCGACAACCTCAAGCAGCTCCCGCAGGCTCTGGCAACGGAAGCGCCCGACACGCCGGAGGGCCTCAGCGCGCCGTTGGTGTTCCAGTACTCCGACGGCGTCCGCTTCGTCGCCGAGGCTTATCGCCGCGGCGGATGGCCTGCGGTCGACGCGCTGTATGGCAGACCGCCGCAGTCCAGCCACCAGATTCTGCACCCCGAGCTCTACTTTGACAGCACCGCGTCAGGGCCGCGAATCGAGCTCGCTGGCTACGACGGAGTTATGAGCGGATGGAAAAAAGCCGACGACGACACTTACGGCGAACTGCTGCTTCGCGTGATCCTCGAGCGCAACCTGGGCAAGCAATCCAACGAGGTCGGACTCGCCGCGCGATGGGTGGCCGACCGCATGATCATCCTGCAGGAGAGCCGCGGCGTGAACGTGATCTGGATGCTGGCGTTTAGCGACCTGCAAACCGCCAGCCACTTCGCGGTCGTTTATGAGACCTTGCTCGACCGCCTGCTCGGAGACTCCACCCCGCACCGCATCGACACCCGCTCCAACGCGGTGCTCGTCGTCATTGGGCAGGGCGCGGATTATTTCGACACGCTCGCGCCCGCTATTTGGAACGCGAGCACGATCGAAACCGGCGGCGTCTCCGCGCGCATCGAGCCGTCCGCCACGTCCGCCGATCAATAAGCGGCTTGCGGGGCGCCCTACCCTACGTCGCCCAGACTGAAACCGAGTGCGAGCAGTTTTCTCACCGCCGCGCGCGCGCCTGCCGACTCGCTGCTCGCCAACGACGGATCGCGGACGAGCCAGTCGTCAGCCAACCTGCGCGCGCGTTCGATCGTGCGATGGTCGCGAATCAGATGCACGAACCTCAGCGGCAGCGCGCCGGTCTGGCGCGCACCGAGCAAATCGCCCGGGCCGCGCCGCCGCAAGTCGGCCTCCGCGACCGCAGCGCCCGTCGTGCATTCGCGCATGACCGCCAGGCGTTCCAGCGCCGTTTCATCCGCGTCGCCCGACGCGACGATGCAGCATCGCGAAGCCTTCTCGCCGCGCCCCACTCTGCCGCGAAGCTGATGCAATTGCGCCAGGCCGTAGCGCTCCGCCGTGACCACCACGATTATCGTCGCCTCGGGCACGTCGATTCCCACTTCCACCACCGTCGTGCAGACAAGGACATCGAGCGCACCGTCGCGAAATTCACGCATCACGCGATCCTTTTCCCCCGCACCCATCCTGCCGTGCATCGTGCCGATCCGCGCTTCGCGCAACGGGCCCTTCTTTAAGCGCGCGGCGGTGGCCGACACCGACTTGGCTTCGTCTTCGTCGCCCGCGATAAACGGCACGACATAGTACGCGCGCCCGCCGCCGTCGATTTCGGCGCGCAAACTCTCATGCACCCGCGCGATATCGTCCTCGGTGTGGATCTCAGTCGCGATCGGTGTGCGCCCGGCCGGCAGCTCGTCGAGAAAAGACACGTCGAGATTGGCGAACAGGCTCATCGCCAGGCTTCGCGGAATCGGCGTCGCCGTCATCATCAGCAGGTTCGCCTGGGGCCCGATTGCTTTCATCTTGGCGCGATCGAAGACACCGAAGCGATGCTGCTCGTCGATCACGCCGAGCGCGAGGTCGCGCATTCGCACGCGCTCCTGTATCAGCGCATGCGTTCCGAACACCGCGCCGATTTCGCCGCTAGCGAGCCCGCGCAAAATCTGATTGCGCGCCGCACCAGTCACGCTCCCGGTGAGCAGGGCATGCCTGATCCCCAGCCGCCCGCAGGCGCGCGCGAATCCCCGGTGGTGCTGCTCGGCGAGCAGTTCCGTGGGCGCCATCATGGCAGCCTGATGCCCACATTCGATTGCGCGAATCATCGCCCAGAACGCGACGATCGTCTTGCCGCTGCCGACGTCGCCCATCAGCATCCGGTTCATCTGGTTCGGGCGCGCAAGGTCGGCGCCGATTTCTTCGAGCGCGCGCGACTGTGAGCCGGTCAGCGCAAACGGCAACTCATCGATCAGCCTCGCGCTAAGGCTCTGTGAGCCCGCGAGCGCGATTCCCACTCGCCGCCCGCTGCGAAAGCGTTCAATCGAAAGCGCCAACTCGAAGGCAAACAGCTCATCGAATGCGAGAGCGAGGTGCCCGCGCGACCCCCCGTTCGCCAACGCCTCGAAGTTGGCATCAGGAGGCGGATCGTGAAGATAGTTAAGCGCGTCGCGAACCGTCGGCACTTCACCGCGCACTTCGTCGGGCAATGCTCCCCGAATCGAATCGCCCGCATCGCCAAGCACGCGCGCGACCAGGCCAGCGAACAGCCGCTGCCCGACAATCGAGGGCAGTCGATAGACCGGTCGAATCCCTTTGGGCTCACCGTCCGACAGCCGATGCAACTCAGGCTGCACGATCTCGATTCCACCGTCAGCTCCCGCCGCCACGCGCCCGCGCACCAAAACGCGCTCGCCGCCGGGAAGATATCCGCGCATGTACGCGGGCAGATTGAACCACACGACGCGAATCTGCCGCCCGCCAACGTTGAGCCATCCAGAGGCAAGCCGCCGCCAGCGCGACCCGCGCATAGGCCGCTCGGAAATCTTGCCGAGGTCGCCTTCGACGACAACGATATTATCGGCGCGAAGATCGTTCGCCGCCGAGCGCTCGCGCCAATCCTGGTAACGCACCGGCAGATGAACAATGAGATCGCCGGCAGAAATGAGCCCGCGCGCTTCCAGAGCCGCCGTGCGCTTGGGGCCAATCCCCGGCATCGCGGCAATCGGGCTGTCGAGCCGAAGAACCCCGCGCTCTGATCTTTGGGCGGTTACTTTACGCGAGAGGCTAGCTGAGGGTTCGGGGCCGATCACCGCCGCTATCCCCGATGATAATCCTGCAGCGCGCGCACCTCGAACTTTTCATGCTTCAACGCAAAAATCCCCTCGACTGCCGCCTTCGCACCCGCCATCGTCGTGAAATACGGTAGCCGCAATTCGAGCGCGGTGCGCCGAATCGAGAAGGAGTCTTTGGTGCCGCTCGCGTCGGGGGTGTTGACGACCATCGCGACTCGCCCATTATTCATCGCATCGACAATATGCGGGCTGCCTTGGAGCACCTTGTTGACGCCTTCGCACTTGAGCCCGAGATTTCGAATGTGACTCGCGGTGCCGCGCGTCGCGATCAGATCAAATCCCATCGCAACCAGCCCGCGCGCGATCGGCTCGAGGTATCGCTTGTCTTCGTCGCGCACGCTGATAAAGACGAGCCCCGCATTGGGCAGATTCGACGACGCCGCCAGCTCCGCCTTGGCAAACGCCATTGCGAACGTCGTGTCGATTCCCATCACCTCGCCGGTCGATTTCATCTCCGGGCCCAGGATCGTGTCGACGCCCGGGAATCGCCCGAACGGAAACACCGACTCCTTGACCGCGACGTAAGCCGGCACTCGTTCCGTCGCGAACCCGATCTCGCTGAGCTTCTTCCCCGCCATCACGAGCGCCGCGTACTTAGCCAAAGGCACGCCGATCGCCTTGCTGACGAACGGAATCGTGCGCGACGCCCGCGGATTCACTTCCAGGATATATACCTCGCCGCCGTAAATCGCGTACTGAATGTTAATCAGTCCGATCACGCCGAGTTCCCGCGCCAGCATTTTCGTCTGCCTGATCAGCTCTTGCTGTAGCGCGGCGCTAAGCGTGGTCGGTGGCAGCGCGCATGCGCTGTCCCCCGAATGGATTCCCGCGTGCTCGACGTGCTCCATTATTCCGCCGACCACGACAATCTCGCCGTCGGAAATCGCGTCCACATCGACTTCGATTGCGCCTTGCAGATAACGATCGATCAATAGCGGATGCCGCTCTGAGGCTTGCAGAGCGTGCGTCACGTATCGTCGCAGCTCTTCCTCGTTCGGGATCACTTCCATCGCGCGTCCGCCAAGCACGTACGACGGCCGGATCAGCACCGGGTACCCGACCTTCGACGCGCCTGCCACAGCATCGTCGAGGCCGCGCGCCAGCACTCCTTCCGGTTGCCTGAGTTTCAGCCGCGCGACCATCGCGTTGAACCGCTCTCGATCCTCCGCGCGGTCTATCGCATCTGGCGTCGTCCCGAGGATCGGTACCCCCGCCCGCGCCAGCGGCACCGCGAGCTTGAGCGGCGTCTGCCCTCCGAACTGCACGATCACGCCGACCGGACGCTCGCGCTCCGCAATCGCCATCACGTCCTCGAACGTCAGCGGCTCGAAGTACAATCGATCCGAAATATCGTAGTCGGTCGAGACCGTCTCCGGGTTGCAGTTGACCATGATCGTTTCGAAGCCGGTGTCCTTGAGCGCCATGCTCGCGTGCACGCAGCAGTAGTCCAATTCGATCCCCTGCCCTATCCGGTTCGGGCCGCCACCCAGGATGATCACTTTCTTGCGAGCGGTCGGCGGCGCTTCATCCTCGCCTTCGTAGGTCGAGTAGAGGTAGGGAGTGAACGCTTCGAATTCCGCCCCGCACGTATCCACCGATTTGAAAACCGGCATCACTCCGGCGTCGCGGCGCGCGGATGTCACCGCAGCTTCATCGAGCCCGCGCAGGTCCGCGATTCGCCGGTCGGAAAATCCCATCGGCTTGAACTCGCGGAAGTACGCCGCGCCGAGCGGCTCGCGCGCGACACGCTTTTCCTCCGCCACCAGATTCGCGACTGCGTCGATAAACCAGGGATCGATCTTACTGAGCTCGTAAGCTTCCGCGCGAGTGATGCCCAGCCGGAGCGCGTCCGCCAGATGGTACAGCCGATGGCTGCTCGGCATCGCGACCTGGGCCCGGATTTGCGCAATCGCGCGCGCGCTCGGCGGCTCTGAAAGCTCGCTCTCCAGCCCGTGCGATCCGATTTCGAGCGAGCGCAACGCCTTTTGCAGGGACTCCCTGAAGGTCCGCCCAATCGCCATCGCTTCGCCGACCGACTTCATCTGCGGGCCCAGCTCGTCGGCCGCGCCACGAAATTTCTCGAATGTGAAACGCGGAATCTTGGTCACCACGTAGTCAATCGTCGGCTCGAAGCACGACGGCGTCATGCGCGTGATGTCGTTGGGAATCTCGTCGAGCCGGTAGCCGACCGCCAGCCGCGCGGCGATCTTGGCGATTGGAAATCCGGTAGCCTTCGACGCCAGCGCCGAGCTGCGCGAGACGCGCGGGTTCATCTCAATGACGACCATCCGTCCGGTCGTAGGTTCGATCGCAAACTGGATGTTCGAGCCGCCGGTGTCGACGCCGATTTCGCGGATGATCCGAATCGCGGCGTCGCGCATGAGCTGGTATTCCTTGTCGGTCAGCGTCTGCGCGGGCGCCACCGTGATCGAGTCGCCCGTATGCACGCCCATCGGATCGAGGTTCTCAATCGAGCAGATGATCACGACGTTGTCGGCGGTGTCGCGCATCACCTCGAGCTCGAATTCCTTCCACCCTTCGACCGATTGCTCGACCAACACTTCGTGGCTCGGCGATTGTTCGAGTCCGTACGCCACCCTGGCGCGATAGTCGCCGAGTTCGCGCGCGATCGAACCGCCGGTGCCGCCGAGCGTCCGCGACGGCCGAATGATTACGGGCAGGCCCAGCTCCCCCAGTACTCGCTCGGCATCCGCCATCGACCGCGCTATCGCGGACCGCGGCACCTCGAGCCCGATTTTCAGCATCGCCTGTTTGAACAGGTCGCGATCCTCGGCCTTCTTGATCGCGTCGAGCTTCGCGCCGATCAGTTCGCACTTGAATCGATCGAGTACGCCCGCCTCGGCAAGCTCGAGCGCGAGGTTCAGCGCGGTCTGTCCGCCAACCGTCGGCAGGATGGCGTCGGGACGCTCGCGTTCGATGATCTTCGCGAGCACCGCGACCGTCATAGGCTCGATATAGGTGCGATCCGCCAGTTCCGGGTCGGTCATGATCGTGGCCGGATTCGAGTTGACGAGGATCAACCGCAGTCCTTCTTCGCGCAGCGCTTTGACCGCCTGCGTACCCGAGTAATCGAACTCGCACGCCTGTCCGATAACGATTGGCCCCGAGCCAATCAACAACACCGATTTCAGGTCTTTACGAAGCGGCAACTTGATGATCCCGATTTATGAAATTTGTGATTGCGCCGATGCCTCAGCCGCAATGATTCGCTCCAGCGCCTCTGCGCCGTAACGAGGGAACGTTTCAACGAGTTTCCGAAATCGCGCAAACAGGTAGCTCGAATCATGCGGCCCCGGCGACGCCTCGGGATGGTACTGCACGGAAAAAAACGGCACCCCGGTTCCTTGCAATCCTTCGACGGTGTTGTCGTTCAGGTTCAGATGCGAAAGTTTCGCGCGTCCTTTCAACGACTCGTCATTGACCGCGAAGCCATGGTTCTGCGAGGTGATCTCGACGCGCCGCGTCCGCAGATCCATCACGGGATGATTAGCGCCATGATGCCCGAAATCAAGCTTGTAGGTCTTGCCGCCCAGCGCCAGCCCCAGAAGCTGATGCCCCAAACAGATGCCGAACACCGGCTTCTTGCCCAAAACGCCCGCGATGGCTCTGTAAGCGTACGGCAGCGCCGCAGGATCGCCGGGCCCATTCGACAGGAAAACTCCATCGGGGTTGTGCGCGAGTATCTGTGCTGCGGTTGAAGCCGCCGGGATCACCTTGACGCGAAAGCCGGTCGCGACCAGCCGGCGGAGAATGTTCAGCTTGATTCCGTAGTCGAGCGCGACAATTGCCGGTGCGTCGCGCATCGCCTCATGACTCACGCGAACATGGCCACTGCCCAACTTCCAATCGCCGAAGTCCCAATCGTAAACCTCGGCGGACGTGACCCCCTTGACGAGATCGCGGCCAACTAATCCGGGCGACGCTTTGGCCTTGCGCACCAGCGAATCGGCGTCCAGATCGACGCTTGAAATCACGGCTTCCTGCGCGCCGCGCGTCCGCAGATGCCGCACCAGCGCGCGCGTGTCTATCCCTTCGATACCCACCACACCCGCATCTTCCAGGTATTTTCCAAGCGGCATCTCCGAGCGCCAGTTCGATGGCCGCTCCCAATATTCCTTGACGATGAAACCCTCGACGTACACACGCCGCGACTCCGCGTCCTCCGCGTTGATTCCGACGTTGCCGATTTCCGGATAGGTCATGCAGACCAGTTGGCCCTTGTACGACGGGTCCGTCAGCACTTCCTGATAGCCGGTCATCGCGGTGTTGAAGACCGCTTCGCCGACGGCCTCGCCGACCGCGCCGAACGCGCGTCCGCGGAAAATTCGCCCATCGGCCAGCGCCAGAATCGCTTCGCGCCCTTTGCTCATCGCTCCGCTACGCCTTCCTCCCGTCGTAAACGATTTCGCCCACAACAATAGTCAGGACCGCCCTGCCCTTCAGCCGCATCCCCGCGAACGGAGTGTTGCGGCTCTTTGACAGAAACTTTTCCGGCTCGACGGTCCATTCGAGATTCGGATCGATCACCGTGATGTCCGCAATGGCACCCTCCGCAAGCGTCCCGGCCTCCAACCGCAACAACGCGGCCGGATTCAGCGACATCATCTCAACCAATCGCGCAGGCTGGATCAACGCTCGATACACCAGCTGAAGCGCCAGCCCTAGCGATGTCTCGAGGCCGACGACTCCGTTCGCCGCATGAGCGAATTCCTCCGCGCTCTCATGATCAAGCTGCGGCACTGGATGTCCCGGACCGAAATAGGCGCCGAGCCGCGGCATCCTCTTGGAAGCGGGATCATGCGGCGCGTGGTCTGACGCAATCATGTCGATAATGCCGTCGCGAATCGCAGCATGCAGGTCTTCGACGTCGCCGTGACTTCGCAGCGGAGGATTCATCTTCGCATTCGTTCCCCAGATCATCGCCGCACTTTCGTCCAAAGTGAAATGATGGGGAGTAACTTCGCAAGTGACGTGCGCGCCATGCCGCCGCGCAGCGCGGATGAGCTCGAGCGACTCGGCCGTGGACACGTGGGCGACATGAACGGCAGCACCTGAGCCGATCGCCAGCGCGAGATCGCGCCGCACGCGTTGCGATTCCGCCGAATCAGTGTAGCCGCTGACGCCCAGTTGCTTCGACACCGCGCCGGCATTTACTGCTCCGTTGCATGACAGCGCGCGATCTTCTTCATGCAGCGAAACCGCGTATCCCAGCCGCTTCGTTTCATCCAACGCACGCGACAGGACCATCGCATCGTCGATCGGAATCCCGTCGTCGGAAAACAGTCGCGCACCCGCTTCAAGCATCGCGGCGAAATCCACCGGCTCGACACCGCGAAGTCCTTGCGTGACCGCGGAGACCGGCACCAGCCGCGCCGAGTGGGCCTCGCGGGCGCGATCGAGCATGTAGCGCGTCGTCGCCGGATTGTCGTTGACGGGCGACGTGTTCGCCATTGCCGCGACGGTCGTGAAGCCGCCTGCCGCGGCGGCGCGCAGGCCCGTCGGGATCGTTTCCTTTTCGGGGAAGCCGGGGTCGCGCAAATGTACGTGCGGATCGATCAGGCCGGGCACGATCCAGTATCCGCTCAGGTCGATTACAGTTACCTCGGGCAAATTCATCAGAACCCCGGCCCGTTCGACCGCAGCGATCTCGCCATCGCGCACTAGGACGTCATACTGCCCGTCGATTGCGTTCGCGGGATCGATCACGCGTCCTCCTTTCAGCAGGATTAAGTTCAATGCGCCGCCTCGGGTTCTTTCAGCGGTTCGACGATTGAGTAGATCGTTACGTGGTCGCGCAGTTTGGCTTTCGGATCGCTACCCGCCGCCCCGAGGCGCACCTGCACGCGCTCTGTGCGGGAGGTCGGAATGTTTTTGCCGACATAGTTTGGCCGAATCGGGACGGCGCGGTGCCCGCGATCGATCAACACCGCAAGTTTGACCGCTGCCGGACGCCCGCGCTGCCAGATCGTCGCCATCGCGCGCTGCGCGGTCCAGCCACTGTTAATCACGTCGTCAACGAGGATTATGGTGCGGTCTTCGACGTTGAAATTCTCGGCCCCGTCGATCGGATGCAACGCGTCATCCGGTTTGTACACATCGAGCGCCGCGCACGGCGGCAGGACTTTGGTCTTCGATCCGATCAGGTCGCGCAGCCTAAGCGCGAGCATCGCGCCGCGACTGACGACGCCTACGATCGACACTCCCGGCATGTCGTGGATGTCGGCGATAACCTGGTCGGCGAGCGATTCGATCGCGCGAACGACTTCCTCTTCGTTCATGATTTCGCGCTGAGGGCCACGCTTGTAAGGTTCGTAGCCGCCTTCCTCGGCCTGCTTCACGCTGTCGAATACGGCCAGCGAGCCTTCTTCAATCCATTGGCGGACATAGCCTTGCAGGTTTTCGTCGAAGCGATAGTAGCGATGCGAGCGGGCGTGGCCGACGTATTCAATCTTCAGTTCTCGTTCGCAGTAGTCGCACTTCAGCGCGAGCACGGTGGTATCCGCGCTGCGCCCCAGCGTGAAGCGCGGAGCAAGATAGGCGCCCTCGAATCGCGTGATGCAATTCAAATTGGCGCATCGCGGCGGAGGTTCCGCTTTGAAGCGAATCGGTTCGGCCACTGGCCGCGGACCGGCAGATGCGGCGTCGGCTTTTTCCATCAGCCACGCTATCAGCGCCATGCGCACGGGGACGCCGGCGGCGGCCTGCTCGAAGTAGACGGCGCGCGGATCGGTGTCGAGCTCGTACGCGAGCTCGCTGGTGCGCGGCAGCGGATGCATCACGACGGCTTCATGCGTGCGGCTCGTGCGAAGCGCGCGCGCGTCGAAGCGGACGTAGTCGGCACTGCCGGCTTCCTTCCCCGACATGCGCTCCTTCTGCAGGCGCGTGACGTAGAACGCGTCGAGGGCGGCCGGCGGCGCGCTCGCAGGAATTTTTCGTAGGGCGTCGTTGCCAGTGAAGAGCGCCATCTGATGCGGCGCGCTGGGGGTCAGATATAAAGCGTCGAGCCCGCCCGCCAACGACTTCAGTTCATCCATCGTGACAGTCGAGAAGCTGTAGTTGCGCTCGGCGGCGAGCCGCTCGAGAACGTAATCGGGAACGTCCATCCCTCCGGTGGGGACGGCAACGATATTCGCACCGAAACGCGCGAGCGCGTAGATAAGCGAGTGAACCGTGCGGCCAAATTTCAAGTCGCCGCACAGCGCGACGGTGAGTCCCTTCAGATGGCCCTTCTTTTTGCGGAGGATGTAGAGATCGCACAGCGTCTGCGTGGGATGCTCGCGGCTGCCGTCACCCGCATTGAGCACGGGGCACGGCGCGTATTCGGCGGCAACGCGCGCGGCACCGTCATGAGGATGGCGCAGCACGATCATGTCTGCATAGCCCGCGACGACGCGCACGGTGTCGGCGAGGCTCTCGCCCTTGGCGGCGGAGCTCGCCTGCATGTCGGCCGAGCTGATTACAGCGCCGCCGAGGCGATGCATCGAAGACTCGAAGCTGAGGCGCGTGCGCGTCGAAGGTTCGTAAAACAGCGTGGCCATGATGAGGCCGGCGGCGGTCGTGATCTGTTCGCCGCGTTCGAGCTGGGAGGCAAATCCGTCGGCGAGTGCAAACACGCGTTCGATGTCCGAGGTCTCGAGGTCCTCGATCGAAACGACGTCAAATTTTGCCAGGCGTGACACTTTAGCGTTCGTCGCGCATCGAGCGCGCGCGTTCGACCTCATTTTCCGTTTGTGTTTCCAATCACGACCGCGTCCGCGCCGTCGATTTCCGTGAGCCGCACGTAAACGCGCTGGCCGCGCGGGGCCTGGATGTTCTTGCCGACGTAGTCGGCGCGAATCGGCAGCTCGCGCTCTCCGCGATCGACCAAAACCGCGAGCTGAACCGATTCGGCGCGGCCCAAGTCGGAGATCGCGTCGAGCGCGGCGCGCACGGTTCGCCCGGTGTAGAGCACGTCGTCGACGAGAACGACGCGCTTGGCGTCGAGCGAGAACGGAATATCACGGCCGATCAGCCGCGGGTCGCCGGGCAGGCCCTTGCCGTCGTCACGATAGGACGAGATGTCCAGCGTGCCGACGGGGACCTCGCGCTTGCCGTTGGCGCGCAATTCGCGCGCGATGCGCTCGGCGAGGGTAGCGCCGCGGCGAACGATTCCGACGAGCACGACGTTGTCGAGGCCGCCGTTACGCTCCGCTATTTCCATCGCGATCCGCTTGACGGAACGCCCGACCTGGGCGGCGTCGAGAGCGACGTTGGTTGCGCCGCTCATCGCGAGGCCCAAAAAAAATCCCGGCTGCGAAAACAGCCGGGTCCGGAAACATACACTTTCATTGTCTTTCCTTTTCGCTATCTCAGTAGCGGATTAAAGGCTGACTAGAATTTACGATCACAAAGGATTTGCGTCAACCCCGCGCGCGAGAGCGAGACGCTACTGCGAGTTCTCGAAGGCCTCTTCCATAGCGGCGGCTTCAAGCGAGAGGCCGCGCGTTTCGGGGAGCAGGAGCGCGACGATGATCGCGTTGGGGATCGCGAGCAGGCTCAGGTATCCGACTACGATCGACAGACCGCCAAGGCGTGCGGCGAAAACCGCGATCAGCGTCTGAGCGGAGACCGCGGCGGCCGCGCCGACCAGCGAGAACCAGCCCATCATCGCGCCCCGGATCGCGGTCGGAAAAAGTTCGGTCGCCAGCGAATTGCCGCCCACCTGCCCCGCGCTCAGGCCGGCGGTGAAACAGCAATAGGTAACCTCGATCCATAGCCAGCGAAGACCCAAGTGCGCCGGAGGACCCCAATAGAAGGCGAGCGCGCCGAGACCGGTCAACAGGCCCGCAACGAAGATCGTCGGGATGCGGCCGTAACGCTCGCAGCCTCGCGCGCCGAGCGGAAATCCGAGCATTCCGACGCCGCCTCCGACCAGCATCAAGCCGCTGGCGGCGCGCGGCGCCAAGCCCACGACCGAGACCAGGTGAAAGTACGCCCAACTGCTGGCCGCGACCGCCGCAATGGTGCCCAGCAACGAGCAGATCAGTATCGTGATCGCGCGGCGTCGATAGAGCGGTCCGAACGCGTCGTAGAAGCTGCTGGCCGAAGTTGTGCCGCTCTCGGCGGCGTGTTGCCAGCGGCCACTCTCCGGGATGACTTTGGCGGCCCTCCTCAACCCTGCGACTCCCATCACCGAGGCCAGCACCAGCATCCATCGCCACGAGTAACGACTCGCCACCATCGGCATCATGATCAGGCACAGCCCGCCACCGAGACCCATCCCCAGCCCGCCCCAGCTTTGCCCCCGCGCACGCTCCTCTATCGGGAGTTCCTCGGCCAGGATCACGACACCGCTGGCGACCGTCGCGCCGATGAAGGCGTAGAGCGCGATCTCGCACAGCACGAACGCCGCGATGTTGGTCGAAAACGCGGCGGCGAGCGCGCTAACGGCAGTGCCGGCCATGCACACCAGCAGCATCCGGCGGCGTCCCAGCCGATCGATCATCCGCGAGAGTCCCAGCGCGCCGAGGGCCGAGAGCGAAATCCACGCAAACAGTCCCGCGATTCCCGGCTCGCCAAGGTGAAAGCTCTTCGCGATCCAGGGTGCGCCGATGCCGTTGATCGACATCGTGAAGCCGTTGAAGGCGAGCACGCGCGCGATTGAACGGACCAGCGGGCGACTGTTCGGCGCGGCCTCCTGCTCACCAGGCCCGCGCGAAGCTCCATCGACGTTGGCGGTCGAACGCGAGTCAGGCCGGGCAATTGCAGTCACGCGAGCTCTTCGCGCGCAGGCGACGCGTCCGGTCGCACGCGTTCCACGTTAATCAACATAGTCCTCCGCTCAGAACTCCCTCGAAATTGACACCGCCTCCGGTGATACACCACCTGCGACGTGTTACCGGAGTGACACCATTCAGCTAATTTTGACTTCGCACACCGCAATATGGTGCGCGTCCACTAGAGGGTGACGCGAATTAGGCGCCGCGCTTGCGTTCGAGCTTGCGCAGGCGTTGATCCTGGTCTCGGGTTTGAACCGTAATCCGATCGTCGAAGCGGTCGAACTTGCGGGCGAGGTTGGCGAGCGATTTGCTGGTTTGCTTGAGTTCGGTGGCGATTTTCTTTGCGGCCATCTCGGTTGCCGCTGCGATTTCGCGCTTGAGAATCTTCGTTGTCTCGCTGCCTGAAGCCACGGCCTGGTCGCCGGTCGATGACACCGCGCGCGCGGCTTCTTCGCGGATCTCAACGGCGCGCGCGGCAAATTCGCCCCGGAGTCCTCTCTCGGCCGCGACCAGCTCGTCGCGGAACTCGATGCGCGCTTTGCCGAGCGCCTCGCCCAGCCGGATCATCTCGGCGCCGAGATCGTCGCGCGCGGCGACGATGTTTCGTCGATTCTCCGCAATCTGCTCCGACAGGAACCGAATTTGGCCGCCGACTTCCGCGAACTGCCCGAAGATCTCGTCGCGCAGCGTGTCGAGGCGACCGCCGAAACCCGACACCGCCTCGACCACAAGGTCGAAGCGCGCCCCGAGCTCTTCGAGGATCGCGCCAATCCGGTTCACCGCTTCGTCCGCCACCTGATGCTCCTCTTCAAACTAGTGCACGAGCATGCCGATGCGATCCCATCTGATGTACTCGAACCACAACAGCAGGTCGCTGAGTGTCGAGGCGCCGTCGGCTTTCTCCTCATTCCAGGGCAAATAAATGATCGTGGCGCGTCCTTCAACATCGTTCACATCGACAAAGCCCCAGAAACGGCTGTCGTAACTGCGATCGCGATTGTCGCCCATCATGAACAGCTTGCCGGACGGCACGGTCACGGGGCCGAAGTTGTCGCGCGGCGAGATGGGAGAGCGATCGTTGTCGGCGACCTCGCGATGCGCATGCGGGTCGTCCATCGCCGAACCGTTGAGCCATACGACACCGTTCTTCACCGCGACAGTATCTCCGGCGACGCCGACCACGCGCTTGATGAAGTCCTTGGTGCGGTCGGGTGGAAAGACGAACACGACGACGTCGCCGCGCTGGACCGGCTCGAGATGAAAAACATACTGGCCGAGCGGGAGGCCTGGAATCTCGAGGCCGAAAATCGAGTCGGGCATCCGCAGCCCGAAAATAATCTTGTTGACGAGGATGTGGTCGCCGATGAGCAGCGTCGGTTCCATCGAGCCCGACGGAATTTTGTAAGCCTGAACGAAGAAGGTGCGGATGAAAATCGCGAGCACGAGCGCGATGAACATCGCCTCGCCATACTCGCGCGCGACGGACTTCTGCGCGGGCGCGCGATCGGCCTCGCGGGCGTTGAGCGGCTGTACTTTGGAAATGTTGCGCGCTGGTTCGGCCACGACTGCCCTACTCCCCGACCTTGAGCAGGGCCAGAAAAGCCTCCTGCGGAATCTCGACCCGCCCGACCTGTTTCATCCGCTTCTTGCCTTCCTTTTGCTTCTCGAGCAGCTTGCGTTTCCGCGTGATATCGCCGCCGTAACACTTGGCGGTGACGTTCTTGCGCAGCGCCTTAACGGATTCGCGCGCGATAATCTTGGCGCCGATCGCGGCTTGAATCGCGACTTCGAACATCTGGCGTGGAATCAGCTCGCGCATTTTCTCGCACAACGCCCGGCCCCGTTCGTAAGCCTTGTCGCGATGCACGATTATCGAAAGCGCGTCCACCACCTCGCCGTTAATTCGAATGTCCAATTTAACCAGAGGCCCGGCACGAAAGTCCAGAAACTCGTAGTCCAGCGACGCGTAACCGCGGCTCACCGATTTCAGCCGATCGTAAAAGTCGAAGACGATTTCAGCCAACGGCAGCTCGTAGTGCAGGATGACGCGCTTCTCGCCGAGGAAGCGCAAATCGCGCTGAATGCCGCGGCGGTCCTCGCACAGTTTCATCACGGCGCCCAGGTACTCTTCGGGCATGTGGATAGACGTGAGGATGAACGGCTCCTCGATCGCCTCGATGGTGTTCTCGTCGGGCAGATGCGCGGGATTGTCCACCGTCATCAGCTCGCCGGAAACGGTGCGCACCTGGTAGGCGACCGTCGGCGCGGTGACGATTAGGCTGATGCCGAATTCGCGCTCGAGACGCTCCTGCGCGATCTCCATGTGCAACAGGCCGAGGAAGCCGGCGCGAAAGCCGAAGCCGAGCGCCTGCGAAGTCTCGGGCTCGCAGATGAGGCTCGCGTCGTTGAGGCGCAGCTTTTCGATCGCGTCGCGCAGCGCACCGTACTGATTCGCCTCGGTCGGATACAGCCCCGCGAACACCATCGGCTTCAATTCTTTGAAGCCCGGCAGCGGCGCGAACGCGGGATTGTCCGCGTCGGTAATCGTGTCGCCCACGCGCATGTCCGCGACGGTTTTGATATTCGCCACGACGAAGCCGACCTCGCCCGGGCCGAGCGCGTTCGTGGCGCGCTCGTGCGGCGTGAAATGCCCCAGGCGCATCACCTCGCCCAGCTTATCGGTGCCCATCAGGCGAACTTTCATGCCGACGCGGAGCTCGCCGCCAAAGACGCGGACCAGGCCGATCACGCCCTCGTACACGTCGTACCAACTGTCGAAGATGAGCGCGCGAACAGCACTCTCGTCGGTCGGCTTGGGCGCGGGGATTCGCGCGACGATCGCTTCGAGCACGTCGTCGATGCCGATGCCCTCCTTGGCGCTGGTGAGAATCGCTTCGGAGGCGTCGAGCCCGATGATTTCCTCGATTTGCTGTTTGGTGCGTTCGATGTCCGCACCAGGCAGATCGATTTTGTTGATTACCGGAATAATTTCGAGCCCGTGATCGAGCGCGAGATAGACGTTGGCGAGCGTCTGCGCCTCGACGCCCTGGCTCGCGTCGACCACCAGCAGCGCGCCCTCGCACGCGGCCAGGCTGCGGGAAACTTCGTAGGCGAAATCGACGTGGCCGGGAGTGTCGATCAAGTTGAGGACGTAGCCCTTGCCATCTTTGGCCGTGTAGTTGAGGCGCACCGAGCGCGCCTTGATCGTGATGCCGCGCTCGCGCTCGAGGTCCATCGAGTCGAGGAACTGGTCCTTCGACTCGCGCATCGTGAGCGCACCGGTGCGCTCGAGGATCCGATCGGCGAGCGTAGACTTACCGTGATCGATATGCGCGATAATCGAAAAATTACGAATCGAGGCGGCTTCGGTCATTTCAACTCGAACGGGCGCGTTGCTGCTTGAAATATTTGAACGTCTCTTCGAGCCCGTCGGCGAGCTTTTTTTCCGGACGCCATCCAAGTTCCTTTTCCGCGCGCGCCGGCGAGATGACCGAGCGCTTCTGCTCGCCGGGACGGGCCGCGGCATGCTCGGCCTTGGTCGGGAAATCGGCGATGCTCGCGAGGGTGGAATAGAGATCGTTCACGTTAGTCTCGAGGCCGGTGCCGATGTTGAGCGCGAGTCCCGACGCGCTCGATTTTCCCGACGCGATCACGGCCCGCACCACGTCGCCGACGTAAACGTAGTCGCGCGTCTGCGTGCCATCGCCGTAGATCGTCACGGGCTGGCCCTCGAGGATTTTGCCGCAGAAGATCGCGACCACGCCCGCTTCGCCGTGCGGGTCCTGGCGCGGGCCGTAAACGTTGCCGAACCGCAGCGCCAGGTAGTCGATTCCGTATTCGACCTTGTAAAAGAACAAATATGCTTCGGTCGCAAGCTTGGCGACGCCGTACGGACTCACCGGGCGTGTCGGATGATCTTCCGTGCACGGGAACTCGTCCTGCTCGCCGTAAATCGCGCCGCCGGTCGACGAAAAGACCACGCGCTTTAGGCCGTGTTTGCGCGCCGACTCGATCAGGTTGAGAAAGCCGACCACGTTCACTTGCGCGTCGAACGCGGGATCCGCCACCGAGCGCCGCACATCCATCTGCGCCGCGAGATGGAAAATGATTTCGGGCCGCGCCTTCTCGAGGACCGACGCAACCGCGGCGGCGTCGCGCAGATCGGTCTGATAGAGCGTGGCTTTCGCATTCACCTGATGGCGCTTGCCGGTGGAAAAATCGTCGAGCACCGAGACCTCGCCCGCGCCGGACCCGACCAGCGCGTCCACCGTGTGCGAGCCGATAAAGCCGGCACCGCCGGTCACCATGATTCTCATCGAAGTGTCCTTGTCCTAAACCGGGTGGCGCCCGACTGAGTAATACCGCAGCTCGAGCGCCTTCATCAGATCTGGATCATACAGGTTCCGGCCATCGAATATCACCGGCTCTTTCAGCTCGGCCTTGATGCGCTGGAAGTTGGGATGCCGGAACTCGTTCCACTCGGTCAGAATCAGCAGCGCGTCGGCGTCCTTGAGCGCCTCGTAGTTGGTCTTGTGGTAGGTGACGCGATCGCAAAAAATCTTGCGCGCATTTTCCAACGCTTCGGGATCGTGCAAGCGGCACTTCGCACCCGCCTGCAGGAGTTCTTCGATCACGACCAGCGACGGCGCTTCACGCATGTCGTCCGTGCGCGGCTTGAAGGCAAGCCCCCAGATCGCGAAGGTTCGGCCGCTGAGATTCTCTCCGAAATGCTGCTTCACGCGCGCTGGAATCAGCCGCTTCTGCCGGGCATTCACCGCTTCCGCCGCACGCAAAAGCGCAAAATCCAGGTTGTGCTCGCCCGCGGTATGGATCACCGCCTGCACGTCCTTGGGAAAGCATGAACCGCCGTAACCGATGCCCGGAAACAGAAACGACGAGCCGATGCGCTTGTCCGTTCCGAGTCCGCGGCGAACGGCGTTGATGTCGGCGCCGACCGCGTCGCACAGATTCGCCATCTCGTTGATGAACGAGATGCGCATCGCGAGCATCGCGTTGGACGCGTACTTGGTCAGTTCCGCCGAGCGTGGATCCATCACCAGAATCGGATTGTCGGTGCGCACGAAGGGATTGTGAATTTCTCTCAGGACCGCGGTCGCCTGCTCGCTAAGGCTGCCAATGACGACGCGGTCCGGCCGCATGAAGTCTTCTATCGCGGAACCTTCCTTGAGAAACTCCGGAACCGAGCATACATCGGCGCGATGCTTGGCGAATTTCCCAACAATTTCCCGCACCCGATCGTTGGTGCCGACCGGGACCGTGCTCTTAACAACCACGATGTGATAGCCGGTGATCGCTTTGGCGATGTCCTCAGCCGCCTTGAAGATCGCGGTCAAGTCCGCCGCACCCGACGCGCTCATCGGAGTCCCGACGGCGATGTACGAGACCATCGACTGCTTGATCGCGTCGCCGATATCGGTGGTGAAGTGAAGCCGGCCTTCCTTTACGTTGCGGCGCACCAGTTCTTCGAGTCCCGGCTCATAGATGGGGATCTTGCCCTCGCAAAGCTGCGCGATTCGATTCTTATCGATGTCAACGCAGAATACTTCGTTGCCGCTTTCGGCATAGCAGGTGCCGCTCACCAGTCCGACGTATCCGCTCCCCACGACTGCGATGTTCATCGATAGCCCCTGGCAGGATGTTGAAAAATTCGGTCAATTGTCGTCTTCGACTTCAAGCCTTTCAACATCCTGCGTGAAAGATGTCTTCTTACCTTTAACATCTCCCCCTTTGGGGGAGACAAGAGAGAGGGAGCAGGCGTTGAAAATTACTTTTTCAACCGCCTGCTAGAATTCTTCCTTGATTACGTAGATCGGCTTGCCCTGCGATTCGTGATAGGTGCGCGCCAGCATCTCGCCGAGCAGTCCAATACTCACAAACTGTACTCCGACGACTACCAACAACACTGCCAACAGCAGCGCTGGGCGATTACCCAGTTCGCGTCCTAGTAGTATTTTCTCCAGCACCAGGATGAAGGTCCACAGGCTGCCGAGTCCGCCGAGGATTATTCCGATCAAGCCGAACACTTGTATCGGCGCGGTGGAATAGCCGGAAAGAAATTTAACGGTGATAAGGTCCAGCAGCGTACGAACGATGCGCCACAGTCCGTACTTCGAGATTCCTGCGCGGCGCGGTCGAAATCCGATCTCCACTTCCGCGATTCGCGCGCCTTGCTCCGCCGCAATCGCCGGGACAAATCGATGCATCTCGCCGTAGAGCTGCAGGCTGCGTGCGAGGTCCCGCCGGTACGCCTTGAAGGTGCAGCCGTAGTCGTGGAGCTTGACGCCGGTCATCGCAGAGATCAGCGAATTTGCAGCCATTGAGGGCAGCCGGCGCGTAAACCGTTCCTCCCGCCATCGCTCGGTGCGCCAGCCGCTGGCTAAATCGTAGCCCTCGTCTAGCTTGGCCAGCAGCCGCGGAATGTCGGCGGGATCGTTTTGCCCGTCGCCATCCATCGCGATTATCACGTCGCCGTTGGCGCGCGAAAAGCCGCACACCAGCGCGGCCGTCTGTCCAGAGTTGCGCGCGAGCGCGATCACGCGAACGTTGTTGTCGGTGGACTTGATCTGCCGCAGAGCGTCGAGGCTTCCATCGACGCTGCCGTCGTCCACGAATATCAGCTCGTAGGCACGCCCGAGACTCTGCATCACGCGGCTTAACTCCGCATGCAGCGGGGCGAGATTTTCCCGCTCGTTGTAGAGCGGAATGACTACTGAGTAGTCCATCTCGAATGATGAGAGTCGATTAGATTGATAAACTCTCGATAGCGACTATCTATTTGTTCCCACGTCAGATCCAATAGCCTTTCCAGCGAGAAGCGCTCGACTACGTATGACGCCATTACACTGCCGTATACGACCGCCGTGCGCAGTGACGATTCCGTCACGCGCCCGTGACGCGCCAGGAATCCCATCACGGCACCCGCAAACGTATCTCCCGCGCCGGTTGGATCGACCACCTCTTCCAATGGATACGCGGGCACCGCGAACATTCCTTCGTCGCTGAACTGAAGCACGCCATACTCGCCGCGCTTGATCAGGACTGTGGCCGGCCCCATCTCCAGGATCGCGCGTCCCGCCTTCACCAGGTTGTGCTCGCCCGTGAGCACGCGCGCTTCGTTGTCACTGCAAAGCAGTATCTGGATTCGCTCGAGCACTTTGGCGAGGCCGGGACGCGTGTTCTCGATCCAATAGTCGTAGAGATCGGCCACGACGACTTTGGGACTGAGCACCTGGTCCAGCACGTGTTCCTGAAGCGCCGGATCGTTGGGCGCGAGATACAGATAGTCTGCGCGGCACTGATCCGGCAGCAATTGCGGCGTGAAGTTCTCGAGGACATTCAGCGAAAGCGCGACCGTGTCGCGCACATTCATGTCTTCGTGATAACGGCCATGCCATCGCGTGGTCTTGCCCTCGCGTTTGGCTACTCCGCGCACGTCGATATTGCGATCCGTGAAAAGCCGCAGATCCTCGGCCTTGAAATCTGAACCGACCACCGCGACGATGCTGACCGGCGAAAAAAATCGGGCCGCGATCGAAAAGTAGCTGGCGCCGCCACCCAGCACTTCCTCGACTTTGCCGTTGGGCGTTTCGACCGTGTCGTACGCCAGAAACCCCACCACAACGATACTCATCTATATTGCACCTTCACCGTCCTGGGATTTCGAGCGTCCTAGAGATACTTGCCCACCAAGGGACGCAGGTCGTCGATCAAGCGCTGCGGGATTGCCGCGCGATCGGTAATGATCGTGTTCTTGAGCGCATCCTTGCACGCGCAGGTCCGTGGACGATTTCCGAGCGTGTGCGCCAGCACCGACACCGCACTCTGCGCCTTGTCCACGTTGAGTTTCATCACGCGCAGGATCTCGCCGATATCCACCGCTGCGACCGATTCATGCCAGCAGTCGTAGTCGGTCACCAGCACCAGCGCCGCGTAACACATCTCGGCCTCGCGCGCGAGCCGCGCTTCCTGCATCGCAGTCATGCTGATGACGCTGGCGCCGAAACTGCGGTAGAGATTCGACTCGGCGCGCGTCGAGAATTGCGGACCTTCCATGCAGAGGTAGGTCCCGCCGTCGTGAACTACTGTTCCACCTGAACGGGCCGCCGTAACCAAATCCCTCGCGAGAGTTGCACACACGGGATCGGCGAGCGAAATGTGCACCACCAAACCGTCACCGAAGAAAGTCTCAGGGCGCTTGAACGTGCGATCGATGAACTGATTCGGAACTACCAATTCGCCTGGATGGATTTCCTCTTTCATGCTGCCGGCCGTGGATACCGAAACGAGATGTGTGACGCCGAGCTGCTTCATCCCGAAAACATTGGCGCGAAAATTTATTTCCGACGGCAAAAGTCGGTGACCACGGCCGTGACGCGCGAGAAACGCGACTTCGATTTCTCCGATTCGTCCCTGGTAAAATGGGTCCGAAGGCCGGCCGAAGGGCGTCTCGAGCTCCATCAACTCGACCTTGTCCAGCCCCTTCATCTGGTAGAAGCCGCTGCCGCCGATCACTCCAAGTACGTTGTGTAACATTTTTTTTCTGGCGCTTTCAGGCCGGGATATGCTGTTCGGCGTAGAGCTGGCCGCATGCCGCCGCAATATCGAGCCCCCGGCTTTCGCGGATTGTAGCGGTCAAATTGCCGTTCTTGAGGATCGCTTGAAAGTCCTCCACCGCAGCGCGCGAACTGGTCCGGAGAGGCGAATCCGGCAGCGGATTGTAAAAGATAAGGTTCACCTTGCCGCGCAGCGGCCCGATCAGCTTCACCAGCCTCCGCGCGTCCGCGATTGAATCGTTCACCCCGGCCAGCATCACGTACTCGAACGTGATGCGGCTGCGGCGTTTGATGGGCAGATTGCGGCACGCGTCGAGCAGCACTTCGAGCGGATAACGCTTGTTGATCGGCGCGAGGCGATCGCGCAGCTCGTTGGTGGTCGCGTGCAACGACACCGCCAGATTAACCGGCGTCTCACTCAGCAGCCGCTCCATCATCGGGACCAGGCCGACTGTGGAGACCGTGATCCGCCGCGGCGAGATCCCCATCCCCCACTCCGAGGTCATGATCGCGAGCGTGCGTACGAGGCGAGGGTAATTCGCGAGCGGCTCGCCCATCCCCATGAAAACAAAGTTCGTCAGCTCCTCGCCCACGGCCAGCTCGCGTCGGGCGGCAAGGATTTGCGAGAGCATCTCGGAAGACGTGAGGTTGCGATGCAGTCCCATGCGCGCCGTCGCGCAGAATTCGCAGGCCATCGCGCATCCGACCTGGCTCGACATGCAGAGTGTCATGCGCTTTTCGGTGGGTATAATCACCGACTCGATTTCTTCTGCGTCATCGAGGCGAATGAGCAGTTTTCGCGTGCCGTCGGATGAACGCGATACGAACGACGAAACCGGATGCCCGATGGTGAAGCTTTGCTTCAGATAATTTCGAAGCGAAGCCGGCAGATCACGCATCTCGTCGAACGACCCGGCGGCGCGAGCATGTACCCAATGCAAAATCTGGCGCGCACGATACGAGCGTTCGCCCGCGTTCGCGACGAGTTGCTCGACTTCAACGAGCGTCAGGTCGCGGAAATCGGCGCTTGCAGGCGCCGCCCCGGGCAAAGGTTCGCGATTCTCGTTCACGGCCCAACTATTCTAATCGAAACGTGGCCGCGAAAGCAGGATGGCGTTTCTACGCCAAAATCTCGCGCGCCGGGAAAAAGAAGGCGATTTCCTGCGCCGCAGTCTCAGGCGCGTCAGAGCCGTGGGTGACGTTCTTCTCGACGTCGATTCCGAAGTCCTTGCGAATCGTGCCGGTGTCCGCATTTTTGGGATCGGTCGCGCCCATCAACTGACGCCATTTGCTGATGGCGCCCTCGCCTTGCAGCACGAGTATGACCACCGGGCCGGAAGTCATGTAATCGCACAGGCCGCTGAAGAACGGCCGCGCTCTGTGCACGTCGTAAAACTTCTCGGCGTCAACCCGCGACAGATGAATCTTGCGCAGCGCGACGATCTTCAACCCCGACGCTTCGATCCGCTTGAGTATGTCGCCGGTGAGCCCGCGCCGAACCGCGTCGGGCTTGACGATTGCGAAAGTTCGTTCCATCGAATTACTTCTTGCCCTCGAGTACTGATTTCATCGTCGTGCCGAGATCAGCAGGGCTCGACGCAACCGTGATGCCGGCCGCCTTGAGCGCCGCGATTTTATCCGCCGCGGTGCCGCGACCGCCTGAAATAATCGCGCCGGCGTGGCCCATCCGGCGACCTTTCGGCGCGGTCTGACCCGCGATAAACGCGACCACCGGTTTCTTAAAGTATTGCTTTATGTATTCGGCGGCCTCTTCTTCGGCCGTTCCGCCGATCTCGCCAATCATAATGACGCCGCGCGTTTTTGGATCTCCGTTGAACAACTTCAGCGCGTCGATATGCCCAGTGCCGACGATCGGGTCGCCGCCGATTCCGATGCAGCTCGATTGTCCGATTCCAAGCTGCGTCAATTGATACACAGCCTCGTAGGTTAGCGTACCCGAGCGCGACACGACGCCGATGTCGCCCGGCTTGTGGATGTAACCCGGCATGATGCCAATTTTGCATTCGCCCGGCGTGATGATGCCGGGGCAGTTCGGACCGATCAGGCGCGACTTGGTGCCCGCCATGTACGCCTTCACTTTGACCATGTCGAGGATCGGCACGCCTTCGGTGATGCAGATGACGAGCTCGATTCCCGCGGCGACAGCCTCGAGCATCGCGTCGGCGGCGAACGCCGGCGGCACATAGATCACGGTCGCATTGCAGCCGGTCGCTTTGCGCGCCTGCTCGACTGTGTCGAAGATCGGGATGCCCTCGAAGTCCGTGCCGCCCTTGCCCGGTACGACGCCGCCGACCATTTCCGTCCCGTATTCTTTGCACGCGCGCGTGTGGAGCTGTCCCGTCGCGCCGGTAATTCCCTGCGTCAGCACGCGCGAGTTTTTATCAACGAGAATACTCATCTGAAAATCCTAGGCCCCGATTTCTTTCACGATGCGCTTGGCGGCGTCGGCCATGTCGCTGGCGGTGATCACCTTGATGCCCGACTCGGCGAGAATTTTCTTGCCCTCGACAACGTTGGTGCCTTCCATCCTGACCACCAGCGGCACGTTGAGCTTGACCTGCCTGGCCGCCTCGACGACGCCCTGCGCCAGCACGTCGCATCGCATAATGCCGCCGAAGATGTTGATCAGCACTCCTTTGACGCGCTTGTCCGCGAGCAGTATGCGAAACGCGGCTGCGACCTTCTCGGTGCTCGCGCCGCCGCCGACGTCGAGGAAGTTGGCCGGCTCGGCGCCGTAAACCTTGACGATGTCCATAGTGGCCATCGCGAGTCCGGCGCCGTTGACCATGCATCCGATGTTGCCGTCGAGATGCACGTAGCTCAGGTCGTACTTAGCCGCCTCGGTCTCGGCGGGATCTTCCTCGTTGGCGTCGCGCAGCTCGCGGATATCCGCGTGGCGGAACAGCGCGTTGTCGTCGAATGACATTTTCGCGTCGAGGCAGATGACGCGGCCGTCCTTAGTCACCACCAACGGGTTGATCTCGATGAGCGACGCGTCGGTTTCGACGAATGCGCGGTAGAGCGCCGCGAGCAACGTCGCGAACTGGCCGACTTGCTTGTCCTTGAGGCCCAGTGAAAAAGCGATCTTGCGCGCCTGGAAGCCTGATACGCCAAGCAGCGGACTGATTTGTTCGGTGAGAATTTTTTCCGGTGTCTGCGCGGCGACTTCCTCGATATCCATGCCGCCTTCGGTGCTCGCGATCACGGAAACGGTTCCCGCCTTTCTATCGACGAGCATCCCGAGGTAAAGCTCGCGAGCGACGTCGCTCGCCTCCTCTATATATACGCGCCGCACCACGCGGCCTTCAGGGCCCGTCTGATGAGTCACCAGCGGCTTGCCGAGCAGTTTGGCTGCGAAGTCGCGCACCTCGCTCGCGACCGTGAGCAACTTGACGCCGCCCGCCTTGCCGCGGCCACCCGCATGGATCTGCGCCTTGACGACGGCCTTCGGCTGGCCCAGCGCCGTGAAGGCGGCCGCGGCCTCGTCGGGTGTGGTTGCGAACTGTCCCTTGGGAACGGGAACGCCGAAGCGCCCGAGAATCTGCTTCGCTTGATATTCGTGGATGTTCATTCAGCTACCCCGGTGCCAACTCACTTCATGAAGAGGTCGCGGAGCCACTTGATCGACGTCTGGCGGCCCACCGCGCCGATTGCGGTCGTGAGCGGGATTTCCTTGGGGCAAACCTCGACGCAGTTCTGCGCATTGCCGCAATCGGCGACGCCGCCCTCCGACATCATCGCGTCCAGCCGCTCGTCCAGGTTCATCTTGCCCGTCGGATGCTGGCTCATCAGATAAACCTGTCCGATCACCGCGGCGCCCATGAACTTCGAATGCGAGTTAACTTGCGGGCACGCTTCGAGGCAGCATCCGCAAGTCATGCATCGCGAGAACAAGTACGCGAACTCCTGTACCGACGGCGCAATTCGCGGGCCCGGGCCAAGATCGTAAGTCCCGTCGATCGGGATCCACGCGTGCGCCTTCTTCAGGTAGTCGAACATCTTCGATCGATCGACCCACAAGTCGCGGATCACCGGGAACTTCGACATCGGCTCGATCGTCACCGGGCCGTTGAGACTGTCGGCCAACTGCGAGCATCCCTGGCGCACACGCCCGTTGATCACCATCGTGCACGAGCCGCAAACTTCCTCGAGACAGTTGGCGTCGAACACCACCGGCGCGACGCGCTTGCCCTGGCGCGTGACCGGGTTGCGCCGAATCTCCATCAGCATCGAGATGATGTTGTGATGCGCCAGGTACGGAATCTCGAACTCCTCGTAGTAAGGCTCGGAGTTTGGCGATTCCTGGCGCTTGATTCTCAAGACTTGCGTCTGTTCTGGCACTGCGATGCTCCTGCTCGGCCTACGCCGCTTTCGGCTCGCTGGCGGATTTCTCGACGTCGTAGCGCCGCGGCCGCGGCTTGATAAGGCTCACGTCAACCGGCTCCCAACTGAAGCGCGGGCCGTCGGACGACCACGCAGCCATCGTGGTCTTCATGAATTTCTCGTCGTCGCGTTCCGGAAACTCTGGCTTGTAGTGCGCGCCGCGCGATTCATTGCGATTGAGCGCGCCGAGCGTAATTGGCCTCGCGAGTTCGAGCATGTTCCAAAGCTGGCGCACGAACAACACTTCCTGGTTCGCCCACTTGCCCTTGTCGTTGAGCCCGATCCGGCCCCATCGCTCCTTGAACTCCAGCAGCTTATCGTCGGTGGTCTTGAGCTTGTCGTTGTGGCGCACGACCGTGACGTTCTCGGTCATGATGTCACCGAGCTCGCGCCATAGCGCAAACGCGTTCTCCGGGCCGTTCATCTTGAAAATTTTGTCGAACGATTCGCGCTGCAAGCTCAGCTCCTGGTCGAAAATCGTCGAGCTGGCCGCGCTCTTGTGCGACTTGGCATAGCCGATCATCGCCGGCTCGGCGATGTTTCCGCCGTGTATGCACGACAGCAGCGAGTTCGCGCCGAGCCGGTTGGCGCCGTGATATTGAAACTCGCACTCGCCCGCCGCGAACAGCCCCGGGATGTTGGTCTGCTGATGGTAGTCGACCCACAGGCCGCCCATCGAGTAGTGCATCGCGGGAAAAATCTTCATCGGGACTTTGCGCGGATCCTGGCCGGCAAACTTCTCGTAGATTTCCAGCACGCCCGCGACCTTGCGATTCAGTTCTTCCGGATCGAGATGGCTAACGTCGAGATAAACCAACGGATTGCCGTCGATGCCCAGCTTCATCTCGAACACGACCTTGTGAATCGCGCGCGTTGCGATGTCGCGCGGCACCAGGTTGCCGTACGCCGGATACATCTCTTCGAGGAAGTACCACGGCTTGCCGTCGCGATAGGTCCACACGCGTCCGCCCTCGCCGCGAATCGATTCCGAGATGAGACGAAACTTGTCCTCGCCCTGCATCGCGGTGGGATGCACCTGGATGAACTCGCCGTTGGCGTAGGTCGCGCCAGCCTGGTAGCAGGCGCTGGCCGCCGATCCCGTGTTCACCAGCGACTGCGTCGAGCGGCCATAGACGAGGCCCGGACCGCCGGTCGCGATCAGCGTCGTGTCGGCGGGGAACGCGCGCATCTCGAGCGAGCGGGTGTCGATCGCGACGATCCCGCGGCAGTCGCCGGACTCGTCCTGCACCAGGCTCAGCATTTCCCAGCCTTCGAACTTGCGCAGCAGGCCACTCGCTTCGTAGCGGCGAACCTGCTCGTCCAATGCGTACAGGAGCTGCTGGCCGGTAGTGGCGCCGGCAAATGCGGTCCGATGATGCTTGGTGCCGCCGAAGCGGCGGAAGTCGAGCAAACCTTCGGGCGTGCGATTGAACATCACGCCCATCCGATCGAACAGGTAGATGATCGCCGGCGCCGCATCGCACATCGCCTTGACCGGCGGCTGATGCGCGAGAAAGTCGCCGCCGTAAATCGTGTCGTCAAAATGAATCATCGGCGAGTCGCCCTCGCCTTTCGTATTGACCGCGCCGTTGATTCCGCCTTGCGCGCACACCGAATGCGATCGCTTGACCGGTACGATCGAGAACAGGTCGACTTGCTCGCTCTGCTCCGCGAGCTTCATCGCCGCGGTCAAACCAGCCAGCCCGCCGCCTACAATTATGTGATGCCCTGGCATTGGTTGTTCTCCTCAGGCGGGTGCGCGAAATGCGATCAGAATCGAGACGCTGACAATCGTCAGCACGACAAACAGCGCGACGCACGCGCGGTTCACGAGCGTCTGCGCCCTGGGGCCAACCGCAATCCCCCAGGTGATCGTGAATGTGAAAATCCCGTTGGTCAGGTGATAGACGCACGCAATCGTGCCGACCATGTAGGTGGTGAGAATCAGCGGATTCATCATGAAGTTATGCATCCGCATGTAATCCGTCTCGACTCCAGTGGCGTAGAAGTACGCGCGCGTCGAGAAAACGTGAAAGCCGATGAACAGGAACGCGAGAATCCCGGTGATGCGCTGCAAGGTGTACTGGTAGTTGCGCTCGTACGGGTAGTCGTTGGGCTGCGCGGTGGCGGTGATGACGATTCCGTAAATTGCGTGGTACAGAATCGGAATCCACAGCACCAGCGCTTCCACCGCAATCTGAAACGGAATGTTGCGGGTGAACTCGGTCTCCTTCCACCAAGTTCCGCCGCCCTTCAGCACAAACGCATTTTCGAACAGGTGGAAAAATAAAAATCCGCCGATCGGAATGATCCCCGACAGCGAGTGCAATCTGCGCAGCAGCCAGTGCCGCTCGTCCGCCGTCATCCCGGCCGCGACCGCAGGCGCCGCAACTGCTTCTGCTTCAGCCATAAGCCTTCCTGTATCGCGAGCGCCGTTAGCCGGCCGCGATTACTTTGTCCATCGCCTCGACCAATTCGCGGACGTGGCCCACCGAACTGTCGAAAGCGATCTTTTCGGCAGCGGTGAGCTGGATTTCCACGACGCGCTCGACGCCGCCCGCGCCGATCACGACCGGCACTCCCGCAAACAACCCCTTCACGCCGTATTCGCCGTCAAGGTACGCGGCGCATGGCAGCACCTGCTTGCGATCGAGCATGAACGCCTCGACCATTTTGTAAACCGCAGTGCCCGCCGCGTAGTACGACGAAGTCTTCATCAGCTCGACGATTTCGCCGCCACCAGTGCGCGTGCGCTTCTCGATTTCCTCGAGCCGCTTCGCGGCGATCAGCCGTTCGATCGGCTGACCGCCGACGGTGGTGTAGCTGCGGATCGGCACCATGTCGTCGCCATGCCCGCCCAGCACCACCGCGGAAACGCTCTCGGTCGAGACGCCGAGCTCCGACGCCAGGAACGTGCGGTAACGCGCCGAGTCGAGCACGCCCGCCTGCCCGACGATACGTCCTTTCGCGAAACCGGTGACACGCTTGAGCTGCGTAACCATCGCGTCGAGCGGATTCGTCACCGCGATCACGAAGGCGCCCGGCGCGTGTTTCTTGATCGCGCTGCCGACGTCGCTCATCACCTTGGCGTTTATCTTGAGCAGGTCGTCCCGCGACATTCCGGGTTTGCGCGGCGAGCCCGAGGTCACGACGCAGCAATCGGCGGCCTCGATCTGCTTGATGTCGGTGGTGCCAGTGACGTTCACGTCGATGCCGAGCACCGGCGCCGACTCGAGCATGTCGAGCGCCTTGCCCTGCGGCAGTCCGTCGATAATGTCGTAGAGCACGATGTCGCCGAGTCCGCGCAGGAAGCATAGATGGGCACACGTCGCGCCGACATTACCTGCACCGATGAACGCAATTTTCTTCCGCGCCACGCTTTGCTCCTGCCTCCAGTCGCTCTCTACCTGAAGAATAGCTTATATTCGCGTTTTTGCTAATGAGCAATACTTAAGTGAGTCGGCGTTGAAAGCGCCCGATCTCTGTCGCGAAATCCGCACCCAAACGTGCGATAGATAGCAACGTTTACCGGGATTGTGAAGCAATCAGACGGGGCTATTTGCCACCCTCAAGCGTGTAGAAGCCATCGCGAGAGCTCACGAATCGTCGGGCGCTTGCCGTACATCAGGATTCCCGTCCGATAGATTCGCGCGCTGACGAACATCGTCGCGCCGATCGCCGCGACCAGCAAAAGCAACGACAGCGCGACTTGCCATCGCGGCGGGTCGTGAACGGCGAGCCGCTCGAACATCAGGATCGGCGAGCAGAACGGAAACAGCGAAGCCGACACCGAGAGCAGGGAATCCGAGTCTGTCGCCACCGGCAGAATCATCGCCGACGCTGCGATCAGCGGCAGGATGACCACGAAGTTCCACTGCTGCGCCTCGTCGATCGAATTGAAGATCGCGCCGACGCCGGCAAAGATCGCGCTGTAGAGCAGATAGCCGAGCATGTAGAAGACGACGAAATACACGATCAGCGACGGACCCACGTCGAGCGCCGTCATGGCCGTGCGCAGGTATAGGCTGCGCGACGCCCCGAATCCCGCCATCCCGAGCCAGACACCGATCTGCGTCAGGCCGACGCTGCCGGTGCCGAGAATCTTGCCGGACATCAGTTCCGGCGCACTCGCCGCGCACATCAGCACCTCGGTAATACGCGAGCTCTTCTCTTCCATGACCGAGCGCATCACCATCACACCGTACGACAACAGCGAAAACAGCATCACGAACATCAGGATGAACACGACCACGGCGCCGCGGATCTCGTTGTAGGTCGCCGAGGTACTGCCCGCGCGAACCGCCTTGAGATCCACGCGCTGCAACGTCGCGGCCACGTCTATGGCGCTGCTGCCCTGCTTAACCATCTGCTGCTCGGCGAATGCGTACGACAGCGCGTCACCAAGACGTCCCTGAAGAATGAAATCGCCCATGCGGCGCGTCGTAAAGACGACGTGGCGCGAAGCGATCGCGGAGGCGTCGAGCCACACGTAACCTTCTATATCGCTGTCATCGAGTTTCTTGTCGAGTTGCTCGCGCTCCGCCGGCGACGCAGGCGAAACAACCGAAGGTTGGTAGCGCGTGCCGTGCTGGCGCGTCAATTCGCCGCTGGCCAATTCCGCCAACGCGCGATTGTCGGATGCGATTACGACCCGCGCCGGACGTTCGCTGTCTTGCAGAATGCCGCGGGCCGTTGAGGTGCTGATCAGCGTGGGCAGGATCAGAAACGTCCCCATCAACACCGGAGTCACGAAGGTCGAGAGCAGGAACGAGCGCGTCCTGACCCGCTCGAGGTATTCCCGCTTTGCGATGATCCAGACTTTCCTGATCGAGAAGTCAGTCATCTTTGCCGGCGATTCGTTCGATGAAGATCTGTTCGAGCGACGGGTCCATGACCTGGAAGCGGAGCACGCGCAACTGGCGCATCGCGCTCTGCAGCAGTTCCTGCGAGTCGGCGCCGGGCTTGAGGCGCAGTTCGGCGTGATTGCCGTAGTCATTCAGCGAATCGATGAGCGGATTGCCGGCCAGGCATCCGCCGTCGCCCTCATAGTCGATTTGCACGAAGCGGCGGCCGTTGCTGTTTTTGACTTCGCTGAGACTCCCTTGCAGCACCGCCTTGCCGCGATTGATCAGGCAGATCGAATCGCACAGCTTCTCCACCTGGTCCATCCGATGCGTCGAGAAGAGGATCGACTTTCCCGCTGCACGCAGGCCGACGAGCACGTCCTTGAGCTGCATCGTGTTAACGGGATCGAGACCGGCGAACGGCTCGTCCATCACGATCAGATCGGGATCGTGCAACAGCGCCGCGATGAACTGGATCTTCTGCTGCATCCCCTTCGACAATTCCTCGACGCGACGATCGACCCAGTCCTCGATATCGAGCCGTTTCGTCCACGCATCGATTCGTTGCTTCGACGTGGCGACCGACAGCCCCGCAAGCTGTCCGAGAAAAACCAGGTTGGCGCCCACGGTCATCCGGCGGTACAAGCCGCGTTCCTCCGGCAGATAGCCGACCCGCCGGAGCGCGCGCCGGCGCAGCGGCTCGCCGAAGAGCTGCACGCTGCCCGAGTCCGGGGAAGTGATGCCGATCATCATGCGGATGGTGCTGGTCTTGCCAGCGCCGTTGGGTCCGAGCAGGCCGAAGATGTGCGCCGGCAGAATCGAGAACGAGAGCCCGTCAACGGCCACATAGCCGCCGTACGATTTTCGGACTTCGAGCAATTCGACGGCCGGCGTCACTACTTGCTAGTGCGCCCACACGAGTTGCGGGTTGGTCTCCCACGGATAGACGTGAACCATCCAGCCGAACATTTGCGGGAAGAAGCGGCCGCCAGCGGCGTCGCAGGCTTCCTTGGTCGCGATCGAGCCGTTAGGACCGAACTTCGTCCAATCCGCGGTCTTCATGTCGGTGCCGCGCGCCGGGACGCACAGATTGATATGCCGATGCCATCGCGCGACGCTCAGCGGCACGCGCTCATTGAGCTGATCGATGCTGGCGCCCTTGTGGTCGGTGTACATCGCGCCGATCAGCTTGTAACCACCGTCCGGCGTGCGCTGGTACAGCAGCGACGTCGGCTCGGTCGGATTGAAGGTGAAGGCGGCTTTGAGGCCGTACCAGTTCTTGGTGAAGTGTACGACCTTCTGTTGCTTGAACTCAGGATGAAACGGCTTGAAGCCGTAGGCTTCGGCGACGTGATAGTCCTTGTACTTCGCGAGCGCATGCTGAAGATCGGTCACCAGGACGGCTGCGCGCGCTTTGTCGGCATCGTTGCCGGGCCGCAGGTCCGTGTACGCCATGTGCAACGACATATTTTTCATGTTGCCGCCTATGTGCACGTCGTGATCCATCGCCTCGTCGTCCAACATCGACTCCATCTCGCCCTCTTTCATGTTCGAGGAGTCGGACGCCTCGCCACCGGACATCTCCGACATATCATGTCCGCTCATGTCCATCCCCTTCATATCCTGAACGAAGGCAGGCAACAAAACAGCAAGCGCCGCCGCGAGCATCGCGGCGATTTTCACAGCAGAGATTCGAGCCAGCATGGCCTGTTTTCCCTGCCTCAGAGTGTAAGCTCTGGAAGGTTGGTAGCCAATGATCGAGTGATTACGCCGGATCGGGGAAAACCGAGGTGGTGCGGTCGGATAATGTCTTGTATGTTGGCCGGGGAGAGAACGCGATGAAGACCTGGAAGCATATTTCGGTGAGTCCGATCGCCGGGGCCTTGGGCGCCGAGGTTGGCGGGGTACATCTCGGGGAACTCGGTGATGACGTGTTCAACGAGGTGCGGGCTGCGTTCGTCGAGCATCAGGTGCTGTTTTTTCGCGACCAGGAGATTACGCGCGACCAGCACAAGGCGTTCGGGCGCCGCTTCGGCACGCTCCACATTCATCCTTACCTGCAGCCGCTCAAGGACCAAGGGCATCCGGAGTTCGTCGTGTTGCAAAGTGACGAGAATCATCCGTACCTCGCGGAAGCCTGGCACAGCGACGTAACTTTTGCGGACGAGCCGCCTTTAGGCTCGGTGTTGAAGTGCGTGATAGCGCCGGAGTTTGGCGGTGACACGATGTGGGCCAGCATGTACGCGGCCTACGACGCGTTATCCGACAAGATGCAGCGGATGCTCTCGGACCTGGTCGCGATTCACGATACCGCGCGGACCTTCTCACGCACCGGCTACAAGACCGACCACCTCGGCGGTACGCCTTCGCCGCAAGTGCTATCGGCGGAGCATCCTGTGATTCGTACTCATCCCGAGAGCGGCCGCAAGGGATTGTTCGTCAACACGACCTTCACCGCTTCGATCAAGGGAATGAAGCCTGCCGAGAGCGCAGCGCTGCTAGGCTTCCTTTACAGGCATATCGAGACGCCGGATTTCAGTTGCCGCTTCCGATGGCGTCCTAACTCAGTTGCGATGTGGGACAACCGCTGCACGCAGCATCGAGTAGTCGCGGACAACCGCACCGCTGATCGCCGGATGGAGCGTATAACGATCAACGGCGACAAGCCGTTCTAGCGCTTACTTATCAGCTCGCCTTCGCCGCTCGGCTTGTCGCAAGCATCGGCTGATCGTTTCTTCTGAGCCCAAATAGCGAGGTGGCCAGGCAAGCGCCAATCAATATCGACATCCCACCAGGACCAGCGAAGAAGTATTCCCAGCCGACTGCGCTCAATAAGATCTCTGCTACCAGGATAGTTACGATAAGGGGTACTGCTTGCCGAGGATCTGTCCTACTCAGATTGCTTAGCTGCCAGATCAGCACAGCGAAGACTGCGAAGGTTACAGTTATCGATAACTCGTAGCCTCGATAGAAGTCCCAGTGGCTGCGGCTCGCTCCCATGATCTGGAAGTGAAACGTCTGCATCGGGCCGAACACGGCTTCTCCGCCTGGGCGGCGGCTCGGCGGGTCCCAGCTGGCTATAGTATGAAGGACGGTGCCGATGGCCTGTAGGACTGCGCCGACTCTCAACCAAATCCACGCTTTCATGGCGTAACCTCCATCATAAGACTTCAGCTCACAGCGGTGGCGGGACGACCGCTTCTTTCCATCCCGGCTGCGATGATAGCGCGCTGTACCATCGGTTGATTTCCGTGTACTTCGCGACCGGGTATTGCGCAACCTGCGACACCGCCATCCACGCGCCGACGGAATAGTCGGCAATAGTGAGATCGTTGCCGGTCAGCCATTTCCGGCCTTTGAGGTATCCGTCGAGCACTCCGCCGAATCGATGGAACTCATTCTGACCGCGCGCGATTTCGGCCGGATCAGGCTCGCCACCGCCGAAGATTCGCTTGAGAAGATTTTCCTTGATCAAGATGCTGCATCCGTTCGGCGCCCAATGCGCGATCTCCCACGACATCCAGCGGAGCACGTCAGCCTGGCGCTTCGCATCTGACGGCCACAAGCCGCACTCCGGTTCCTTTGCGGCCAGGTACTGGAGGATTGCGTTCGACTCCCACAGCACGAAGCCCTCGTCCTCGAGCACAGGCATCAGCTTGTTGGGATTGAGGGCGGCATACTCCGGCGTGGTGTGATCGCCTCTTGCGAAATCGAGCACGCGAATCTCGCAGTCAAGCCCGAGATTGTTCTTGAGCGCGACGACTTTGATCGCGCGCGGCGACGGTGGCGCTACGTGCAGTTTCATAGTCATCTCTCCTATATGAGTTGTGCGTTTTCGCTTGTCAGGCCGCGGCCGCCGCTATAGCGGTGAATCGCTCCAATATAATGCCCCAGCCGTCGCTGTAGCCCTGGCCCTGCTTCTGCATGATCGGCCCCGCTTCCCATCCGCGATGCTCGACTTCGACGCGCGTGCCGGTACCGTCAGGCGCGAATTTAACTTCGACTTCCGTCTGCGCTTCCCACTCGGGAGCCTTCCACGTGAACGCGACGACATGCGGCGGCCGAAAAGCGGTGATGCGCCCAACTTCGAATTCAGTGCCGTCGGTAAATCGCTCGAAGAACCTGCCGCCGACACGGCCTTCAATAAAAATGTCCTTGGCCTTTTCGCCGCCGAACGAAAACCCCTCTTTTAGCGGCCACCATTTACCGATTTCCTGGGTGAAGACCCGGAACACGACTTCCGGCGAGCGCTCCACTCGAATCGCTTTTCGAATCGTCATCGCTTTTCCTCCACGTAGTGTTTGAACGCGTTCAGGGTGGTATCCCAGAACGCGCCTACTTCTTCCAATTTCCTGATCAATTCCTGAACCGCGAGTTGTCCGCGCGGCGCAAGCTCGTAGATTCGCTCGCGCCCTACTTTCTTCGCGCGGATAAGACCGGCCCGCCCCAGCATCCGCGTGTGCTTGCAGATCGCCGGCCGACTGATCGCGAAGCCTAGCGCAAGCTCTCCTGCCCGGCACGGCTTGTACGCAAGGCGCCGCAGCAATTCCCTGCGAGTGGAATCGGCGAGTGCCCCAATGGTCGCGTCTATCGGCATCCTGAGAATATGTAACCTAACGGTTACGCATTTGTCAAGACGTAGCCACCGACGACCGCTGTCTGCTAGGTTCGCGGCATCACTCCGATGGCAAACCAGAAGGTTATCGTGGTCGGCGCAGGTATGGCCGGGCTGGCGGCGGCGTATCGGCTACGACAGGCGGGAGTTGACGTGACGGTGCTCGAATCGAGCGACCATGTCGGCGGCAGACTCGTCACCGATTCGCGCGACGGTTACCTGATCGAGCGGGGCGCGCAGCTAATCACGAGCACCTATCGCAACGCGCTCGGCCTGGTGAAGGAGTTGGGGCTCGAAGCGGAACTGAGGCCGACCAGCCCGTGGATGGCGATCGTCAAGAACGGACGGCCGCGGCGCATGCCGTCGGGCGCGATGTTCCCGATTTACGTGCTCACGACGGGACTGGTCAGCCTGCCCGACCTCGCGCGTTTCATCTGGCATACGACGAAGCTGAAGTGGCCGCCGGTCGACAACTACGCGGCGTGGGCGGAGTACGACGACGAGGACACGGCGCGATGGTGTGCGCCGCGCCTCGGCCATGCCACCGACTACCTGGTCGAACCGCTGGTCGCGGGCGGGTTGCTGCAGACGATGGAGGAAACCTCGCGCGCGGCTACGCTTGCGACGCTCGCGCTCACTGACAATGGCCGCAGCAAGGAGATGACGCTCAGCCGCGGGATGGGCTCGTTGCCGGAAACGCTCGCGTCGAAGGTAACCGTCAAGCTGGAGTCGCCGGTGCAAGCTGTCGAGGTCCGCGACGACGGCGCCGTCGTGCAGCTATCGGGCGAGCAATTGCGCGCCGACCATGTCGTGCTTGCGGCGACCGCCCCGATCGCGTCGCGGCTCTATCGCGGCGGCGACGAGATCGAACGCAGGCTGATGGCGACCGAGTACGCACCCACGGTCAAAATTGGTCTCGCCACCAGCCGCCATTGGCGAAATGAACCCGCGCTGAAAAACGTGTGGGGCTTCATGATCCCGCGCCCCGACCGCCAGCTCGTCGCCTCGGCCACGCTCGAATCGGCCAAGGACATTGCACGCGTGCCGGACGGCGAGATGCTGAACCTGTTCGTCAAGTCCGAAGCGGCAGGCGCAATGATGGATCTGTCGGATGATGAGATTGTCGCGAAAGTGCTGCCGGATATCGAGCGATTTTTTCCGGGCGCCACGGCGACCAAACGCTTCGCGCAAGTCGTGCGATGGCCCCATGCGCTGCCCAAATCACCGGTCGGACGCAGCCGCGACCTCGCGGAATACAGGAAGTCGCGACCGCCGTCGCGACGCGTGCTACTGGCCGGCGACTACATGGGACTGCTGCATTTTGAGTCGGCAATCGAGACGGGAATATGGGCGGCGGATCAGATAATCCAGCAACCTAACCCCTGACCCCCTCCCGCGCGAGAAGTGGGACCGGATAAAAGAGAAATCGGAGATCACATGTTGTCGACAATCGCCTTCCCGAACTCCGAGCACTTCAGCAGTTTCGCGCCGGTCATCAGGCGCTCAAAGTCGTAGGTCACCTCTTTCTTGCCGATGGTCTTCTCGAGGCCGCGTATGATTCCGTCGGCAACTTCCTGCCATCCCATGTGCTCGAACATCAGCACGCCTGACAGGATAACCGAGCCCGGATTCACCTTGTCCTGATTGGCGTACTTGGGCGCGGTGCCATGGGTCGCCTCGAAGATCGCGTGACCGGTGAGGTAGTTAATATTGGCTCCAGGAGCGATTCCGATGCCGCCGACCTGCGCCGCCAGCGCGTCGGACAGAAAGTCGCCGTTCAAGTTCATTGTGGCGACGACGTCGAATTCATCGGGGCGCGTCAGCACCTGCTGGAGTGTGATGTCGGCGATCGCATCCTTGACCAGCATTTGGCCGGCGGGCGGCTTGCCGTTGCAATCGTCCCATCCTACCGCCCTGCCCTTGTATTCGCGGCGGACGAGTTCGTAGCCCCAATCGCGGAACGCGCCCTCCGTGTACTTCATAATGTTGCCCTTATGGACGAAGGTCACACTCTTGCGCTTGTGGCTAATCGCGTAGTCGAGCGCGGCGCGAATCAGGCGCTCGGAGCCCTCGCGCGAAATGGGCTTGATGCCGATTCCCGACGTGTTGGGGAAGCGGATTTTCTTGACGCCCATTTCGTCCTGCAAAAATTTGATGAGCTTCTTCGCCTCGGGCGATTCCGCGGGCCATTCGATTCCCGCGTAGATGTCTTCGGTGTTCTCGCGGAAGATTACGACGTCGAGCTTCTCCGGGTGCTTGACCGGGCTCGGCACGCCGGCGAAGTAGCGCACGGGCCGCAGGCATACGTAGAGGTCGAGCATCTGGCGCAATGCGACGTTGAGCGAGCTGATTCCGCCGCCGATCGGCGTCGTCAGTGGCCCCTTTATGCCCACCAGGAATTCACGAAACGCCTCGACGGTCTCGTCGGGCAGCCACGTCTTCCAATTCTTGAACGACTTGTCACCCGCGAATACTTCCATCCACGCGATTTGCCGCTTGCCGCCGTAAATTTTCTTGACCGCGTTGTCGAAGACGTACTGCGACGCGCGCCAGATGTCGGGGCCGGTGCCGTCGCCTTCGATGAACGGAATGATCGGGCGGTCGGGAACTTTCAGTGTGTGATTGGCGCCAAGAGTAATCTTCTCGCCGTTGCTGGGAACCTTGATGTGCTCGTATGCCATCGGTGTCGCAGTTCGCCTCGTGTTTGAGTGATAGAGCGCAGACGCAACGCGCGTTTCACGGCGTCCCGCAGCACTCAGAGTATGCGGGTATCATATAGCAAAGGATTCGTGATGCCAGTATCGACGATCGGCGCGGCAGTCAGAGTTGTTTGACTCTTTCGGCGCGTCGGTCGCGGAGCCGCTTGGGAAAGTCGGCGGGCAGCCTCGGAGCGCTGGCGAAATACTCTCTCCAGGAGCGCAGACGCACGCGACTGATCTTTTCGAACTTCGCGGTTTCACGTTTAGGCATCGTCTGATATTTAGCATAACAGTTCGACTATCAACGAGACCGCAGATCTGACGACGCGCCGCGCGGAGCAGCCGATGGATTTTACCTACACGCCGGAACAGGAAAAATTTCGCGCCGAAATTGCGGGATGGCTCGAAAAGAACTCCGCCGAAGCCTTCGGGCGCAAGGGCGAAGGTCTCGGCGGCTCGACCGCCAGCCTGCTCGACGTGCGCGACGACGGCCGCTGGGCTCAACTGCTCGATTACCATCGCCGGCTTTACAAGGCGGGCTACGTCGCGCTCCACTGGCCCAAGGAATGGGGGGGCGGCGGCGCAAGCATGATCGAGCAGGCAATCTACCAGGACGAAGTACTGCGCCTCGGCCTGCCGCTCTACGGCGCAAATCAGCTCGCGATCGATCGAATCGGCCCGACCATCATGCACCTCGGCACCGAGCAGCAGAAAAAGCGCTACCTGCTCAAGATGCTCACCGGCGAGGAAATCTGGTGCCAGGGTTATTCCGAACCGGGCGCCGGCTCCGACCTGGCTGGCCTGCAAACGCGCGCGGTGCTCGACGGCGACACCTTCGTAATCAACGGGCAGAAAGTGTGGACGAGTTTGGCGCATCGCGCGGACTGGCAGGTGCTGCTGGTGCGTACCGACCCCTCAGCCCCCAAGCACAAGGGGATTTCGTACCTGCTCGTCGATATGCACAGCCCCGGAATCACGGTGCGGCCGCTCGTTCAGATCACCGGCGACGCCGGATTCAACGAGGTCTTCTACGACAACGTCCGGGTGCCGAAGGAAAACCTGGTCGGCGAGCTGAATGCGGGATGGCAGGTGTCGATCGCGACGCTCATGTATGAGCGCGTTTCCGGCGGCACGCGGCATCCGGTGGAACGCACGATTGGCGAGCTGCTCGACCTCGCGAAGAAAGTGGATTTCCAGGGCGGGCCCGCGTGGGAACATCCGTACGTGCGGCAGAAGCTCGCGCAGTTCGCAGTCGAGGCACGATGCCTGCGGCTGTCGCGCTACCGCTCGCTATCAGCGCAGCTCAAGGGCAAGGTGCCCGGCGCGGAGAGTTCGTTCGGCAAACTGTTCGCCACCGAGCTGAACCTGCGAGTCGCGATGTTTGCCGACGAGATGTTGGGCGGGTTTGCCAACGTCGAAGGCGGCAGTCTCGGCGCGGTCGAAGGCGGCCGCTGGATGCATCGGACGCTTGCGGCGCGCGGGCTGACAATCGCGGCGGGCTCGAGCGAGATTCAGCACAACATCATCGGCGAGCGCGTGCTCAAACTGCCGAAGGGCTAGAATCGAAGACCGTCATCGTATGTGAAACCGCCGTGGGTTTCACACATCCTTGGGCCGGGATAACCCCTGCACCCACTGATAGGCGCGAAATGTCGAGGACAACCTTTCGCTCTCAGGTTCTGTCTCTGTGTCATTCTAGAGCGAAGCGAAGAATCCCGGATCTTCCCTAGCGCGCGGAATCGAGCAGCTTCTGCAGATTGCTCGTGTCGCCCCGCTCGCTGGCGGTCTCGCCCGCGCGATCGTAGAGCACGTTGCCCGCGGAATCGATCACCGCGATTGTCGGAATGTAACCGTGATAGTTAGCGTACGATCAAAGGGCGCTGTGCCCGCGACGGACTTCGCAGATCGACGACGACGAAACGAATCTTGTCCTTGTACTGCGGATAGAGCCGCACCAGGCGTTCGGCCTCGCGCGCGGTGTTCCAGCAGTTCGCAGTGCCGAAGAAGATGACAGTGGCTTGGTCGTTGGCGATCGAACCGTCGGAGAGATTTTTCCCCTCGATCGGAAAATTGTCACTCGAGTCGTCCGAAAAGGAAAGATCAGGCGCCAGCTTCAAGTCAGTGGCTGGCGGGCCGGTAACTTCGGCCGCGAGCACAACAGTGAAAATCAGCACGGCGGCAATCGAACTAAAGATTGCCAGCGCCCTGATGTTTGGTTTCATATCACATTAACCGATTCGCGGGGTTGTATGGTTCCGAGGATGTCGGATGCGAACCCAAAATAACAGTTCACAGAATTCGTCTTATGGGCCGTGCGGCGACGGCGCGGAAATCGTGTATTCGATAGTAGATTCGGCGCTCGGCCGCCTGCTGGTGGCAGGCACGCAGCGCGGGATCTGCTTCGCCGCGATGGGCGAAGCAGATCCCGCGCTGGTCGCCGAGCTGCGCGGCGACTATCCGCGCGCGACGATTCGGGTCGCCAACCCGAATCGACACGAAGATTCGCGCATCGGCCAATGGGCCGATGCGCTCGCCGACTACATTGCGGGCAGCTCGAAGATGCCCACCCCGCCGATGGATATACGCGGAACTCCGTTTCAGTTTGCGGTGTGGGAGCAACTTCTCGCGATCCCGGCGGGCGAGACGCGCTCGTATTCCGAAATCGCGCGGCGCATCGGCCGGCCGCGCGCCATCCGCGCCGTCGGCACAGCCAATGGCGCAAATCCAGTGTCGATTATTATTCCGTGTCATCGAGCAATCCGCGCATCGGGGCATCTTGGCGGCTATCGTTGGGGGTTGGAGCGCAAGCGGCTGCTGCTGGAGATGGAAGCGAGGGTCCAGCCCCTGCGGCTGAGTGAGGAAAATAGATGCGGACGAGGGGTGAAACCGCCCAGCGTGCACCGGAGCCCGAAGGTCCAAGTCCTTCCGGGTGGTGGATCCACGCACTGAAGGTTTAAAGCCTTCCGAGCCTGAACCCACGCACTGCGGAGCACGCTGGCCGTGAGTTTAACTACCACGGGAAATGTTGCTACCGAAAACGCGGACTCGGTGGGGTGAGGCGGTCTCTCGGCGCGTCCGGCAGTGCGCGTCAGATGCCCTGGATTGGAGAGGCCCAACGCGAGAATACTTTTTCGGAAATGTTCTCCAGCGGCGGCGTTAACTCGGCGGCTTGAGTAATCATTCGATCGGCCGGAATATTCTCGCGGACTAGTTCTTTCGCGAACGCCTCGGCCATTGCTGCAACACCCTCACGCGTCACCTCGAAATGAAACTGGAAGCCGTAGGCTTGGTCACCCATACGAAATGCCTGGCATGGAGTTTTTTCTGACGACGCCAGCGAGATCGCGCCGGGCGGCAAATCGAATATGTCGCCGTGCCAGTGAAACGGCGTCATCGTCGCGGGCAGTCCGCGCATCAGGCGATCATCCTTAGCCGAATCGTGCAGCCGGATCGGATGCCATCCGATTTCCTTGCCGTTGGGATTGCGATCGACCTTCGCTCCTAGTGCGGCTGCGAGGATCTGCGCGCCGAGGCATACGCCTAGCACTGGCAGATTCAGTTTCATCGCGTCTTCGATCAGGCGCATCTCGTCGCGCAGCCACGGATAGCGGTCGGTTTGATAGACGCCCATCGGGCCGCCCATCACGATCAGACCGCCGGCGCCCTTCATGTTTGCGGGCACAGGTTGGCCGTCGGCGACGCGCACGTATTGCCATGCGAGCGCGGCACCTTCGAGCGCGTCGGCGATGGTGCCGAGATTCTCGACCGGGTGATGCTGCAAAACGTAAATCTTCGCCATAATCGCTACAGCAAAGTGCCGTGCCGGATGCGGCCGAGATGCGTGTAGGCGCGCTGCGTGGCGACGCGGCCGCGCGACGTGCGCGCCAGGAAGCCTTCCTGCAGCAGGTAGGGTTCGTAAACTTCCTCGATGGTGTCCGATTCCTCGCCGACTGCGGCGGCAAGGCTTTCTACACCTACCGGGCCGCCGTCGAACTTGTCGATTATCGCGCCGAGAATCGCGCGGTCCATCTTGTCGAAGCCTGCCGTGTCGATTTCGAGCAGCTCGAGAGCGCCGAGCGCGATTTCGCGCGTGACGACCGGCGCTTCGTTGACTTGCGCGAAGTCGCGGACGCGCCGCAGCAGGCGGTTGGCGATTCGCGGCGTTCCGCGCGAGCGCGACGCTATTTCAGTGGCTCCTTCCTCATTGATTGCCACCTTAAGCAAATCGGCTGAGCGGCGGACGATCTCGCCCAGTTCGTTGTGATCGTAAAAGTCGAGATGGAAATGCTGGCCGAAACGATCGCGCAGCGGTGAGCTGAGCAGGCCCGACCGCGTGGTCGCGCCGACTAGCGTGAACGGATTGACCGACAGCTTCATCGTGCGCGCGCCCATCCCCTCGCCCACTACAATATGAAACTCGAAGTCTTCCATCGCGGAGTAGAGCCGCTCCTCGATGGGGCGCTGCAAGCGATGAATCTCGTCGATGAAGAGCACGTCGTGTGCTTCAAGGTTGTTGACGATTGCGGCGAGGTCGGCGGCGCGCTCGATAGCGGGACCGGAGGTGACGTGGACGTTGACGCCGAGCTCGCGTGCGATGATGTGCGCGAGCGAGGTCTTGCCGAGGCCGGGAGGGCCAGCGAACAGCACGTGATCGAGCACCTCGGCGCGGCCGCGGGCGGCGGTTATCGACATGCCGAGAATTTTCTTGGTGCGCTCCTGTCCGATGAATTCGGCCAGCGCGCGCGGGCGCAAGGCGAGATCGAGGCGGCGATCGTCCTCACGGCCGACGCGCGACGCGATTCGCGCTTCGGCAGCGGGCGCGGCGGCGCCGGCGTTTTCGCTGGACTTACTTTTCGCCAAGCAGCACCGCCAAGGATTTGCGAATTATGACTTCTGGATTCTGCGCGGCGCCGGCGTCGGCGGCGATGACCGCGTCAACTGTGCGCTTCGCCTCAACGGGTTTCATGCCAAGATTCACGAGCGCGGAAACTGCCTCGTCCGCGGGGCCGGCCGGTCGTCCGTTGCCGTCGGGTGCCGGGCGCAGATTGCCGTTGGCAGCGCTGGTTGACGGCGCAGCCATCCTGAGATCGATGACTTTGTCACGCAGTTCGCGTACAACCCGCTCCGCGACCTTGGGACCGACGCCGGGTACCGCATCGATTCGCTCGACGTCGCCCTTGCCGATTGCGGCGACCAGTTCTTCGGGCGCGAGGACCGAGAGGATTGCGAGCGCGAGTTTCGGACCGACATGCTGCACGCTCATCAGCAGGTCGAAGGCGCGCCTCTCGGTGGCGCTCGAGAACCCGTAGAGCGTCAGCGCATCCTCGCGCACGACTTGCCGGATTTCGAGCGCGACGCGGTCGCCGAGCTGCGGCAATCGGTAGTAGGTGCTCAGCGGGATCAGCACTTCGTAGCCGATGCCGCCCGTCTCGACGACGATGCGGCCTGCGTCGCGAACGACCAGCGCGCCTGACAGCGTCGCGATCATTGCGGCACCATCCGAGGCTTGCTTCGGCGCGTCGCGGGCGGACGAATGCGCTCGATCGCCTCGACGAGGTTGGGGATGCGGCCGCGGCCGAGGTGGCAGAGCGCAATCGCTAGCGCGTCTGCCGCGTCGTCGGCGAGCTCGAGCGCCGGGTCGAGTTTCAGCGTCTTGCGCACCATGTATTTCACCTGCGCCTTGTCGGCGTGTCCGTGGCCGGCCACGCAGAGCTTAACTTCGTTGGGCGGATATTCGAACATCGCCAAGCCGCGCTCGGCCGCCGCTAGCATAGCCATCGCGCGCGCCTCGCCGAGGCGAAATGCGCTCTGCACGTTGGCGGCGACGAAGTGGCGTTCGAGGCTGAGCGCGCCGGGAGAGAACTCGTCGATGATGGCGAGAATATTTTCGTGGATGCGGCGCAGCCGCATCGGTCCCGGCGCGAGCGAGGCGCATCGTATCGTGCCCGCGGTCACGTAGCGCTGGCCTCCGTCCGGGCCCTCGACGACGCCGTAACCGCATACCGCACTCCCGGGATCCACCCCGAGTATCCGCATACCCCACCTCCGCGGCAGCCCCCGCGCGGCGCTAGGCCGCCGAGAACTGCGCCATCTCTTCGTCGCTGATGTCGAAGTTGGCGGCGACGTTCTGCACGTCGTCGTGATCTTCGAGTTCTTCCATCAGCTTGAGCACCTGCGCGGCCGCATGGCCGGAAACCGCGACCGTATTTTCGGGAATCCGCGCTTGTTCCGAATGCGCGATCGCGATGCCGGCTTTTTCCAGCGCGTCGCGCACCGCGTTCAATTTGTCGGGTGAAGTGAGCACCTGGAACGTATCGCCGTCGCTGGTGACGTCGTCCGCGCCGGCGTCGAGCGCGAGTTCGAGCAGCTTGTCCTCGTCGATGGCGGATTTTTCAATGCCAATCACGCCGCGCTTTTTGAACATCCAGCCGACGCATCCGACTTCGCCGAGATTTCCGCCGTGCCGGGAGAAGACGAAGCGCAGTTCGGCGACGGTGCGATTGCGATTGTCTGACAGCACGTCGACCATTATCGCGACGCCGCCGGGGCCGTAGCCTTCGTAAGTGATTTCCTCGAGCGACGCGCCGGCGATTTCGCCGGTACCCTTCTTGATCGCGCGATCGATGTTGTCATTGGGCATCGATTGCTTCTTGGCGACCGTCACCGCCGTGCGGAGGCGCGGATTGGAATTGATGTCGCCGCCGCCGAGCCGCGCCGCAATCGTGATTTCCTTGATCATCTTGGTAAAGACGCGCCCGCGCTTGGAATCGGTGATCGCCTTCTTATGCTTGATCGAACTCCATTTCGAATGACCAGACATGGCAAGTACCTTCCGCGGGACGGCCTTGGCGGGCGAGTCCCGAGCGGTTTCGAGATTATCATAAAGATTCGCCGAAGGGGGAATGGGTAAAAGCGATCGCGCGTCCCGAGCGAGAGTAAAACAACTTGGACTCATAATGGTCGGCTTCTGTTATCATGCTGGAGCAATGTTCAGGGTGAGAGTTCCGACTTTAGGCCTGGTTGCCGCGTTGAGTGCCGCTGGATGCCTTTATCCGCCTACTACGCAGCCGCCGCCTGACGAACAGCAACAAGTGGTGATTCCGCTGCCGTACGATCTCGCGTGGGACGCCGTGAACGCGGTGGTCGCCGAGAATTCGTTCCACGTGCAGGCGCAGGACATGACCAACGGAATCATCGAAGCGGCGGGGCCGCGCTTCACGCTGCATGACGCCGATTGCGGGAAGATAAAGAGCGTGGCAGGCGCGTACACGGCCGAGCCGGAGGCGAACTCGTCGTCGGTGTACAACTTCCTGGTGCGGCCGCGCGGCCCGGAGGCGACCCTCGTCGAGGTGCGCGCGACGTTCAACTCGTCGGTGAAGGTCCCGTTGCATCCCGCGACCGATGTCGATTGCGTATCCCACGGAATCCAGGAGTCGAATCTGCTGCGCCAGGTCTTGGTCGAGGCCAGGAAGACTCATCGCCCTGAGTTCGCCAAGCCCAACGCTTCGCCGCAGCAGGCGGCGTCTTCGGCGAGCACACAGCTGGCTGCGCCGGTGACGGTGCAGACTCAAGCCAGGCAGCCTCCCTCCTCGATCGACAGAACTGAATCGCCGTCCGGCATGCCGGGTTCGACGCACGGATTTTCGATTGGCGGTAATTTGAATCTGCCGGCGCCTCCGCAGCAGCAGTAGTCCAAGATAGCCGAAAAGGCCGATTTATACCATATGTTGTGGTTCGAAAGTCGCTCCCCTACCAAGGGTAGCTTCGTTCCGTCAAAAACATTTTTTCGTTTCGTCAGCAGGAGTCGCTCGATTTCGGGCAGGACAGGCGAGCGCGCGGGATCTTGAGGGATTGTCCATACCTTAGTGTAGCGCAGAAAGTCGGCTTTGGTCAGGCTGAAAAGTTCATCCGTTGGTGAGACCGGAGCTCCGAGTGCAGGAGCAGGCTTGACATTTTTTTCGTCCGGGATGAAACCGGGGCATCACCGCCGCGCTTCGGAGGACAGCAATGAAAGGTCGCGTCGCGTTCATCCCCTCTGCACACAAAATTGAATTCCACGAATACGACGTTCCCGCGCCCGCCGCCGGCGCGCTGGTTGCGGCGGTCACGCAGACCAACGTATGCGGTTCCGAAGTGCATATGTGGAAGGGCGAGTTCGGGCGGCGCGGCGTGATGCCGGGGCACGAGATGAGCGGGCGCATCGAGGCGCTCGGCGCGGGCGTGCGCGCGGATTGGGCGGGGGTTCCGGTCAAGGAAGGCGATCGAATCGCGCCGGTTTACTACACGGTCTGCAATCGATGCATCAACTGTGTCAGCGGGAATCACGCGGCGTGCACGGCCAAGGTGCTTGGCGCGCGGCATCCCGACGAGCCGCCGCATTTCACAGCCACGTTCGCCACTCACTACATCGTAAAACCCGATCAGCATTTTTATCGCATTCCAGACAACGTGCCCGACCTGGTCGCGTCGTCGGCGAATTGTGCGATGTCGCAAGTGTTCTGGAGTCTCGATCGCGCGCGGCTCGCATACGGTGAGACGATCGTGGTGCTCGGCGCCGGAGGCCTTGGGCTGCATGCGATGGCGATTGCGAAGGCCCGCGGCGCACGCGTGATCGCGGTCGACGGCGTGGACTTGCGGCTGCGCGAGGCGCGCCGATTCGGCGCCGACGAGACGGTCGACATGCGCGAGTACACCGACGCCGAGGCTCGCGACAAGCGGGTGCGCGCGCTATGCGCCGGATGGCCCGACGTGGTGCTCGAGGTGGCCGGCGTTGCCGAGGCATTTAGTGAAGCGCTCCGAATGGTCCGCGTCGGTGGCCGCGTTATCGAAGTCGGCAACATCTCGTCGGGCCTGACGGTCCAGCTGCCGCCGTCAGTGATCACATTCAAATCGCTGGAAATAATCGGCGTAGCAACCTATCCGCCGCACTACCTAAAAAAGTCGCTCGACTTCCTGGCCGCAAACATCGACCGCCTACCCTATCGCGAAATGTGCGACGCAACGTTTCCCCTTTCGCGCGCAGCGGAGGCGCTCGATAAAAGCGAACGTCGAGAAGTCACGCGCGCGGGATTGCTGCCGGCGCGCGACTAGACGTTAGAGGAGAACGGACAATGAGTGCTGAATCCATCGAAGATCACAATTCGCGCCCAATCAGGCCCGCGAAACTCTCGCATGCAGTGCTGCGCACCGCCCGTCTCAAGGAAATGGTCGAATGGTACAAGACAGTGCTCAACGCCGAGGTCTTGTACCAGAACGAGATTATGGCGTTCATGACCTACGATGAGGAGCACCACCGGATCGCCTTGGCGGCCTTTCCGGGTACGGTCGAGAAGCCAAAGGGGAGCGCGGGCCTCGACCATCTCGCTTTTTTCTTTTCAACGGTTAGCGATTGGATCGCTACGTATGAGCGTCTTAAGGCGGCTGGAATCACACCGCGGGTCTCCATCCATCACGGCCTGACATTGTCGCTGTATTACCGCGATCCCGACGACAATGGCGTCGAGTTGTCGATCGACAACGTCGAAAAGTCCGAGTGGCACAATTGGATGCGCAACCATCTGGAAGACAATCCCATCGGCTTGCCGTTGGACCCTGACGATCTCGCCCGCAAGTACCACGCGGGAGTGCCCGAGGCGGAGATCAGGCGCTTAGATCCATCATCCGGACAAATCGACCCGGAAGTCTTGCGACGAATGATCGAGTAAAAAGTTTCGCGTTTCCTTAACCATGAATCAGCTTTTGGTTTCCACTTCGCTCGAGACTAGCGGCTAAGCGCCGGCGCGGTCGGGGATTAGGGCGTCGGAGGGGACGATTTCCTGATCGGGCGTGTCGGGGAGTTTCCAATACAGGTGGAGGTACGAGCCGCCGGCTATGTTGCGCTCGCCGACCTCGATGCGATGCGGGCCTTCGGTCAGGTGGATAGTGCCGGAGTCGTGACTCTTGTTCACCATACCCGGGTCTCGAATCAACGGCGTGCCGTCAACCGTGACCCATCCTGAATCGTCGACGTCGATCGAAAACTCGTAGTCGCCCGCCTTTGGCGCGATCAATTGGCCGCGCCAGATATCGCATGATGGAAACGGCATCGCGCCCATCTCGGAAATCTGGTTGAAGTCCAGTTGCGGGTCGACGCGGACAATGTGCGGCGCGCTCTCGCCGCAGTCTCCCACGTAGTACCTGCCCAGCAATCCCTGGTGCCCGCTCTGCACGAACGATTGCATGACGCGCTGATTCATCGAGAGCAGGAACAGCGCGGCGATTCCCAGCGCTGTGGCGATTTGCGTAAGGCGGCGCGACGCGCCGGTTCCCCACAGCCCGAGCGATTCCGACAAATCAAAGGCGCCGAAGATCCAGAACACCGCGAGCGGCCAGAGCCGGAACGGGCCGGGCAGTCCGATTAGTTTGCCGAGGTTGAAGGCTACAGAGTCGCGAACGATCATGCCGCCGCCGAAGAAGGCGTCGCGATTGGTGGCGAAATCGCCGCGCATAAATTGCTGCAGCGCGAAGTCGCGCACCGGGTTGTCATATTCATAGGGGAAATGCGGATTGGTCGCGGTCGCCATCAGCATGATAGCGGCCGACAGGGCGCCGATCGCGCCCAGCAGCCAGTTGAACGCGGCGGGCAGGAAGGCGAGCGCGAGCACCATGAACGGCACCGACGCGACGATTTGCCGCGGGCCGGTCGCGGTGCCGCCGCCCCACGATACGATCGATTCGCCGTACGCGGCGTTGAACAGTATCAGCACCACGAACGAATAGACCGTGACGATAAATTCGGCCCGCCATTTTTTCAATCGCGCGAAATAACCGACGCCGACGATCGACAACAGCAGTACCGGGTTGCAGAAAAACAATCCGCGCTGCGGATCGAGCAGCACGTTCCAGAGAATTCGCATCTTCGGATAGGTCAGGCCGACGAAGCCGACCGCTTGCTCCGGGAATTGACGATTCTCGGTGGGCTCGAGCTTGAACGCCTGGTAGCTGAAGAAGAATGGATTGCCAAACGCGCCCCAGTTGTAGGCGAGCATGACTACTGCGACTGTTATCGCGGCGCCGGCGGAAAACGACGCCAGATGCCCCCAGTCGCGCAGTTTGAACAGCGCGTAGACTCCGATCGCGGCGGCGACCAGGAAGACCGGGTAATCGTTGAGCACCGCCCATCCCGCCAGGAAGCCGGCGGCCAACGCGCGCGTCGAGGACGGGCGAGTATCGAACGTCGCGAGCAGGTAGAACGCGCTGAAGACGCATACCGCGGCGACCGGCTCGCCGGTGAGTTCGGTCGCGTACGGAAACGCGATCGTCGCAAGGCCGAGAATCAGCGCCACTCCCGCCGCGCGGCCGTCCAACGCGCCGAAGAATCGCGCGAAGCGAAACATGACGACGCACATCGCGGAGATGAGCAGGCCGGTCGTGAACACGGTCGTCAGGTAAGTTACGAACGCCCAGTAGAGCGGCTCGTGCGCCGCATTCATCGGCAGCAGCGCGATGCGAAAAACCATCCACGGGATCAGCGCGGTGTAGGAGGTGCCGGGCGCCTTGACGGAATAAATGTGGCCGTGGAACGTGATGATGTCGGCGGTGTTGAAGCCGCAAAAATCGTTGATCCACAGCGCACCCTTTTCGACCATCGAGCGCATCAGGTCGAAGCGGCACGCGATGCTCTGGTCGGCGCCCTGGTAAAAGTAGGCGTAGGTGATGAACGGGATCAGGAAGATCGCCGCTTCGATTTGCCGGCGGCGATCCTCAGGCGCGATCGCGCGGCTGGAGTTCGCCACGCCCCGTCTCATCGTTTGTTCGGGCGCCCCGATATGGCGTCGCGGAGTGCATTGAAGACGCGGAAGTCGTCGTCGCCGTAAATGCGCCAACCCGCCCATGCGATGGCAGCCAGCGCCGCGAACGTGACCACCAGCGAGATCGGCGAGCCGATCGGTGCCGGGGCAGACTGTTGCCGAATCGCGTTCAGGTCGTAGGTGGGAGTCGCGTTGGGGGGCGGCGCGTCAATCGCAATGAGCGACGCATTTCTGAAAAACGCCTTGCCGGTGTTGAGGCTGCCAAATCCTCCCACTCGCAGCGCCACGTCGATGTCCGCGCCCTGTCCGCTGACCTTGAGGTACAGCGTCACGCGTTGCCAGTCGGTGGTGCCGTGGATGTCGGCCGACATGATGCCGTCTTCCATGACCGAAATCGACGCGCCGGATTCCTTGGCGCCGACGTTTTCGGTGCGGACATCGGCGCTGAGCTGATACCATCCCGGCGCTACCGTCAGCGGTTGCATCCAGCGCCCGTCGTTGGCCTGCAGGTTGTCCACTTCCGTCTCGCTGGGCTTGTCGGCATACGAATGCCAATGGGTCTGGAATGCGTCGGGACTGTTGATCCAAGACTCAGTGCGCCACGAATCCGGCTGATCCTCGGAGCCTTTGGCGAAGTCGCCGTTGAGCAGAAGGTTTTTCTGATCGGCGGCGGCGACGCGGCGCGGCGCGGATACGGCGGCAAGCGTTGCGCACAGAAAAACTGCGAACGGCAGAATCGCGCGGCGGCGCGGATGCCGAAACCGGTGCGCGATCATATCCAGTTGCGGATCCCGCCCGATTGCAGCCACATCCGCGCGTAGTAGCCGGGGCGGCTGATTGGCATGCCGACCCAGATCGGGAAGTAGTACACGAACAGAATCAGCGCCGCGACTACGAACACGCTGGCGACGTAGCGGCCCGCGTACGAAGTCCTCAGCAGCAGCGCGCCGTACGCGCCGACCACCGCGATGAACGTGAGCCATGCCCAGGTCGGCGGCAGACCGAGAAAGAACACCGGCGTCATCGTCAGCAATAGCGCGAGATGCTCCCACGGCTCGGCGCGTTCCTTGAAACATTCGGCAAGCAAGATCGCTAGCGCCAGGTATCCGAAATAAACCGACGCCATGTAGTGGTAGAGGAACAGCGTGCGGCCGATCCAGGCCCAGATTAACAGGTAGCTGAGATAGCCGACGACGAGGAACGAGCGGGTCAGGCTCGGGCGCTCTATCGCCTGCACCGCGGTGATCGTGATCGCGGTCAGCGCGCCCCACCATAGTAGCGGATTTCCGCCGCCCCAGACTGTCTGCACGTCGCCGGTCTTGGGAAAGTTCTGCCAGTACGCGATCGGGCGCAGCATCAGCGGCCAGCTCCACCATCGCGACGAGTACGGATGCGTGGCCGACGCGACACTCTTCTCGTACCAGACGACGTCGCTGTAGTACTTGAACAGATCGGAGATGCCGCCCCACCATCCGAGCCAGTAATGCGGGAAGAAAACCGCCAGGTACGTGATCGAAGCAACGGATCCAACGAGCACGACTGCGCCCACGCTCATCGGCTCGAGAAGGTTGGCCAGCGATGGAATCGGCAACTGCGGCGACGTCGGCGATGAACGGCTGCGCCAGAAAATCTCCGCAACGCGAATTGCCAGAACTGCGAGAACGGTCAGCAGAATGTATCCGCCTGTTGCGCCGCTCAGGAACAGAATCAATCCGGCGACAATACAGATGAGCGCAATGAAGATGACCGAAGTCTGATCGAAGAGGTCGACTGCGATCGGAACCGGCGTGGGCGCTTTAGTCTTCTTCGTCTTTGATTCGCTCGGCGCCTTTGACTCGACCGGCGGCGCGGACGGTTCGGCATCGGGCCGATCCCTCGCGATCACATAGACGACAAACCCCACCACCAGCAAGAAGGTGATTGCCGGGATGTACAGTTTGCTGGCCAGGCACAGGCCCAATGCCAGGCCGATCCACGGCAGGATGCGCCGGCGCGCTTTTGCATCGGGCGCCTCTGCGAATTTGAAAAAGAGCAGGTACGCGACTGCCGCGCAGGTCAGATAGACGATGTCGATCACAGCGTAGTGCGAATCGACCAGGTACATCCCGTCGCAAAGAATGATCGCGCCCGCGATCGCACCGACCAACCGCGAGCCTGTCATCCGGCGCCCGAGCAGGTACGTGATCCCCACCAGCGCGGTGCCGATCGTCGCGTTGCCGACCCGCCATCCAAACGGACGATCGCCAAATATAAGAATGCCCAGTGCGATTACGAGCTTGGCCAGCGGAGGATGTGGATCGAGGAACGACTCCCGGTGCAAATAATGACGTCCCTGCGCGACGAAGTGGACCTCATCGAAAACAATCTCCGCAGGATGCCCCAGATGCCAGAAGCGCGTGATCGCGGCGCCGATCAGCAGCGCGGCGATGATGATCGTGTCGGTGGCGATCCACTGGGGCGCGAATGCCGGCTCTTCGACGTAGTCCTCGACTTGCCTGGGCTTCGCAAATTTCGCGAAGAATTCACCAACGGCGCCGGTCTCCGCGCTGCCGTCCTGCAGCCGCGCCGCGCCGTAGTAAACGGCCAACCCCAACGCAATTACGTTGAGCGCCGAGGTCGCCATCGCAAGCGTGTCGCGCGAGTCAAGGAACACCACCGTGTTGAGCGTGTGCAGAATGTAGGCGAGGTTGATCAAGCAAGTGATCGAGATGATTACGAAGACTGCAAGCATCTCGGGCGCTTCTAGAGCCAACGGCACGGCGAGCGCGACTGCCGGGTACATGTAGCGCTCGTGCATCCTCGGAGCCATCATGAAGAATCCGAAAATCGCGATGAACGAGGCGAACAGCAGGCGCGTCGGCGTGCGGCCGCGCCAGAGGATCCACGCGACGAATGCGTAGAGCGGCGCCAACAGGCTCATGCCGAGCGCGAAGAATGAGATTCCGGCGAGCGTGTTCGAGTCCTGTTGGCGCAGTCCGCCGAGCAGCGCCATCAGGTTGAAGGCGTTGACCGAGGTCTCGTGGTAATACGCCGCGGTGGACGTGTAGAGCTTGATAATCCAATCCCACTCATGTCCGATTTGAAACGGCGCGATGCCGATCACGGCGACCGCGATCAACGCGATTCCCGACCTGATCCACGTCGCGAAATCGGTCTCGAGCATCGTCCACACTCCCAGCACCGGAAGCATCATCAAGCCCTGCGGCTTGACCAACACTGCGATCGCGGCGAGCCCCCACGCGATTTCATACTGCTCGCCGAGAATCGCCACGATGCTGAGCAGTGTGACAAACGCCATCACCGAATCGCTCTGACCCCAGACGACGGTGTCGTACAGCAACCCCGGATTCAGCGCGACCATCAGCATCGCGATAAACGCGATCAGGGGCCGGCTTCGGCGCCGCATCAACGCGTATATCAGGAGCGCGAGCGCGAAGTCGGCCACGATCGCCGGACTCTCCATTATGACGCGGTAAGAGTCTCCCGTCGCGCCGACGCTGTGCGCGATAGTCCCGACCACCCAGAGCGCGTACAGGTAACCCGGCGGATAGTCGATGAAGAATCCCTGATCATAGGAATGCGCGGGACCGAAAGTCGCGATTTGACTGCCCCACGCCTCGTAGTCGCCGACGTCGGTGGGGAAGCCCGGAAAGTACGGCATCAACGCGAGCTTCACTGCGGCTAACGCGGCGAGCACCAGCAACGCGGCAATTAGACCCGAGTCGCGGTCATCGAAGAGGGGGCGGAGGTAGCTGGCAAAGGCATAGCCGATGGTCGCGAACAGAATCGCTCCGGCGATGAATCCCGGTAATTTTCCGCTGGTCGTTTCGGGCGCCGACGCGGCCGCGATCGAAAATATCGCCAGGGCGGCTACCCCCCACTGCGAGAATAATGCCCGCGCAATCCACCGCCGAGGCCTGTCCCCCGCGACCTTCAGACGCTCGCTCATCCTGCTATTGCCCACATCGCGCGCCGCTAAAAGATAGCGGTTATCGGGCCCGCGATGAACAGCCGCGCAAGTCGGCTGGCGACGGCGCTCGCGCTCAGTCTATTATGCGGGATTGCCGCAAAGGAGAACGCCTCGATGCGACTGATCCATACCGTCTATGAGCCCGCCGGCGAAGGACCTCATCCGACGCTGATCGCGATGCACGGGTTCGGCGCCAACGCGCTCGATCTTCTCGGTCTCGCGCCGTACATCGCCGACGGCCGCTTCATGCTGATTTGTCCGCAGGGTCCGATGGAGGTACCGATCGGCCCGACGCGCGGCTACGCATGGTTTCCGATTCGGATGGGTGCCTCGCCCGATCGCGGCGCAATCGACGACGCCAACAAGATGGTGACCGAGTTTCTCAATGAGGCCCTGAAGAAATATCCCGTCGATCGAAAAAAAATGGTGGTGCTGGGCTTCAGCCAGGGCGGCATGATGGCGTATCGGCTCGCCATACGTAATCCGTCGAAGTTCGCGGCGCTGGTGGCGCTCTCGACGTTCTTTCCGCCCGACTTGAAGGATGAGGTCAACGACCCCGCCGCGCTTGAAGCGCTGCCGGCGCTCGTGCAGCACGGCCGCGCCGACGAGATGATCGAGATCACACGCGCGCGAGCGTCGGCGGAATCGCTGCGCGCCTTGAAGGTGCCGCTGACGTATCGCGAGTACGATTGCGGTCACGAGATAACCGCCGAAGGCCTGCAGGACCTGTCTAACTTCCTTTCGGAGAAAGTACTCGACCCCATCGTGAAGCCATAACTCGATCCCCTCTCCCTGCAAGGGAGAGGATGAAGGTGAGGGTCCTTATACAGCGCGCATTTTCCGCGCGCGATTCGAGATTCCGCTTCCGTTTCTGAACGCTTGCCCTACTCGTCTTCGACAATCGCGACCGGACGCACCCATCCTGCACTCCCGCCGGTTATCTTGATCGGCAGCGCGCTCACTTTGAAATTAAACGGACGCGGGATTGCGCCCAGGTTGGCGAGCTTCTCCATGTGAATGTGCTCGCGCTTGCGGCCAACGAAATGCGCCGGGAACAACGCATCGTGCTGACCCTCGCGCAACCCGCGCGCCATCGTCGCAAACGATACGTCCATCGCGATCGCATCGATCCCGATCAGCTTCACACCTTGGTCGAGAATATAGTTCTGTCCCGCAACTGACAGCCCCGCCTGCCGCCGCACGTAGTCATCGACGTTGTCGAGGTACTGGTCGCTCCCGGTCCACAGCAGCACGATATCGAGCGGCTTGAGCGTGTACTCTATTCGCGCCAGCTCGCCCTTGAGGTCCTCGACGCTAATGTCCTCGCCCTGACGATGCCGAAAATCCAGGCGGACGCCGTCGCCGTAGCACCACTCGAGCGAAATCTGGTCGATCGTGCGCGCGGGCTTGCCTTCGCACAGCGGGCCGAAATGCCAGGGCGCATCGATGTGATTCCCCGCATGCCCGGTTAGCGTAATCGTTTCCCATCCGAGCGCCATCGACTCCGGATAGTCGCCAACGTCCGATCCCTTGAACAGGCGCAGCATCGCGCGCGCGCCTTCTTCGTGGCTGACGCGTTTGAAGCGATAGTTCCACGGCGGATACGGCGCCGCATCGAGCGGCACCCCGATGTCGATAATTTTCACGCGTGCTCCTTGTTTACCTCGACGCGATTCTAACCCGCCAGCCCGCGAGCCATCCAGATCGTAAAACAAAGCATGCTAGGATCGCAGCCATGAGCAATGATCTCAATGCTGCGCAAGCATTCGTGAAACTGCTCGCAGTCGTCACCGAACTGCGCGCTCGATGCCCGTGGGATCGCGAGCAGAAACTCGCAGACACTCCGCCCCATCTGATCGAGGAAGTGTACGAGGTGGCTGACGCGATCGCGCACGGCAACTTGCCGCATGCGGCAGAGGAACTTGGCGACGTAATCGCACAATGCGTGTTCGCCGGAGTGATTCTTGCGGAGAATTCGGAATTCGATATCGCGACCGTTGTGCGAAACGCCACGGAAAAACTCATCCGACGGCATCCGCACATTTACGGCGACACGCACGCAGATACGGTCGAGCGAGTTCTCGAAAATTGGGAGAAAATCAAACAGCAGGAACGCGAGAGCAAGAACGCGGAGAGCGCAACGAGTCTCGCGCACGTGGGACGCGGCCTGCCCGCAATGATGCGTGCAGAGAAACTCGGCGAAAACGCCCGCCGCACCGGAATGGACTGGGCAAACATCCGCGAGGTGCTGGCGAAGGCGCGCGAAGAACTCGACGAGGTCGAGCAAGCGCTTGATCGCAACGACACCGCCCACGCCGCCGAAGAGCTGGGCGACCTGATGCTTGCGATCGCCAACGCGCCCCGTTTCATCGGCAAAGACGCCGAGCAGACCCTGCGCGCCGCCTGCGACAAGTTCGTCGCCCGCTTCGACGAAGTCGCGCGCATCGCCGCATCGCGCGGACTCGACCTCAAAGCGATGACGCCGTCAGAAATCGACGGTCTGTGGAATGAAGCAAAGGCCGCGGCGCGCGCTGCCGGCCGGCAATGAAGCAATGAGTCCGTATCTTCTAACTGGGTTGATCGTTCTCGGCGCTGCCGTCGTTTTCCTCACACTACCGTGGACCTTGCCGCGCACCTGGTACCGGGCGCTCTTCTATCCCGGCGGCAGGCCGAACGCGCTCGCCAGACGTCTCAACTCCGGACAGGCGCGGCTATCAGTCCTCGGAGTATTGCCGGCGCTGATGGTCGCCCTTGAAACGACAGGGCGGCGAAGCGGCAAGGCTTGCCTGGTCCAGCTGGTCGTGGCGCAGGTCGGCACGGAACGATATCTGGTGTCGATGCTAGGCGAGAATGCCGACTGGGTGCGTAACGTGCGAGCCAGCGCGGGCGCCGCCGCGCTCCGCTATGGAAGAACGGAAAAGGTGCGGTTGGAGGAAGTGCCGGTGTCGTCGCGCGCGCCGATCCTCAAGGCCTATCTGCAACGGGCTCCAGGCGCCCGCCCGCACTTCGAAGTCAGCCGCAACGCGCCGCTGGAGGAGTTCGATAAGGTCGCCGCGCGCTATCCCGTGTTCCGCATAGTCGCGGAGTGAATCGCCTGAGTCGGGTACTGGCGTCATTTCAGTCCCGTTGACGAGGAGTGGCGTCATTTGAAAATGCGAGTGGCGTCATTTCGGTAATAGACGCTTGCGCGGCAACTTAGCGTAGTCGCAGTAAACCCTTTTCACAAATCCCCATCGCTTGTTGATAACTTAACGGCTTCGGATGCCGTCACGATCATTGACGGCTTTGCGATTTGGGTATAGGTTCTTAAACAACCGGAAACGGAGGCAACTCCCAATGACTGAAGACAATGAGTTGATTAAGCAAATTGACAAAAAAATCGCGGAGACCGAGGCATTGGCTGCGGAAGCACAGAAATGGGCGAATCAGCTCGGCTCGCTGCAAAACAATGTACTGGTATTGAAGCGCGCGCGACTTCTATTGCTCGGTGAGGAAACTCCAGGCGAGCCTCGCGAAGATGTACCCGTATTCCCAAAACCGTCTCAACCGGCATTGAACCTTGGGTCTGACGTTTCCTCGAATGGCAATGGTTCTCAACCCGCGTCGATCGGCAGCTTGCTGATAGGCGTCCTGATGGAAGCTGGAAGCCCCTTGAAAGTCCAAAGGATTTTGGAACGTATGCGTGCGAAAGGCCGCACCGATGTTACCGGCAAAACCTTGGGTGGCGTGATCAGCCAATATTTGACGAAAGGATCGATTCGGCGGACGGCGCGCGCGACATACGCACTACCGCGAGCCAACAGGACTGAAATGCATACAGGCTAGAAAAAAGAAAACCGGGCCGTGCAACCGGCCCGGCTGGGCTGCCTGATGGCAGGCTCCAACTGCTAATAGAGAGAGCCTACCGGATTATACCCCAGCCCGCAACAACTCCCATTTGCGCCGGTCAGGGGCGTGAATGGATGGATGTGAGGTGAATTCTATGCGGTTTTACGGCGACCGCATGAGAAGATGGTGAGGTGTGTCGGCGGGCCGATAGCTCAGTGGAGTAGAGCGACCGACTGCTTATCGGAGGGTCGCCAGTTCAAGTCTGGCTCGGCCCGCCAGCACGCCTTACTTTGCATTTTTCCTCGGCTTGTTCCAATACGGGCTTTTGCACTTCGGGCAAACGCGCGGCTCTTCGTTCTTTTCACGCGGCACCCATTCATGCTCGCAGCGTTCGCATCTATAGCCCGACAATTTAACCTTGGCCATACCGTCACGGTATATCAGCATCGCGGTATCACGTCAAGTATCTTACTTGAGGGTATTGACAATGACTGTACTTAGAAGTACATTACCAGAAGGTAAGCGATGGTTTCCAAAGAAAAGCCCCACCCGAACCGGCAAGTCCGAACGGGGCAGTAACCCCACGCGAATTGCTTCACGCGAAGCCGCCAATCTGAGCGTAGCACGTTCGCCGTGGGCCGATGAAGGAAAGCCCCATGAACGTGTTGCCGCTTGAGAAACAAATTCAAGTCATCGGCGCGCTGACGGAAGGACTCTCGATGCGATCCGTCGCGCGTCTCTTTGACGTAGAGCGAAACACCGTAGGTCGTCTCGCGCTTCGCGTCGGAAACGGCTGCAAGCGCTTGCATGATCGCATGATGCGCGGCTTGCAAGTAAATCTGATCCAGCTTGACGAACAGTGGGATTACGTCGCGAAAAAACAGAAACGAGTTCGCTCTGACGATCCAGCCGAGTACGGCGATACTTGGCTGTACATCGCGCTATCGGCCACGCACAAGGCCGTCTACATCGTAGGAAAGCGGTCAGTCGAGAACACCGAAGCGCTGGCGCTCGATTTGCGCGGTCGCATCCTGAATCGTCCGCAGATCACTTCGGACGGATACTCGCCATATATCGGCGCGGTTCAAGTCGCATTTCAGACCGGCGTGGATTTCGCCGTTCTCACAAAAAAGTATTCGAGCGATTCCAATCTGCCGGACGCGCGCATCGCTACTCACCCGGCCATGTCTCTGGAATCGAGAAGGTGGTAATAAGAGGAAACCCAGACGAGGACGAAATCTCAACCAGCTACGTCGAGCGCTTCAATTTATCAAAGCGCATGGCGTCACGCCGGTTTACGCGGCTGACAAATGGATTCAGCAAGCGGCTTGAGAATCATTGTGCGGCTGTAGCGCTCTGGATCAGCTTCTACAATTTCTGCCGCGTCCATGAATCGCTCCGCATGACGCCCGGAATGGCGCTTGGCGTGACGGATCACATTTGGTCGGTCGGCGAGTTGATCAACGCAGCGAACGAGCCGTCTGGCGTGCCGCCGATTCCGCGCGCGGTACAGACCACGCTGCGACCGGGAACACGGCGATTTAGATTGATCGTAGGACGTGGCGGGAAGGGAACCAACAAACCGTGAACACTATAACTTGGCTACGACGCCCGCTATGGCTTCGATACAGTTGTCGATATTGTGCTGATCCACCTGAACCTCTTGGCCTTGGATGGTATGCCGACCAGAACGCAGCCGAGAAAAAGGTACACCCTCTGCAAAGGCGACTACCCCAGTGGTTTGGAAGTCTCTAACATCAGCCACTCCATCGGCCAGCGTCTGGAAAGTAAAGATCGATGGGTTCGCAGAAAGTAGCGCGGTAAGCAATGCGTCAATCGACGATAGTACGGACGAATACGCGGACGCCGGTCCCATATATATTGGGTCAAGCGGTTTTTGACCACCAACGAGACTTTAGGAAGTGATCGGTTAGCGGCGACGAGTTTGTTTGTGAATGAGTACTGCGCATAGATGGCGGACGGTAGATTGATCCCGTAGATGAGAGAAAACGCGTTCTGAATCGCGCGACGAGACGAATCGTCTGGCATCACGGGGAGCACTACATCGGTGGCGGTTGCGAGCGCAATCTGCGTGTAGATCGAAAAGCTCGGATTCGTGTCGATAAAAACAACATCGTAGGAATTTCCAAGTGTTGTTATATAGTCTTTCAGCCAATCAATCACAGCCAAGCAAGTATCAGTGCCAGGGATTTGAGTATTGGATAGAGTAGCAATCGCGTTTGCCTGTAGTTCGAGTAGGGCATCTCCTGCGACGAGGTCGATATTGAGCGCAATGCTGTTGTTGAAAGTCAGAGGCTTGCAGATAAAGTCGGCGGGGGTAATTGCTGGCATCGCGAATGGCGACGGTAGGCGTGTTTGGAAATAACCAGCTATAGAACGTCGAGGATTGTTACCTTGAAGACTCGTCAGATTGTGGCTTCCGGCTCCTTCAAGTCCGCCGAGTAGCAGTTCCGAGAGATTGGCTTGCGGACAAGCGTCAATCGCCAAGATTCTCTTTTTTGGAAATTTCTCCGCATATGCGCAGATCGCTTGAAACGCCAAGCTGGTTTTGCCAGTTCCGCCTTTGTTGTTCCAAAACGCCAGAATCTGCATGGACTTGCCCCCCGGTCGCGCAAAGTTGAATCTTGTCAACTTAGCAGAAAGGTCGGGCGTTGTCAGGACTGCGGCCATCGGTGGCGTCATTTCAGCCCCGAATGGCGTCTTTTGGCCGAATGACGCCAGTACCCTGAGTCGCGCTGTATTGCTCCGGCGCTCGCGCGCTGTTAGAGATGACTGGTTATGCCTCATATTCCCGTTCATCCGTCGGCCGAGAAGCGTCATCGGCAAAATCTCAAGCGCGCCGAGCGCAACCGCGTCGTCCGCACACGTGCCCGCACGTTGGCCAAGACCGCTGCGGAAACTATCGCCACCAGCACCGACGAAGCGAAGGCGCAGGAAGCGCTCAAGCAGGCCACCAAGGTGCTGTACAAGGCGATCAGCAGCGGCACGATGCATCGCAATACGGTGCGCCGCAAAGTTGCGCGGCTGTCCGCCAGCCTGCATCGCAAGTTCGGCAAGAAAGCGTAGACCGTCCGCCCGAGCGAGCGGTTTCTAATCCGACGCTGTCATCAGATCGAGGATCAGTCCGGCGAGCGCTTCTTCGCGCTCCTTGATCGTACCGTCCTTGAATCCCGCGTCCATCGCGCACGCGCGCCAGTAGGCGCGTTCCAGGCGCGCCAGCCCGAAGCGGCGCGCCCCTTCGATTGCGCGCGTTGCCAACCCGCTTTGCGGCGGCAGTCCGAGCGCGGCAGCGACATCGCCCTGACTCCTGCGCGACGCCATCATCGAGGCCGCGATCATCATCCGGCGCATCATAGGTATGATCTCGACCGCGAGAATCTCGAAGACCTCGCGCCCGAGCGCGAGTGCACGCCCCAATTGCGCCAGCGCCGCCGAGGCCCGTCCGCGCGCGACGCTCTCCGCGAGCTCGAATGCTTCCGGCATCCGGCGCGCGCCCTCGTCCAGATCGCCCGGCTGCACCGCCTTGCCAGGCTCGGCGAAGATCGTCACTTTGCCGAGCGTGTTGGCGACGGCCGCCAAATCTCCGCCGTGACGCGAAATAATCAGGTCGATTGCGGCAGCCGACAGTTTCAATCCCAGCGAATTCGCGAACGCATTGACGTACTGTTCGATCTGATTGTCGAACGGACGCATGCAATTTACGAGTAACGCCGCCTTTTCCGCGGCGCGCCGGACTTTCGCCGGTGCGTTGTCTTTTTCGTAGAGCAGGATGAGATTGCCCGGCCCGTGCGCCGACTCGATTGCCGCCACCAGCGCCGCCTCCGACCCACCGCTGCCCGACCCGCGCGCGTCCCCGGCTTCAGCGTCGCCCGCGATCTCCGCCTTGTCCCGGCGCGACTTCAGGATTCGGCATGCGATCGCGAGCCTGGGCGCGAACAAATCGGGCGCGCGAAGCTCGTTAAGCACGGCGCCGTAGTCGTCACCCGCGCCAATCTGAAAGCTGCGATACTGGCAGCCGTCAGCGACGAGCTTGCGAACGATTGAGTCGAGAATGTATTCGCGCAGAAATGCGTGCGGACCGAAAATCACCACCACCGGCGGGATTCGGTTTCGTTGTTCCCCGCCCGCCTCTCGAAGGTACGCGAGCGCGGTTTCAAGCGGCATGCGGCAAAGTCCCCGGGCGCGGCGCCCGCTTAGAAGCCGTTAGCCATCTGCGTGTACAGGTTCTGCGCGAGCCGCTGCATCATCACGTCGCGCGCCGCCGGCATTTCCGATTGCGCAGTCTGGATGTCGGTCATGTTTGCGATGTCGTTGCCGCGCAGGTTCTGCTGCAGGAAAGTCGGCGTCGTGGTCACCGTCGTCTGCGGCACGATGGGAGCGTGCTCTCCGGAGCCGATGTTGTGCGAGCTCCAGAGTACCTTCTTCGCATGAAGATCCCTCAGCGTCGCCGAGATTAGCATGCTCGTGGTGTATTGGGTCGGCTCGAGTGCCGAGTTGAAATTGGTCGGTACCTGGTTAGTGAGCCTGACCTCGCCCGACAACTCGAGGTCGGCCATGTCAGGGCTCGAGACGACCTTGAGCCGGCGATGCATCGCGATTTCATCTTTGATGTAACGCATGAACTCGTCGTTGATTCCGGTCACGCGCGTGTCGTTGCCGAAGCGCGAGACGTAAATCGTCTCGGCACTCGGCGGCAGCGCGTCACCCGAACTCGCGAAGTGATAGCCGCATCCCGCAACAAAAAGACTCGCGGCGAGCACGATGCCGAGCAGGCTACTCGGCCTTGGATAGCGTGACTTCCTCACCCTTCTGCTTGAGCCCCAGCCGTCCGGCAATTTCGTCCAGCACCCCGTTGACGAAGCGTCCCGACTCGATATCGCCGTAGCATTTCGCCAGCTCGATCGCTTCGTCGATCGTAACGCGCGCCGGAATATCCTCCATCCTGAGCAATTCGTAAAGCGCGATTCGCATCACGTTGTGATCAACCCGCGACAGCCGCTTGACCGACCAATGTTCCAGCGCGTCCGCCAGATGCTTGTCGAGCGCCGGCTGCTCGCGTCGCACCCCTTCCATCAACTGGACCGCAAACCTGCGCGCGTCGTCTTCGACCGGAAAACTCTCGAACAGCGCCTTCAGATCGTCGCTACTGGCGCCGCCGCAGATATCTATCCGGTACAGCGCCTTGAGCGCGAGCTCACGCCCCTGATGTCTTAGTCCCATTGCAATTCCACAGTCGCGGGCGGCGCGGCACCTACCCTCTCAAGTGATCAGCTTCAGCTCCGAGAACAGGTGGCCGAGTTTTTCTTTCTTGGTTTTCAGGTATCCGATATTTCCCGCATGCGGCGTCACTTCGATCGGCACGCGCGAAACGTTCACCCCATACCGGCGCAGGCTTTCAATCTTGTGCGGATTGTTGGTCAGCAACTGCACCTCGCCGACGCCGAGGTCGCGCAGAATCTGCGCGCCGATCCCATAGTCGCGCAGGTCCTCATCGAATCCGAGATGCAGGTTCGCTTCGACCGTGTCCATCCCGTTGTCCTGCAGCGCGTAGGCGCGAATCTTGTTCCCCAGCCCGATTCCGCGCCCCTCCTGGTGGAGATAAATCACCACGCCGCGGTCCGCCGCCATGATTCGTTCGAGCGCCTCTTGCAACTGCTCACCACAGTCGCATCGCGCCGACGCAAAGACGTCGCCAGTGAGACACTCCGAATGCAGCCGCACCAGCGCGGTGCGTCCGCCGCCGACCTGGCCCTTGATCAGCGCCAGATGCTCGCGGCCATCAACAACGTTGCGGAATACGACCGCATTCAGCATACCGCCCTCGATGGGAAACGGCTGCTCGGAAACGCGCTGCACCAGGACTTCATTCGTCAAGCGATGCGACACGAGTTCCTTGACGTAAACGATCGGAATCGAATGGCGCGCCGCGAACTCGCGCAGCTCGCCGAGTCGCGCCGCTTCGCCGTCCTCCCGCAGTATCGTGCACAGCGCCGCGACCGGACCCAACCCCGCCGAGCGCATCAGGTCCACCGCGCCTTCGGCGCGCCCTATACGCACCATCACGCCTCCGCTAAGCGCCATCAGCGGTAAAATGTGGCCCGGCATGACGATATCGTCGTGGCGAGATTCCTCGAACGCGACCACTGAGATCACGCGCGCGCGGTCGCTGGCAGAAATCCCGGTCGTGGCGCCTTCGCGCGCGTCGATCAACACGCCGGCCTGCTCATTCGAATCGCCATTGTCGGTCGAAGGTTGGAGCGGAATCCCCAGTGCGCGGAAACGCTTCTCGGGAATCGCGACCGAGATCACGCCGCGGCCCTCGCGCGCCATGAAATTGATATCGTCTGGCGTGATTTTCTCAGCCGCCATCACGAGGTCGCCCTCCGCGTCCTCGCGCTCCTCCGCAATCATCACGACCATCTTGCCGTCGCGCAACGTGGAGAAAATTTCTTCTAAAGAAGCCGATGCCATCTGATTCAATTCAACGATGGCGATATTATCACCGGCTAGCCAACCTAACCAGTGCGCGGCAGATTCATCCTATTCTTTGTCATCCCGAGCGGAGCCGAGGGACCCCGGATGTTTCTCGGCGAACGCGGCCCTCCAACAGCCAATCGCCGCCAACCGGTCGTGCGGTGAGATCTTCAAGTGCGACGGAATCGCGCACGCGGCGCGACTTCATCCCATCGACCGCCGACAAACCGGCGCCAAGAATTTTCGGCGCGACGAAGAACGCCACGCGATCCACGATACCCGCGCTCAGCGCCGAGCCGGCGAGATTCGCGCCTCCTTCGATCAGCACGCGGCACCATCCGCGATGCCCAAACTCGAGCATCAACCGGTCCAACTCGATGATCCCGCCGTGCGTTGCGACCGCGAGCACTTCGACGCCGCGACGGTCATATCTCTGCCGCGCGCGAGCCAGGTTGGCAGGCGTTGTGATTAGGATGGTGGGCGCCTTCGACCGCTGCCGATAAACGCGCGCGGTCGGCGCCGTGCTTAGGCGCGCGTCGACGACGACGCGCACCGGATCGCGTCCGCCCGCGATTCTGCACGTCAGCCGCGGATTGTCCGCTATTACCGTGCCCGCGCCGACCATGACGGCGTCGCATTCGCGACGCCATCGATGCACCAGTTCGCGCGATTCGCGCGAACTGATCCATCGCGAATCGCCGCTGCCAGCGGCGATTCGCCCGTCCATCGACATCGCCAGCTTCAGTATTCCCAACGGCCGCCCCAGCCTCACCCGCGTGATAAATCCTTCGTTCAACCGCAGCGCTTCGTCTTGAAGCACTCCGGCAGTGACGTCGATCTTCGCGCGCTTGAAGATCGCGATTCCGCCCCCGCGGACACGCGGGTCGGGATCGACGCATCCGATGACGACGCGCTTGACGCCTGCTCCGACCAGCGCATTCGCGCATGGCGGCGTCTCTCCGAAATGAGCGCATGGCTCGAACGAAACGTACGCGGTCGCGCCGCGCGCGAGCGCACCCGCCTCCGCGAGCGCCTGCGTTTCCGCGTGCGGACGTCCTCCGATGCCTGTGACGCCGCGCCCGACGACCTTGCCGCCGCGCACTATCACGCATCCTACCGAGGGATTCGGCGTGGTCAGCCCGAGCTGTTCCTGCGCCAGCGCGAGCGCCTCGCGCATGAAGCGCTCGTCCCGAACCGCGGCCGAATCAAGACGCGCCGTCGCCTTTCTTTTCACCGGCGGCGCGCGGCGCGGGCGTTTGCTTGCGTTGATTGATGAGGTCTTCGAGCTCGTGCATGAACTCGTCGATATCCTTGAACGAGCGATAAACCGACGCGAAGCGCACATACGCGACCTGGTCAATCTTGTGCAGCTCGTTCATCACCGCCTCTCCGATCGCGTTGCTGGAGACCTCGCGGTCGCCCTGCTCGGCCATCGTGGTCTCGATATTGTTGGCGATCTGCTCGATCGTTTCCATCGAGACCGGCCGCTTTTCGCACGCGCGCTTCAGGCCGGCGATTATCTTGTTGCGATCGAACGGCTCGCGGCGGCCGTCTTTTTTCACGACCATCGGCGCCGCTTCTTCGACCCGTTCATAGGTGGTGAAGCGCCGCTTGCATGCCGAACACATGCGGCGGCGCCGAATCATCATGCCGTCGTTCGACATGCGCGAATCGACGACGCGGTTTTTACGATTGCGGCAGAATGGACACCGCATGGTCTAGCTCCAAGTCCGCACGGCATGGCGCCGCCGGCCCGGCGATTTGTGACGAGCGGGTTTTGCGTCGCGCGGCTTCAGCTCTTGTGAGCCTCGATATAGGTGACGACGTCCTTGACGGTGCGGATCTTCTCGGCGTCCTCGTCGGAGATTTCGATGTTGAACTCCTCTTCCAGCGCCATCACCAGCTCGACGATGTCGAGCGAGTCGGCGCCGAGGTCCTCTATAAACGAGGCCTCCGGAGTTACTTCGTCGGCGGCCACGCCCAGTTGCTCGCTTATTTTCTCGCGAACCTTGGTTTCGATGTCTTGAGCCATCGTGCTGTCGTTCCTCCTGGCAGCGAGCCGTGATTAGGCCGCCAATCAATATTCCAACGTTACCCCCCGCCGCGAAGATAACAGGTAACGGTCTGGGGCTCGGGTTCAAGTTATCAGGGCAGCGTAAGGACTGAAAGGCGCGGACGCAAGGCAAGGTTCAGGCTTTGGCGGCGCCGGCAGGCTCTGAAATCGCTTTCAACGACGCGAGATCCTCGAGCGGGCGCACCCGAATGGTGCGATACGTGCGGCGCATCATGCCCATCAGCACGCGGCCGCAGCCGAATTCGATCGCGTCGGTGACGCCGCTGCGCGCGACGACGCCCATCGATTCTTCCCATCGCACCGGCGCCGTTATCTGTTCGAGCAGCAATGGCACCACGCGCGCGGGATCGTTGTTCACTTCCGCCGTTACGTTCGCGATCACGCCAAACTTGAACGCGCCGACCTTGAGCGCCCGCAGCACCGGTTCCATCCCTTCGCGCGCCGGTTGCATCAGCGGACAATGAAACGGCGCGCTGACCTTCAACTCCACCGACATCGAGGCGCCGCGCTGCTTGGCAATCTCCAGCGCCCGGCGGACCGCCGCCGCATGCCCGGCGATAACAACCTGGCCGGGAGCGTTTAGGTTCGCGGGCACCGCGAGCTTGCCGTCGCCCGTGACCTCCGCGCAGATTTCCTGCACTTGTTGCAGCTCGAGGCCAATCAGCGCCGCCATCGCGCCCTGCCCCGGCGGAACGGCTTCCTGCATCAGGCGGCCCCGCTCGCGCACTGCGCGTACCGCGTCGGCAAACTCGATTGCGCCGGCCGCGACCAGCGCGCTGTATTCGCCGAGACTATGGCCCGCTGCGATTTCTGGCGCGCCGCCGACTTCTTTGCGATAGACCCGCAGCGCCGCTATTGAAGCCGTCACGATCGCGGGCTGAGTGTTGGTCGTCAGCCGCAACTCGTCTTCCGGGCCTTCGAAGCATAGTTTGGAGAGCGCGAAGCCAAGCGCGTCGTCGGCCTCCTTGAACGTTTCGCGCGCGGCCGGGAAATTATCCGCGAGCTCCTTGCCCATCCCGACGCGCTGCGATCCCTGCCCCGGAAAAAGAAACGCGAACCTCATTAATGACAGCGCCTCACGAATCGCTTTTCGGACGGTCTGGCGAATGCGTGCCGGCGTCCGATTCGTCCCGTGTATGCAGCTCGCCTGACTTGTGCGCTTTGTCGGCGCCCACCGCCGTGCCGTTCGTCGACGCCGGCGCCGCGGCTGCGTCCGCGGGTTCGACTCGCGCTTCATTCTTAAGGGAGCCGCTGCCGTGCGAGCGTGAGTGCGTCGATTCGTAGTTTGCGCGTTCGATTTTGGGATCGAGATGATGGTCCGCGATATGCTCCGGCGACGGCTCGTGCGGCGCGCCCCCATCACCAACCGGCGTGGGATGTGCGTCGTCGCGCCTGGCCGCCTCGCCTTCTTTGTCGCGACGATGCAACCGCTCGCGCATCTTGCCGAACAACGCGCGGATCCCTTTGCCGGCGGCAGGCTTCGCCGGCCCGACTGGCTGAATCTTTGCAAGAATTTCCAGAATCTCGGCGTTCACGTGATGCACGAGTTGTTCGTTCGCCGCCGCGCGAATCGCATTGCGAATCGCCTTGGGGTTCGACGAGCCGTGCGCGATGATCGACACTCCGCTGACTCCCAGCAGGGGTGCACCGCCGTACTCCGACGGATCCAGCCGCTCGCGCATCGCGCTGAGATTTTTTCGCACCAGCAGATACGCCATTCGCGAGCGCCAGTTGCCGCCAAATACTTCGCGCAGGCTGCCCAGCAGGAACGACGAGAATCCTTCCATCGTCTTCAGCGCGACGTTGCCGGTGAAGCCGTCGGTGACGACGATATCCGTCTTCCCGCGGTTGATGTCGCGCCCCTCGACGTACCCAATGTAGTGCACGTAGGTCGGCATCTGCTCGAGCATCGCCGCCGCCGCGCGCGTGTTGTCGTTGCCCTTCGAACGCTCCTCGCCGTTGGACAAAATCCCGACGCGCGGGCGCGAAACGTTGCGCACGTGCCGCCAGTACACGCTTCCCATCACGGCGAACTGCACGAGGTTAAGCGGCTTCACGTCGGTGTTCGCGCCCGCATCGATCAGCAATCCGAAGCCTTCGCTGGTCGGCACCAGCGACGCGATCGCAGGCCGATCGACGTGCATGAGATTGCCGAGGATCATCATCGACGCCGTCATCACTGCGCCCGAATTCCCCGCGCTGACAAACGCGCTCGCGTCACCGCGCTTGACGAGATCGAGTCCTACGTGAATCGACGAGCGCGGCTTGGACAGCACCGATTCGAGCGGCGAGTCGTCCATCAGCACGACTTCGGGCGCGTGTTCGATTCGAATTGGCAGATTGGCGGCTTCGTGGTCGGCGAGCTCGCGCGCGAGGATCTCGCCGTCGCCCACCATCACGACCTCGATGCCGAAGTCGCGGGCCGCCAGGACGGCGCCCTCAACAGTCGCCTTGGGGGCGAGGTCACCCCCCATCGCGTCGAGCGCGATTTTCACGGTCGTACTCCGCCGCGCCTATTCCTTGATCTCGGCCAGCTGGCGGCCGCGGTAGGATCCGCAATGGCGGCAGATGCGATGCGGCATCACGGGCTCGCCACACGACGCGCAAGTGCCGGGGTTGACGGCGCGGAGCGCATCATGCGCGCGACGCATGTTCTTTTTCGAGTGCGAACTTCGGCGTTTGGGTGCTTGCATGACGAATTACTTCCTAATGTTGAGGTTGAGCTTATCAGGTGCGCGGCAGTTTAAGCGACCGCAGTGCCTCGAGCCGCGGATCTACGGTTTCCACGCGGCATTCGCACGTGTTGCGATTCAGATTCACGCCGCAATGCGGACACAGGCCGCGGCAGTCCTCGCGGCATAGCGGACGCGTCGGCAATGCGAGCAGCACCTGCTCGCGAACCAGCGGGCTCAGGTCCACCTCGTCGCCCTCGTACAACGAAAATTCCAAATCCTCGGCGCGCAGATTGTCGTCGTCGTAGCCAATCGACTTGGGCGACAGCACGAACCGAAACGGACGGTCGCCGGCCGCGTCGAAATCCTCCGCGCATCGAGCACATACCGCTCCGGTCCGTGTCTTCAGCTTGCCCTCGAAAAACAGCTCGGTCCCCGCGCGATAGAACGACACCGACACCTCGACCGGCCCTTCCAGGTGATACTCGCGGATCGGCCCCTGGCCCAGGATCCGATTTATTTCCTGCTCCGGCTCGGCAAACGCCAAATCCTTGGCATCCGCCGTTATGTCCTCGATTCGGATTTTCACTTTTCACGGCTCACGTGACGCGTTGGACGGGATTAGTGGAACGGGAATTATTGCATTTCGCGCGCGATGTTCAAATACGCCGGTTGGCGCGAAGTTCGTTTAGCGGTAGCGTCGCAAATGCTTCTCATCGAGGTACGTCTGCGATGGCTAACGAGCGATTCACTTTTCCAGCCAATTTTCTTTGGGGAACCGCAACCGCTGCCCACCAGGTCGAGGGCAACAACCTCAACTCCGACTACTGGCTGCTCGAGCACACGCCGGGCTCGCCGTTCGTCGAGCCCTCGGGCGACGCATGCGACCAGTACCATCTCTACGCCGACGACATTGCGATGCTCGCGCGGCTCGGCTTCAATTCGTACCGCTTCTCGATCGAATGGGCCCGCGTCGAGCCCGAGCCCGGCGAGTTCTCGCGCGCCGCACTCGACCACTACCGCCGCGTGCTCGCATGCTGTCACGAGCACAAGATCACGCCGGTCGTCACCTTTCATCATTTCACGTCGCCGCGATGGGTCGCCGGCGACGGCGGATGGGAAGACAAAAAGACCGCCGAGCTTTTCGCCCGCTACTGCGAGCGCGCCGCCGCGCATCTCGGCGATCTGATCGGCGTCGCGTGCACGATTAACGAGGCCAACCTCAGCGCCTACCAATATCAGGTCGACAGGATGCCGTTGAAGATCGACCCGGCGCGCGCGAAATGGTTCTCAGATGCGGCGCGACGCATCGGCGCCGATCCGAATCGCTTCGCGCCGTACCTGATGTGCGATCAAATGAAGGCGCGCGACGTGATGCTCGAGGCGCATCGGCTGGCCGCTGCAGCCCTAAAATCGTCGCGCGGCAAATATCCTGTGGGCATCTGTCTCGCCCTAGCCGACCTCCAGGCCGTGCCCGGCGGCGAGGCTCGTCGCGATCGCATCAAGGCCGAATGCCAGGACATATTCTATGAGGCAGCGCGCGGCGATGATTTCATCGGAATCCAGACCTACACGCGCAACCGCATTAGCGCCGACGGCACGCTACGCCCGGAAGCCAGCGTCGAGACCACGATGATGGGCTACGAATTCTGGCCGGAGGCGCTCGAAGCGAACATCCGGCAAGCCAGCGCAGTCGCCAAGGTGCCGGTCATCGTCACCGAAAACGGCATCGGCACCGACAAGGACGACCGCCGCATCGAGTACGTGCGCCGCGCGCTGAACGGCGTCGCGCGATGCATCCGCGACGGCATCGACGTCCGCGGCTACTGCTACTGGTCACTGCTCGACAACTTCGAATGGAACTCCGGCTACCGCCCAACCTTCGGCTTAGTAGCGGTGGATCGCGAAACTCAGACGCGCACAATCAAACCCAGCGCCCAATGGCTCGGCAACCTAGCCCGCGCGAATGGGATCGATGTTAGCGACTAATCTCTCCCAAGATCCGGTTCCCCTTCCACTAGGAGAAGGGGTTAGGGGTTAGGTTCCTCTGACGCCCTTACCTACTCCAACTCGCGGGCAGTCACTCGCGATCGCGCAAACTTCACACTGCGGCCTCCTCGCGATGCACACCTGCCGCCCATGCAGGATCAGCCGCATCGAAAACGGCGTCCAATCCTCCGCCGGCAAAATCTTCTGCATGTCGATCTCAATCTTTGCGGGATCCGTATTCTTCGTGAACCCCAACCGATACGTCAGCCGCAGCACATGCGTATCCACGACGAAACCCGGCTTGCCGAAAATGTGCCCAAGAATCACATTCGCTGTCTTACGCCCGACGCCCGGAATTTTTACGAGCGCGTCCATCTCGGACGGAACCTCGCCGCCGTAATCCTCGACGATCTTCCGCGCCGCACCCATCAGCGATCGCGTCTTCTGCCGGAAGAATCCCGTCCTGACGATTAACTCTTCGACGTGCCGGGGATCCGCCGCTGCCATCGCGCGCGCGTCGGGGTACTCGCGGAAGAGCCGCGGCGTCACGCGATTCACGCCCGCATCAGTGGATTGCGCAGACAGAATCGTCGCCGCCAGGCATTGCCATGGCGTTTCGAAATCAAGGCTGATGCGCGCCTTGGGATACAGCTTCGCCAGCGTGCGCGAGACTCTACCCGCGCGCTTCTTTATCTCCGCGTTCGATTCGCGCGCCGCCATAGCGCACTCACGCGACGACGCGCCGGCTCTGCTGCTCATGCGTGAAGCTGGCGACTTCGGCTTCCTCGCGCGAGCGATCCCATCCAAGCTCGGCCGCCATGATTCGCGCGACAGCCGGCGCCGCCGCTTCCGCCTCGACCGGCGATCGCCACGACAAGGACGTGCGCCGAATCAGAAAGTCGCCGACCGAATGCGCCATCTCGTTGGCAACCGCGTTCACCACCTCCGCGCCAATCGCCGGACAGCCGCGTGAAAGCGGCTCCGCCAACTCAGGCCGGCTCGATGCAATCCGCGCGACAATCGGCGCGCGCGTTCCATAACGCGCCTTGAGAATTTCCGCCACCGTGCCCGGTATGCTCCGCATAGCTGCGCTGCTGCCCGACTCATCGCTTGAAGCCAGCGGCCGCGCTCCCGGAAACGGCGTCGCGAGCGTCGGACAAGTTCCCGCCGACCGCCCCAGCCGCTTCATCACGAGATCGACGAGCTTCTGCGCGATCTCGCGATGCGTCGTGAATTTTCCGCCGGCGACAGTTATAAGGCCCGACAGACTTTCTAAAATAACTTCCTCGCGCGGCACCGACGACGGCGCCGCACCGTCCTTCTCCCTCACGAGAGCGCGCAGTCCCGCAAAACTCGTCGCCACGTCGGAGTTCGTCAGCTTGATCCCCGGCAGACTCTCGGCCAGCACCGCCAGCAGATATTCGACGTCGCCAATTTCCGTCCTGACGCTCGCGGGATCGCCCGCAAAATCCGTGTCGGTCGTGCCCACCAGCACGTAGCGGTCATGCGGCATCACGAACACGATTCGTCCGCGCTCGTCGGCGAGCACGAGAGATTCGCGCACCGGCAGTACCGTTCGTGCAAACACCAGATGCACGCCCTTGGTCAAGCGCACGCACGCTTTCGCCGCCGGATCGTCCATCCGCCGAATCTCGTCAACCCATGGCCCA
>NZ_DATEQZ010000041.1:0-19405 GCF_035272065.1 Binatus sp. (SeqCode)
GCGAACAGCACGGCCGGCACCGAAATGAGGATCCCGGTCATGCTCAGTATTTGAATCGGTATCAGCGAAAAACCCGTGATGAGATTGAGGCTGAGCTTCGCCAGACCGAACAGATTGTACTTCGACTTGCCACTGACGCGATCGTCGTGGCCGACCGGGATTTCCGCGACGCGCTTGGCGAACGAGTTGGCGAGCGCGGGCACGAACGCCGCCTTCTCGTCGCAATCGACCACCGTATCGACGATGTGCCGCCGGTACGCGCGCAGCATGCATCCGTAGTCGTGCATCGGTACGCCGACGATCATCGACGTGAGCCGGTTGTGCAGGCGCGACGCGTACTTCCTGTACGCCTGGTCGTGACGTTCCTCGCGCCATCCGCCGACGACATCGTTGCCTTCGTCGATCGGCGCGATCAGCCGCGGAATTTCTTCCGGCGGATTTTGCAGGTCCGCGTCGAGCGTGACGACGATGTCGCCGCGCGATTGTTTGAAGCCGGCAAGGATCGCGGAATGCTGTCCGAAGTTGCGCGCCAACTCCACCACTCGCACGCGCCCCTCTTCGCCCGCCGCAATTTCGCGCAGGATGGCGAGCGAGTCGTCGCGCGATCCGTCGTCGATAAAAACCGTCTCCCACGGACGATCCAGCCCGTCGAGGACCGGCTTGAGGCGCGACCAAAGCGCCGGCAAGTTCGCCGATTCGTTGAACACCGGCACCACGATCGACACCAAGCCCTTCTCCGCGCGCGACACAGTCGAGGCGCCTCGAATCGGTGATATTTTGCCCGGGAAGCTCAAGAAACGTGCGCGACCTGGCCGGCTCAGTCCATGCGAAACCGCCGTCGCAAGAAGTGATTCTTGCAGACGGCTTCGGGGAATTAAAGATAGCCCGGTTGACCGCGCGTGATCACCTCGCGAGACTGCTTCGACAATGCCCGCCGCCAGCCGACCTGTCCGACTCGCTATCTGCGCGCTGCTCGCGGCGACTATCTATCTTCCCGGCCTCGGCCGGCCCGCGCTCTGGGAGCCCGACGAAGGCCGCTACGCCGAAATTGCGCGCGAGATGGTTATCTCTGGCGACTACGTCACGCCGCGCGACGACTTCGAACTGTATTTCGAAAAACCCCCGCTCGTCTATTGGGCCGAGGCTGGCGCCATTCACGCGTTCGGCGTCAATGAATTCGCGGTGCGATTGCCCGCCGCGCTCTTTAGCATCGGACAGGTGGTCGTCACGGCGGCGTTGGCCGACGCGGTTCTCGGTCCGACGGCGGGATTTTTCGCCGCACTCGCGCTCGCATTGAGTCCGCTCTTTTTCGGCTTCGCGCGTTTCGCGACGCTCGATCCTGCGTTGGCGTTTTTTCTGACCGCCGCGCTCAGTGCGTTCTGTGTCGCCGCACGTGAGGATTCATTCGCACAACCGTCGTCTCGCAGATGGATGCTGATTTGCGCCGCGATGCTCGCGATGGGCACCCTTGCCAAGGGCCCGATCGCGTTGCTTCTCGGCGGCGCGATCGCCCTGGCATGGCTCGCGGTCGAGCATCGCCTGCGCGAAATCGCGCGGATGCCGCTCGTTTGGTGCGGCCTGATCTATGCGGCGATCGTCTTGCCATGGTTCATGCTGATGGAAGTCCGAAATCCGGGCTTCCTTAGTTTCTTTTTCATCCACGAACATCTCGAGCGCTACGTCACGTCCAGTGAACACGGATGGGGCCCGTGGTTTTTCATCCCGATCGTAATCGGCGGAATGTGGCCGTGGATTTTTTTCGTCCCGCTCGGATGGTCCGCGATGCGCACCGCAGATACCGGCTCTGAGAGCAGTCGGGCGCCATCCGAACGCCGCTCTGCCGCGAACTTTCTCGCGATCTGGTTCGCCTTCATCTTCGTTTTCTTCTCGATTCCTTATTCCAAGCTCGGCACCTACATCCTCCCGGCGCTTCCTCCGCTGGCGATCTTCGCTGGATTCGGCCTCGCGCGCCTGCCTGCTCTCGACGGAGTGAGTCGCCGCCGTCTTCTCGCCGTCATCGCGATCGCGAACCTGGTACTCGCGGCTACTCTGTCATTGTTTCTCGAACTTGCAGGACCTCCTGTATCTCCTGCGTTGGGCCTCGACGCTTTGCTGATCGGCATCGCTCTAGCCAACGGCGCAACTGCGATGTACGCGCTAGGTCGCACGGCGTCGCGCGTTCCGTACGCAATTGCCGCAATCGCGCTCGCGATGCTCGCGACGGTGCCACTTGCCGCCCGCGTCCGCGACGATGCGTCTTCAATTTCCACATATCGCAACCTCGCGCACGCAGTTCAGCCCTATCTCGCAGACCACTGCTCGCTTGCCTCGTACCGCCATTACGTTCAATCGCTCCCGTTCTACACGGACCACCGCGAGACCCGCGTCGAGTACCGGGGCGAGCTTTCGGAAGTTTCTCCGCCTAATCCCGGCAAGTCGCCGTTCCTCATCGGCTCCGAGGCGCGCCTGCGCGAGATCTGGTCGTCCGGCTCGTGCATGGTTTTGATCGCAAACGCCCGCGACTTGCACGCACTGCAGGATTCGCTGAAGCCCGCGCCCGTTGTGATCGGATGCGAAGGGAGAAAATTCGCGCTCTACAACGGCGCCCTCGCGCCGCCGCCAGATGCTGCCGATTGCCTCAGGTCTGAAGCAAAAAATTAGTGCAAGCAGGAATTGGGACACTTGGATTCGGGCGCGTTCGACTGTAGCTTTGCCGGGGAGAGACTGATCGCTGGTGGCAGACAAGAAATCGAAACCCAAACTTCAGGCTGCGGACTTCGGTGCGGAAGGCGCCGTGCCGGAACCTTCGCTCGGCCAATTGATTACCGAAACCCGCGAACGCAAAGGCCTGACTCGCGAGCAGGTCGCGAACGACGCTCATCTGCCGCCGCATTACGTCAAAATGATCGAGACCGACAGCTACGACATGATTTCGGATCGGCTCTACCTCGTCCCGTTTCTACGCCGCTACGCATCCTTCCTCGGTCTCGACGCCGAGGAAATCGCCTCACGCTTCGTCAGTAACGTTCAGCATGCCGAGGCCAACGTGGTGCGAATCTCGCAGGAAATCACGATGGTCGCGAAGAAGCCCGGCGCCGGCGGCCGAATCGCATTCGCCGTGCTGCTCGCCGCGGTGATCCTTCTGTTGGCCGATTTTGCATGGCGCCGCTTCGTCGAGCATGAAGGCGCGCTTCCGGCGGCGGTTGCCTCCCCGGCCGCGATGGCGCCGGCGTCCAATGCACAAACGCCGAACGAGAGCCTGCCGCCCGCGACGATCATTACCAACCCCGAAGCTGCCGCGCCCCCCGCTTCGCCGCCCGCCATATCGAATGTCCCGCGACCTGCGAGTGTCCCGCCCCCAGCTAGTCATCCTGCTCCGCCACAGCCGATCCCGCCAGCTGCGACCGACGACAATTGACAGCTGGCTAGTGCAGCACGGCGTTCGCGATCTCTTCCGCGACGAGCTCCTTCGCACGGTGTGCGTCGTCGCCCGAGTGCACGACTGCGACCACCTTCAGCTCGTCGGTCGCACCTTCCAACGACGCGCGCGCGACGATCACAGTGTCGTAAATCTGGTTCTTTGGAATATTGTCGTATGGCGTCAAAGCGCCGGCGCCGTTCATCGCCTGACGACTCGCCTCGTAGGCTTTGAACTGCTGGGTCATCGGATCGTCTGGCGACAAGGCCTGGCGCCGAGCCTCCTGAGCGAACGGATCGACTGGTTGATCGCCGCTGTCGCCCAGCGGCGGAGGCTCGGCGCCGGCTTCCTTCAGCAATTCGACCATCGAGGGGTCGCCCGGGAACATCTGGTTCAACGACACTCCCGGCGCAAGCATTTGCTGATTCACCGTCACGGTGAGCGTCACCGAATTCTCCGGATTCGACGGCTGACCATGGCGCGCCGCCCGGAGGTCTTCGTTCAGCACGTTCTGCACCACCGGATCGGTGCAAATCGCAACCACGCTCGCATTTGCGGGCGCCGTCAGCTTGCCGGCCATCTTGATGTCGGCGGCGTGCGCAGATCCGCCAATAGCTACTGCAATAGCCATTGCGGCGATCGCGCGATGGCCCACTTTACTCACCGTACTGCTCACCGGTACGCGCGCGCGGCCTCTATCGGCCATCTCGCGATCACTTCATCGCCGCGCACTACGTAATATTCACTGTGCAGGTTAATCGTCGTATCGTTGTGACTTGGAATTATCTCTATTTTCGACCCCGGCTCAAGACTGCTTTCGCCCGCCGCCACACCGCCGTGTTCCTCGGACAGGTGAACCACCTTGAGCGCGGTGTCCTTGACCATCGGCGGACCGAATTCGTTGGTTAGCGATTTCATCCCGGCGTCGATTATCGCACGCGCGCCGCGCCGCGAAATTACGGTCGACAGCAGCGTCAGTGCCGGACGGCCAAGGTCCGGTCGCACGTTGCGATAGGCGCCGTCAATGAAAACGTACGATCCGGCCTGCACTTCGGTTACGTCGGGCCAGTTGCCCGCGATGTCGAAGGTGCCGGTCCCGCCCGCGCTGACTATTTCCGGCGCGAGCCCCGCTGCTCGCAGAGCTTCGACATGCCGGCTGAGGGTGGTCAATGCCTCACGCGCCGCTGCGATTCGCTTCTCCCGATCGGGAATCAGCACCGCGTGGCCTTCATAGCCCATCACGCCGCGATATTTGAGCCCGGCGCGCTTCGCGAGCCGCGCCAACTCGACCGTCTCGTCGGGTGTCTCAGTACCGCATCGATGCATTCCGGTATCGACTTCGATTATCACGTCAGCCGCGCGGCCAGCCCGCGCCGCACCCGCCTCGAACTCGCGCACGTTGAACTCGCTCTCGACGGTTCCGATCAAACTGATTCGCGCAGCCGCCTTGAAGAACCGATCGATCTTGGCCGGCCCCGCAATCTGATTTGCAAGCAACACCGGGCCGAGCCCCGCGCGCGCCAGCACCTCGACCTCGCCCAGCTTCGACGCCGTTATTCCAATCGCCCCGGCCGCGAGCTGTCGCCGTGCGATCTCGTGCGTCTTCGGCGTCTTGAAATGCGGTCTGAGCTTCTGCGGCCGCGCGGCGAAGTACTCGCCCATCGTGCGAATATTTTCCTCGACGATGTCGAGGTCGAGAATCAATGCGGGCGTGTCGATATCGCGCTTCGTCATCACACGAATCTTAGCACGACAGCTAGGGAATCTTCTGCTGCAACAATTCCTGCGCGCGCGCGGCGCGCCATTTCACCAGCCGCTCGCCTAGCTTCGCGTCGCCGAGCGCGATTATCTGCGCCGCCAGCAGACCCGCATTCGCCGCGCCCGCCTTGCCAATCGCCATCGTCGCCACCGACACTCCTTTCGGCATTTGCACGATCGACAGCAGCGAATCGATTCCGTTGAGCGGCGTGGTCGGCATCGGCACGCCGATCACTGGCAAGATCGTCTTCGCCGCGATCACTCCCGCCAGATGCGCCGCACCGCCGGCGCCGGCGATTATCACGCGCAGCCCGCGGCCGGCGGCCTTTGCGGAGTAGTCCGAGGTAAGGTCGGGCGTGCGATGCGCCGACATGATCCGAACTTCATGCGACACTTGAAGTTCTTCCAGGACCTCGGCTGCCGCCGCCATGTGCTCCCAGTCGCTCTTGCTGCCCATGATCACGCCGACAATCGGTGCCTTGCTGTCCGCCATCGTGGTCCCTCGTACGCAGCAGGCTGATTCTCAACTGGCCGCGTGTCAAGCCGCAGCCGGTATGAGCGCCGCGGATAATTCGGCACAATGGATTCGCGATGGCGACGCCGATTCCTATCAATCAATGCGAGTTCACGCTCGCCGAAGTCGTCGAGGCGACCGGCGGCGCCTTTGTCGCGGCCAATTCGACGGTCTCCTTCGGTGATGGCGTACAAGGTGAGCGTCCAGCCGCGGGCGATGCGGTCGCGTCTTCTAGCTACCGGACTGGCGCGGGCTCACCGGGCAACGTTGTCGGCATCAGCATTGATACACGTTCGATCGAAGCGGGAGCGCTGTTTGTCGCACTGCGCGGCGCGGCGTCCGACGGCCACGACTATCTCGCGCAAGCCGTCGCGCGCGGCGCCGCAGCCGCAATCGTCGCAGCCGGACGCCGTCATCCTGATCTCGATTGCATCGAGGTTGACGATACGCTCGGCGCGCTCGGACGGCTCGCGCGGCACCATCTCGCGCGCACGCGCGCGGCCCGCGCACTACCGCTCATCGCAATCGGCGGCGCGGTCGGCAAGACCACGACCAAGGAACTCACCGCCGCCGTCGCTCGCGCGTTGTTCGGATCGACGCTTTCCACCCCGGGCAATCTGAACAATCTGATCGGCGTGCCGATGACGATCTTTATGCTCACCGGCGAGCATCGGGCGGCCATCCTCGAATGCGGCACCAACACGCGCGGTGAAATTCCCAAGCTCGCGCAAATCGTCGAACCGGACGTCGCAATGGTTCTCAACGTCGATCTCGAACACAGCGAAGGTCTCGGAACGCTCGACGATATCGCCGACGAGGAAGCCGCGCTGTTCTCGACCGCCCGGCGCTACGCGGTCGCGTCCGCCGACGAGCCGATGGTCCTGGCGCGAATTCCGAAACATCTGCGCCGAATCATATTTGGCAAATCCCCCAACGCTCACGTGCGCCTCGACCGTCGAAGCGCCGGCGCCCGCTCGCGCATCCGCGTCGAAGTCGACCGCGCCATGCTCGCCGCGGGAGTCAGACCTTTCATCGAAACTGAAATCGCCCTGCTGGGCGAAGCCGCCGCTCTCAACTGCACCGCCGCAATCGCTGGTGCCGCCGCGATGCGCACCGCACCGCTTGAATCGCGCGAGCTCGCTGCGATCGCCGACGCACTCGCGAGTGTCCAGCCGGTCGCCGGCCGCCTCGCCAGCACTTCGATCAACGGCATCTTCGTGATCGACGACACTTACAACTCGAACCCGCGCTCGATTCGCGCCGCGCTTGCGGCCGCGCGCGAGATCGCCGACGGTCTCGGCGCCCGTCTCGTGATCGCGATGGGTGATATGCTCGAGCTGGGCGAACAGTCTGCTGCCGCGCATCAGGAGGCGATTCGCGACGTGATGCACTCGCAGCCCGCCGCATTCGTCGCCGTAGGCCCCGAGATGAACTCCGCGCGCGCAGTGGTATCTCGCGATGCGGATACCGCCGGCGTACTCACCGCGCCCGACAGTATCGCCGCAGCAAAAATAATTTCGGAATCGGTGCGGCCCGGCGACGTGTTGCTGGTAAAAGGCTCGCGCGGAATCGCGATGGAACGGGTCATCGAGCGGCTCGGCTAACGCCGATCAATGGTCGCCAATGCTGCGGCTGATTTCGAGCCAGTTGGTGCCGTCCCACTTGAGCCTCAGCACGTCCACGGAGCCGCTCGCGATGCTGGACGAGGGCGCCGCGCCTCCCGTCCATTTGATTGCGCCGCTGGAGGTTGACCACGCCGGGCCTGCGGCAATCGTTCCGGTGATGTAGGACTCGATAGTCACGACCTGGTCGGCGACCAGGCCGGTCGTCGATAGCGTGTAGGTGAGTCCGCTCGTCGCGGTGGAAATTTTCTGGCATGAGTTCGTCGAGAACGCGAGCGTCGTGTTGGCCGAAGCCGTTCCGGCGTTCGAACACGCTTCTATGTTCGGCGCGTGATTCAGATAGCCGACTCGAACGACGCCGTTCTGCAGCCAGTCGGTGAACTCATTGAAGATCATCGCGTCGGGCGTGTTGCTGCCGTCGCCGTTACGAAACGGGCTCGGGTCGCCGTAACTGTTCTGCATCGAAAAGATTGGATCGGGGTTTGGTACGTTGCCGTTGCTGATTCCGCAAGTGGTGGTTCCGCCGCCGCAAACCCACGAGCTCTTGATCGCAGTTGGCCGATTCAACTGCATCAGGAATCCGTTCGGTCCCGGCTGATCGGCGATTCGCGACGCCTCGATGATGAAGTTGGCGGCGCCGCCCGGATCGAAGATGAAATACTGCGCGCCCTCGCTGGTCACGCCGGAAAACATCATGTTGCCGTCGGCGCCGCCGCCGAAGCGATCGCTAGTCCACGCTTCGATCTTGTTCTGCTCGAAGTCGGTGCCGTAAATCTCGAGCTGCCCCACGAAGTCCGATACGATCGCGATGTCATGGCCCGCGATCAGGCCGCAGCGAATCTCCTCGTTGTAAGTCTGGCCTCCGCCGCCGAAGAAGTAGCCCCACATACCGCCCTGCCCGTTGGAAGGGTTCGACACCTGCACGTCGCGAAAACTCAGGTCCTGCACGTTGCCGGTGGATCGATTCGCAACCCGAATCGCGATGCCCGCCCGGCCCAGTTCCACGCGCTCGAACGTGTCGTGCTGCGTGGGAACGCCGTCGCCACCGCCGCCAGTCGGGTAATTGTCCACGTCGATTATCACGCCGGCCGTGTTCCCGTTGATTCCCGAGACCGACAGCCCCGCGACTCGCGAGTCGGCCGCCTTGTTCATATTGATGACGGTGCCGCCCGTCACGCCGTGCCATTCGAGTTCGACCGGATGTCCGCCGTCGCCGTTCTGGGCGCCGGTCAGCGAGAGCGTGACGCCCCAGCATCCGTAGAGATTGAGCGATTGGCCGAGCGGGTAAGCGGAGGTCGCGGGAAACTCGACGATTCCACCGACCGTGCCGCCCGTGGCCGTGTGCGAGCAGATCGAACTTATCGCAGCGTTGATCGGCACGCTGTCATCATGGCGCATCGTGAACGATCCCGACTGCGCGGGCGCTATCGAAAGCGTCACGCTGGCGCCGCTAACACCCGTGATTTGTGCGAACAGATCCTGCGCGGCGGCGGCGGAAGGCATCGCCGTCCCGAAATCTTCATCGGTGCCGAACGAGTGTCCGAAGTCGCGATACGATTCCGCCGTAGCTCCCGGCGCACCCGCGTGAGGCATCACAGCGTGGAGCGTCGGCGTACATGAAGCGCCGCTGCACGAATAGATCAGATACGCGATGTCGTTGGCGGCGCCCGTCCAGCTCACCAGCAGGTTGTTGTTCGTGCTGAGCGTCGCGGGGCCCGCGCTCGTGGATACCGCTGCGGTCGGCGCCGACCAGCCACCGCCCTGGCTCACGCCGACAATTTGATAGGCGTAGGAAACGTTGCACGCAGTGTTGTGCGCGGGATTGCCGGACAGCGAATCGACCTGGCATCCGCCGCCATTGGCCGTGGTCTTGGTGATATCCGAAGTCGGATTCGGATTCATGTCGTAACTGTTCGGGACGACCGTCACGCCCGTCGGCGGATTCGCATTCGAGGCGGCGCCCGCATGATCGATCTTCACCCAATTCCCAATTTTGAAATCGCCGATTGAATTGACGGTGATCGTCGCATTGCCGGCGCTGGTGGTCGCGGTCGCCGTAACAAGCGAGCCGGTCGCGCCGAACGCTCTTACATTCTTAGCGCCGTTGAGGCTGACGTTGGCGATCGCGTCGCTGCCGTCGAGCTTCGAGCCCGACAGCGTGTTGAGCTGCGCTCCGGTCTGTCCGAACGCGAGCGCGTCGCCATTGACCGTCCCGCCAGCAAGGTTCGAAACCTTGTTGCCATTTGCGTTGAGCGCCGCTTCCAGCGCCGCGCCCGCGCACGCCCATTGTCCTCGAGTACCGAGAGCCCACGCACCGGCTCCGCCGCTCACGCACGGCGTCGCGCTCCTGCAGTCCTTGCAGAACAACAGCATCCCGTCCTGCTGTGGCGGCAGATTGGCAAAGCTCGGAGTTACTATTGAAGGTGCAATCGGCTGAGTACCGGAAAATCGATTGTTGACCGCTTCGCGGAACTGCAATCCCGCGCCGACGCCCGTGAAGTTGGGAATGGGCTGATAGGATCCGGGCGGTGGAAGATTCTGTCCGCGCGCCGCCCCGCTTACGCCGAGCAGGATCATCGCCGTGAAGGTCGCGCGCCGAAGCGTCGGCGAAATCTTTCGTCTCAAATCCATCACCATTCCACCGATCGCTCGCATTTGCCCAGCGCCTCAGAAGCCTATCGCGAACCAACAGAAGCCTTGTGAGGCGTCGGTGGAGTCGGGGCCGGGACTGTTGTTCCAGACCCAGAACTGCGAGGTAGTCGGCAAGTTGCCGGCGCTGACCATCGCAACGTCATCACCGGCCCCGGCGTGGCCGGGAGACTCGGGCGTCAACGTAACCGGCATGAACACTTCGCGCGCGTTGGGAAAAGCAATCGGAAAAGAATATGGCCCGTAAAGTCCCTCGCTCTGTTTGGTGCCCCAGTTCACCATACCCCACTGGATGATGTACTGAATCAGTCCCTTATTTATGTCGGCGACGGGAATTTTCAGATAGCCATTCTGCGCCATCAGGCCGGTGAACAACGCCTGGAACGCCTGCAACACGCCGATTTTCGAGATATTCACGTCCTGGCGCTGCTTCAGGAACGCGGTGCGATTAGCCAGTTGCTGATGCGGCTGATTCGAAATGCCGGTCCCGCTGAAACTCGCGCCGCTGGCGGCGCCTTCGACCGGATCGGTTGCTTGTATCTGGTAAACCTCATTCGAGGTGAACTCGGCTGCGTCGATTAGTGTAGCCATTGACTACCTCAGAAGGTAAGCGTCCAGGTGCCGCTAATACTCATTCCCGCGCCAAAGACTATTGGCGCAATAGTCTTGCGCGCGAGCATCGGAGCCGGCGCGGTCGTGCCGGGGAGTCCTGTGCTCGCATGATTTGCAAAGATCGCGAGCTCCTGGATTGTGAGCCCCTGCGCGCCCGTGTCCGCCGTCGTCAGCGACCAATTGAGCGTCAAGCCGCCGTTGCCGTCCTCGCTGTGGCCGTCAAGCGCCTTGTAGTACGCGGGCGCGGTCAGCGCGGTGTCGGTCACCGCCGGTGCGTTCGAGCCCGTGCCGAATCCCACGGCCGCCGCGAATTCACCGGTGGTGTCGCCGCCGAGCAGCGCCGCAAGGGCCGGCAGCCCGGCGTTCACGAAAAGATTGCGGCCCCCGTACGTCCACACGATCCGGTCGCGCTGGACGAGACAAATCCGCACGGTTCCAATTGGCCTTCTCATCTTAGCCTCCATGCAAGACGGCTGCGCCGTTGACGATCAGCGCCGAGTCCGCGACCGCGTTCGTTGGCGCCGTAAGTTATCCCGCTGTGCGGATAGTGAGCGTCGTAAGCGGAAACAATCGGACCGTACCCATCGATTAGCGGTGCCGTCGCAATCGCAAATGCCAGCGCGTTGTCATTGGGAACAGGTGCGGAGTCGAGCTGATACTTCACGATTCCGCCGAGGGTCAGCTTGTCTGAAAGCAGCGGTCCCGCGTCGGAAATCGCCGGCACCGCAAACCATATCGAATCCATCCACGAGCGCGCGGGCTTGAAGAAATTCACCGCCGCTGCCGCCGTCGAAGCCGCACCAACTGAAACGCCCTGAGTGGCCGCGAGATCGATCATCACGCGGAACGCCGCCCAGCCCTGGCTCGACGGATACGCATCCCCACCCCAGCTCGACTGTCCTTCGAGCAGCGTGACCTGCGTCCATCCCAGCGACGCGAGCGCCTGCTTGATAGCCGACGGCGTTCCGCGAAATCGATGTAGCGCGATCGCGTCCTTGAGCAAATCGCGTTGCGCCGCCTCGGTTACAACCAGCTCCGTAACCAGGCCGCCGGACTCGATCAGGTTGTCGACGTCGATCAGCAAATCGATGTTGGTGAGAGCGTCAACCCCGAGCGCCACCGGCGCGATCAGTTGCCAGAGTGGAGATAGGATGTCGAATTGCCAGGCCAGTAAAGGCAACGCCGCCGCCGCCACCGAGTCGATTCTGTAGACCAGCAGGGTCGTGAGATCGAGCGCCGCGAGCCGCTCGATCAGCACCAACAACGCCTGCGTGCGCGTATCGTTGATCGACGGCGCGGCCGAAAGCTCGGGCATCAGCTGTGCTCCGTGCTAAACGCGGTCGTCAGCGAGATCATCGTACAGTTCGCCCACTGACCTGGATTAAGCGGAGTGAGTGTCGGCGAGGTGAGCGTCACGCCGTAGACACCAGCGACCGACAACGCCGCGATTATCTGGCTCGGCACGATATCGCGCTGAATCTTGGCCGCAAGCTCGAGCGCCAGCTCCTCGACGGCGAGCGTCGCGGCGGTGATCGTCGCGGTCGGATCGGCATCCGAGTACAGCGTCACGGTCGCGGTGATCTGATAGTCCACCTCGGTCACCGCGAGCACGTTCACGGTGTCGGTGAGCGGACGCACGGTGTCGGCGTTCAGCACCGCAGCAACTTTCGCGAGTAGCGCGGAATTAGCAACACCTGCATTGTTGGGCGACGGCGACGGCTGCGCGGTCACGGGTCCCGTCAGCACGTACGCGTTTACCGAGCCGGGCGCGGGACTGACTATTTGCGCATCGACGATCGACGGGTCGGCGCCGATCGCGAAGAACCGGTAGGCACCGATCGGCCCAGCGACGCTGAACTGATTGGGGGCGGCCTGGATGCGCGTGCGCAGGTGATCGTCGGTCTCCGGCGCGGAGCCGCCGGTGGTCGTGCTGGTGTTGGTCACGCTCGCGATCAAGGCATTCGGATTCAGCTGGACGGTGACCTGCCCCGCCAAGTATCCATTCGCACCCGCTCCTGGAGCGGCCGCGGCGGCGGCGACACTGGCGATGGCTCCACCGGCGGGGATGCTGATCGTCGCGATTGTCGCGAACGCAAACTGCCCGTCGTTGGTGCCGACCAGCGTTCCCGCGGCAATCGTAAACGGCACCGTCAGCGCGCCGGTCAGCGTAAATTGCAGCGTCGTCACCGCGGGCTGCGACGCCAATCGAGTGACGCTCAGCAGTTGACCGAGATAGTCGAGCATCGGGAAGGACGCGAAGGCCAGCAGATTCTGCTCGCCCGCATACTGAATCGCGTTGCGCACCAGCGACTCGCGGTACGCGTACAAATTGATCAGCAGGCGCTCGACCTGCGCCGGTTGGAGCGTCCGGCCCGACGCAGCCTCGAATTCGGCAATCATGTCGGCAAGAATCCGATTTGGATCGAGCCCGTCCGCGTCGTTGACGAACACCGGCGGCGGCAGCGACGGAATTCCTGCACCCATCAACTCATCCTTTCATCGCGATCGGCGCGGCCCGGATTAGACCGTCGCTCCCGGGATTGTCACGATCGTGCTCTGAACGGGAGCGGCAGTCATGCCCAGCTTCAATTGCCAGTTGAGCGTCACGTCAAGATGCGCGCCCGTCTGCGCGCTCGCGTCATTCACCGGTTGCGCAGTCACCGAAAGCAGATTCACGCGCGGCTCCCAAATCGTAATTGCCGAAGTCAATTCGCTCACGATTGCGGGCAACGCCCGGTTGATCGGAAAATCGATGTACCGCCATATATCCGCGCCGAAGGTCGGCCGCAGAGGGTCGCTGCCGCGCGGTGTCGTCACGATAATCCCAAGGCATTGCTCGACGTCGGCGATTCCCTGCACTACTTCATCGATGGCTCCCAGAGCCAGAGACCAGTCGACCGCCGTGATATCCGCAAGTGTGATTGCCCCCGCCGGCATCGTCAGCCCGCCAGCACGTCGGTGCTTGCCGTCACGATCGTTCCCGTCGCCTCGCCGACTTGAACTCTGTCGCCGAGCCGCGCGACCCCTGCCAAGAGGCCGTTCCCGAGCTGTACCTGCCCCGCACTCTTGATGATGACGTTGCCGCTCGAGTCGATCTGAATCTGCGCACCGTTCGCCGTAAGATTGAAGCCTGCGCCCTCGGGCAGCGTCACCATCAGAGCATGTTGGATGCCGTCGTATGTGAGCTCGGCCTGATCCTGAAATTTCAAATCGAGCAGATGCGACTGAGCGTTGCACGTGAGCTCCGTGGTGTCCTGAAACAGAAGATCGAGCAGGTGCGCGACGCGATCGTATTCGAAGCGCGCGCCATCCTTGAACCCGAGATAAAACTTGTCGGCGCTGTTGACCGGCGGCGCGTCGGCGCTGGAGTAAATCGCGCCCAGCACCGCGCCGGCCTCGTCGCGCAGATCCATCAAACATACGACCTGCTCGCCGATGTCCGGAATCCAGTACGCCTTGTCGTCCTGCGTCTTGAAAAACACAACTGGCAGCCACCAGCTGATCATTTCGTCGTAGTCCGGAAACACCACGCGCACCTTGGCGTGCGCCGTGTCCTGGGCCTGCACGATGCCGACGCGGAAGGTGGGATTGAGCGACGCAAATCGCTCGCGGTATTCGATTATATCGTTCATGCGCTGATCCGCCGCGCTCCAATTGAAGTTGAGTACCCTTTCGCCCGCGCCAAATGATGCAGTGCCGTTTCGATCAGGTATGTTCCATCGAGCGCGCCCCATCCGCTGAGCAGCACATTGTTTCCCACCACCAGCACGGTGATCCCGGGCCCTTCAATCGACGCGTCCACGAACACCATGTTATGCAGATGAAGCGCGGCTTCGGCCTTAACCTGCGCTTGCTCCGAGTTTTCACAGCGCGCGACGATCTTGAGCGTATCTCCTGTCGGCGAAGACGAGTCCGCGGACACCATCTGAGTAATCAGTTGTTTCGTGTCCGGATCGAAGTATGAGAATTCCGCACCGTCGTAGATCCGGCGCGTGCGGTTCCGGAATGAGAATCGCATCGTATCCGATCGTGTAATCACGGCCACCGCCGGCACCGACTCGAGCGCCGGCCGCTCGTAAAAGATCAACTGGCCCGCGCGCACGGTGAAGTCGAAATTGTGCTCTCTCGCGAGACGTTTCAGGAATTCCAGATCCGTCTGACGCCGTTGAGTTATGCGGGCAAACATCAGATCGCTCTCCGACTCGGACGACGCCACCACCATTGCCAACCCGTACTTCGCCGCGATTTGCGCCGCAATTTCCAGGATACCCATGTTCTCGTACGCAACGGTGTTTGCCGTGCGCATCGCCGGTGTGATGTAGGCGGCAAGGCAGCGGAGTCTCATCACGTCGGGCGGCCCCTCCAATTCCAGCTCGTCGATCTGAAAGTCGCCGCACTCCAGCAGAGCCTCGCCGCTATAGCCAATTTGCAGACTGACTACGTCGCCCAGCGCAGGATACCAGGGCCCCTGCCATAGCTTCTCGGAATCCTCGAGCTCCACTTCCAATTCGCCCGAAGCGCCGTCGAGCCGATCGACATATCTGATCGCAAGTACCATCTCCGATACATCGGCAGTGATATTCACGCCCAGGACTGAGTATCCATTGCGGAGACCGAACTGTATACGAGACGCTCGCGACCATTACCCACTCACTGCTTGAGACAGTTTCCAGGGCGGCAAGCCGGCCGCCACCACCGCGCTCTTCTGCTGAATCGGCACGGCGATCGAGATGCCGGCAGCGAACACCGGCTCGATCGGTACATTCGGATTAGCCACTATGATCGGCGAATAGTCAGTCGGATCGCCATAGTAGCGCCAGGCCAACAAATCCCATCTTTCACTGGCCGTCGTAGTATGAAGTATGTACTGTCCCGACGGCATCATCGCGGGGCGCTCCTCACGATCACAGCGGTGGGCACGTCGCTCGCGTCGAGTTCGGGACCGGTCGCGCCTGTCGCGGACGGCGTACTGAGTAATGCGGACACTCCCGGCGTCGATCCATCTGAGGTGCTGCCGCCAACTCCGCCCGGCACCGTCGCGATTCCAAGCGGTAATGCTCCAAGTCGGCGTGCGCTGGAAAGAAGTTGCAGATCGGCGACCCATTCCTTGAGGGCGAGTGCGACTCTGATCGCGATTGGCGCGCCGCCCGCGGAAAGTTGCTGCGATTTCACTTTGATCGATTCGATCACGAAGAACCCGCGGAATCCCTGCCAAACACCAGCGGCAGTGCGAGATGCTGCACCGCGGTCGCTCGCAGCAAGGCGAGCTGCGCCCCCGGATTCGTGAACGACGCGTGCCACGTCAGCTCAAAATTCAGCCGCTCGAGCTCGTCACCCACCCACTGCAGGTGTGGCTTACTCTCAATCACTCGCTGCTCGGCGAAATCGTACGCACCTGCGGATTCGTAGCCCTCCGGAGAGCCAACTACCTCGAATTGAATATCGCCCAATGCTGCGAACAAGGAAATCGCTCCTCAGAACTGCGCGCGCTCGCGCCGCGCCGATTCTCGTTTCAATTGGTCGAGCAGTTCCTCGCGATGCGCCCGCAAAGCTCCAATCACGTCGCGCTGCAGGTCACCGCCCGCCGCTGTCGTGTTGATCACAACCGTCGGCGACGAGTGGATATTGAGCCCGCCACTCACGCTTCCGCCATTCAGACCACGAACGCCGCCCGGCGGTTGCGCGAACTCACGTTGCGAAACGTTCGCTCGCGGAATCACGCCGCGAAGTGACGAGGCGTTCGCTTTGAAACCTGTTCTCGCGAAAGCTGCTCGGTTTGCTTCGACACTTTCTCGCGCTCGATTCGACGATTCCGTATTTGCCGCGACGGCCATCAGTGTCGCGCGTTGGCTTGCAGTGGAAATCGCCTGGGCTGCACTTCCCAACTCCACCGACCGTTCAACCCGCGACAGAGCACCCCTTGCTGAAGATGGTTCCTTAATCTGCCGGGACAACCGTTCGTGTGCATCTACCATCGCCGCCGCGCGATGCCACGCACTCGCCTGACCGCGAACACTCGCTGTCGGTCCGCGATTCTCCACTTCAGCTCGCAGTGGCCGATCATCTGAACTGCTCCTGGAGCCTTCGACACGAATTCGTCCCTCGCCCAACAATGCTGTCTCAAAACGATCATCGTAATTCGGAAACGAAGCGTGCAGCGGGAGCTGCCACCGATGACCTGCGAACGTGGCGATGGCTGCGCTGGCCCGCGCGAACCTGGCACCTTCGCGCCCGATGCCTGCCATGCGCTCGAGCTCGCCAAGCGCGTGCGTCGACCTCGATACTCCAATGTTCGTCGGCGTCCCTTTTGTCCTGGTCTGATTCGCCATCTGAAGATCCGCTCGGATGCCCCGGTTGCCGGTTCTACTAGGCTCGCACGGCGTTACGGTCGAATGGCCGGCGTTGCGAGGTCGCCGCCTCGACTCGGAGCGGACGGCCCGCGAGTTCTTTGCCGTTCATCGCCCGCAGCGCGACCGCGGCATCGTCCTCGTTCCTCATCTCAACAAATCCGAATCCGCGCGAGCGCCCGTCGAAACGGTCGCGTACGATTTCGGGCTCGTTCCACCCCACCAATCTCGGCGAAAGCTTCCCGCAAGTCGCCGTCGCCCAGCGAGAAACTCAAGTTGCCTACGAATAATCGAATTCCCATACCTCTCACCGATTAGCGTGATTGATCACTTCACGCATTCCGCTATGGTTAGTGCAATTACTCATCGTTCCCTCCGCCGCGTTCGACGCCCATCTTCTGATACTCAGTCATAGCGTCGAGCCAGTACGACAGCTCCGCAAAGTCCATCTTGCTCAGCTCTTCGACCGAGAATCCGGATTGAACAAGGCCTGCGAAGCTCGCAGCGGAGGGCGGTCGAAATTTTCGCCGATCACCTCGGCTTGCAGCGCCATAACGTCCGCGAGCTCCATCTCGAGCACGTCTTCGTAGACGAGCTTGCGTCCGTCCACACGTGCCACTTCCGCAACTAGCGCAAATATCACCGCGCTCGCGTCGCCCCCCGCCGCCGCCCGTTGCGCCCGCATCAAATCCCGTCCGTGTCCCTTTCGCACCTCGGCGCGTGCGCCCGAAGGCAGCTCGATCGTCCGAATGTCCGGGTCCTCTTTCGCGTCCGCGCAGCCGATACGCACACCATTTACCGTAATGTCGTCGCTCTTCATCAGTGATCGCTCCCGTCTTTCGGCTCCCTCGACAAGCTTTCTCAGCCGCCAAGGTTCGATCTGAAGATACTCAGTTGATCGACGCCACCTACCACGTAAATATTGGCGAATACGTCGTACAAGTATATTTGGACGCCTGCGACGAATAGCTCGCAGTGATAGATACTGACTACCGACGTGGTCTCGACCATTTTATGCTGACGAAAAGTAGGACTGCCCGCGTCCTTGAAGATTCCAGTCATCAGGTACACAACCGGTAGCTCCGCACTGCGGCCCTGGCTTGTGTACTGCTCGAGATTTCCCCGCGCCTGAAAGGAATGCGTTTGAAATGGACTGGCCGACATCGCAAGGGTATCCGCGTCGAACGACGACCACTTGATCTTCGACTCGAGTTTCTCCACTCCCGCCCACAGCTCAGCCGTTCCGGCCATCCCCAGGCCCTTGTAGTCAATCATCTTGTGCTTGGGATTCGCGACCTCGATCTCTTCGGCTCTGCCCAGCAGTCCGACCCCGTCGATGTATATATTCGCATTAGTCAGTGAGTTGATCTGGATGTTCATCTTGTTCCCCTGGGCTCAGGCGGGTTACGCCGTCGCTCCCGCCGCTACGGTTATCGGACTGGTCTGTCCAAGTTGCTGCAGCAAGGTGACGTCTATGAATGCCTCGAAGGTGATTCTCTCCGCAGGTGGAGGAGGCATCACGTCGATGTCAAAGACCAGTTGTCCAGCCGCGATCTGCGCCGCTGGATTCTCCGCCGGGTCGAAGCTCGCCGCGCCGGCTACCAGTGCGCCACGCTGGATAAGCGATCTGATGAAGGAGTTCGCGCTGGCCAGGATCGCGTCAATCAGCGCGTTGGAGATTGGTTGGTCGATAAACTGGAGCATCGCGAGTTCCAGCGATTCCTCGATCACGTCCATCGTGCGGCGCACCGAGATAAAATTGTCCGGCGCGGTTGAAGTCGGATACGCCGCGCTCCGGTTGCCCCATACTCGAAGGCCGGTGCCGAACGCGTTGAACACCGTCACGATTCCCGCCGCATTCAGATTGTTGGTGTCGGACGACGCGTCCAGGATCGATGCGTAGAGCTGAACATCTGGCCCGAGCATTCCGCCAACAGGCGTGTTGGATGGCGACCACCAGTAACCCTGCGCCAGGTCCTTCGCCGCAATCGCACCAGCCACCCACTGCGAATATGGAGCGACCGCGTTCGCGTTGAATTGCGACGTCAGTGGTAGCCCCGAACTGTTGAGCGTGACTCCGGTCGGCACGATTCCCGTATCGAGGAACGACTCCTGCGGATAGCAGAGAACTGTGCGGTTGCTCGAGGTTGAGAAACCATTGCCTACGGCGCCGCGATTGGTTATCGCAGTTGTCGCCGAGGTCGCGGGCGGCGAATCCACCAGCGCGATTGCGCGAATCTTGCTCGCCATCGCGTCGAGCGCAGTCCCAACACTCGCGTCCTGTGAGTAGCCCGGAGCAACTAGTATCTTGGGGAAGAACCCCATCGTCCCGTAGGTCGTCTGAAATGCTTGCAGCCCCGTGTACACGCCACCCGTGATCGCCCCGATGACGTCAGCGTCCGCGACCTTCGACGGATCCGCATAGTTGAATGCAATCAGCACGCTCGCGCCGGCGGCGATATGTCCTCCGGATCCCGCGGGCGCG
>NZ_DATEQZ010000042.1:0-22642 GCF_035272065.1 Binatus sp. (SeqCode)
TGATCCCAGCGGGAGTCGAACCCGCGTTCCCGACGTGAGAGGCCGGTGTCCTAACCACTAGACGATGGGACCATCGTCGCGCGCTTTGGCGGCGCGCATGCAAATCAGTTGGCTGAGGAGGTAGGACTCGAACCTACAATCGCCTGATCCAGAGTCAGGTGCCTTACCAATTTGGCCACTCCTCAGCGCAGCCCTGAAATATAACCAACGGCCATGACGCGCGCCACCGCATCCGCGCGACGTTACCTGATTGACGTGTGGCGCAGCGTCTCGGCATGACGATTGACCAGCGCGTCGCATCGCGACAGCAGCGCGGGATTGGCCGAGTGGCGTTCAATCATGTAGCTCAGCTCGCCGAGATCATGGACCAGCAGGCGCAGACATCGCTCGTACTCGTCGGGCGCCTGCAAAGCCTTCAGCAGATCCGACACGAGATCTTCGAGTTCCGTTTCCTCGACTTCGAGTGCAATCTCGAGCGCGCGTTCGAGCCTGATTCCTGGCGTCGCGTCGGCCTGCGACTTCTCGAGCAGCGCGCGCAGCCGCACGATGGTCGCATCTTCGAGCGAAATTGGACTGGGCTTGTCGAGCATCTCTTCTTGATCGAGCACCGTCGTCACCAGGTCGAGCGCGCCGACATGCCGCGCTTCGTCACGCGCCATCCCGAACCAGAAATCCTGCAGCGCGTGTTCGCTCGCAAAGATTTTCGCGAAGCGCGCGTACAGCGCCATGCTTTGTTTTTCCAATGCGATGGTCGCATCGAGGACTTCGCGCGTAGTGGGCATCGTGGAGCGATGATAGCTTCTGCCGTCGAGCGCGGTAAAGCGCGCACGTACGATCGTCTGTTCTCAGAAGGACAAGTCCGAACCGGCAGAGCCCGAGCGCAGGAGTTCCAGCAGGCGCTTCATCGCGACTCGGACCTCGATCGCAAACGGTACGGTCGCGACAAGGTAGATGAAAAGCGTCATCGCGATTACCGCCATTCGCACGCCGAAGGGACCGGCCACCACGGAATCGACGCTCACCGAACTCCACGCCAGGAAGATTATGATGCCGATCCAGAACGGCACGACCGGCCACACCAGCCGCATCTTCAGAGTCACGATAGTTTTCAAACCGTCGCGCCGGAAGTTCCCTTCGATTATCGGCAGGAACGAGTTCTGATAGCCGGTAACGCGATGAATCTTGAAGCGGCTCCCGGCCACCCTACCCTCGAAATATCCCCGCTTCGCGGAAGTCCGCCATCCCCACTTCCTGGGCGGTTCGACTATCTCTTGTAGAACACGGGCGGCATGGACAGGGCTCATCGGCGTCGAGAATTCGAATTTGCGAAATGGCGGCCGAAGATATTCGCGCAGCCGACTTGGTTCGAAATCAGTCCCGGCGATCCGTTCGGCTTCAAACATTGCGACGTAAAGAACGTAACGGAAGTGTCGCGCTAAAGCACGAAGGCCCGACCGCGCGTTCAGGACGAGGAGCTCAAATCAGCGGATCCTGCGCGCAGCAGCTCCAACAAGCGCTTCATTGCGATCCGCACCTCAATCGCGAAACAGATGCTCGCCATGAAATACGCGAAGAGCGCAAACCCCAATAGTACCGCGTTTCCCACGCACGGCACCCAAGGACGTGAACGCGATGAAGCAGAAGATCATTACCGGCCACGCCATCCGCAGGTTCAGAGTCACAAGGGCTCCCGAATCTTCGGCCCGGAAGGTCCCTTCGATCATCGGCAGGAATGAGTCTCGGCCCTCGATGATTCGATTTATTTTAAATTGATCGTCTCCAACGCTGCCCTCAAAATACCGGTGGTCGCTGGGAATCCGCCATTTAAAGGTCTTTCGCGGTTCGACTATCTCTTGGAGAACGTCAGCCGCACGCACCGTGCTCATTCGCGTCGAGAACTGATATTTGCGAAAGGGCGGCCGAATAAATTCGATCAGCACATTTGGTTCGAAATCAGTCCCGGCGATCCGTTCGGCTTCAAACATTGTCTGTAAACCACGGAGGCCCGACCGCATATCTGCGATCGGGTCTCCGGCTGTAATTCACTGAGATTGTCGGCCGGTCGACGGAGTCGCGGTCGGTGCCGGATTTGCAGGATTTGACCGCACAGGTGTGGCCAGATTTGTCGGAGTCGAGCTTTCGGATGGAACGGGCGTCGTCGCGAGAGAAGGGGCTGGCGACGAGCTCGTGGACGCTGCGGACGGTGTCGGGGTCGCGGACGTCGACGTCCCGGTCTCCGCACTCTTTACGGTCACGCTTACGAGCGCGTCATTCTCGTAGCAAAACCATACCGTCCTCTTTTCGTTTCTGGTGACAGCCTCGGTGGGCGACAGGATGATCTCGGCCAGGCCCGCCGTGAAGACATCGGCGGCGAGTTCGCCGACTGCTATCGGTGCCTTGCCCGCGACGCCGTAGCCCCTGGTGTAAAGCAGGTATAAATCGCAGCTCGTGCCGCCGGCGCCTTTGCTCGTAGTGACCGGCGAGCCCAACTCCTGCGTAACGGAGGAGCGGCTGTCACCGGGCTGGAACTTGGCCAGGTCGACAGGAGTCGGACGCGTCGCCTCCATATATACGGAGCAGCCGGAGACAAAGCACAAGACGAGGAGTATGTGCCTGAGACGTAGAGACATATCCGCGAACCCCTTTTCTACCGGTTGCTCGAGCCTGCCGGCGCAGTGGTACCGTCGTACGGGACCGTGCCGACGCAAACATAGGACGGTACATAACCGAAGCTGAAGAGGGACTGCATAAGCTGTCGGTCGTACTTCAGCATCGTGACATTCGCCCGCGCGAGCTCATCCATGCGCGACTGGCATGCGTCGAGACCGCGGGCGGCAGCTGTGACGATCTTCTGACGGTTGGCAGGATCGTCCTGGACCCCCTCCCAGGTGCTGCAGCCCATCAAACAGCAAAGCGCGAGAGACAAAGTCAGGACTCGCATTTCCGCCACAGGTTGACAGAAGTGTAACTGCTGGACAACACCGCAACCGGCGAATTGGCGAGAGCAGTCGAAAAGCACGAAGGCCCGACCGCGTTTGAGCGATCAGGCCTCCGATTCGAATTGCGCAACTGCTATTTCGCCAGCTCGGTTGCGCGCGTCTCGCGAATGACCGTAACCCGGATCTGGCCGGGGTACGTCATGTCGGTTTCGATTTTGCGCGCGACATCGCGCGCCAGCATCGAGGTGTCCTCGTCCGAAATCTGGCTCGGCTCGACGATCACGCGCATCTCGCGACCGGCCTGCACGGCGAAACATTTCTCGACGCCCTTGAACGACTTCGCGATCGTCTCGAGATCCTCCAGGCGTTTGACGTAGCTCTCGAGCACCTCGCGTCGCGCTCCCGGTCGCGCGCCCGAAAGCGCATCGGCCGCATCGACCAGCGGCGCGAGGATCGTCTCGGCTTTTACTTCCTCGTGATGCGCCGCGATTGCGTTTACGATCTTCGCCGACTCGCCGTACTTGCGCGCTATCTCGCCGCCGATCAACGCGTGCGAGCCTTCGACCTCATGCGTCAGCGCCTTGCCGATATCGTGCAGCAGTGCGGCGCGCCGGGCCTGCTTTTCGTTGAGCCCCAGCTCGGCCGCCATCGCACCGCAGATGAAAGCCGCTTCGATCGAATGCATCAGCACGTTCTGCGCGTAGCTGTAGCGATACTTGAGCATCCCGAGCAGTTTGACCAGTTCGGGATGGATTCCATGCACTCCAACCTCGATGATCGCGCGCTGACCGGCCTCGCGAATCGATTCCTCGACCTGCTGCTCGGCCTTGCGCACGACTTCCTCGATCCGCCCCGGATGAATACGGCCGTCCGAGATGAGCTGCATCAGTGCGACGCGCGCGATCTCGCGGCGAATCGGGTTGTGACACGAAATCACGACCGCCTCCGGAGTATCGTCGATGATTATATCAACGCCGGTGGCCGCCTCGATCGCACGGATATTGCGTCCTTCGCGGCCGATGATGCGGCCCTTCATTTCGTCGTTGGGCAGCGCGATCACCGAGACCGTGCGCTCCGCAACGAACTCGCCCGCCAGCCGCTCGATCGCGATCGCGACGACTCGCTTGGCGCGGCGGTCGGCCTCCTCGCGCGCCTCTTCCTCGACGATTCGGATGTGCTTGGCCGCGTCGGTGCGCGCCTGCCCGATCATCTCGTCCATCAGCGAGCGCTTGGCTTCCTCGCGCGTCAGGCCGGCGACGGCTTCGAGCTTGGTGCGCGCCTCGTCGATATGCGCCTGCAGTACTTCTTCCTTGTCGGTGAGACTTTTCTCGCGCGAGCGCAGACTCTGATCGCGCCGGTTGAGATCGGCTTCGCGCCGCTCGAATGCTTCCTGGCGCTTTTCGAAAGTCTCCTCGCGTGCCTCGAGCTTCTGTTCGATCGCGGCAATCTCGCGCCTGCGATCACGCATCTCGCGTTCGGCGTCGGCCTTCGCGCCGACCACCATGTCCTTTGCCTTGAGTTCAGCCTCCTTAACTACGAGCTGGCTCCTAGTTTGAGCCTCCTTGGCTATTTCCTCGGCCTGAGCGCGCGCGGCCTCCAGGTTAACGGCGTCCTTACGCTGTTTCGTTATTCCCCAAATGAAAAAGACCGCGCCACCAACTATGAATCCCAGGATTGCGGTGATTAGTGCCACCCGGGTTTACCTCCTTCGTCCGCATTCGGCGAGCTGGCAGTGGCGCTTCGCAGGCTCGATGAACAGCGGACTCGGTCACAATGAAGTTAAGCCGCCGGTCGAGTCCCGTCTCGGGGATTCGATCGAGCAGCTGGAATGAATAGGCGAGCCCCACAGTGATCGCTTCGCAGCCAAGTTGGCCGATGAAACGATCATAATGACCCCCGCCACGGCCCAGCCGCTGTCCTTCGAGTCCGAAGGCAACGCCGGGAACACAGACCAGAACTTTCGCGAACTTTTTGCGGTCGAGAGCTTCCGCCGACGCGGGCGGCTCAAGAATTTCGTACGCACCGCGCGCAAGCTCCGCATGATCGCGGATGCGTCGCGCGGCGATCGTACCCGTCACAGAATCGACGCGCGGATAGAAGACCGTGAGTCCCGACGCGAGCGCATCGGGTAGTATGCGGTCGGTCGAGACTTCGTTGCCGATTGCGGCGTATAGGACGATCGCGGATGCGTCGCGGTAGCACTCGCTCGCGAGCACTCGACGCTCGACGCTTTCCGACCATGCCGCCGCGCGCTCACCGGGGAGCGCGTCGCGGCATGCGATCATGATCGCGCGTAGATTTTTCTTTTCGTCCGCCACAGTCGTTGCCATGGCGGGAGCGGGTTTAACTAGTCGATTGGGCCGCGCCGTCGCGCGCGCCTGTCGTTGTCATTCTCGAACCGGCTGACAGCCGGCCTGTATCCGCGAAACGTTCCCTCGCGAAAGCCTTCGATGCGGTTGAAAAATATTGCACGGGCCTCATTCCTATAAGCACCGCGTTTAGGCTGCTCTCGAGATCCACAATTCCAATTCCCGCCCCCGTCCGAAATCGCTCACCTCAAGCTGATCGCGCACCGTCACGACGATTGATACTCATTCGCCGTCGATAGCCGCGGACAACCGTTTATTCATCGCCGCGATTCGATCCACCAGCTCCTGATGCTCCCGTCTGAGGTGTTCGAGCTCCTCGGCGAAATTTAACGCAGCCAAGATTGCCAGGTTCACTGAATTGATGGTCTGGCTCCCGGCGCGGATATCCCTGATCTTTTCGTCCACCGTCTCAGCCAGGGACTTGACCCAGTCGTCACCCGCTTCGCTGGCGACGGTCAGGCTTTGTCCCATGATCTGGACGTTGACGCCCTTCATCTTCTAGCCAAGATCGATCCCGTCGAAGCGGGTGAGGATTTTTTCTATCCTGCTTCGCACGTCGTTGCGTTCGTTTTCATGCTGCTGACGCTCGGCGTTCAACTGCTTCACCTGGCCGGCCGCGTCAGCATACCTCTTTTCGGTTTCCGCGAGCTTCTGCGCGAGTTGTTCGTTTTCCTTGCGCAATTGATGGATACGCGCAACGGAAGCCTGAATTCGTTCGTCTAGTTGCTTTAAGACATCTGTGGCCATGAGAAAAAATCTTCTACCTTTAGTTTAATTTTCGATAAACTACGCTGTCAAGCTGCATAAGAACCGCTCGCACTCTGCTCCCCTGCGTCGTCACTTGCAAACAGCGCGTCGACAAACTCGCGCGCGTCGAATTCGCGGAGGTCCTCGATCGACTCGCCCAGTCCCACAAACCGCACCGGAATCTTGAGCCGCTCCGCGACCGCGACGACCACGCCACCCTTCGCTGTGCTGTCGAGCTTGGCCAGCACCACTCCGGTCAAGGGGACCGCTTCGCCAAAGATCGACGCCTGACTGAGCGCGTTCTGACCCGTGTTGGCGTCGAGCACGAGCCACGTCTCATGCGGCGCGCCGGGCAACTCGCGCGCGACGACGCGGGCAATTTTCTTGAGCTCTTCCATCAAATTAACTTTGGTTTGCAGACGCCCTGCGGTGTCGATCAGCACCGTGCGCGTCTTGCGCGCAACCGCGGCCTTCACCGCGTCGAAGGCGACCGCGGCGGGATCGGAGCCTTGCGATTGCTTGATAATGTCAGCGCCGGCGCGATCGCACCACACCTCGAGCTGCTCGATCGCAGCCGCGCGAAACGTATCCGCTGCGGCAACGATCACGCTGCCGCGCTCGGCCTTGAGGCGTGCGGCAAGTTTCGCGATCGTCGTCGTTTTGCCGACACCGTTGACTCCCACCAGCATGATCACCAGCGGCGCGTCGCCCGAGTCGGCGGGCGCGCGATCGGCGGACATCATGATCGTAGCGATCTCGGCCTTGAGCGCGTCGCGAATCGCGTCGGGGCGATTGTCGTTGCCCATCTTGGCGCGCACCGCGGAGGTAATCTTCATGCTGGCGTCAACTCCAACATCGGCGGCGATCAGCGCTTCCTCAAGGCCCTCATATATATCGTCGAGCTTCGCGCTGCCGGTCAGCGCCGCCCGGATACGCGCAAGAAAGTTCTCGCGCGTCTTGCGCAGTCCGAGGCCAATACGGACGGGCTCGCGGACCGTCGGAGGCGGCGCGACATGGGGCTCGGGCTCAACAATCGGGACTGGCTCGGCAAGTTCGGACGTCGGCTCCGGCGCGAGCTTAGGCGGCGTCACCAGTTCGGCTTCCGGCGCGGGCTCGATTTCCAGATGAGGCGGACGCGACGGGAGCGCTTTGCGCAGACTCCACTGAATCAGAACTCCAATGAAAACGAGACCCGCGCCGCCGCCGGCTGCGATAATCAGAATTACTGCGATTTGGAGAGGAGTCACAGGTTAGGTCGTCCGGAAAAATAATCCTGAAGAACTTAGGTGCCAAGAATAACAGTAGCGGTCGCGCTCCGAAACCAGCACGCGTCTGCCGTGACCAAGCGGGCTTTTGTGACGTGGTCGCAGAACCCTCACCTACCAGCCGCGTTGCGGCCGGCCGCCTCTCCCGTAAAAGGAACGGGCGAGGTAAGAAAGACCGCATCTCCGCCCTAAAAGTTCTAACCGGGACAAAGTCCCGCATCTTCTCTCTATACTAAGGTGCAGGGGTTACCCCTGCGCGGGGAAGCGTGAAACGCAGGAGGGGTTTCACATTCGATCACGTTCCTCGCTATAAGAAGTCTGGGCCGCGACGCGAGCGCATCGTCACGCGGACCCTCGATCACGAAGGGAGATCTGTAGATGGCCAAGCTCAAGGGCAAAGTCGCAATCGTAACCGGCGCCAGCCGCGGTATCGGAAAGGCGATCGCGGAACTGTTCGCCAAGGAAGGCGCGAGGGTCGTGTGCTCGGCGCGCACGCTCAAAGAGGGCGAGCATCCGCTGGAGGGATCGCTCGAGACGACAGTTGCCGGAATCAAGAAGGCGGGCGGCATGGCCGAGGCCGTCACCTGCGACGTGTCGTCGGAAGCCGAGTGCGAGAAACTCGTCGCAGAAACGCACAAGCTCTACGGGCAGGTTGACGTGCTGGTGAACAACGCGGCGCTGACCTACTTCATCCCGGTCAAGGATTTTCCACCGAAACGCTGGATGCGATCGTTCGCGGTCAACCTTCACGGCCCGTTCATGCTGGCGCACCTGGTGCTCAAGGACATGATCCCGCGCAAGTCAGGATCGATCGTCAACATTTCGTCGGGCGCGGCGATCGGACCCGGCCGCGGACCGTACAAGAGCGCGACTGTGTTTCGCGGCGGCGTATGCTACGGCGCCGAGAAGGCTGCGCTCGAGCGCTTCACGCAGGGACTCGCCGAGGAAGTTTACGACGACGGAATCTCGGTGACCTGCGTATCGCCGTCGCAAGTCGTTGCGACGCCGGGCACGGTGCATCACCATCTCGTCACGGGGCCCGACGATCCAAGCGGCGAGCCGGTCGAGTGGATGGCGCAATCGGCGCTCATCCTCGCCACCGAACCGCTCGACAAGGTGACGGGACTCGTGACGTACAGTCAGCCGTTGCTCAAGCAGTACGGCGTGAAGGTGAACGGCGTCGGCATCGGATTCGATCGCAAAGGCAGCGGCTACAGTTTGATCTAGTCGCGCGCGCGATTGCGAACGCCCAAAAAAAAGCGGCGCGGCGATCGCATGATCGTCGCGCCGCTTCGTTCCGGTTTTTTCTTACGCTGCTTGCGGGATTCGCAGCGAGATGATTCGCGACACTCCCGGGCGATCCATCGTGACGCCGTGAATCTGGTCGGCGCGCTGCATCGTGCGCTGGTTGTGCGTGATCACGATAAACTGCGAGCGCATTTTCAGCTCGGCCATCAGCGTCGTGAATGCGGCAAGGCTGAATTCATCAAGCGGGGCGTCGACTTCGTCCATCACGCAGAACGGGCTCGGATTGAGCAGGAACAGAGAGAAAATCAGCGCCATCGCGGAGAGCGCCTTCTCACCGCCTGACAGCAGCCCAATCTCCTTCACCTTCTTGCCGGGCGGCTGCACGAGCACGTTGACGCCCGCTTCGAGCACATCGCCGGCGTCGGTCAATTCGAGGCGTCCCTTGCCGCCGCGCAGCAGCTTGGGGAACAGCTCGGCAAAGTTTTTCGCGGCGCCCTCGAAGGTCTCTGCGAAGCGCTTTCGCGCCTCGCGATTGAGATGCGTGATCGTTTTGGTCAGATCGTCGAGCGCGCTCTGCAAATCGGCGCGCTCGGTACCCAGCACTCCCGCCCGTTCCTCGAGTTCCTTGACCTCGCTGTCGGCGGCCAGGTTCACCTCGCCGATTCGTTCCATTTTCGCGCGCAGCTCGACGATCCGTGCGTCGTCATCCGCGGCGATTCTGCCGTCGAGCGCCGGAACTATCTCGGCTGCCATCGCGTCGAACTCGGCGCCGAATTTTTCGATAAACGCGCGCGCCAATTCCTCGCTGAGTGCGCGGGCGCGCTCGCGCTTAAGGCCGCATTCCGTCGCCTCGGCTTCCAAAGCCGTCTGTCCCTCTTGCGCTTGCTTGTAGTCGGCGCGCCGCGCCTCGAGTTCATGCTCCGACGCGTCGCATTGTGCGCGCAGGCGCGAGAGTTCCGCTTCGAGTTCGGTTTCGCGGGCGCGCGCCGCGACGTCTTGTGCAGAAAGAGTTTCGAGTTCGCGCTCGAACTCGGCGCGGTCGGTGTGCGAGCGTTCGAGAGTTGCGCGATGCTCATCGATTTGCGCTTCGAGCGCGTCGGCCTCGCGCTGCGCATGCGCCAGTTCCCTTTCGAGCGCATCGAGCCGCGACTTTCGCGCCTCGACCTTGGACGCAGCTTCGAGCATCACGGCGCCGATCTCTTCCGCCGCCGCGCGCAGCGACGCGATGTCGGCGGCCATCACGCCCAGACGCGCACGCGCCTCCTGCTCGATCTTCGCGAGCTCCTCAAGGCGCGCGTTCGACGTGATCACCAGTTCCGCCAGCTCGCTCAGACGGCGGCGCGAATTGCCGCCGTGAGCCGCGGCGAGCGCGACCGACTGCTCGGCGCGGGCGAGAGCGCCGCGCCGTTCGATTGCAACTCGCTCCGCTTCGCGCGCCTTGCTGCGGCCCTGTTCGAGCTCGGCGTCCGCGCGCTCACGCTCGGCGCGGACGGCGGCGAATTGTCCGACGCGGGTGCGATGCTCCTCTTCCGCGCGCCCCAGCTCGCGGGTCTCCGCTTCGATCGCGGCAACGTCTATCGCGGCGTGACTGTCTTCGGCGCTGCCGCCGCTGATCATCCGGCCCGGCATCACGAGGTCGCCGTCGCGAGTTACGAAAACGGTGCCGTGACCGTTGAGATTCGACGCAGCAAGCGCGGAATGAAGGTCGTCGGCCAGCATCACGTGCCCGAGCATCGCTTCGGCGACGGGCGAGAAGCGCGATTCGACTTCAAGCATCTCGACCAGCCGTCCCGCGATACCGGGCGCGGCGATGGCAGGATGCGCCGCGAGAGCAGCGTCGGGTTCCTGCACGAAGTCCATGCGGCCCGCGCGATTCTCTTTGAGAATTTCGATCGCGCGAATCGCGAACTGCGGTGATTCGACGATCACCGCGTCCATCTGATCGCCGAGCACGGCTTTGAGAGCGGGCTCCAGTCCGTGCGGCGCGCGCACGACCTGTTTGAGGATCGAAGGATCGGTGGCAGGACGATCGCCGTTCAGCGATTCGAGGATCGTGCGGAGCCGCAGATCGACGCCGTTCGGCGAATGATTGGATTGAAGCTCGCCGCGCGCGACCAACACGCCGCGCAGCGAATTTACGCGGGCAGTCAGATGGTCGAGCGCGGTGCGCGCTTCGATCTCGCGCTCGGCCGCCTGGCGCCGCAATCCTTCTAGCTCAGCCGCGAGCGCGCGGGACGCTTCCAGGTCAGCCTCAGCCTCGCGGATCGATTCGCGCGCGGCTTCGAGCGCCGCCGCGAGCGTCGGCGTCTCGAGCGCAGTTGCTGCGAGGCGCTTTTCGAGATCGGCGCGCTCGCCGGCAAGGTCGCCGAGCCGGCCACGAATTACCGCGGCCTCGCGCACGACGTCGGACAGATCGTCCTTGCATTCCTCACCGCGGCGCTCGGCCTGCTTGAGTTCGTTGCTGGCGGCCTCGTGCTTAATCGAGATTTCCTTGAGCGCGGGGGCGGCATCGCCGCCGCCCGCAGAAATTTCGCGCGCGAGGGTCGCGCCCGCCTCGGCGCGATTTGCACGCGCGAACGTCGCCTTGGAGTCCAGCTCGACGAGCCGCGCGCTCAGCTCGATTTCGAGCTGCGCCGTCGCGTCGAGCCGCCGCTGCAAAAATCCGCGCGTGCGAGCGCGTTCATTCGCGCCGGAATGTAGATTCTCGAGTTCGCGCTGAGCGCCGCCGAGCTCGGACCGCGCCGACTGCGCGGCCGACGCTGCGGCCTCGACTTGCTCGCGTATCGCCGCGGCGCCCGCGCGCGCGCCGTCGAGTGCGCTCTTCAGCTCCGCGTCGCGACCCGTCTGCGTTGCGAGCTCCTCGCGCTGATCGATGAGCCGCCGTGCCGCCGAGTAACGTTCGAGTTCGCCGAGCTCGGCCTTGACGACCTTGTAGGTCTCGGCTTTTTTGGCCTGCCGCCGCGCGAAGCTTAGCTGACGCTCGATTTCGCTGAGCACGTCGTCCACGCGCGCGAGATTTTCCTTCACGCGTTCGAGCTTGCGCTCGCTCATCTCGCGCCGGCCCTTGAACAGCGACAGGCCGGCGGCTTCCTCGACCAGAGTGCGCAGCTCGTGCGGCTTGGCCTGGATAATTTCTTCGATGCGGCCCTGCTCGACCAGCGAGTAGCCGCGACTGTGAATCTGCGCGGCCATGAAAAACTCGGCGATGTCCTTCAACCGGCACGGAATCTTGTTGAGCAGGTATTCCGACTCGCCGGAGCGATACGCGCGGCGCGTCACCGCGACTTCGCTCAGCGCGGAGTACGGCTCAGGCAGCTGGCTGCCTTCCTCGGCCTCGAGCACCAGCGAAACCTCGGCCATCCCGGCCGCGGGATTCGACTCGTTGCCGGCGTAGATAAGGTCCTCGACGCTCTTGCCGCGAAGGCGCGTCGGGGCCTGCTCGCCGAGCACCCATCGGATCGCGTCGACCACGTTCGATTTACCGCATCCGTTGGGACCGACCACCGCGGTCATCCCCGGCGCGAAACTGATCGTCGTCGAATCGAGAAAGGACTTGAAGCCTAGTAATTCAAGGCTCTTAAGACGCATGCTGTCTCCGCCTCCACCACATCCACCACGTCCCCACAAGCTTACACTAAAGTAACCTCAGAGGGTCAAGGGCATCCCCTATATATCGTGTGTATCAGGACCGGTATCCCCATTAAATTGTGGATTTCGGCCTGGGGATAGCCAAATTGCAACCTTGAAAACCTTAATCCTGGATAAGTTCGGTGTTCCAGTAGGCGCTGTCGACCTGCGACAGGTACGGCATCCACTCGCGGTAGCGGCGTAGGCTGAACATCTCAGACGAAAACGGGGTCCATTCGGGACGGCGCGGGCGGCGGAAGAGATGCATCCCGGCTTCGTCGGGGGTGCGGCCACCCTTGCGGCGATTGCAGTGATGGCACGAGCATACGATGTTCTCCCACGTGGACATCCCGCCGCGCGAGCGCGGGATAACGTGGTCGAGATTCAGCTCTGTCCGTGGCAGTTTCTTGTGGCAGTACTGGCAGGTGTTGCCGTCGCGGGCGAAGATGTTGAAGCGCGAGAATCGCACGTGGCGCTTGGGCACGCGCTCGTACGCGGTCAGCAACAGGACACGCGGCACGCGGATAAAACCATTCACAATCCCGAGGCGCTCATGCTGGACCTCGATCGACAAATCGCGCCAACTGTCGAAGTCGAAGGTGTGATACTGATCATCGACCGCCTTGGCTACGCCCTGATAAAGCAGCGCAAACGCGCGTTTTACCGATGTAACGTGAACGGGGAGGTACGAGCGATTAAGAACGAGAACCTTGCTGTTGAGCAGGCCCGCTCCCGGAAGACTGGGCGCAACCATGTTGGCTGCAGCAGACATCCCCATGACGAGTATCGGCCCCAAGATACCATGTCAAGATAGCCGAGGATTAAAAGCCCGTTATCGCGGCGCTAATCGCGCTTGCTTGCGGAGGTCAGGCGTGCCTCGTATGATCCTGCACAAGTTGTCGACGCAAAGGGTAAAACGATGTCCCATCGGACGCGGGCGCTTTTCCAATCGCTCGCGACGCATACGCGACGACTCCCGGCACATCGTCCTTGCAGTCGTAAGCATGTCGGATTTGCCGGAATAGTAGGATCCATCTGTGAAAAGAGAAATCGCAATTAACGCGTCCGCACTCGAGGTGCGGGTCGCGCTGCTCGAAGATAACGAACTCGCCGAATTTTACCTCGAGCGCAATCGCCAGGTCGGATTGGCGGGCAACATCTACAAGGGCAAGGTCACGCGGGTGCTGCCCGGGATGCAGGCGGCGTTCGTCGATATCGGGCTGGAGAAAGCGGGCTTCCTGCACGTCTCGGATTTTCACGACGGAGTCTCGGCGCTCAACACGGTGGCGGAAGTGCTCGGCGAAGAAGACGTCGAGACCGAGCCGATCGGCGACAACGAGTTTGGCGATCCTGAGGCGAGCGCGGGCGAGGAAGCCGGCGCGAGTACTAACGGCGACGGGAGTTCGCCGCGGCCATCGCGCAGAGGGCGTCGCGGACGAGGGCGTCGCACCCAGGCGCCGAATCGCTCGCGGCTGCCAATCGAGCAGCAACTGCGCCGCGGCCAGGACATCATCGTTCAGATCGCCAAGGAGCCGATGGGCACCAAGGGCGCGCGGCTGACGTCGTCGATTTCGCTGCCGGGACGGCATCTGGTTTTCACGCCGACCAGCAATCATATCGGAGTGTCGCGCCGAATCGCGAGCGCCGAGGAACGCGCGCGGTTGCGCGCCGACGTCGGAGAACTGCGGCCTCCGCAAGGGGGCTTCATTGTGAGGACCGCGTGCGAGGGCGTCAGCCGTCGCGAGATCCAGCGCGACGTCGCCTTTTTGACCAAGCTGTGGAGCTCGATCCTGCGCAAGAACGACAGCATGCCGCCCGCGTCGATTCTTTACAGCGACCTCGACGTGGCGCTCCGAATCGTGCGTGATCTATTTTCCAGCGAAGTTGACCGGCTATGGTGCGACGATCCGACGACCTACAGCCGGGTCGTGCAATTCGTGCAGAACTATATGCCGCGGCTGCGGGCGCGCGTGACGCTGCATGACGGGCCTCAGCCGATTTTCGATCGCTTCAACATCGAACCGCAGATCGAGCGCGCGCTGGACCGCAAGGTGTGGCTCAAGTCGGGTGGCTACCTGGTCTTCGATCAAGCTGAAGCGCTGACCGCAATCGATGTGAACACCGGCCGCTTTGTCGGCAAACGCAGCCAGGACGACACCATCTTAAAGACCAACCTCGAAGCGGTCGAGGAAGTGGTAAAGCACCTGCGGCTGCGCAACATCGGCGGCATCATCATCGTTGATTTCATCGACATGGATCGCGAGGGTGATCGCAAGAAAGTCAGCGACGCGCTGGCGACCGCGCTCAAGCGCGACAAGGCGCGGACTTCGGCGCTCAAGATTTCCGAGCTCGGGCTCGTGCAGATGACGCGCAAGCGCACGCGCGAGAGCCTGGAGAAATTGCTCACCGACACGTGTCCGCGATGCGACGGGCGGCGCGTAGTCAAATCGGTGCCGACGCTCGCCGCCGAAGTGCTGCGCGGGATTCAGCGCGAAGCGGTCTCCAAGACCGCGGGCGACATGCTGATCGTCAAGCTGAATCCCGAAGTCGCGCGCTATCTGTATGATCACGGTGCGAAGGATCTCGAGACGCTCGAGCAGCGGCTCTCGACCAAGATCGTGCTGCGCTCGAATGATGGCATCGAGCTCGGCGCCTTCGAACTCGCCCGCGCCCCCGCCGCCGCCTAGCCTTCGACGGTAGCGCGCTAATTTCAGGTTAGGACGCTACCGTCTAGCGGGTTTCGCGATCACAGTCCGAAGAAGAGGGTCACGCCCTGGGGCGGCGCGTCGTAGCCGGGACCGGGCCCGTAGTAGTACGGATCGGGCGCCGCGTAATAGTCCGGCTGAGGCGTGTAGTAGTAGTAGTCCGGCTGAGGCGCATAGACGACCGCCGGTCCGCGGTAGCCGCGATTGTCGTTGTCGCGATGCTGATCGCCGCGGCGATTGTCGCCATGGTGGTCATTGTCAGCGCGCGCCGATCCGATCGCGAAGCTGCCAATCACGAGAGCAACCCCGACAGCCGCGGCAAGCCTGCCTATCTTCGAGCGCAATTCACTTTTCGGTCTGAGCGATACTTGCATAATGAGACTCCGTCGCGGGACTGACTCCCGCTTCACTTGTTGGCTGCGGTCTGTTTTGCGGCCGAGACCTTTTCGCGGCTGCGGAACAGCGAGTCGGCGGTCTTCTTCTGCGCATCTGACATCGTGTTGTAGAGAGCCTCGAACGGCGGCACAAATTTCTTCATTCCCTCTTCATGCGCCTCGATTACCGACTCATAGGACTTGACGACATCGACGGCGCTCATCGTCTGCGCGTCAGCTGTCCGCTGCTTCTGCAGATCAAGCATCGCCTGCGCGTTGTCACGCATCACCTGGGCCAGGGCATCCCACTGTGGCTTCTGAGCGGCAGTGATGTGGAGCTTCTTGTGCAGGTCCTTGATGCGCGCCTCGACCGGTCCGATGCCGGGGGAATCTGACGCTGTCGATGCCATCGCCTGTTGCGAAGACGCCTGCGCGAGGACTTCGGTCGAGCCCGCGAACGACGGGCTGGCGAGAACGATAGCGCCGAGTAGAGTTGCCGCCGCGCTGGCTGCGCGTGCGGTGCGGTGCGTGAAAACGATCATGATCTATACTCCTGTCAGTTGCGATTTGCTGAGACGTTGAGAGCTTTGCGCGGCTAAATTCGAGAACCTCTGCCAGTTTCTCCCAACCTCGCCGAACATTCCATCCGCATTCGCCCAAGGACGTGCCCCGCAGCACGTTCATGTGTGTAATCCGATTTAGTATTCGCCAAACGGTTCTCCATATAACGCTAATCAACTTGGTTGCAGCAAATCCGGATGTAAGTTGGATGACAATAGAGTAAAAGATCAGGCAGGAGCCTGAATAATGAAATACACAGTTAATCCCGCAGTGGCTATTTGTGTTGGTATTGCGATGACGTGCGTAATCGGCTGCGCGCCTACTACCCATGTCACGGAAACAACGACGACCAGGCAATACGATACGACGACTCCGCCGGTCGTAATGGCGCCACTCGCCGATGCAAACACGACCACGACCACTCAGTACAACAACGGCACAGTGCAGCGTACGTATACGCAGCCTGGGCCGTATTCATCTCCGGATCAGAGCTCAACCACAGTAACGACTAGTGGAGATGACGGAACCGTACAGCGGCGGACCACGACGACGTATGCGTCGCCGTACTAGCATTCAGGGAAAATAGACAAGGAGAACATCATGTTGCTATTGATCATTGTATTGCTTCTACTGTTCGGCGGCGGCGGCGGTTACTATGGGTATAGTAACTACGGCGCGACCGGCGGGTTGGTGCCGCTGGTGCTGGTCGTGGTGGTGATTTGGCTGCTGGTCGGTCGCGGCGGGATCTGACGGTTTGGTCGCAACCGGGCGGATATTGAAATGCCTTCGTTGGGTTGTGTTACCCGTGTAACCGAACTGCAATGGACCCATTTGTCTCGCAGGCGTAAGCTACGAGTTCGCACGGATAACTTCGCGATAGCCCAGCGAAAGAGCGGAAGCGCCCAAGGAGTATCGGGTGACTCTAGTTCATATGGCAATGATCCTGGTGGTGGTCGGGTTGGTGATGTGGCTAATCAACACCTACATCCCGATGGCCGGCGCTATCAAGAGTTTACTCAACATAGTCGTGTTCGTGGTCTTGTTGATTTGGGTTCTGCAGACGTTCGGATTGATCGGAGCGATACCCGGACTCAAGATGCCGGCGTTGACGTGATCGTCCTTCCAGCAGCCGAGCGGCATTCGTCGCACGGTGATGGGTGACACGGCGGGCATCCGGGAGACTCCCCCCTCCTTCGGTGCCCGCCAACTATTTGGGTGTTCGACCGCCCAACTGAACACATTTCAATCAAGACAAACAGCCGTACTTAGTAGCCCGAAAGACCAGGAGCAACAGGAACTCCACGAATGAAGCCTATAGTAATCGTCGGTGTGATTATCGCTCTCCTCGGAGTGTTGGGACTCGCGATTCCTGAGTTCACGACCAACGAAACCAAAAACGTCGTGACGCTCGGCGACTTGAAGGTCCAGGCAACCGAGCCGACTTCGCACAGCGTGCCGCCGCTCGTCGCAGGCGCGGCGATTATCATCGGCCTCGTGCTGGCAGGGAGCGGCCTCTATCAGAAATCATGACGGCTTGAGCAACCAGGGCACCGGTTTCTTGTCGAAGAATGACTCGAGTCCCGAACGTGTTTCGTCGGTGATATGCGGGGCCGCAGTATACTCGGTCATGCTCATCGCAATCGCCTGACCGGAAAATTTGCACATCAATGACTTGGTAGTGGCCTCCGCTTTCGGAGCGTTCATAGCGATCGCATCTGCCCATGCAAGCGCGGTGTCCATCAGTTCGCCGGCGGTCACGACCTTGTTGATCAGTCCGAGGGCCTTCGCTTGATCGGCGGTCACGAGCTCTCCCGTGAGCAGCATATATCTGGCGACGCGCTCGCCCACCAACCGCATCAGGTGGAGGATTACCATTCCCGCCTGAATGCCATGCTTCATTTCGGTATAGCCAATCCGCGCGCTGTCGGCGGCAACGGCCAAATCGCAGGCGCTGAGGAAGCCGGCGCCGTTGCCGACCGCCACACCGTTGACTGCGGCGATCGAAGGTTTGCCGAGACGATAGACACGCTCGATCAAAGCCTCGCCGCGCAGCGCACCGTCCCAGACCCGGCCCGACTCGTCGAGGCGTAGCTGATCGAGCATCGTGCGCAGCTCGCCGAGGTCCATGCCGGCCGAAAAAGCGGACCCCGCGCCGGTGAAGACGAGGGCGCGCACGCGGCGATCCGCCTCGGCGCGCGCAATCGCAGCCATCAGGGCGTCGATCATCGCGGTGCTGAGCGCGTTGCGATGGTCGGGGTTGTTGAGCGTGATTATCGTGGCCGGGTATCGAGCTTCGTATAAAACGATTTCATCCGCCATGTGTTCGACTTTCCTTCGCCCTCAACTGGGCTCGGCGACCGAAGTTGCGGCGGCGATCTGGGCCGCGTCGCGAATCTGTCCGAAGTGGATCTTGCCGAGATCGAATTCCTCGAGCGCCTTGATCATGCTTGCCAGCGCGGCCTTGCAGGTCGGCAGATTTTTTCGCGCACGCGACAGCGGATTGGATCGTGCGACGATGAAATTCTTCAGATAGGGATGCATCAGGCCGCGCTTCTTGCCCGCGGCCACCAGCGCGACCGCCAAGTCGTCGGCGCGCTCGACCTGAGCCGCGCGCTCCTCGCGATCCTCGATCGCGTCCTTGAGCTGCTTTGCCAGGAACCCGTCGACGCGGCTGAGTAGCGGTGCGTAAACGCCGCCGGAGAACCTGGGCTTCTTCTCATAGAGCAGGCCGAGCGTGATGTAGTGCGCGCGCTCGAACTCGAAGGCGAAATCTCTCTCCGCGGATTTGGGCCGCTCCTCGAGCCGCGCGCGATACATTCGGATAACCTCGAGCGCTTTGGCGCGCAGGTTGTGCGCCTTCTCGGTGTTGAGCGCGAGAATCTGAAAAGCGACCTCGGGATCCGGTATCACGATCGCGGGAATCATTTTGGCGCCGGACTTCGCCGCAGCGGCGCGGCGATGGTTGCCGTTGGGAGTCCAGTAAGTGCCGGCGGTGTGAACGGCGACGATCGGCTCGGTAAAACGGTCGAGCTTCTTCATCACTTCGATCATGCGCTTGAGATGCGCCGGCGAGAGATCGCGCTGATACGGCGTCGCCTCCACTTTCGCCAGCGGAAGCATCGCAAACAGATGCCAGTGGTCGCCGATCGGCTCTTGATAGGCGGCGAGCGCCGCACCACCGTCGGCTTCGATCGCCGCCGCCAAGTCAGTTAGCGCGGCCGGAAGTTTCGCACCGCGCGGAAGAGTCGCTAGTTCCACCATGCTCAAGCTTGTAGTTGATGGATGGTCTCGCGGACAACCGGGGTTTATTGCGGAGGCGCGGTGGCGGCGTTGACGGCGACGATATGAAAGCGAACGGTAGCCTCGTCGCCGGCCAGGATCGTGTGGAACAGTACGCTGGGAACCTTGACGCCGAAGTCCTCGTAGTCGAACTTTACCTCGCCGTCGCCCGTGAAGATGCCGTCAGCGTCTAGTTTCGCATGGACCGACATTGTCATGGCGTGCGCTTCGCCGTGCAGGGTAAGGAAGCCGGTCACTATCGCGGTGCCTTCCTGGGGGCCGGTCATCACGACGCCGACGACGGTGTTGCTCTCGAATCCGATGGTGGGGAACTTGTCCGCCTCGAGCGATTTTTCGGTAACAGCTCGATCGCGCGACGTACTGTCGCTGCGGTAGCTGGTCGCGTCGATCAGGATTCGTATCTTGCCGGTTCCCGAGACGTTGTTGGGGTCGACACTGACTGCGCCGTCGATTATGCGAAACGTCCCGACAGCGCTGCCGCGGATCCAGGCGGCCGGTTCCGCGACCGACACGCTGACCGTGCTGCGGTCGGCATCGATCTTGAATCGCATCACCGCCGCGCCGGCGGCGCCGGGCTCGAACGCGATCAGCGCGAATGCGCCCGCCAGCGCAATCAGCACGCGCGTGAGGATGCGGCGAAATTCATTTGCGGATTTCTTCAATTGGCAATTGCTCCATCGGCGCGCGATCAGGCGAAGCGGCGTCGCGCGATTGCGACGCCGATAACACTGTAAATGATTCCGAATCCGAAATTCACGGCAGCCGGAAGAATCGCGCTCGACGCCGCGAGGTTGCGGATCATCAAATCGTTAAACGCGCGCATCGCCCACGTGGTCGGCAGCGCGAGGGCCACCTGCTGCATCCAGGCGGGCTCGAAATCGATCGGCCACCAGCAACCGCCAATCGCCGCCATCGTCATGATCACGATTGCGCCCACGGGCAGAACGGCGTCACGCGTGCGCCCGACTCCGGCGACGATCAAGCCGAAGGCTGCGCCCGCGAAAGCGATCGCCGCGGCAGGCAGCATCAGTGCGGCCGGCGTGCGCCCAAGTGAAATTCCGAACAGCACGTATCCGGCGGCGAACAGTACCGCCATCTGGATGAAGCCGACCACGAAGCGAGCGAGCAATTTTCCGGTGAGCGTAGTCCATAGCGGCGCCGACGCGGAGCGCAAGCGCTCGAGCGTGCCCCAATCATGCTCATCGATCAGCGCCAGCGACACGCCCATCAGCATGCCGATCAAGAGAAAGGTCACGGCGAAACCCGGCACCTGGAGATCGAACGCGTTGAATCCCGCGAACTCGCCGATTTCCTTGCCGGTCAAATCGACCTCGGTGAGGCCGAGCGTTCCCGGGATCGCGAGGCTCGGATTGATTGCGGGAATGCTCGGAATGTTGACGAGCGGAATTTTTGGCGCCGGCGGCAACTCGGGCAGATTGAGATCGATCGGCGGAATCGCCAGCGCGCTTTCGAGCCGGGCCCGCGCGTCCTTTAGCTCGGCGGCCGGCGCGATCTTGATTCCGCCGAGGTCCAGATCGGCTGGGAGAGTCGGAATGGCGGGAGGCGGCGGGATGTCCGCGGCGTGGCTCCCGGCAAGCTGCTTAAGTTGGCCGAACCAGGTCTCGAACTGGCCGTGCGCGATCTCAAGGCGGGTCAGGTAATCCTTGAGCTCGTCGAGTTTCGCCTGCTGCGCGGCAGTGTCGGCGTCGAGCTTGCGCTGGATGCGATCCAGCTCGGTGTCGAGCGCAAGCCTGGTTCGATCGCGCGCGTCGGTCAATGCCGTCTCGATGTGCGCGCGAATCTTCGGCGCGATCGCGGCGCGCGAGGCCTCGGCCTCCTTTGCAAGGCGAGCGGCTTCGGCGCTGGCTTGCGCGGCGGACTCGCGCGCCAGATCCAGCTGACGGGTAAAATCGCGAGTCCGGTCGGCGGTTTGACTGCGAGCCTGCGCGGCGGCGCCGGCACTGATTTTTCTGCACAAGTCTGAGAGCGACAGCTCGATTTTTATGGTCTGCAGATACTTGACCGGATCGGTGTAGAGGATGAGTCGCGCGGCGCGGCCGTGCTCGATCGCATCGGTGGTTCCGGCGGGAATGACTATTCCAACCACCGCCAACTTTTCTTCGCGGACGGCCCGCTCAGCGTCGGGCCGGCTCGCAGAATGAATGACGGACAGATCGGGTTGATGCTCGACGGCATCGAGGATCGAGCGCCCGACAGCGCCGTGGTCTTCGTCGAAAATGGCGACTGAATATTCTGCGCGCGGAGCGGTTCGGCCCCCGTAAATTTTCGCCAGCGAAAAGCCCGCGGCGGCGATGACCGCAATTGGCGCGACCAGCAGCATGAACAAGCCGACGCGATCGCGCCTTATGAGCAGAAATTCCTTGCCGATCGTCAACCACACCGCTCGCAGCATCATCGCCTCAGGAAAAACATCATGTTGATGGCGCGTCGCGCAGCGCGTGGCCGGTAAGTTTCAGGAAGGCGTCTTGGAGATTGGGGCGATGAACGTGGAACTCGACGACTTCGTCGCCAACCTCGCCGGCGCGGCGGATGACGTCGGGCACCTGCTCGAGCGTGTGCAACGAGAGCGCCGCGGCGAAACCATCGACGACCTCCCAAGGCAGTTCGCTGACGCCGATGATTCCGTTGGACCATCCGGGCGGCAGCGCTTTCTTGGTCACGATTTCGATCCGCGGTTCGGTTCCCGCCAGCGCGATCAGTTCACGGTCGGTGCCCTGCGCAACTATTTTTCCGTGATCGATCAGCACGATTCGGTTGCACAGGCGTTCCGCTTCTTCCATGTAATGCGTGCTGTACAGGATCGCGCCACCAGCTTGCGCGGCCTTCTCAACGACTGCGAAAATTCGTCCTCGCGATTGCGGATCGACGCCGACGGTCGGCTCGTCGAGCATGATCGCCGCCGGAAAATGCATCATTCCGCACGCGATGTTCAGCCGGCGCATCATGCCGCCGGAAAATTCGTTAACCTCGTCATCGGCGCGATCGCTGAGGCCGACTTCCTCGAGCAAACCGCGCGCGCGGCTCAGAGCGTCGCTCGACGCCATCCCCTGGATCCGTCCCCAGAACATCAGATTCTCGAGCGCCGTTAGCGTCGGGTATAACGCCAGCGATTGCGGCACGAGGCCGAGGCTCCTCCGCGCCACGCGCGGCTCGGTGGCGAGATCGTGCTTGGCAATCGAGGCGCGGCCGGAGTCCGGCGCGATCACGCCGGAGAGAATCGAGAGCGTGGTGGTTTTGCCGGCGCCGTTGGGACCAAGCAGACCGACGATCTCGCCGGCGTTGACGGTGAACGACACGCCGTCAAGCGCAACGCGGTCGCCGTAGCGCTTGCGGAGATCCTCCGCCCGGATCATCGGCCCCGAGTTCATCGATAGTGAACCACGGACGCGCGGGATTTCAGGTCGGCGTTCAGCGGTAACTCACCATTTCAAGCAGATTGCCGTCGGGATCGAGGAAGTAGATGCAGTCGTGATCGCCCCAATCGAT
>NZ_DATEQZ010000043.1:0-10504 GCF_035272065.1 Binatus sp. (SeqCode)
CGTGCGCCTGGCGCATCGGCTGACCGGATGGAAGCTCGACGTGCGCAGCGAGGCGGAGGCCGAAGAAGAGGCTCGCTCGGCGCGCGCGTCGCTCAACGCAATCCCCGGCATCGGCGACATCAACGCGGAACTGCTCTACCAGTGGGGATTCCGCTCGGCGGAGCAACTGTCGGAGGCCGACGAGACGGCGTTCGACGTCGAGGGCATCAGCCCCGAGCGCGCGATGCAGATAATCAACGCGGCGCGCGAGCACGTCGCGAACAAGAAGATCGCGGCCGCGGAAAAGGCCGCGGCTGCTGCCGAAGCGGCAGAGGCCGCTGCGGCTGACGCTGCGCTGGCAGCCTCGGAGCCGGTAGCGGCGGAAGCAGCAGGTGCGGAGGCAGCGAGCGAAACGATTGCCGAGCAAACCGCGCCGGCCGCCGGCGAAGATGCGGGAGAAAAATAACTGGCTAAGTCGCCCGAGCGTACTTGCGTCGGATGTATGAAGCGGGATGCGAAATCGGCAATGCTGCGAATTGCGGTCGTCAACGGGCGTGTCGAAGTGGATTTCGAGGCGCGCCGCGCCGGGCGCGGAGGATATTTGCATCCAACGCCCGGATGCGTCGAACGCTTCGTCGGTTCAAAAGTTAAGGAATTTCACGCGCTCCGGCGAAAAATTGAACGTCGCGAGCGGGTCCAGATAGCGGCGGCGATCGAACCGCGACTGGATAGAAGCTCGGAGGTCGAATAGTATAACTGGGATGGCGCGAAAGCGGATCAAAACTCTTGCAACGGACTGGCGATTCCCGGTCGAGGATTTGCTCGCCGGATGCGCCCGCCTGAAGCTCGGGCATACGCAGTCCGAGTCGAGTCTTCTCTCGCCCGAAGAGGCGGACCGGCTGAAGGCCGACCTCGACGAGCAGGCGCATCGCGCGTCGATTCTCCGCCGCGAGACCGTGCTCGAAACGAGCAGCGGAAAGATTTTAGAGAAGCGCCTCAACGCCACTGTGATGCGCCGGCGTCACGCCGAGGGCGGACAGCCCGCCGGCGGCGCCGACACGCCTTTCCATTTCGAAGTCGAAGAATCCCGCGACGATTCGTTCGTGTCGCCTTTTCTCGGCGAACCCGCGGAGGCCGAGACCCCGGTCATGTTCGACTCGCATCATGTGGAACCTGCGCCGGTCGTCGAGCCGCATCGCGCGCCAGAGCCGATTGTCGTCAAGCCGGAGCCCGAAATCGAAGAGATTGGCGAGGCCGACTACGAGGCTCATCCGCCCGAGGCCGCCGTCCATATCAAGGATGAGGAACCGGAGCCTGAAATTAAGATTGTTCGCCCGGAGCTCGAGCACGCGCCTGTCGTTGCCGAAGCCGCGCCCGCGCCTGAAGCGCCTCCTGCGGCGCCGTCGTCGCGCTTTGGTTACCGCACCGATCGTGTGCGCCCGGCGGAAACTGCGGAGCGTGGCTCGATCAACCTGACGCGCGGCTCTCAGACCGGCCCGACGCTCGACGACGGGCAGAAGGGACCGAAGGTTCTCGGCAAGATCGACCTGCGCCCGAAGGCGCCGGCACCGCGTCCCGCGTCGCCTGGTTCGCGTACCGCAGCCGGCGCGCCGAGTGCGCGGCCCGGTCTGACCGGACGCTTCGCTCCGCAACAGCAGCCGGCACAGCCGGCGGAAGGGATGCCGCAACTTCCGCCCGATCAGATCGCCAAGCCCGGCGGCGGCCGCGGAATAAAGAAAAAGAAAGTCGTCAAGAAGGGCAGTACAGACCTTGCCGCCGAGCGCGAGATGCGCGGGCTGCGGGTGCCGAAGAAGCGCCGCGCTCTCCCTGGCAAGGAACAACGCAAGACCGAGATCACGACACCCAAGGCCTCCAAGCGCGTCGTGCGTATCACCGAGGGCGTTACGGTCGGCGACCTCGGGCGATCGATGGGCGTCAAGGCCGGCGACCTGATCAAGAAGTTGATGGAACTCGGCCAGATGGCGACGCTGAACCAGGTGCTCGACGTCGACACCGCCACGTTGCTCGCGGGCGAGTTCGGCTACAGCGTCGAGAATGTTTCCTTCGACGCCGAGCAGGTCATCGAAGAGGCGCCCGAAGAGACCGTTGTCGGCGAGATGGTCACGCGGCCGCCGGTCGTCACCGTGATGGGCCACGTCGATCACGGCAAGACCTCGCTGCTCGACGCGATTCGCCACACCAACGTTACGGCGCGCGAGTTTGGTGGAATCACGCAGCACATCGGCGCGTACACCGTCGAGGCCAACGGGCGGCCGATCGCGTTCGTCGATACCCCCGGCCACGAGGCGTTCACTGCGATGCGCGCGCGCGGCGCCAAGGTCACCGACATTGTCGTGCTGGTGGTCGCGGCCAACGAAGGCGTGATGCCGCAGACCCAGGAGGCGATCAACCACGCTCGTGCCGCCAACGTTCCGATAATCGTCGCAATCAACAAGATCGATTTGCCCGACGCGAACATCGACAACGTCAAGCAGCGCCTGACGCAGGTCGGCCTGGTGCCGGAGGACTACGGCGGCGATATCATAACCGTGCCAGTCTCGGCCCGCACCGGCGTGGGAATCGACAAGCTGCTCGAGATGATCCTGCTGCAGGCCGATGTGATGGAGTTGAAGGCCAATCCGTCGCGCTCCGCACGCGGTACGATAATCGAGTCGCAGCTCGACCGCGGCCGGGGTCCGGTCGCCACCGTGCTCATCCAGGAAGGCACGCTGCACCAGGGCGATCCTTTCGTCAGCGGAACTTCATACGGACGCGTGCGCGCGATGCAGAACCATCTCGGGCAGCGACTCACCGAGGCGGGACCGTCCACGCCGGTCGAAATTTTCGGCCTCTCGACAGTTCCCGAGCCCGGCACCGTATTCACCGCCGTGGTCGAGGAATCCAAGGCGCGGCAAGTGGCCGAGTATCGCCGTGGCAAGCAGCGCGAAGGCGAACTCACCAAGACCAGCCGCATCTCGCTTGAAGACTTGAGCCAGCGGCTGGCGGCGGGCGAGGTCAAGGAACTCAAGGTCATCCTCAAGGGCGACGTGCAGGGTTCGGTCGAGGCGCTTGCCGACGCGCTCGCGCGGCTGTCAACTGAGGAAGTCAAGCTCGAAGTAATTCATGCCTCGGCCGGCGCGATTTCAGAGACCGACGTAACGCTCGCGTCGGCTTCCAAAGCCATCATCATCGGCTTCAATATCCGTCCCGAACCGAAGGCCGCGAACCTCGCGGAGAAAGAAGGCGTCGAGATTCGCCTCTATACGATCATCTACGAAGCGATCAACGACATGCGCGAGGCGATGGAAGGTCTGCTCGCGCCGACGTATCGGGAGAAGGCGCTCGGCCGCGCGGAGGTCCGCAAGATTTTCAACGTGCCCGGCGCCACCGTAGCGGGATGCATGGTGGTCGACGGCAAGATTGTGCGCAGCGCTCGCGCGCGGCTGGTGCGCGACGGCCGCCCGGTGTGGGAGGGCAAGCTCGCCACGCTCAAGCGCTTCAAGGACGATGCGCGCGAAGTCGTGCAGGGCTACGAATGCGGTATCGCGCTCGAAAATTTCAACGACGTGAAACCCGACGACATCATCGAAGCTTTCGAGATGGAAGCGATCCTGCGCAGGCTCGCCGCGCCCAGTCCCCAGACGGTGCGCGGTCAGGCGGCGGTCGAAAAGCAACTTCAGCCTTAGACTGCGGTTTGGTTGGTCGTTCCGGGCGCGCGGCGGGCGCGTTGGCGGAGGGGGCGTATCATCATGGTCATCGGCATCATGCGGCTGACGCTGTTTCTGCCGGAGAATCATTCGCTCAAGGGCAAGCGGCAGGTGCTGCGCGCAATCAAGGCCCGCGTCCGCAACAAGTTCAACGTCTCGATCGCCGAGTCCGACAACCACGACATGTGGCAGCGCGCCGAATTGGGTATCGCGCAGGTCGGCAGCGACCGCGCGTTCGTGGACAGTGCGCTGCGCGAGGTCGTGAACTTTATCGATTCGCTCGGGCTGGTCCCGCTCGGCGAAGAGCAGCTCGAAATTATCCACTACTGACACGGGTGAAGTACATTGCCTGAAGGCCGAAGACCCGAGCGCGTCGCCGAAGCAGTCCTGCGGGAACTCTCAGGCCTGCTCGTGCGCGATCTGCGCGACCCGCGCCTGCGCGGCATCACGCTGACGGGCGTCAGGATGGACGACGACCTGCGCCACGGCCGCGTCTATTTCTCGCACCTCGAAGGCTCGATCCGCGCCCCGGCCGCAATCGCCGGCTTCAAGAGCGCCAGCGGCTTCATCCGCCGCGAAATCGGCAAATCACTTGGCCTGAGATACACGCCCGAGCTGGATTTCGAATTCGACCCCGCCCTCGAACGCGCCGCCCGCATCGACGCGCTGCTGAAGCAATCGGCCCCCAAGGACTGAGTCGGCTCCCCTCTCGCATTTGGAACCAGAGATGCTCAAGCGCTTGGCATCCGCGATCGCGATGATTGCTTTAGCACTCGCCGCGTCGCCCGCGTGCGCCACGCCCTGGCTAAACGGCGACTACCTGTATCGATACGCCTTCTGGGGCCTGCGCCATCAATTCTCGCCGTCCGACGACTACAAACTGTTCCCCTACCGCACGATCGAAAACGCACCGCCCGCGTTTCAATTCCCGCGCGCCATCGTCGGCGCCCTGCCGGTCGAGGTGGAATACAAGGATGGCGACACGACCAAGCGCGTCGCGCTCAACAAATTGCTCGAAACAACCGGCACTCACGCTTTCATCGTGATCAAGGACGGCAAGCTCCTCGACGAGCGCTACCTCAACGGCTACCAGCGCGACTCGATCTGCATCTCGCGCTCGATGGCCAAGTCGTTCACTTCGGCGCTACTCGGGATCGCAATCGACGAGGGTTACATCAAGAGCGTCAACGATCCGATCGTGAATTATCTTCCGGAACTGAAAGACCGCGGCTTCGACACGGTCACGATTCGAAATCTGCTGACGATGGGATCCGGCATCCGCTATCGAATCGCCGAAATGCCGTGGGACGAGGACGCGCTCTACTTCTTCTATCCGAACTCCAGGGGGATGTTGCTTTCTGACACGGAAATCGCGGAGCCTCCCGGCCAAAGCTTTCATTACACCGACTTCAACGTCGGCCTGCTGGCGATTGTCGTCGAGCGCACGACACATCGGACGCTAAGCGGCTATCTCCAGGAGAAAATCTGGGAGCCGATCGGGATGGAGTATCCCGCGACCTGGAGCCTCGACAGTATTCAGGACGGCTTCGTGCTGTCGCACGTCGCGCTGAATGCGAGAGCAATAGATTTCGCGAAATTCGGCCAGCTCTTCTTGGAAAAGGGGAATTGGAACGGTAGGCAGCTCATCTCGGAAAAATGGGTGCACGAATCAACGGCGCCCGATCCTGCCGATCACCGCCCATGGGAGACGTATCCGCAATGGGCGGACGCGGGCGGCTACTACAAATATTTCTGGTGGGGCAATTCTCGGGGCGCCGATGACTACACGTTCGAAGCCATCGGCAGATGGGGCCAGTTCATCTTCGTCGTTCCCAGAGCCAACGTCGTCATCGTCCGCACGGCAGGCGATTTAGGCCTCGACATCGTGCAGTGGTCGCAGGTCTTTCGATACATCGCGGATTCCGTGAGCCACGGTGAACCTTCGAAGCCCCCGCCATGATACATTGTGGTATGAAGCCGGCTCGAAAGATTACGGTTCTCGTTAGCAGCGACCTGCTGGACAAAGCCCGCTGCGCGCGCTGGAATCGGCGAAACCGCCCGCAAAGCTCTCGGGCAGTCGGAACCATCATCATGCGCGATACCCTCCGCCAACATCAAATTGCATCGCTGTCTCGCTCTTTGTAACAATGATTATGTTGTAAGGATGATGCCCGAAACTGCCGAGAAACCGCAGGACCTCTTCGAAATCAAGGGCGTGCTGACGAAGTTCATGCGGATGCTGTTTCCGCTTGAGTTCCGCATCGACTCGCTCGCCAACAGCGGCCCGATGCTGCCGTTTCACTACCCGCTGCTGCCCGGCGAGATGATCTACCTGCCCGAGCGCCTCGAACCGTTCGGCACTCGCGGCGACGCCTACATCTACTATTTCGTCACCACCGCGCACCTCGCGGCGCGTCATGACTTCGGCACCTTCAAGCTGAAACTCGCGGACATCGCGGGCTTCGAAGAGCGCGGCGAGAGCGGCGTCGAGGCGATCGACAGCTTCGTCGCGTCGTTCGACGACCCGGGCCTCGCGGGCGCGCTGATGCGGCTGGCGGAGTCGGCGCGAATCGACGCCGAACTAGCGCGCCGTTATCGCGGACTCGCGCCGCGCATCGCAGGCCTCAATCGCTCGCTCCTCGATCGGCTTCATCCCGAGTCGCTCAGCACGATGCTGGTGCGCGCGGCGCTCGATCTCAAATCGACTGGCGAAGGATTTGATTCGCCGCTGGTCATGATGGCCGCGCAGCACTTCGCGCCTGTTCGCGCGCGTGGCGCCGACGTCATGACCAGCGTCCGCCAGGTCAGCGCGCTCTACGATTGGCTCCAGGATCTGATCCGACAGGCCCGCGAGCGTGGCGAAAGCGACCCCCTCACCGAAGAAGAAGCGGAGCGGATGCGCAACGACCTGATCAAAGGAATGAAAGGCTCGGAATCGCAGACCGCCAGCGAAGGCGAAGACGGCGAGAATGGCGACGGCGGCGGCGAGCCCGATCAGAACGTGCAAATGGACGTCTCGGGCAAACAATCTAAGGGCGGACAGGGCAGGGCGCTCTCGCCCGAAGAATTGCGCAAGCTCATCGAGCAGGGCGCCGAGATCAAACCCTCGCAGGGCGACGGCAGCGCCGAGGGCGACGGCATGTACCTGACGCAGCTCACCGGCAAGCAGCTCAGCGAGCTCGAGCAGATGCGCGAACAGCTCGGCGAAGTCGGCTCCGTCACCGGGCAGGGACGCCTGATGATCGGACGCGGCCGCCAGGATTCCTACTACGCCTACGACGAATGGGATTACGTGCTGAACGATTACCGCCGCAACTGGTGCCGGTTGCGCGAAATTCCGCTGACTGGCGACGAGGGCGACTTCTACGAGAACACGCTCATTCGTTACGCCGAGATGATGCCCGGCGTGCGCCGCAACTTCCAGCGCATCCGGCCCGCGTCGTACCGGATGGTCCGCGGACTCGAGGACGGCGAGGAAATCGACATCGACCGGACCATCGAGGCTCGCGTCGCGCGCCTGATGGGCGAGACGCCCGACGGGCGCATGTACAAGGCTCGCAAGAAAGAAGCGCGCGACGTCGCCACGCTGTTCCTGCTCGACATGTCAGCGTCGACCGACGAGCCCGTCCATCGCGAGCCGCGCAAGCATACCGACGATGACGACACCGACGACTGGATGAAGGCCTGGCAGCGCCGCCCACAGACCGCCAATCGTCCGCGCCGCATCATCGACGTCAACAAGGAAGCGCTCGTCATCATGGCGCAGGCGCTCGAGGAAATCGGCGACTCCTACGCGATCATGGGTTTCTCCGGCCATGGCCGCGACAACGTCGAATTTTACGTCATCAAGGAATTCGATCAGGAACTCAGCGACGAGGTCAAGGCGCGCATCGGCTCGGTCGAGCCCAAGCGCTCAACCCGGATGGGCGCGGCGATTCGCCACGTGCGCGAGAAATTCAAGGACGTCTCCTCGCGCGCCAAGCACATGATTCTGCTGAGCGACGGCTTCCCGCAGGATTTCGACTACGGCCACGACCGCCGCTCGAACGCCTACGGCATCCAGGACACGATGGTCGCCCTCAAGGAACTCGAGCTCGCAGGCGTCCTCCCGTTCTGCATCACGGTCGACAAAACCGGCCACGACTACCTGCGCCAGATGTGCCAATCCTCGCGCTACCTGGTCATCGAGGACATCGCGTCCCTCCCGCGCCAGCTCCCAAAAATCTACGAGCAGGTTATCCGCTGGTAACCCGCCTCTCTCAGTTTCCCTTTCGGTTCGTACCGCGCAGGTCGCACGAGAATCCGCAAAGCGAGATCTGGTCATCCGGACGAAGCGAGCAACGCGAGCGGCAGGAAGGATCTCGGACAGCTTAGCGCCACGCGAAGCCGGTTCCGGTCTATCACTCCCGCGCTGCGCGCGCTCCTTGTTGCACTGCCGCAAAAGTTCAGGGATGAACTGTTCAGCCTTATCCGTACGCGCCCGTCTTGCTATTGATCACGCATGAGCATCGCTCACAATGCCACTCGCTTGCCCGCATCTCTGAAAATCGGGCCACGATCCTCGCTCTTCCGAAATATTAGTTTTGACGGAACGAAACGACCGATGGTGGTCCGTCAGTCGCCAAACCACAACTAATGGTAGAAATCGCCAATTTTGTCCGATCAAGGATCTACAAATCAGCGTGCAATCTCGACCCTCAAATCGTGCCCCGTCATCTCACTCGGCGCCTTCACCCCAAGCATCCCGAGCAGCGTCGGCGTGACATCCGCGAGCGTGCCGCCGTCCTTGAGCCGCCCCTTGAATCTCGGATCGTACAGAATCAGAGGCACCGGATTCGTCGTATGCGCCGTATGTGGCTGGCCGGTCGCGGGGTCGGCCATAAATTCCGCGTTGCCGTGATCCGCGGTGACGAGAGCGACGCCGCCGCGCTTCTCGAGCGCGTCGATCACGACGCCCAGCGCCGCGTCCGTCGCCTCGACCGCCGCCACCGTCGCCTCGAACTTGCCGGTGTGGCCGACCATGTCGGGATTGGCGAAGTTCATCACAACGACATCGAACTTGCGGGCCGCAATTTCTGCGGCGACGCGCGTTGCGATTTCTGCCGCCTTCATCGCTGGCTCCAGGTCGTAGGTCGCGACCTTCGACGACGGAATCAGCGCGCGCTCTTCGAGCGGAAACGCCTTCTCGACGCCGCCGTTCAGGAAGTAAGTGACGTGCGCGTATTTCTCGGTCTCGGCGACGCGCAAATTTTTGAGCCCCGCGCGCGCCAGCACCTCGGCCAACGTGTTGCGCACGTCCTCGGGGCCGAACGCCAGCGGCAGCGCGAACGAGCGGTCGTACTCAGTCATGCAAACATAGCCCGCCTTCGGGATGCGCGGGCGCTGGAAGCCGGAGAATCCATCGAGCGCGATCGCGGCCGACAGCTCGCGCGCCCGGTCCGCGCGAAAGTTGAAGCAGATGACCTGGTCGCCGTCTGCCATCGGCGTTCGCGCACCGATAACATGAGGCTCGACGAACTCGTCGCTCTTACCCGCAGCGTACGAACTCTCCAGTGTCGCGCGCGCACTCGAAGAGGAGATGCCATCGCCCCGGACAATCGCGCGCCACGCCCGCTCGACCCGATCCCATCGCTTGTCGCGATCCATCGCGTAGTAACGTCCCGTGACCGTCACGATTCGCCCGCGCCCGAGCTGCTTCAGCTTCGCTTCGAGCCGATCGATAAACGCGAGCGCGGAGCGCGGCGGCTTGTCGCGCCCGTCGAGCACGGCATGAACCGCAATCCGGGTTGCGCCGTTAGCCGCGGCGACGTCGAGGATCGCCATCAGATGATCGATATGACTGTGCACGCTGCCGTCGGAGAGCAGTCCCCAGATATGCAGCGTCGTGCCGAGCGCGACCGTCTCTTTAATCGCCTTGACGATTGTCGGATTGCGCGCGAAGGCGCCGCTCTCGATCGCTTTCGTGATTCGCATCAGGTCCTGGAAAATGACCCGGCCCGCGCCGATCGTGAGATGCCCGACTTCGGAGTTGCCCATCACGCCCGGCGGCAGTCCCACCGCTTCGCCCGACGCCTCGAGTTCGGTGTGCGCCTGCGTGGCGTAGAGGCGGTCCATCACGGGAGTCTTCGCCGCCGCGATAGCGTTCGACGCGCGGCTCTTGCTGATCCCCCATCCGTCGAAAATCACCAGCGCTGCAACCGACGGCCGGGTCGCCATCAGGATTTCCCGCGCTTGAACGCGGCGGCGCCGGGATACGTCGCCTTGGCGCCAAGCTCTTCGGCAATTCTGATCAGCCGGTTGTATTTCGCGATGCGCTCGGACCGGCTCATCGATCCGGTTTTGATTTGTCCCGCGCCGGTCGCGACCACCAGGTCCGCGATCGTCGTGTCTTCGGTCTCGCCCGATCGATGAGAGATTACACTGCTATAACCCGCCGCGCGCGCCATCTCGATCGTCGCGAGCGTCTCGGTCAGCGTGCCGATCTGGTTGAGCTTGATCAGGATCGAGTTCGCGACGTGCTCGTCGATTCCCCGTTTCAGAAATTTTGGATTGGTGACGAAGATGTCGTCGCCGACAATTTGCGTCTTCGCGCCGAGCTCGCGCGTGAGAATTTTCCATCCCGCCCAATCATCTTCCGCCAGTCCATCTTCAATCGAGACAATCGGATATTTCTTGAGCCACGCTGCGTAGAACTCGACCATCTGCTCGGCGCTGCGCGCGCTTTTGTCCGAACGCGCGAACACGTACTTGCCGTTTTCGTAAAATTCGCTCGACGCCGGATCGAGCGCGATCGACATGTCGGCGCCGGGACGGTAGCC
>NZ_DATEQZ010000044.1:0-93281 GCF_035272065.1 Binatus sp. (SeqCode)
GATTTCGATCGGCGACGGGCTGCGGCCGGGCGCCACGGGTGACGCGACCGATCGCGGGCAAATCGCGGAGCTGCTGCTGATGGGCGAGCTGGCCGATCGCGCGCGCACGATGGGCGTGCAGGTGATGATCGAAGGCCCCGGCCATGTGCCGCTCGATCAAATCGAGGCCAACGTGAAGCTGGAGAAGCGAGTCTGCGGAGGCGCGCCGTTTTACGTGCTCGGCCCGCTGACTTGCGACGTCGCGCCGGGTTACGATCACATCACGGGTGCAATTGGCGGCGCGATCGCGTCGGCGGCGGGCACCGATTTTCTGTGCTACGTGACGCCGGCCGAGCATTTGCGGCTGCCCGATATCGACGACGTGCGCGAAGGAGTGATCGCGACGCGAATCGCCGCGCACTCCGGTGACCTGGTAAAGGGCGTGCGCGCGGCGAAGGTCTGGAACGATCAGATGTCGCGATATCGCAAGGCGCTCAACTGGGAAGGGATGTACGCGATGGCAATGGACCCCGACAAGGCGCGTCGTTACAAGGAAGAGAGTGAGGCGGCGGGTTCCAACGTCTGCACGATGTGCGGGTCGCTGTGCTCGATCAACATCGACAACGCGGCGATCAAGTTCACCAGGCGCCGCTCGCTCGCCGAGGCTGAAGCGCATGCCGCCGGCTGACGCGAACGGCGCTCCGGATCTTTCGGCAGCGCTCGAGCTCGCACTCCCGGACGCTCGCGGCGAGCTGCGCCGGCTCAAGGACTTTCGCGGCCACAACCTCGTCGTTTATTTCTACCCGAAGGACGACACACCCGGCTGCACCGTCGAGGGCAAGGAATTTCGCGACAGTTCCGAACAGTTCAAGGCGCTCGATTGTGTGATCGTCGGCGTCAGCACGGATTCTTCCGAGCGGCATCGCGTGTTCGCCGAAAAGCACGCCTTGCCGTTCATCCTGCTGGCGGACGAAGACGGAAAGCTCGCCGCCGCGTTCGGCGTGCTCAACGGCAAGTATGCGTCGCGGTCGACTTTCGTGCTCGACAGCGAACTGCGTGTGCGCCGCGCGTTTCACGACGTGACCCCGCGCGGACATGCCGCGCAGGTGCTGAACTTCATGCGCACGCTGGTCGAATCGCGTCGAATGATCGGCGGGTAACCGGCGCCACGCCGCGTGGCGTGACTCGCGCGCGTGGTTATAGTTGTATATTGAAACTGAATCCGCCGACGGACCGGACGGGAAAATTTATGGCGAAAACTTCGAAGAATATCCTTGACGAAGCGCGCTCGACGATTAAGCAGGTCGACATCGACGAAGCCCGCCGGATGATCGATAAGCCCGGCACCGTGCTGGTCGACGTGCGCGAGAGTGACGAGTGGCGGCAGGGTCATATTCCGCAGGCGGTTGCGGTTCCGCGCGGTTTCCTTGAACTCCGAATCGAGGAGAAGGTTCCCGACCACAAGACTCCCGTGATTTTGCAATGCGCGTCGGGCACGCGCTCGCTGCTGGCGGCACGCACGCTGCGCGAGCTCGGCTACGAAAACGTTTACAACATGACCGGCGGCTTCAACGCGTGGAAGGATCGCGGCTTGCCGTGGATCGCGGATCGCGCGTTCACGGCCGACGAGCTTACGCGGTATTCACGCCATTTCGTGATCCCCGAGGTCGGCGAGAAGGGACAGGCGAAACTGCTCGACGCCAAAGTGTTGCTGCTCGGCACAGGCGCGCTCGGCTCGCCGTCGGCACTTTATCTCGCGGCGGCGGGAGTCGGCACGATCGGCCTGGTCGATTTCGACGTGGTCGACATGTCGAATCTTCAGCGGCAGATAATCCACACCACCGATCGCGTCGGGACGCCCAAGACCGAGTCGGCGCAGAAGGCAATCAACGCGCTGAACCCAGGCGTCAAGGTGATTCGTCACGACGTGCGGCTGACCTCCGAGAACGCGATGGACATCGTCAAGGATTACGACGTCGTCGTTAACTGTGGCGACAATTTCCCGACTCGTTATCTGATCAACGACGCCTGCGTGTTCTCGAAGAAGCCGCTGGTGGACGGCGCGATTTTCCGCTTCGAGGGCAACACGACGGTTTTCTACCCGGCCAAAGGCGGGCCGTGCTACCGATGCCTGTATCCGGAACCGGCGCCGCCGGACATGGCGCCGTCGTGCGCCGAGGCCGGAGTGCTCGGCGCGATTCCGGGCCTCATCGGCTCGATCGAAGCGCTCGAGGCTATCAAGTTGATAGTCGGCGCGGGGTCTCCGCTGATAGGCAAGATGGTTTACTTCGACACGCTGTCCGACAAGGACTTCGTGCGAATTCTGAAAGTCCGCAAAGATCCGAAGTGCCCCGTCTGCAGCGAGCATCCCACGCAGACTACGCTCATTGACTACGAAGCGTTCTGCGGCTTGGGCGCGCCCGCAAACGGAACGGCGCATGCGGAACAAACGGCGCACGCGAGCGCAGCAGCGTCCGCGCGGTAAGACTCCGCGCGCTGGTCTCAACAGCCGAAAATCTGGTTTGATTGCGGCGGGGGCTCATGAAGAGATCCCGCCGTGCTATTTTCGGCGGGCACTTCATCAGCCGAGGAAGTTTCGATGGCGCTGGGACCGTTTTACGTCGCGGATAAACTGAAAGGTGGCAACGGGATGAGAGGAATCGCGCTCTTGATGCGCCATGGCGAGACCGCATGGAACCGCGAAGGCCGCGTGATGGGCCGCAATCCGATCGAGCTCGACGACGACGGACGCGCGCAGGTGCAAGCCGCGATTCCTTTCGCCCGCCTGATAGGGCCCGAGTTGATCGTCACGAGTCCGCTCGCACGCGCGCGGCAGTCGGCGGAGATAATCGCGGCCGGCGTGGGCGGCGTCCCGGTGGCCGAAGATCCGCAACTGTCGGAAGTTCAATACGGGCGCTGGGAAGGGATGGTGTACGACGATCTGATCGAGGATCCCGACTACCTGCACTATCGCGAGCATCCGCTGGACGCGGCCACGCCCGGCGGCGAGACAATCGCGCAGGTGCAATCCCGGGGGGTCGAGGCAGTGCGACGCGCGATCGGCGACAATGCCGGTCGGCGTATCCTGTTCGTCTCGCACGGCGACATCATCCGCACCGTCTTGTGCCATTTCATGCGGCTCGAGCTCTCGCACTTCCGGCGAATCCGCGTGGACAACGCGGCTTTCTCAGGCTTCCAGTTAATCGGCGATTTCGCTGAAATGAAATTCCTGAACCTGTTGCCGGATCCGGAGCGCGCGTTCATCGCGCCATTTGTATCGAAAAAGCGCGAGTCTCCATGAGCGGCGACCCTGGAAATGCAGGATCAGGGTCCGCCGGCGACTGACGGATCGAGGTCGGGTGGCGGCGAGCCGGACGCGCCGACTTCGATTCCTTTGCGGACGCGAACGTCCGCTCCCGATTTGCCGGGAACGTCCACTTTCAGACTGCGGTATCCGCCCGCGGTGGGATCGGGCGCGAGAAATCCGATCGTGTATTGCTCGCGCAACTCGAGGCTGATGTTCTCACATGCGCGGCGCAGCGCCTCGCCGTCGCCGGCCTCGCGGATGATGTAAGTCTTGGCGCCGGTTTCGGTCGAGAGCGTGTGCAGCGTCTCGGCGTCAACGTGCTCGCTATCGTCGCCGCCCAGCACGAACGGCCCGATCGAGACGGAAAGTCCACCGCTGCCCCCGTTGGGATCGCCGATTCCGATTGAGTACACCAGCACGCCCATCCGCCGCGCCTGCACGACGACGTCATTCACCGTCGAGGCGCTGGTGTTGTCCATTCCGTCGGTCACGACGAGCAGCGCTTTCTTGTCGTAGCGCCCGCGCTGCACCATCTGCAGCCCCTGCATGATCACGTCGAACAACGCGGTCTGCCCGTATGCGTGCAGCAACGCGAGCCGGTGCATCACGAGGTCGTGGTTGGTCGTGAACGGCTGGAGCAGGAACGGATGGCTGGAAAACGCGAACAGAAAGATGTCGTCCTTGTCATTCAGATCGCGCAGGAACTCCGCGATCGCCGCGCGCGCTTGCGGAATTTTCGGCGTCATGCTGCCCGAAGTGTCCACCAGGATGCCGACCGAGACCGGCGTGTTCAGGTCCTGTCGAAAAAATTCAATCGGGCGCTGCTGCCCGTCCATGTAAAGCTTGAAATCGCTCTTTTGCAGCCCGGTGACGTAAGTGCCGCTCGGTTCGGTTACCGTCACTGTTACTTGCTCGTAACCCGGCTGCTGGCGCAATTCGCGCGTCGGCAGCACCAGCTCCTGCCCGCCCTGCGGAACCTGCGGCGGGATGTTGAGCGACTCGGTGCCCTGTTTCGCCGGCATCGACGGCAGCTCGAGCGTCGAGGTTTCCTTGCCCTGGCTGCGCGGGATGACGAGCGCTGGCGGCTTCGGCGAGCCTTGCTGCTGCGCCGCCGCGGGCGCAACGCCGCCGAGCATTAACGCCAGTGCAATCAGCGCCGCCGTGAGCGAGCGTCGTACTATGTCCGGAGTTGTCCTCATCACGCCTTCTTGTCTAATGATCCTATTTGCTCCTGCTTTGGGCAAGCCGGTCAGTTTTTCCAGGCTGTCTATTCCCGACACTCTATCACTTTGGACGAATTCGCGGGGGCGAAGTTTCAGGCGCGAAGCCATGCCGGTGAATTCACGGTAAACCAACCACGAATTCTTCCTGAACGATCGTTTAGTTTGACGCGGCGCCTTTCTTGTTTCGCGTTCTGATTTCGTCCTAACCTGACAAGTCCGTCGTGGCCCCGAGGCGGTCGCTTTCGACCCTGCCCGACCGAGGAGAAATGATGAAGTTCGGAATTTTCATAGCCCCGTTCCACCGCGTCGGCGAGAACCCGACGCTCTGCTTCGAGCGCGATATGCAGTTGATCGAGTGGCTCGACCAGCTCGGCTACGAAGAGGCGTTTATCGGCGAGCATCATTCGTCGGGATGGGAAATAATCTCGTCGCCCGAAATTTTCATGGCAGTCGCCGCCACGCGCACCCGCCGCATCATGCTCGGCTCCGGCGTGGTCAGCATCCCGTATCATCACCCCTTCCACGTCGCGAACCGCTTCGCGCTACTCGACCATCTGACGCGCGGCCGCGTGATGCTTGGATGCGGTCCGGGCGCACTGGCCGCGGACGCGCACATGCAGGGCATCGATTCGACCACCCAGCGCAAGCGGATGGTAGAGGGCGTCAGCGCTATCCTTCGCCTGTTCAACGAACAGGGCAAGATTTCGATCGACGGGTCGTACTTCAAGCTCGTAGACGCGCACTTGCAGGTGAAGCCGTTTCAGCAGCCGCACATGCCGATCTTTGTCGCAAGCACGGTGTCGCCGTCGGGGATGGTAGCGGCGGGACAGCTCGGATGCGGCGTGCTGTCGGTCGCCTCGTACGCGCCGGGCGGCCTCGACGATCTGATGAAGCGCTGGGCGATGGCGGAAGAGTCGGCGGCCGAGAACGGCAAGACCGTTGACCGCAAAAACTGGCGGATGGTTTTTCCGATTCATCTCGCCGAGACGCGCGAACAGGCGATGAACGATATTCGCGACGGCGCCAACACGTGGATACGCGAATACTTTATCGACACGCTCGGCGCGCAGCTCCAGTTCGAGGAATATCCGAATCAGCCGGTCGAGGAGATGAATATCGATCGCATGAACGGGCGCGGCGGCATTATCGTCGGAACGCCCGACGACGCGATCGCGAGGATCAAGGAACTGCAACAGGCAACCGGCGGCTTCGGCGGAATCCTCGGGCTCGCGCACGAATGGACCACACGCGAAAAGACGCTGCACTCGTACGAGCTGTTCGCGCGCTACGTCGCGCCGCAGTTCCAGGGACAGGTCGCCGAGGGCGTCAAATACTCTAACGACTGGGCACGCGAAAATCGCGACCTGATGTTCGGCAAGGCGGTCGCAGGAATCATAACCGCGATGCAGGACTACGCCCAGCACAAAGTCGAGAAGGGCGAGCCGGTCCCTGACATGATGACCCAGCCGCTGACCCGCGTCCGCCCATAGCATGAGCGAGGATGTTCCGTTTGCGGTGCGTCGCGGCGAGTTGCTCGAGCGCGCGGTAGCGATTTTCTCGGCCGATGCGCGCTTTCCGGCGGGATGGCTCGAAGGCAGCCTCGCCGACGGTTCCGCGGACCCGTACTCGGATATCGATTTGCACCTTTGCGTCGTCGAGAACGCGTGGGACGCGGTATGGAATTCCCGGCGGAGTTTGATCGAACGAATCGCGCCAATCCTCGCGTCGCTCGATATTATGGGCGTTTTCGGCGTCGGCTGTCTGATCGAAGGACCCGTGAAGCTCGACGTCTTTTTCGAGCGGGAAAGTGGTCTGGCTTCGAGGCCGCGAATTGCGGTGAAGCGGCTGTGGGGCGCGGCGGAAATTTACGAGCGCTTCAAAATTGGCGACGACCTCGGCGACGCCGCAATCAAGCACGCGCTCGAGTTCAACGTGCTTGGATTTCTGCAGGGCGCGACCTGGCCGGTTAGAATTTTGGCGCGCGGGCAAATTGAGACATTTCTGTTCAACGAAATCCTGCTGGTCGAGACGGCGATCATGCCGCTGATGCTGCTGGAAACGGATCGGCGCGCGTTCCATCGCAACATGTTCACGCGAGCGAAGCTGCTGCCGTTTGCTCAGCGCGACGAATGTGCGCGGCTGGTCGATCGAATCGAAACGTCGGTGCACGCCGATCGCGATGCGATGCGCGACGTGCACATCGAAATTTTCCAAAAAATCTGCTATCTCGCGCGCGCCGCATTCGCGCGCTACAGTCTGGAGTTCCCGCCGCGCGTCGAAAATGAAATGGTCGCGTTCTTCAAACGGGAGTGGCCTCTATAGCCCTGCAAGGAGGAGATCATGGCTGATGACAGTCGTATGAGAAATCTGCGCATCGCGCTGATATTGGTTGGCGTGATTTTTATCTTCGGAATCTACCCGCTGATGATCATCTGGCCGTCGGGCTGGACGTGGCACACGGGTCACTCCGACTACCCGCTGATGATTGTCGGTATCTACGCGACCCTCGGTGTGTTCCTCATTATGGCGGCGCGCGACCCGCTCAATAACCTCACACTCATCTGGTTCACCGTCTGGTCGAGCATCGTCCACGCCGCGATCATGTTTATGCAGTCTTTCGAAATGCCCGAAAATCACGGCCACCTGATCGGCGACGTACCCGCCCTGATATTCGTCGCCGTATTGCTGGCGGTGCTGACTCCGCGCGGCGCGTTGGCGGAGCGACGGGTTGGATAGTCCGAGTCTTCGGTGCTACTCACAGTGCAATACGGCTCTAGAGGAGCACATTGATGGGCGCTCACGCCGAAATAGCCCGCGCGATTGATAATTACCGTGACAAGGTGGTCGCGCTCAGCCACGAAATCCACGAGCATCCTGAGCTCAGGTTCCAGGAAGTTTTCGCTGCCGGCCTGCTCACCAAGGCTGCGACCGAATTGGGGCTCGAGGTCGAGCGAGGGGTCGGCGGACTCGAGACCGCGTTTCGCGCCGAGTTCGGTGGCAAGGGTCCAACGGTCGCGATTCTCGCCGAGTACGACGCTCTCCCCAATGGCCATTCATGCGGCCACAACCTCATCGCCGGGGCCGCGCTCAGTGCGGTCGCGGGCTTGAAGAGCATCGCGAGCCTGCCGGGGCGAATCGTCTTTCTCGGCACGCCGGCCGAGGAAGGCGGCGGCGGGAAAATAATTCTGATCGACAAGGGCGCGCTCCGCGGCGTCGACGCGGCCATGATGGCGCATCCGACGGACGCGGAGTTCTGCACGATGCCCGCGCTCGCCACGCAGCATCTCAAGCTGACCTTTCATGGGCATGGCGCGCACGCTGCGCTGGCGCCGTGGGACGGCTCGAGCGCGCTGGCCGCGGTGATCCAGACTTTCCAGAGTGTCGATGCGATGCGGCTGCATCTGCGCGACGGCTCGCGCATCCACGGCATCATCACCGACGGCGGCCAGGCGGTGAATATCATCCCGGAACGTACTGAGTGCCTGTTCCTCGCGCGCGCCAAGACCAGCAAGTATGCGAGAGAGATCGGTGCGCGCGTGATCCGATGCGCCGAGGCCGCCGCGATGGCGACCGGGACGCGCGTCGAGGCTATCGTCGAAGGCGGCTACAAGAACCTGATCAACAATCTCAGCATGGCACATCGTTATGCGGCCCATAGCGAGGCGCTCGGCGCAAAATCCGTCGAGGCGCCGGAGAACACGCCCACCGGCAGCACCGACATGGGCGACATCAGTCACGTGATGCCGGCGATACATCCGTCGTTCGCGATTTCGCGCCACGGCGAGGGAAACTGCCACGAAGACGCGTTCGTCGCGCACGCCGACTCAAAACGCGGCTACGACGCGATGATTCGAGTCGCGAAGGCGATGGCGATGACGGCGTACGATTTGCTCGCGGAGCCGAACTTGCTGGCGTCAGCAAAAAAAGAATTCGAAGCGCGCAAAGAGAGCTGACGGTCTGTATCGGCGGGCGTGGCGCTAGTGACAGCCGCAGCCGCAGCCGCCACCGCAACATCCGCCGCCTGTGAAACCATTCGACGTGCCCGAATCGGCCATCGCGGACGCGACCGCTGCCGCGCTGTCGCCGTCGCTGCGGCGCGCCGCGAACGTGGACATCTCGCGCGTCAGCTTCGAGCCGTGACAATTCGGGCATTGCGCGCCGCCGTCACCGGGGCGAACGAATGCCTCGAACGAGCGGTCGCAGTTGGCGCATCGGTACTCGTAGATCGGCATGGTTCTCTACTCGGCGGGCGGCTGCGCGTATTCAACCAGCACGCCGCGCGTGGCCTTGGGATGCAGGAAGCAGATCATGCCCGCCAGGCCGTGACGCGGCTTCTGATCGATGAGCTGGATTCCCTTGGCGCGCGCAGCGTCCAGCTCACGTGCGACGTCGTCAGTTTCGAAGCATACGTGATGCAGGCCGCCGCCGCGCCGCGCGAGGAATTTGCCCACGGCGTTGTCGGAATCGAGCGGCTCGAGCAGTTCGATCTCGCTCTCGCCCGCCTTGAGCAGCGCGGCGCGAACGCCTTGCTCTTCAATCGTGGCGCTCTTGGTGAATTGCAGGCCGAGCGTGTCGCGCCAGAATTTCAACCCCGCGTCGAGACTAGGCACGACGACGCCGACATGATGAATCTTCTTGAGCATCGAGCTGCTGGTTACCGCTGATGATCGAGGCACAGCGAGCGCTGCAGCTTGTCCCACCTGACCTTCATGTCTTCCGAACCCAGGGTCGGATGCTCGGCGCGCGTTTGCGCCAGCTTGCTGCATGCGCCCTGCGTATTGCCCTGCTCGTTGTAGACCACGGCGAGCTGGTACTTCGCCTCGTACCACAGCGGGTCGGACTCGGCCGCCGTGTTCTCGACGGCGGTCCACAGATTGACCGCGTCCTTCCAGTCCTTCTTGGATTGCGCTCGACGGGCAAGACCCGCGTTCGCATCGGGCGACGCCGGGTCAGCCTTCACTACTTGCTCGAAGATCTTGTCCGCCTCGTCGTCCTGGCCGTTAGCCTGCAGAGCCTGAGCGTAGATCGACAGTGTACCAGTCAAATTCTTGACCGGAATCTTGCCCGACGCTGCCATGTCCGCGAAAAACTTGTACGCGGTGGCGGTCAATTTCGCGTTGGCGTGATATGACTTCTCGTCGTTATTATCCTTGGCGGCCAACGCGGTCTTCCAGAAATCGATTCCAAGTCCCTTGATGAAATCGCCCTTGGCCACGTCCCCGTGGCTGCGTTCGACGAGTGCGGCAACGTCGGTGTTAACCTCGTCGTACTTGCCGAGATGGTCGAGCGCCGTGATGCGCCATTCGACGACGTCCGGGAATTTCGCGCTCATCATCGGGTAATTCGATTCGTAACCGACAAGCAGTGGCGCGACTTGCGCGTAATCGACATGGTCCGGGTCTTCTTCGAGGATCGAGGCGAGCATGTAGGTCGCTTCGCCGCGAATCTCGCGCACCGCCTTCTTGGCAGCCGGTGTACTAGCTGATCGCTCCGCTTCGGCCCCCATCTTGATCGATTCGTTCAGATTGTCGAGCGCCGCTTTTTTGAGCTGCTCGGTATCGACCTTGGGTCCCTTGTTGTCCTTGGCGCTGGCACCCAGGAGCTGCTTGTAGTAGCACTCCGCGGCCTTGAACTTGGCGGTGAAGGTGAACTCGGGATCGCCCTTGACCTGAGAATACATCTGCGCAGCTTCGACGAACTTGCCCTGCCGCTGCAGGCGGTCTGCGAGCTGCACGCGCATCTCGGCGGCATGCTCACCGTTGGGATCTTTTTGCAGGTAGTCCTGCGCGTCCTTCACCCACTGATCTTCCAGCGCGGTATCCTTTTGACCGCTCTGTTCCCATCGGTTATGCGCGAGGCTGAACTTCAGGTACTCGGCCCATTGCGCGTCGCCGCCGCCACCGGCTGCGATCTTGCTGAGCATCGCCTCGACCAGGTCGTAGCGCTTCTCGCGCAGATAGATGTCGGCGGCGAACTTGTAGGCCTTGGGATACTTTCCGCTGGCTCCAGCCTCGGCATAGTACTTCGCCGCGTTGGCTTCATCCTTGCGCGAGAGCAAGACCGCGGCGAGTAGCCATTTCTCGAACGGGTCGTTCGAGTTGCCGAATTCCTCGACCGCGTTGGTCGGGAACTTGGACGCCGCCGCTACATCGACTGCCCATCCTTCCTTGTCGTTCTCCTTGGACTTCATCAAGTCGATGATTTGCTTATGATAGGCCGCCTTCTTGGCCGGATCGCTGGTGGCGCGCTCGGCGCTGAACAGGGTCTGCAACTGAAGCATGAACTGGCCCGAGCCGGCATGCCCACCGGGCTCAGTTGGGAGAGTCTTGGCGGCTTCCTCCGCATTACCCATCTTGGCGTAAGTCGTTGAGAGTCCCTGGCGCGCTGCGGCGTATTGCTGCGTGCCGCTGCCGTCGTCCATTATTTTCTTGAAGTCGTTGATCGCGTTGTTGTATTCGTTGCGATCGAACTTGCCCAACTCGCGCTCGCAGTAGGCGCGGCCGAGGGTGTTTTCGCGAATCAGGTTGGGATCGGGCATCGCGAGCATGCTCGCAGTGAAGCCATCAATCGATTGGTTGAGCAGTTTCTTCGATTGCTCGGCGTTATCGTCGAACAGAGTGGTCGCAGCCGTGAACCGCAGCCAGGCAAGCGGATACGCGGCGCGCAAGGCCAACTGCTCAGGCTGGTCGTAGTCGCATTGCCCGCCACTGTCGATCTGCGCGATGCAATCGTCCTTCTTCTTGGAATAGGCTGCTTGCATCCGATCGAGCATCGACTCGAGCTGATGGAAGATCGGGATCAGCGCGCCCTTGTCCACCTTGCCGCTCGAAGTGAGCTTGGCAAAGGTGCCCTCGGCGTTGTCGAGCCGGCTGATCACCTGGTCTGCAGTCGACGCGTTGGACTCGGCCGACGACATCTGGCCCGAGAGGCTCGAAAGCTCTCCTTCGAGCTGCCCGGCGCTCTGCGCGGCCGCCATGCTGGCGGTGAAAGCGAGCGCAAAAAACGCGGTTAACATCGCCGTCAGACGATGCGAAAAAAGCGGACGTTTCATTTGTCTAATCCCCAAATACTGTTCCCCGGGAAATTGTGGCCTTAACTAAGGATAATGCGGCGATAACGTCAAGCGAGCTCCAATACTCGCGCAACTTCAGGGACGCTGGCAAGCGAGCAAATCCTGGCGGTGCGGCCCGCAATCGAGGGCGCGGCCTGCCGGTCCTCGCGATCGATCAGCACCGCGGCCAGCCCGAGCGCCGCGGCCGGTGCGAAATCGAGATGCTCCGAGTCGCCGATATGCATCGCGTCGTGCTCAGTAACGCCGGCGCGCGAAAGAGCGGCGGCGAACGCCTCGCGCCGCGGCTTGGCGTAGCCGGCCTCGGACGAAATCGTTATCGAGTCGAAGTAACGGGTCTGGTCGAGGCCGTCGAGAATTCGATACAGGCGATAGTCGAAGTTGGAGATCACGCCGAGGTTGAGTCCATCGCTCTTTAGACGTTGGAGCATCGGCGCGGCTTCACGGTCCGCAATCCAATGAGCGGGATCGGCGAAATGGGCAAACAGGGCGTCGAAGTACGCGTCGAAGTCGGGAAATTTGCCCAGCGGCGCGAAGGTTTCGCCGACGCGATTCCGCCACCATCCCCGCTCGAGGCGCCGAAGCTGGTCGTGGCGAAGCCCGCGTCCGAAGGCCAAACCGGGCGCCGCACCGAAAACGCGGCGAAAACTCGCGGCGACGGCCTCCTCGGGCGCGTCGAGCCCGAAATCCCGCGCCAGGCGGGCGTAGGTGCGTCCGACAGGCTCGCGCGCCTCGAACAGCGTCCCGGCGGCATCGAAGAATGCGGCGCGGATCAAGAAATGCGAACCCTCACGGAGTTTCGTTTTTCACCGGCAGCGGCGCCTGCTCTTCGCACGCAGGATCGCGGCGGGCCCACCAGAAGATGTCGCACAGAGCGCCGCATGCGGCGAGATAAATTTTGGGCGGTTCGACATGCGTCGAGGGCGGCGAGTAATCGGGAGCGCCGGTTTTGCTTTCGTGGTCGCGAAGCATGACGGGAGAAATGGTAGCTGATTCGGTAAATGTGGGAAATCGCGCCGAGAGTCGAACTGCTCGTTACACGGCGCGGAGTTCGGTTGAAATGTCGCCGCGGGTCGCGAGCGTTGCCGGGATGAAGCCGCTGGCCGCCCCAATAAGTGCGGCGATCAGAAAGCTGTAAACGACCATTCGCGGTTCCAGCGTCATCGCCAGCGCCAGCGGACCGAGCGCTCCGGAGACTCGCGGCAAGAGATCGAAGCCCAGCAGTGCGAGCACGCACCCGAGCGCGCCCCCCGTCACCCCGACTATCAGGCCCTCGACCAGAATCCGCAGTATGATCGAGTTGCGCGTGAATCCAATCGCGCGCATCACCGCCATCTCGTGGCGCCGCTCGCGCACCCCCATCGCAGCCGTGTTGGCGGCGACCAGCGCGATCGTGAACATCACGATCGCCGCGAGAAATTTCGCGCCGTTAAGCATCAGGCTCAGGTTGCTCCCGATCTGGTTCTTGATCAGCGCCACTTCGGTTTCCGTAGCCGTTTCGTACTGCGAATTAGCGAACATCTCGTCGATCGCCGCGATAACTTCAGGCGATGATTTCGAGCTGTCCACCTTGACCCAGAACAGGTTGGCAGTGCCGGGCCGGCCGAGCAGTTCTTCCATGTAGTCGCGGCGGAAAATAATGCGAGGGCCGGCTGCATCCTCGTTCAGCACGCCGACGATTGTCAATTGCAGATCGACTGGATACATCGTACCCCGCAACATGATCGTTTGGCCGACTTTCCAGCGGTAAACCTTCATCAGGTTGGTCGCGACCAGCGCCGCGGTGCGCATGCTCTCGAATTCGTGTTCGGTTTCCGCGCTGACATCCCAATCGGGAAAAATGTCGCGGATATGGTCGTCATCGACCGCGAGCACGCCCAGCTGCTGGTTCGGATCCTGGTAAGTTGCGAGGAAGACGCTGTAGGCCGCGACGGCCTGCACGTGCGGCAGGGTTTCGATTCGCCGACGGTAAGACTCGGGCAGCATGTAGAGCAGGCTGGCCTTGCTATGGCAGATGAGGCGCAGCGAGTTGGCGCGGTCGCGCAACACCTGGTTGAGCAGACCGGGCAGGCTGATAAGCGACGCGAAGATGAACACCGAGACGGTGATCGACAGCATGGTAAGAATCGTGCGGCGCTTGTTGCGGGTGAGGTTTCGGAGCACGAGGGACAGGTAGTTCATGGCGCGAGCTTAATTGTAGTGAAACCGCCTTGGGTTTGCAGGGGTGACCGGCTCGTCGATCCTGACCTCTCATTGTCTTGGGAGAGGTTGGGATCCGGACGGGGAAGGGTTAGATCAAAAGCGCGCCGCGGAAGGGTTCGTCCCTCGGAGGCGGAAATTGGAGCAGGTTGATCGCCCATTTGCGGGCCTGGCGCAGCGCGTCTTCAGCGCGGCGGAAGATTCTTTCGCGATACATTACGGACCATACGTACGCGTCGACTGACGGCTCGTCGCCGAGCGTGATGTCCAGCATCCAGTCCTCGAGCTGCGGACCACAAATCAGCAGGCGCACCACGCGCCCGTGATCGATTACGATTCCGCGCGCATCGCGCGGGATGCGAAACTCGTCCTTGACCCGCTTGATTACGTTGGCCGGCGCGTGCTGCTCGGTCATCGCGACGTAGGCCCAATCGCCCTGCGGCGGATTGGCTTCGCGCGCGATGCGAAGGTTGTTGTCGGTCAAGTCTTCCTTGGCGCGGTCCTGGTCGTAGTCGCGCGCGACCTGGTAAAAGGCCATCGCGACCGGCAACTGCGGCATCTCGGTTTCGGACCTGGCCCGCTTGGGTTTCTTGAAGGTGGTTTCGACCCACCAGCGATTTTCGACGGTTGGCTTTTGCGGCATCAGGCGACCCGCCGGGATTTGCGCGAGGCGATGCGCGTGGTGCGTCGCGATTTTCGTGCGACCGAAATGCGCGCGCCGCGCTTGCGGACGCGATTTGCGGCGCGGCGAGCGCTCGAGATTCCGGCGCGGATGCGCGAGCGCGCGGCGCCGCGGCCGCTGGTGGACTTGAGCCCGCGCCTCATCCGGCGCGAGAACAAATCGGCCTTGCGCTCCGGGTCGCTCCAAAAAATGAAGTGGCCCATCTCGTGATAGATCATCTGGATCCACATCCGCTCGCTGAAATAGACGCGGCCACGCTTCCAGTTTTCAGGATGGACGAGATGGATGCGGCCGTCTTCGTAGGTGCGGCCGGCGGTTTTGCCCCAATCGATATACTCGAACCATTCGATGCGCGGGCGGCGCACGTTGAAGTACCGGCACATCGACGAGATGGCGCGATTGAAATGCGCGGCGCGATGGCCGCGGAAAAATTCGGCGAGGTTGCGATCGATTTCGCGCCGATGAGCGACAGGAGGAACAATCATTCGCACAAGCAGGCGACCTCCGGGAACAAATGCTGACCAAGTAATGCGATCATACGGAGGCTCGTTCGTCAGAGTCAAACAAAGTCGGTGAAATGCCGGTTTATACCGATGTTTGATCATTCCATAAGTTCGAAACCGCCCGTCAGGAACGAGGTTGGCGCGCCTTGCCGGATCAAGGCTAACCGAGCGTACCGGAGGCTTTCAGCCGCGCGATTTCGTCCCAGGTCAGGCCGATTTCGAGCGCGACTTCCTCCGTATGCTGACCTATTTCGGGCGCGGGACGGTGGGGCGTTTTGTTGGCGTCGCCGAACTCGACGGGACTGTTCACGACGCGACATCCGGGAATGTTCGGGTGATCCACGGCGGCGAAAGCGCCGATCGCTTCGGCTTGCGGATCGTCGAGCACTTCGTCGTCGGTGCGCACAGGCGCCCAGACGAGATCGTGTCGATCGAAAATCGGAGCCCATTCGTCCGAGGTTCGGACGGCGACGGCGCGATCTATTTCATCGGTTAGCGCGGCGCAGTTTTGCGCGCGCGCAGCGGAATCCTTGAAGCGGGGATCGTTTTGCCAATTTGATTTGTCCAGCGCGCGGCAGAAATCCGGCCAATGGCGATCGCTCTGGATCATCACGAAGTAGATCCAGCGCGCGTCGGCGCATCGGTAGGAGCTCCACAGCGGATTCACGCGTTCCGTGCGCGCCTCGGAATGCGGCGAGCGGCCGGTCATGAGTCCGACGGTGAGATCGGAGGCGTTCATCCACAGGCCCATCGAGAACAGCGAGATGTTGACCTCGCGGCCGCGACCGGTGCGCTCGCGCGCGAGCAGTGCGGCGGAGATTGCACCTGCCAGGCCGAGGCCGACGGCATGATCGATCATCGCCGGCCGCTGCGCGGGCGGCGACTGCCCGGGCTCGGCAATCGTCGCCATCAGCCCCGAGCGCGCCCACGCGGCGGCGTAGTCGTACGCGGGACGATTGCGGTCGGGGCCGCGATGCCCGTAGCCGTTGATCGATCCATAGATGAGGCGCGGATTTTTCGCCGATAGCGTCGCGTAGTCGAGTTTCATCCTCTCGATGGCGTCGAGGCGCAGGCTGGTGACGAAGACGTCGGCGTGTTCGATGAGCTTGAGTGCGAAGGCGTGACCGCCCGGCGTGCGCAGGTCAACGGCGACGGACCGCTTGTTGCGATTGTCGAGTTCGAACGGCGGACGGATGCGCGCGTTGGGATCACCCATCGTGCGCGTGACGAAGCCGCGAATCGGATCTCCCGTGCGCGGGTCTTCGAGTTTAATAACGTCGGCGCCCCAGTCGCCGAGCACCGCGGTGGTGGACGGCCCTGCGACCCACATCGCAACTTCGACGACTCTGACGCCTTCGAGCGGAAGATCCATAGGAACTTGATTGTAGTGAAACCCGCCGTGGGTTTGCAGGGGTGGCCCTTCACCCAATGTTAAGAAAAAGATGTGAGACCTCGTCCCTGTTGGAACTTCCTTAATACGAAAACCGCGCGCGGACCTTTGTAGTCCGCACGCGGCAGAGTGCTGCTATCAAATTAGTGCGCTAGCGGGCGCGATGCATCCGGCGCGGCTCGCGGCGCCGCACTCGATTTACCGTGAGGCGCTGCATCCGGCTCGCTTCCTTCAGGCGCAGGCGGAGCGGACTGCCGCCGCGGCCTGCCACCAGTTCCGACAGGCGCCATCGCAAGCCGTCGGTGTCGATGCCGAGTGCGTCGCATACGCTGACGAACGACAAAGGACTCGAGACACGATTGCTGAAGAACCAGTTCCAGGCCTCGTTAAACGAGTTGCGTTTGCGCAGGCTCGAGGAGCCGCCGAATTCCTGCACGACATTAATCGCGTCGGCCAGCACCGCGAGCATCAGCCGCTGCTCGCTCGAGAGCGCGCGCGTGCCGACCATCTCGAAGAACTGGCTGCGAAGGATTACGTCGGGAAAGGGACGCGGATCGGCGACGCCGATTGTGGTGATGGTACTCATTGTTCAGCTTCCTCCCTCCCCCGAGCGAAGAGCTTGAACTCGAAAGATTCCCTGCGGGCGAACAGCAGCTTCACTTACACACCGCCCTTTTCCGTCCAGTAAACAACGACGGAGAGAAAGAAACTTAGTGAGAACGGTGACTCATTGCAAGGGAAAAGTCAGAGCCTAAATTCGCCGTTGCTAGCTTTGGATAAGCAAAAATTGTCTGGCGATAACGTTAGAATTAGCGTAAGCGAATGGCGCCCGCGCGCAAAAAACAATTGTTGTCGATACGCACGGACGCTCTGCTATAGTTGCATCCTCACTAAGAAAGGGCGGCCCAAGGGGAATCGCGATGGCAGATTTCTACGGCAAGGAAACCTCGAAGTATCTCCGCAACCTGCGCCAGAATGCGCCCGACGCGTTCAAGGGCTTCCTGGAATTCGACAAGGAAGTCTTCAAGGACGGGGCGATCCCAAGCAAAACGAAAGAGTTGATGGCGATCACGGCGGCGCACGTGACGCAGTGCCCCTGGTGCATCGAGGCGCACGTCACGCGCGCGAAAGAGAAAGGATGCACCAACCAGGAGATTGCGGAGGCGGTGTGGGTCGCGGCGGCGATGCGTGCGGGCGCGGCGTTCAGTCATGGCGCAATTGCGATGGCGGTTGCGGACGAGCACAAGCACTAGCAAGCCTGGCGCGCATTCGGCAGCATAGGTGGGAATGGATCACGCGCTTAAAGATCGGAAAACACGGCAGATAACGATTGGCGGTACCAAGGTCGGCGGCGACGCGCCGGTGGTGGTGCAGTCGATGTGCGCGACGCGGACGATCGACATCGATGAGACCGTCGCGCAGGCGCATCAGCTGGCAGATGCGGGCGCGGGAATCGTGCGCATCGCGATCGACAGCGAAAAGGAAATCCCGGCGGTCAAGGAGATCCGCGAGCAGACCAAGGGTGTCGTCCTGTCGGTCGATTTGCAGGAGAACTACAAAATCGCGGACCGCGTCGCGCCGCACGTCGACAAGATCCGCTACAACCCGGGGCATCTGCACCATATCGAGAAGTCGAAGACGATCGAGCAGAAGGTGAAGTGGCTGGTCGATGTGGCGCGGGACAACGACGTCGCGATTCGGATCGGCGTCAACTGCGGCTCGGTGGCGCCGGCGTTCCTGGACAAGTACCCGGGCGATCAACTCGCGGCGATCGTCGAGTCGGCCGCGTACCATTGCGATCTGATGGACCAGCTCGGCTTCACCCGCTTCGTCGTGTCGCTGAAGGATTCCGATCCCGTCAAGGTGATGGACGCGAATCGCCGCTTCTCGAAGCGGCGGCCCGACGTCCCGATACATCTTGGCGTCACCGAAGCGGGGTTGCCGCCCGACGGGATCATCAAGACGCGGATAGCGTTCGAGAAACTGCTCGCGCAAAGTATCGGCGATACGATCCGTGTCTCGCTCACGCTGCCCAACGAGCGCAAGCATGAGGAAGTGCTGGTCGGGCACAAGATTATCCAGGACGTCGCGGCGGGCAGGTTTATCTCGGTGCCGGACTTCGGCGCGGGACTGAATATCATCTCGTGCCCGTCGTGCTCGCGCGTCGAGAACATGAAATTCGTCGAGCTGGCGCAGCAGGTGAAGGAGCTCACGGTCTACGCCGAGAAGTACAAGATCACGATTGCGATCATGGGATGCCGTGTGAACGGGCCGGGCGAGACGGATGACGCCGACCTCGGGCTGTGGTGCGGTCCGACGACGGTGAATCTCAAAAAGAAGGATCGCAAGCTGGGCTATTTCGGCTACGAAGAAGTATTGCCCAAGCTGCGCGCCGAGCTGGATCGGTTGATCGCAGAGCGCACTGCCGCCGCTGCCACCACGAATTAAGCGGCTACCTGGCCGCGCGCAAATTCGTTCGCTGCATTCACCAAGAGAAGAGCCGCTCAACTTTTCCTGAGTCATCGCGCTGTTATGTCGTCCCTGTTTTGTGCCATCTAAGAGGCTGGCCAGGCCGCTTCGATCGCTTCATCCGCTGCTAACCCGGCCGGCAGGAGGATTTTATGAGCGAAATCGCCGGAGCTGAGCTGCTGCTGCGATGTCTCGTCGCCGAGGGTGTGCGCTTCGTCTTTGGGATCCCTTGTCCCGAGGTCGATCCGCTGCTCGCCAAGCTCGAGCAGTACGAAGTGCGGTTCGTGCCGGTTCGTCACGAGGCTGCCGCCGTCCACATGGCGGAAGGGTTGTACAAGACTACAGGGCAGGTGGCCGCCGTGCTTGGCAATCCCGGGCCCGGCTCCGCGAATCTTCTGCCCGGGGTGATCACTGCGCGGCACGAGGGCGTGCCCGTCGTCGTCATCACTGCGCAGCATCGCCTCGGGATCGTCTATCCCTCGCCGCCTTCGACCTTCCAGGGCCAGGACCAACTCGAAATCTTCAAGCCTGTGGTGAAGTGGAGCGGTCCGATTCTCTCGTGGGATCGAATCCCCGAAGTAATGCGCATCGCCTTTCGTGAGATGTGGACCGGGCGTCCTGGCCCGGTACAAATCGAGATACCTGCGCCCGTGATGTACGCGACCGGTGACGACACAAAAGTCCGGGTGCTGAAGCCGCTGGAATACCGCGCTGCCGGCCCGCTGCCATCTGAAGCGCAAATCGAAGAGGCAGCCGCGATGCTCATAGGCGCGAAGCGGCCGCTCGTCATCTCGGGCGCGGGAGTGGATCGCGCCGGCGCCAACGAAGCGCTGCTTGCCGTCGTCGAGCTGCTCAACTGTCCCGTCATCGGCTCGATTGCCGGACGTTCGTCGGTGCCGCTCGATCATCCGAACTTCCTCTACGGCTACGGCGCCGGCGCCGACCTCGCGCGCCGCGAATCCGACGTGATCCTTGTCGCCGGCTCGCGGATGGGCAATCTCGACATTCCGTACGACAAGTACTGGGGCGATCCCGCCAGTCAAAAACTCATCCAGGTGGATATCGATCAGCGCAACATGGGCGTCACGCGGCCGCTGGCCCTCGCGATCGTTGCCGACGCGAAAAGCGCGCTCGAGGGTTTGCTGCGCGTGCTCAGAACAAAGCGAGCCCAGCGCAAAGGCGGTGAGGATTTGGCGCGCTATCGAGAGACCGCCCGCGAATGGCGCGAGAAGCGTTTCGCATCGGTCGCGAAGTGGAGCGGACCCGGAATCCATCCGGCGCACGCGATCGAAAAAATCGGCAAAGTCTTCGGCGCCGACAGTATCTATGTCGCCGACGGCGGCAACACCTCGTTGTGGTCGCTCTGGTTTCTGCCGTCGACCAGGCCGCGCTCTTACCTCAACATCCTCGAGCTGGGAATGCTCGGCACCGGAATCCCGTCCGCCATTGGAGCGAAGCTTGGCAATCCGGAGCGCGAGGTTGTCTGCGTCAGCGGCGACGGCGCTGCGGGATTCAACTTCATGGAGATGCAAACGGCGGCGCGCGAAGGCCTGAAGGTCAGGGTTATCGTGTTCGCCGAAGGTTCATGGACGATGGAGGAGCCGAATGAACGGCGGCTCTGGGGAAAGACCTTCGGCACTGAGATGGGGACCGTGCGATGGGACAAGGTCGCCGAGGGCCTCGGCTGCAAATCGTTCTATGTCGAGCGCATGGAAGATCTCGAAGCGGCGCTCAACGGCGCGAAGTCAGCGGACGGCCCCGCGGTCGTCTGCCTCAAGACCAATCGCGACGCCAACCTCGCGATTCCTGGCGAGCTCGGCCTCCGCTTCGGCGAGGTGTATCAAGGCCCGATGGGTTGAGCTGTCCGGCGCGCCGCCGCGCTAAGGCTTGACCCCGGTGACGATGCTCATGTAGCCGAACGTCGGCTTGACTCTGATATCTTTGAAGCCTGCTTCACGCAGCATTTCCGCGATCTCGTGTCCGGAGTACTGCCTCCCCGTCGTCCATCCGAGCATGATCATCGTGTATGCGGCCGCGGCAAACGGCCCGGTCTTGTCCTTGTTGTAGAGCACCTCGTGGACAATCAGCCGTCCACCCGGTCTAAGGCTCTCAAAGCTCTTACGGCTCAGCAAGCGGCACTTATCCGGCGGCCAGTCGTGGTAGATGTACGAATAGAAGTGCACATCGGCCGGGGGAAACGCATCATTCCACATATCGAGGGCGTGTGTGCTGACGCGATCCTGCAGGCCGGCTTGTTGCGCGATTTCGCGGGCGACCTCGCACACCGGTGCAATATCAAAGACCGTCGCCCTCAACTTCGGCCATCGCGTCACGGCGCCGATACTATGCGCGCCCGATCCGCCACCAACGTCCAACATCGTCTTGCACTTCGACAAACTAATTGCGCTCGGCCAAGCCAGCGCCGGCGCCATGCTGATACTGTGCATGGCTCGCGTAAACGATCTGGCTAAGTTGGATTGCTCGTCGTGGGACTTAAAGACTTCGGCGCCGTGATAAACCTGCGGCGAATCTGTGCGCACTGCTTTCTCAAGGCTCTCGATCGAGCAAACCGGGTAGTTGTCGATTATCAGATCGAAGTAGCTGCCGAAGTAGCTAGGACTGCTTTCGAGCAAATAGTCTTCGGAGAGTGGGGTGAGCGCGTAGCGGCCGCTCTTTAGTCTGACAAAACCCAGTGCCGCGTTCGCCGCGAGGATCGTCTCAGCCGGCCGGTTCGCGATTCCAAGACACCCGCAGATCTCGTCGAACGAGCGCGGCTTCTCCGCGAGAAATGGAAAGAGTCTGAGTTTGTGCGCGAGCAGCACCGCCGGCGCACCGTACACTGAAAACACAACATCCCACAGCGCCCGATCGTCGCGCCGCGACTTTCTAATGGAGGGTTTCTTTTTCACACCAACCTGTTCTAACAGGGACGAAGTCCCGCATCTTTTCTGCTCACTGGGTGCAGGGGTCACCCCTGCCCAGGGAAGCGTGAAACCCACGGTGGGTTTCACATTAGATGAAGTGACTTTACTTCTCCGCGCCGCGGCCCATCCGTGCGTCGAACTCCTGCGCCACCTTCTCGTCATTCTCCATCAGTTGGTCGCTATCGAGATCGGCGTAAGCCATCACGCCCATGTTCGAGTACGCGCGGCGAATCTTCGGCCCCCAGAGCCCGATATTCTTGATCGTCGGAACGATCCGCGAGAACAGCCGCGACTGAAACTCGCGCATGTCCGGCGACGAATCGACGTACTCGACGCATTGCTCGACCGGCAGTCCCAAAGTTTCCCACACTTCCTCTGAGCGAAAGCGGTCGCGCATCAGGTAGGAGGCCTCGACCGCGAACTCTTCGCGCTCATCGCGCTCCGGCTGCGTGAGCTGCGGATAGTAGTCGCGCAATGCCAGCCGCCCGAAGGCGACGTGCCGCGCTTCATCCTGCATCACGTAAGCGTTGACGGCCGCCGCCAGCGAATTTTTTGCGGTGTCGCGGATTCCCGCGAACGCCGCCAGAGCGAGCCCCTCGATCAGTACCTGCATCCCCAGGTACGTCATGTCCCATCGCGAATCACTGAGCACGTCATTGAGCAGACGCTTGAGGGGTGGCGTTATCGGATAGGCGAGATCGAACTTCTCGTGCAGCAGCCGCGAGTAGGTCTCGACGTGACGCGCCTCGTCCATCACCTGCGTCGCGGCGTAGAACTTCGCATCGACGTTGGGCACCTGTTGCACGATTTTCGCCGTGCAGATCAGCGCGCCCTGCTCGCCGTGCAGAAATTGCGAGACCGACCACGCTTGCATATGCCGCCGCAGGTTGGCGCGCTCCTGCCGGTTGAGCCGGTTCCACAGGTCGGATCCGAAAATCGAGATACTCTCGTCGGGCAGCTCCTGCGGATTTTCGGGATCGAGATCCTGCGACCAGTCGATCCGCGTCGTCGTGTTCCACTGAAGATTCTTGCCCTTCTCGTACAGCTTGCGCAGCGCGTCGCTGCCCTCCTGGTATTCCCACTTGAACACCGTGTCGAAGCTGCCCGGCACCGCCCATTCGGTCGCGTCCACAGGAATCGCGTAGCGCTGTTTTGTGCTCATCGGAGAACCTCGCTTGTGGCAAGGTTTTCCTTGTAACCCGCGCTCCGATCTATGCGCAAGCGTGCGACTTAGCCGCGCGATTTGTGCGCCGGAACGACATCGAGCCTCAGTTGCTCCGTCCTGCGCACCGCGACCTGGCTCATCGTAAGATGACGCTGCAAATCGTCGATGCCGGCGATCGGCGAGTCGCCGAGGACTTCGACCTGGGTATCCGAAGGTGGACAAGATGATTGCGGGCCTGCGGTGGACCGTTTCCATCGGCTGCGGATCATTCTTCGTGGCCGGCGTTTACCGCGGGATTTGGCGCTACACAGGACTGGCCGAAATCGTGCGCTTTGCGCTGGCGGCGATGATGGCGGGGTTCGTCGTCAAGCTGGCGTCTTCGTTCCTGCCGATTACCATATGAACTCTTCTGAGCTTGTGTTGCATCAACGACTCTTTGGCTGTATCGGACATGCTACACGGGCCCCTGGATGTACCGACTTTCAACGCAATGTTAAGGCATAGAAGTTGCTGGTACCATCATTTCAAACTCTTGGTCGTAGCCCTCGGAAATGCCGATTTCTTTGTTGTTTCCTTCGGAAGCATACTATGTGCAACGGAAATCCGAGATTCCGCGATAACTGCTGCTGAAAACGGAAGTGCCGGCTGAAAGGAAATCATGATTCGAAGATTGAGTGTATTTTTGCTCACCATCGTCGCGACCGTTTCAGGCGCGAGTATCGTTTGCCGGGCGCAAGAACAGGTTCCGTTAACGCGTCATGTGCGCGAAGTGACTCTCAGTGGGCAGGCGCAGTTAATCGGGCGACTCCCCGCAACAAAGTCAGTGCGCTTCGACATCGTGCTGGCGCTGAGCAATCAGACAGAGTTGGATAATTTCTTGCAGGAGCTCTACGATCCTACGAGCCCCTCCTACCGGCACTTCCTTACGGTGCAAGAGTTTACGGCGAGGTTTGGTCCCACTCAGGGGGACTATGACGCTGTGATTGGTTTCGCGAAAACGAGCGGCTTAACCGTGGTTGGCGGCTCCCGCGATGGTATGGACGTGCAGCTCGAGGGCTCGGTCGCGGCCATCGAAAAGGCCTTGCATGTTACCATGGGTGTCTATCAGCACCCTACGGAAAACCGCACATTCTATGCGCCGGACCGGGAGCCCGGGGTGGACCTGCCTTTTCGGCTGTGGCACATCTCAGGTTTGGACAACTATTCGATCCCGCATCCCGCAGCCCAGCATAGAAATCTGATTGCGAAGTCCGCTGCCGTTAGCGGCTCCTGTCCATCTAGCTCATATTGCGGCAGCGACATGAGGTCGGCCTATTACGGGGGAACGGCTCTCACCGGAACGGGCCAGACGCTCGGGTTGCTGGAGTACTACGGATATGACACAGCCGACGTGAACACTTACTTCACGAACGCTGGCCAGAAGAATACTGTCCCTATCGACGGCATTTCCACTGACGGTACCAGCTTGAGCTGCCTCTATGCGGATGGTTGTGATGACACTGAACAGACCATCGACATAACTCAGGCGGTTTCCATGGCCCCGGGCATGACCGCACTAAATGTTTACGTGGGGTCCTCCGATACCGCCATCTTCAGCGCCATGTCTACGCATTCCCCGCTGGATGCGCAATTGAGCTCATCGTGGACCTGGAGCCCGTCGGACCCCAGCACTGACGACCCCTACTTCAAAAAGTTTGCGGCGCAGGGTCAAAATTTGTTTCAAGCAGCCGGCGACAGTGGCGCGTATACCTCGTCTTCCACGTATGTCTACCCCGCGGATGATGCGTATGTCACAGTGGTCGGCGGCACGGACTTACAGACCAGCAGCGCGGGCGGCTGGAGTTCAGAAACCGCCTGGGCCGACGGTGGCGGCGGCTACTACACGCCGGGCGCCATTCCAATTCCCTCCTGGCAGCAGCTCGCAGGCGTCATAACCTCGACCAACGAGGGGTCGACGAGCTTGCGGAACTCGCCGGATGTTGCGGCAGAAGCCAATTTTGACTTTTACGTCTGTGCCAACCAAAGCCCCTGCATTGCAAACTACTGGGGCGGAACAAGTTTTGCTGCACCCATGTGGGCCGGCTACCTCTCTCTGGTCAATCAACAGGCGGTTGCCAATGGCAATTCGAAGCTGGGGTTCATCAATCCGATTCTTTATTCGCTTGGTGTGGGGCCAGACTTTGCCACCGATTTCCACGACATCACCAGCGGTAGTAACGGCTTTCCGGCAGTAACCGGCTACGATTTGGCGACCGGCTGGGGCAGTCCAAACGGAACCAGCCTGATCGACGCACTTGCCGGAACCGGCGCCGCCTCACCTACCCCGACATCCACTGCGACGAGTACCCCAACGGCCACTACGACCAAAACAGCAACGGCGACACCAACTAGGACCGCAACCCCGACTAGAACAGCGACGGCTACAGCAACCAAGACCGCAACTCCGACCAAAACCGCGACGGCAACCAGGACTGCGACTCCCACTGCCTCACCCACGTCTAAAGGCCACGGGCACAAAGGGTAAAATTCATTCGCCTTGAGGCCGCTCCAAATGCCACCGCTAGTGCAAAACATAATCGTCGGATAACACCGGCACCGGTCTCCCGCCCCACAATCCAGTCCCCCCTTCCACCAATGCGAGGGGGTGGTTGGGGGGGAGGTTTCTTCGCCCATACTGCTCCTCGAAATCCCCCGTCCGATGGTATAAATCCCGGACCCGATTCGGTGACAAAGGAGGCGACCCACCAATGGATGCAGCCAACGGCGAACCGAAATTCGGATCGCGATCCAGCGCCTACGATGTCGTCGCCGGCCGCGACCTCTCCGGCCACACGATTGTCGTCACTGGCGCCAACACCGGAATCGGCGAATGGACCGCGCGAGCGCTGGCCAGCGCTGGGGCGCGCGTCATCTTCGCATGTCGACAGCCGGCAAGCGGAGAAGCCGCCGTCGCCCGGACGCGCGAAGCGCACTCCGGATGCAAGGCCGAGTCCGCGGAGCTCGACCTCGCGTCGTTCGCGAGCATCACGCGTTTCGCGCAGCACCTGAATGCCGATCGGATTGATGCCCTCATTTGCAACGCGGGTCTCCTGCAGATGACCTGGGCCGAGACGGAGGAAGGTTTCGAGCGAATGGTGGGCGTCTGCCACATCGGTCACTTTCTTCTCGCACGATTGCTGATGCCGCGGATGCTCAGGTCCGCGAGCCCGCGGATCGTCATGGTGTCGAGCCTGAGCCATCGCACGCCGGCGAAGCTTGATTTCGATCGGTTACCGATGACGCGCGAGAACTTTCGAGGCATGACGGCATACGGTCAGGCGAAGCTGTGCAATGTGCTGATGGCAAAGGCGCTGCAATCGCGCTATGGCAACCGCGGTCTGGTCGCCTGCGCGCTGCACCCGGGCACGCTAGTCACGACCGATATCGGCCGCAGTTCCATGCTCTTCGGCGCACTGATGAAACTGGTGAGTCCCTTTACCAAGAGTCCGGTTCAGGGTGCGGCGACCAGCGTCTATGCGACTGTCCACGAACCAGCGTCGGACCTGGCTGGACAATACCTGCAGAACTGTCGTGTCACGCCCTGCAGCGCAGAAGCGAACGATCCCGCAGTAGCTCAGCGTTTGTGGACAGTAAGTGAACAGTGGATCGCGCCGGCCGCCGCCCCTGCCTGGCCGTAACACCGAGGGAAGGGGGTTGTGTTGCAATGCACCCACAGAGGGGATAAGCTCGACCGACGAACAGGGCGGCGACGACGAATCTCCAACCGAGGTGCGACTCGATGGCTCTAGATTGGTTCAATACCGTTTTTCTTTATGAGTTGGGACGTGACTTGCAGACATTGACACAAGCTGCTCCGACTTCGCTGGCTGCCGTATCAGAGCCACTGCTCAATGCTCAGATAGCACTGGATGTTCTCTATACTTCAAGAGTCTTAGGGAAGCCGCTATTACCGCTGCCAACTTCCCAACGCGCGTACAAATCGCTTAAAGGCGTGCTTGACCAGATAGACAAAGCGGTCACCAAGATGACTTTGGAGACTGCGGCTCAGCCTCTGGACTCAAGACTTCTGTCGGATTTGACCGAAAAACTCGCGCAATTTCAAATTGTGTAAGAGGCCGATCTTGGTAGGTCTTGGACTTACGTTGTTAAACAGCCCGGCATTCTTGCCGTTGATTCTCTGATTTACGGTGCGCGTGTAGTTTTTGAAGGTTATGCGAATCGCATTCCAGAAATCGCAAAGCGAGATACCGACCAAGCTGGTCGTTGTATCGCTTTTGACCTTCCAACTGCCGCAGGTTTCCATATCGCGCGGGCGACCGAGGCCGTTCTTGTGAAATATCTTGAAGCATGGGGCAAAAAGGTTGAAAAAGCGAGTCAACGAAACTGGGGAAAATACACTGATTTGCTCAAAGAGACGGGTGCAAACAAGAAGGTGATCAACTCGATTGACCAAATAAGGGAATTGCACCGCAATCCGCTGCTGCATCCCGAAGATACCTTAATTATGGCCGAAGCGCTTAATTTGTGGGCTATTTGTTGTAGCACGATTCAAGGAATGATCGCTGACATCGAAGAACGATTTCCGAATCCTAGCCCCGAAATCATCGGAATGCTGCCGGACGAAACCAGATAAAACCCCGATGCCGAATTGTCGTAAAATTAGTATGCTGCACGAATGCCATCGCGACTGTACTACTGGTTCGCGTTAGCTCTAAGCGTTGCGGGAATCGGATTGGCGCTAATAAACAATCAGCAGGACTCCGCAGCATTGGTGGCGTTCGTTATCGCCTTTGTCTTGATATCCGCAGGCGGCATCGGTGAACTATTGGTGCCGTTCTTACTGTGGCGATTCGGTCGTTTTGGGAAATGCGAACGTGCGATCCGAGCGCGAATTAGACTAAGGGAATCACTTCTCAAACAACCCATTGTCACCCAAGATGAGGCGACACATTGGGACGCGCTAACTCAACAAGTTTTACGAAAATTTCTTGGCGGAGAATGGCATAAGGAATTCAGAAACTTTCTGAGAGTTGGGCGTATTGACCAGGCGTTAGAAGAAGATCGTCGGCGCGTAGTATCTGCGAGAATTCACGTGCTGATTGATCTGAGGAAGGCGATAAAAAATCGTGCGATCAGCATCACGTTGAATAGGGATGTGAAACTGTCTTAAGGCGCTTAAGCGCGGCGAGACGTTTGCGTGAGCAAGGGTTTGATCGCTTTGCCCAACGTTTTTTCAAACTTCTTGATGTCGGCGTCAGTCAGACTCTCAAACTCTTTTCTTATTCGCTGGTCGTCGGCGCGCTGCTCGGCGCTTGGTACGTATGGTTTGCGGGCCGGTCGGCCCTTTGCCCTTGTGGAAGCCACCGCGATATTCTAGCGCTTCCACGTTTGCGCGGCTAGTTACTGCACGTCGCAATCAAATCCGCGAATGCGTTTGAGTTTTTGCGGTTGTTGAGACGCCATGCGAATTCGTTCACATAGAGCGGCAAATATTCCTTGCTGACTTTGTGATACGAACCGATGATCCCGCGCTTGAACAGACTCCAGAATCCCTCGATGGTGTTTGTGTGAGTAGTGCCGACAACGTACTCGCCAGCGCTGTGCCGAACCACGTGGTGATTCATGTCAGCGCCCAAGAGCCGGTATTCGCTGTGCTCGTCGGTCGCAACGAGTTTCACATCTTTGGAAACGGTCTGGCGGACAAACTTGTCCAATTTCGCGGTGTCGGTATTCTCAATCACTTTCGCAACGATCATTCCCTTGCGGGCGATTGCGCCGATGACAGCGATTTTGTTCTTTGTGCCGGTCAATGCGAGCGCCTTGCGCCGGCTGGCGTGCATATTGTGCGCTTTGCCGCCGACGAAAGTCTCGTCAACTTCCACTTCACCAGTGAGCGGCATCACGTCGCCCTTCATCGCGGCCCGCCAGCGCTGGCAGATATACCAAGTGGTCCGATAGTCGTGGCCAGAATCTTCACCGAACACGACGCGATGCACCTGTAGAGCGCTCATTCCTTTCTTCGCAGTCAGGATGAAGTAGGCGATGCGGAACCATAGCTTCAATTCAATCTTGGTATCTTGGAAGATCGTGTGTGTGATGACGCTGAATTTGTACCCGTTGCGACCACCACAATCTGCGTTGCGACAACGCCATTGATACGGCTTGATCGCGTAGACTTTCTCTTTGCGATTGCAGCGAGGGCAACGCACACCATCGAGCCAGCGCTGTGCGGCTAGAAAGTCTTTGCACGATTCTTCAGTTGGAAAGCGTCGGTCGAATGCGCTTAGTGTTTCCATACGCTGAATATAGACTTTTCAGCCGTGTGGGTCAATAGCAACACAATCACCCCGAGGGGAGGGGTTAGGGGTTGGGTTCCAAACACGCGGACTTAAGCGCGCGATTTGTGCGCGACTTCCGCCGGCACCACTTCGAGCATCCGTTGCTCCGTCCCGCGAATCACGACGACCGGCGTGCGCACCCCGACCTGGCTCATCGTGAGATGACGCTGCAAGTCGTCGATGCCGGCGATCGGAGAATCGCCGAGTCGAATCAACAGGTCGCCTTCCTTGATGCCGCCGAGCGCGGCCGGACTGTTCGCCTCGACCGATGCGACGCGCACCGCGGTCTCCGCGGGCAGCCGATAGAAGCGCACGAAGCGGCGCGGCAGCTCGACGTTGTGGCCGGCGATTCCGATGTAGCCGCGGCTTATCTTGCCGTCCTTGATCAGATGCCCCGCGACCAGCTTGGCGCTGTTGATAGCGATCGCGAAGCAGATTCCCTGCGCGGGCAGGATGATCGCGGTGTTGACGCCAATTACCTCGCCGCGCGAGTTGACCAGCGGCCCGCCCGAGTTGCCGGGATTCAGCGCCGCGTCGGTCTGGATGACGTTGTCGATCAGGCGGCCCGATCCCGCGCGCAACGACCGTCCGAGCGCACTCACCACGCCCGCGGTCACGGTGCATTGGAAGCCGTAGGGATTTCCAATCGCTATCGCGAGCTGGCCAACCCGAATCGCCTGCGAGTCGCCGAGCGACACGGCCGCCAGGTTCGAGCCGCTGATTCGAATCACCGCAAGATCGGTTTCCGGATCGTCGCCGATCAGTTGCGCGTCAGACTTGCGACCGTCGGAAAGCGTGACCGAGATTCGCGACGCGCGGTGAACGACGTGGCTGTTGGTGATGATGTAGCCGTCGGGCGCGACGATAAAGCCCGATCCGCTGCCCGCCGGCGCGTCCGGATTGCGCGAATTGCTCCGCGATTCGGTCGCATGCGAGACCTCGATATTCACTACCGCTGGACTGACGGACTCGGCGGCGCCCGTCACGGCGCGCGAGTACGCGTCGAACAGACGCTCGTCGGACGAATCATGAGGGAACGGACGGCTGCTGTTGCGTGCGGCGCCATCCGAAACCAGTTTCAAAGATGAACGCATTGTCGGTACTCCTGACCACTAAAGATAATCACGATTGCCCAGTTGTGATGCGCGTCGAATCGTTATAAATCCTTGCCACTGCGGGGTTACTCACGATGAAGATGAGGGAGGGAGGCGTTATGAGCGGACGCTCGATACGAGTTGCGGCGTGGATGGTCTCGGCGGCGACGATCGCGCTGGCGGGATGTTACATTTTCTCGCCGTCGCAGGCCCAGGAGAACAAGGCGCAGACCCAACTGCACTTCGACCTCACCCAATGCGAGCAGACGGCGCCCAACCTTTACAAATGCCCGAGCGTCGACAAGTCGATTTGCGGAGCATTTTATTCGGGGCAGCAGGTCGATTGCCTGAAGGTGGATAACGACGGCAACGTGATCGTGATGAAGCAATAGAAGTCCGCTGAAAGTAGCATTTTAGGTCAGAAAGTACGTAAGCTTTGGCCGGCAAATCGCGGCAGTTGCGGACTTGCGTACACGCCCAATAAATCACCATAGCTTACCTTGACGTAGCATCGATCCTCTGCCATGGTCACGTGACCGAGGCAATGAACCGCTCAGCCTCGACACGATGGCCAGCGATTCGCGTACCCGAAATCGAGGGTTTAGCCTTTACCCTCGAACAGCGCTAATCTGCCGGACGCGCTTACGACGGGCCGCGATGGGCGGCGGCAGGCTTTAATTAGTAACCAAAGCAAAGAGCGTAAAAAGCAAGATTGTCCACCGAGTTTGAAATAGCGCTCACGCTTCTCTCTGCGTTCCTGGTCGCGACCGCGATGATGCCGGTCGCAAAAGCCGCGTCTCTCCGCTTCGGCATCGTCGCGCAACCTTCGACCGACCGCCCCCATGAAAAGCCGACCGCGTTGCTCGGAGGCCTGGCCGTAATGGCCGCCTTCGTCGTCGCGATCGGCTTCGTCGGAATCCTGTCAGGGTTGCCGTATCACAGTATCCCGTGGCTCGCGGGGTTCGCGGTCGCGATGTGCCTGGTCGGATTGCTCGACGACATCGTCGATCTGCGGCCGCGCCACAAGCTGATGCTGGAGCTTGCCGCCATTTCTGCCCTCGTCTGGTGGGGGCCCCATCTCGACTTCTTCCCCTACCAGCCCGTCAACATCGCGCTCACGATTTTCTGGCTGGTCACCGCGACCAACGCCTTCAACCTGATCGACGGGGTCGACGGCCTTGCCGCGGGAGTTGGAATTGTCGCCGCGTTGAGTATCGCCACGGTGGCCGGACTGCATCAGCACGACGGAACGATGCTCGCGGCGCTGGCGATTGCCGGAGCGCTGGCGGGATTCATGGTCTTCAACTTTCCCCCCGCTTCCGTCTTCATGGGTGACGAAGGCGCGCTTGCGGTCGGGCTGGTGCTGGGCGTGCTGTCGATTCAGGGCAGCCGCCTTGGCGAAGGTTCTCTGCCGGCGCGTTTCGCGATGCCATTGTTGGCGCTGATGGTTCCGCTGCTTGACACCGTGACCGTTACGGTGACGCGGCTGGCGACGGGAAATCCTGTCTCGAGGCGCGGCCTCGACCATTCGCACCATCGGCTGACTCGCCTCGGCCTGTCGTCGTGGAGGGCGGCGGCGGCGTTGATCGGCCTGCAGGTGATCGCGGGTGGATGCGCGATCGCGCTCAGCCTGGTGCCCGGATACGACGCGGTGCTGCTGATTCCCTATATGGCGCTGTTTTTCGCGCTGGTCGCGTTGTTCATGATGGATCGATCGTTCGACGCGGAGGCGCCCGGTCAAATCGAGGACCTGCCCGCGCTCGCGCGTCATTCTGAGCTTCGGCTACAAGCGCCGCTTCGTCGAGTTGTTCCTCGATGCGGCGCTGGTGGTGGCGGCGGCGTATTTTGGCGCGATGCTCCTGCGATACGACTTCGACCTGAGCATCGCGCAGGTGGACCAGATGATTGCGGGCCTGCCGTGGATCGTGGCGATCGGCTGCTGCTCGTTCCTGGTGGCGGGCGTTTACCGGGGGATATGGCGCTACACGGGACTGGCGGAGGCCGTGCGCTTTGCGCTGGCGGCGATGATCGCGGGGCTCGCGGTCAAGCTGGCGTCGTCGTTCCTGCCGATAATCATTTCACGCGCGGCGGCAGTGATGTTCGTCCTGTTGTTGTTCAATTTCCTGGTCGGTACGCGCTGGTCGTTCCACTTGTTCCAGCGCATCGGCCGCTTCCTGGCGCATTCCGCAGGGCGCCTTGTGATTGTCGGCGCCGATGCTCGCGGCGCGGCGGCCGTTCAACATCTGCACTCGGCGATTAGCGCGAACACCGAACTGCTGGGACTGCTGGACGACGACAGTTTCAAGCACGGCAAGCTGTTCCATGGCTACCCGGTGCTGGGCTCGCTCGCCGATCTGGAAACGATCATGGCGCGCACCCCCTTCGACGAAATCGTAATCGCACAAGAAACCCTGTCCGCCACGCAACTGGCCTTGCTCGAATCCTTCGCTCAGAGTCACCGCATAACCCTGCGCCGCTTCATGCTCGGCGTAACCGATCTAACCGCCCCCAAAATCTCCGACCGCCAACTCACCACCGCCTAACCACCGCGGCCTTTTGAGCGACCGCAGTCGGGAGAGGCCGACGCTCGTCCACGCGCGGCGGGTGAGGAACCAAATTTCCGCGATTCTGGAGGCGTCGTTCATCAGAAGGCGGGGACTGCGACTTGGGTTCGGGTGCGGCGGCGCCGGCTTAGATGCTTGGTCCGCGGCGTGATCTTCAGCCGCAGATGAGGCGTCGCGGCTCGAGTCTCGACGTTGCGGCGGAGTTCATGCTTCCAGGCCAGCATCCGGCGCCGCAACACGCTCGGGTTGATTCCCAGCGCGTCGCATACAGTGTCGAAGCTGAATGCGTGACGGCATTTCGCGCTGGCCGTGATCCATCGCTCGGCATCGATGAACAACAGGCGCTTGCGCGTATTCCGCGACAGGACTCCCTGCTGATAGACGTTGATCGCGTCGGCCAGCAACGCGAGCATCAGGCGCTGCTCGCCGGTCAGGCGATGGCCGCCGGAAAGGTCGTAGTATTGGCTGGGAAGAATCTGGTTCAGGCCGACGAAGCGTTCGACCGCGGTATCGGAAGTCAGCTGGAAACCTTCGGACATCTGCAAAACCCCGGGGCGTTAGCGTCCTCGGGAGCGCATCCGGAATGCTCCCGGCAGGACTCTCATCGACCGCGATGAGACGGTCCCCATGCGCTCTGTTAACCATCGAGTGTCGCCATTGGTTCCCAAAGTTGAAGGCTACACGCCCGTCATCCAGTAATACCGACCGGGCATGCCCGCGGATTATTCCACCGCGCGGCGTATGGAGATCTCGCTGATTTTCGGAAGTCTCTCGGGGTCAGGTGGAGAGCTGATGGACCAGTTCAATCAGCGAGGGGTCCAGCGGGCGGCGCTTATTGGCGACCTCGCCCAGCGGGACGCAAACGATTGCGCCCCGCTCCTCGCCGATCAGTGAAGGTCCCGCGCCGTCGAGGACGGCCCGGACGGCGCCCGCGCCCATCCGGCTCGCGAGCAGCCGGTCGCGGGCCGTGGGCGCTCCACCGCGCTGAACGTGGCCGAGCACGACGACGCGCGCCTGCATCCCGAGCCGGGCGGTGAGGGCCTCGGCGACCGGGATTACGCCTCCGGTGCGCGGACCCTCCGACACTACGACGATGGTCGAGCGTTTGCCGCGGCGATGGCTATCCTCGACGCGATCGCAGATGTCGTCCAGGCTGAACGGGAGTTCCGGCACGATGACGGCCTCGGCGCCGCCGCCGAGCGCGACCGCGATTGCGATAAAGCCCGAGTCGCGGCCCATCACCTCGACGCAGAAGACGCGCTCGTAGGCGAACGCGGTATCGCGGATTCGGTCGATGGCGTCGAGCGCGGTGTTGACCGCGGTATCGAAGCCGATCGAGTAGTCGGTGCCGGGAATGTCGTTGTCGATCGACGCCGGGATGACAAAGATCGGGATGCCGGTCTCGCCGGCGAAGACCGTCGCACCGGTCATCGAGCCTTCGCCACCGACTACTATGAGCGCCTCGATCAGGTGACGTCTCAGGTTGCGGGCCGCCAGGCCGCGGGCGGCGGGTGTGCGGAACTCCGGCGAGCGCGAGGTCTCGAGGAAGGTGCCGCCGCGCTGGATCATGTTGGCGACGGAGCGGCCGCTGAGCGGCTCGGCCAGGTCGCGGATGAGACCCTCGTAACCACGCCTGAATCCGATCACGTCGATTCCCGCGACCGCCGCGCTGCGGACCACGGCGCGAATCGCGGCGTTCATGCCGGGGGCATCGCCGCCGGCCGTGAGAATTGCGATTCGGCGGGTACGCGCGCCGATCCGGTCGGGAGATTCGCTGTTGCCGTTGCTGTCCATGGAGATAGCGAGCGATTTTTCAGTGCCTATCGCTCACTATCGAATCTAACGAGCGCGCCGAGTAGAACCAAACCGGCGCGAGACGCCGTATGTTGGTGCCGAAGCGATACGCGCTGCGAGCCAGGATCCGGAATTGCCTCACCCCCTGCGGGAAGAGGCCGCCCTGTCCTAGGAAGCGGGAAACCCACGGGGTTCACATTCAATAAAATGACTTACCGTTCCATGCGCTACGCGATTTCTTTCATCAGCACGAAGTTGTCGCGATGGATTATTTCGTCGGCCACCTTGTAGCCGAGCAGCGTTGGAATCTCAGTCGAGCGTCTGCCCGCCACTTTCATCACATCCGACGCGGGATAGTTCACCAACCCGCGGCCGAACTCGACGCCGTCGGGATCGAGCAGGCTCACGCAGTCGCCGCCGCCGAAATCTCCGCGCACCTCGCGCACGCCCGAAGGCAGGAGAGAACGTCCGCGGTTGCACAGCGCGTCGGCCGCGCCCTTATCGACCGCGAGCGATCCCGCAGGCCGCAATGCGAATGCGATCCAATGCTTCCGGCTCTTGAGCCGCACTCCGGCCGGAACGATCAGCGTGCCCGCGTTGCGCGCCGGGTCCAGCGCGGCTGTGACGATTCCAGCTTCGCGCCCGCGCGCGATTATCACGGCGATTCCCGCGCGTGTCGCCTGCCGCGCCGCCTTCAACTTGGTCGCCATCCCGCCGCTGCCAAGCGGGCCCGCGTTCTCGGCGACCAGACCGCGCATTTCGGCTTCGGGATCGCTGATCACGGGAATCAGCCGTGCATCGCTGCGCTCGCGAGGGTTGCCGGTCAGCACGCCATCGACGTCGCTCAGAATAATCAGTAGCTGCGCCTGCACGAGGCTCGCGACCAGCGACGACAGCACGTCGTTGTCGCCGAGCCGGATTTCCTCGACTGCGACCGTGTCGTTCTCGTTGACGATTGGAATCACGCCCGCGCCGAGTAATTCAGCAATGGTTTGATTCGCATTCTGACGGCGCCGGCGTTCCGCCAAATCCTGATGCGTGAGCAAAATCTGCGCGACGCTCCGATCATGAGCGCCGAATGCGCTCGCCCACGCCGACATCAGATCGATCTGGCCGGTGGCGGCAGCGGCCTGGCGGGCCGCGATCGTAGCGCCGTGAAGTTTCGACAACCGCGCGCGTCCCGCCGCCACCGCGCCCGACGTGACGATCACGATTTCCTGCCCCGCCCGTACTGCCGACTCGATCTGCGCTGCGAGCTGCTCGATCACGTCGACGCGCAGCCCGTCGACGTCGGATAGCACCGCGCTGCCGACCTTGATCACGATTCGCCGCGCGCGCGCGACCGTCGATTCCTTATAGTTCAGTTGAGACATGGGCCGGCTGATCCATCGTATGAAGCATGCGCGCGATCGCCGCGACCAACGGCGCGAGCTTTTCGTTCTTGTCCGCCGAAATCGGAAAGACTTCGAGCCCGGTGAGCTTGCGCAGCTTGCGCGCGATCTTGGTCACCGCGGCCGCATCGAGCAGATCTATTTTGTTGAGCGCGACGAGTGCCAGCCGCTCCGCGAGCATAGGATCGAACGCCGCGATCTCCCCGCGCACGGTCGCGAACGCGGCTGCCGGATCGTCCGCCGCGTCGAGCACGTAAACGATCAACCGCGTGCGTGCCAGATGCCGCAAAAAACGGATCCCAAGCCCAAGCCCCTTGTGCGCTCCTTCGATCAGCCCGGGAATATCCGCGAGCGTGAAACTTTCCTCGTCGGAAATAGACACGCGCCCGATATTCGGCGCGAGCGTGGTGAAAGGGTAGGGCGCGATCTTCGGCCGCGCCGCGCTGAGCGCCGTCAGCAGCGTCGATTTGCCCGCGTTCGGCAATCCGACCAGCCCGGCTTCCGCGACCAGCCGCAGTTCCATCCGGACCCATCGCTGCTCGCCCGCGGTTCCGGGAGTCGCGATTCGCGGCGAGCGCCGCGTCGACGACGCGAAGTGCATGTTGCCGCGGCCGCCCTCGCCACCCTGCGCGATTACCGCGGTGTCACCCGGCAACACGAGGTCCGCGAGCGTCTTGCCGCTCTCCTCGTCGAAGACGATCGTGCCGGGCGGCACGCGCACGACGACGTCGTCGGCGCCGTGCCCGTATTGTTCCTTGCCGCGGCCGGGCTCGCCGTCCTTCGCGATCAGACGAGGCTGATATTTGAAATCGAGCAGCGTCGAGAGGCCTTCATCGACCTGGAAGATTACGCTGCCGCCGCGCCCGCCGTTGCCGCCCGCCGGCCCGCCGAACGGCCGGTACTTCTCACGCAAAAACGCGATCGCCCCGTCGCCCCCCTTCCCGGCGTGCACGAATACCCTGGCTTCATCGATAAATCGCATGTTTCTGTCTCCTCTCCCAGCAAGGGAGAGGATGAAGGTGAGGGTCTTTATACAGCGCGCTATTCCGCGCGCGATTCAAGATTCTGCCTCCGTATTACCACCGGGCCGTTATGCAAAGCTTTCCTACAGACAAATCTCCGCCAGCGCGCGCACCGTGTTGATATCGCCGGTGCCGATCAGCATCGTCTTGACCGGCGACGCCTTCCACGCCTTGAGTCGGTCCGCGATTCGCTCGCGGTTCCCGACCAGCGCGACCTCATCGACCAGCTTGTCGGGCACCAGCGCCATCGCCTCGGCCTTCTTGCCCGCGAGGTACAGGTCCTGGATTTTCACCGCGACATCTTCGTAACCGAGCCGTTTCGCATAGTCGTTGTAGAAATTTTTTGCGCGCGCGCCCATCCCGCCGATGTACAGCGCGAGCATCCCCTTCACCGGCATCCGGCACTTCTCGACGTCCGGCCCCATGATACAGGTGACGAACGGCGCGACGTCGAAATTGTCGAGGCTCTTCTTGCCGCCGGTCTTGGCGAAGCCTTCCTTCAGCGGCACGTCATAGATGTCCCATCGTTCTGGATTCATCCAGACCGGAATTACGCCGTCTGCTATTTCCCCCGCGAGCGCGATTCCCTTGGGGCTGATCGACGCGGTGTAGATCGGCATGTCCTTGCGCCCGTGCAGGATGCTCTTGAGCGGCTTGCCGAGTCCCGATGCGCCGGGACCGGTGTACGGGATGTCGAATTCCTTGCCGTGATGCTCGACCGGAACTTCGCGCGCGAGAATCGTGCGCACGATCTCGATGTACTCGCGCGTGCGCTGGATCGGTTTGCCGTACGGCACGCCGTGCCAGCCCTCGACCACCTGCGGACCCGACGGCCCGATACCCAGGATGAAACGGCCGCCCGACAACGCGTCGAGCGTCATGGCGGTCATCGCAGTCATGGCAGGGGTGCGCCCCGGCATCTGCATGATACCGGTGCCCAGCCGGATTTTCTTTGTCAGCGCACCGATCCACGCCAGCGGCGTGATCGCGTCGGAGCCGTACGCCTCCGCCGTCCACACGGAGTCGAAGCCAACGCGCTCAGCCTCGAGGATCGTGTCCATCGGCAAGCCCATCTGCGCGCCCGAGTAGCCGGAAAGTAAACCTAGTCGCATCGAAATTCCTCCCGTCGCGAGTTGCGGAAATACGCAAGCAAAATCAAAAAGTCAAAATTCGAATCACTAAAAAAGAGAAGCCCCACGGTGCAAACCGCAGGGCTTCAGCTCAATCTCGCTGGATAACGATCTACGCGGACGCCGCTGCGGTGTCACCGGCGGGGAGCGGCTCGACGCTCACTTGCCGCTTCTCACCCTTCGGCTCGTACTTAACCACACCGTCGATGAGCGCGTAAATCGTATAGTCGCGGCCGAGACCGACGTTGCGCCCCGGATGCACGCGCGTGCCGAGCTGGCGGATGAGGATATTGCCGGCCTTGACGGTCTGGCCCGCGTAAATCTTGATACCGCGGCGCTGGCCCGGACTGTCGCGGCCGTTGCGCGTCGAACCCTGTCCTTTTTTGTGCGCCACGCAGTGTCTCCTTGAATCGAAAGCCTGCTGAAACTCTTTCCCCTCTCCCTGCCAGGGAGAGGATCGAAGGTGAGGGTCCTTATTCAGCACGCGATTCGTTTCGCGCGCGATTCAGGATTCCGCCTCTGGAATCAGTGATGGAAGGCTCTCCTCTAATGGGCGGCCTTCCGGGCCGCGGTAAAATAGAACTCGCGCGACGACTATGCGCCCGCGGAGATTTCCTCGATCTTCAGAACGGTCAGTTCCTGCCTATGGCCGCGTTTGCGGCGGTAATTCTTGCGGCGCTTTTTCTTGAACACGATTATCTTCGTGCCGCGCGGCTGCTGGACAATCTTCGCCGTCACCGACGCGCCCGCAACGACCGGAGTGCCGACCTTGGGCGCTTCGCCGCCGACCGCGAGCACCTGGTCAAGTGATATAGCTGCGCCAACCTCGCCGGCGAGCCGCTCGACCGTAATCTGGTCGCCGACGCCGACGCGATACTGCTTTCCGCCTGTCTTTACTATTGCAAACATCGCTATGCCGAACGAACACGATTATCGGACGCAGTCAGCCGTGTCAACGCATCGGGCGTTGTGAGCGCGGTCCCCCGAGGCTGCGGTACGTTGCTTAGTCAGTTAGTCGATGCCGAGGCGCTCGCGGCCTTCGGGGGAAATCATCTGCGGCGTCCATGGCGGATCCCAGACCAAATCGACGTCCGCCTCCGACACGCCCGGCAGGCTCATGATCTTGTAGCGCGCGTCGGTCGCGATCGAGGCGCCCATGCCGCAGCCCTGCGCCGTCAGCGTCATCTTGACTTCGACTTTCCTGGTGCCGTCGCCGGCGTCCTTAACTTCCATTCCATAGACGAGGCCGAGGTCCACGATGTTGACGGGAATTTCCGGGTCGAAGCAGGTCTTGAGCTGCTCCCAGACCATCGCTTCGAGGTCGCCGCCGCCCGACGCTGACACGACGCCCGCATCCTCAGGCGTTTTGCCGAGCGCGTCGGCGTCCTTGCCCGCCACGCGAAACAGGCCGCCATACGCGGGGACTTGCAGAGTGAAGGTTCCGCCGAGCGATTGCGTGATAAAGGCCTCGAGCCCTTTTTCGAGCATCATCTTGTTCCCGGCCGGGACCTGGACGCCTTCGCATTCGCGGGTCAATTCAACGCGTTCCATCGACAAATACCTTCCTTGTCAGGTGGAGTATTCTAACGCGACAGCTGGGCGCGAGCCATAGGCGGGCGACGCGGCGGGATTGGCCGCAGACTTTCCGATGTGGGATATTGGCGTCGAAAATTCAGGGAGGTGAAATTTTCGATGCCCACTACGTGGTTTTGTTTCATCTGACTCAAGGGACTTGACCATCTTCGAGGCTCGCCCGATCGGGTCGATGCGGCGAAGAAGACTTTCAGTCAGCACGGCGCCAAGGTAAAGGACTTCTACTCGCTGATGGGACAGTACGATTCGATGTTCATCGTCGAGGCGCCGAACGACGATGTCATGGCGCAACTGTCGCTGACGGTCGGCGCTCTGGGCAACGTGCGGACGGAGACGCATCGCGCCTTCAACGAGGAGGAGTATCGCAAGATCGTCAAGAACATTCCGTGACGGTCGCGGCGTGAAAGGCGGCGTTGCCGCGGCGCATCGTCCCTGCTAAAGCGAAGGAAGGACGAAGGGGCAGGCGGTTGGAAGAAGCGGGAATCCCGGGCGGGAATCAGCGTCATTTTGGCGTCTCGGCCAAGCAGAAGCTGTATCAGTTCCTGTGCTCGCGGCCGGCCGGCGCCGACTCAAGCGAGTTGATTGGTCTGCTGCTGAGCGGCGTCGGCTCCGACCCTGAACTCGGCGCGCGGCTCGTGCGCCACCTGCTCGACGGCGATCCGAATTTCATCTTCGACATCGACACGGCGCAGTGGCGGCTGGCGCAGAGCGATCGGCTGCGCGTCGAGCTCGACCAGGCTGAGTTCACGGTCGTCGATCTGGAAACCACCGGCGGTCGCGCCGGCCCCGGCACGATCATCGAGATCGGAGCCTACCGGATGGTTGGTAAGCGCCTCACCGAGACCTTTTCGCAACTCGTGCGGCCGCAGGGCGGGGTCGTGCCGCGCTTTATCACGGGGCTGACGTCGATCACGACGGAGATGATTCGCGAGGCGCCGCCGATCGAGGAAGTGCTGCCGGCGTTTCGCGAGTTCATAGGCGAGCGCGTGATGGTCGCGCACAACGCGGCCTTCGACTTCGGCTTCCTTGACTTCGAATACCGGCGCATCTTCGGAATCGGCCTCGCCAATCCTGTCCTGTGTACCCTTCGGATGGCGCGCCGGTTCATGCCGTCGCTCAAGCGCCGCCGGCTCGATTTGCTCGCGAACCATTTCGGACTCTCGCTCGAAGGACGGCATCGCGGCCTCGGCGACGCGCGGATGGCCGCGGAGATTTTGTCGATTTTCCTCGAGATGGCGCAGCGGATGGGCATCACGCGGCTCGATCGCCTACTCGACGATCATCATCGCGGACTTGCGGGCAGGAGAATCGAGCGTCATGTACCGCCCGAGGAAATCGCGGCGCTTCCGCATGCACCCGGCGTGTACCTGATGCGTAACGAGCGCGGCGACTTGCTCTATATCGGTAAGGCGCGGCGGCTCCGGGAGCGGGTGAGCTCATACTTCACGGCGTCGGTGAAGGCGAAGACGGCGGAACTGATCTCGCACGTTTACAAAATCGAGACGCGAACGACGCGCTCGCCGCTGGAGGTGGCGCTCGACGAAGCGCGGCTGATCCGCGAGCTGAAACCGCCGTACAATCGCATGCTCAAATCCGCGGCGCCAGCGTATTTCATCAAGCTCGACATGATGGACGAGTTTCCGCGCGTGATGCTTTCCACCAAGATGAGCGCGCGGCGCGGCGTCATGCATCTTGGCCCGTTCATCGGGCGGCGCGGCATCGAGCATTCAGTGCGCGCGCTGTCGCGGATTCTCGGCCTGCGCACCTGCGGCGGCAAGCTCGCGCCGAGTGGGGAAGTTTCGCCGTGCATCTACGGGCAGATGGGCCACTGCACCGCGCCATGCAACCTGAGTATCGACGAAGAAAAATACGCTGAGCGCGTTCGGCGCGCAGTTGGATTTCTACGCGGCCGCACTGGCCCGCTGCTCGGTGAACTGGCGCGGGCGCGCGACCAGGCCGCTGCCGCCATGCGCTTCGAGGAGGCCGCGCGTTTTCGCAGCCATCTCGAAGCGCTAACCACGCTGGTGCATCGCGCGACCCGGCTGAGCGAAGTGGTGACGGAGAACAATCTCGTGATCGTGACCGGCGCGGCTGACGATCGCAGGGCGCACGTCGTGCTGTCGGGTCGCCTCGCGATGACCCTGCTGCTCGATCGTGATGAGGCTGCGCGCGAAGTGGCAGAGTTCGTCGCCGGCAACTACGAGCGGTACAAGTTGAAAGCCGTCGAGCGAGGCGAGCTGGAGCCGATGACGATCGTCGCGCGATGGCTCCGGGAGCGCACGCCCGACGAGGGCCGCGTCATTCATTTGAGCGGTCCGCATCTGGATCCGCGCGCGTTGGCGAATTGATCGCCACCGTTATTCCTTGGCCTGAGTGCCGATCCCGGTCAGACCGACAGAACTCGGCGAATTGTTCGCGTTACTCCTGATGGTGAGCGTGCCGCCGCGCGTGCCGAGGGCGGTGGGCGAGAAGGTTACGGTCACCGAGCATTTGGACTTGGGGCCGATCGTCACGCCGCATCCGCTCACCATCGCGAAATCACCGCTGGCAACGATGCTCGAAAACGTGACGGCCGTGGTCTTGCTCTTGTTCTGGATCGTGACGTGCTGGGGTTTGCTGACGGCGCCGTTGCCGAACACGACCTTGCCGAGTTTGAGTCGATGCGGTGAGACCTTAAGCGCGACAGGGACGGCGGTGGCGGTGGGAGTGGCCGTGGGAGTTGAAGTCGCAGTGGCGGTGTCGGTTGCCGTCGCTGTCGATGTCTGAGTTGGCGTTGCTGTTGCTGTATCGGTGGCAGTCGGAGTCGCGGACGGGTGTTGGTTGCAGTCGCCGTTGCGGTGTCGGCCGCTGTCGCTGATGAGGTCGGAGTCGCGGTCTGAGTTGCAGTTGCAGTATCGGTTGCAGTCGCCGTCTGAGTCGTGGTGGCGGTCGCTGTTGCTGATGCGGTCGGAGTCGCGGTCTGAGTTGCAGTCGCGGTGTCAGTCGCAGTCGCCGTTGCGGTGTCGGTTGCAGTTGCGGTTGCGGTCGCTGTATCGGTCGCACTCGCAGTTGCGGTATCAGTCGCAGTTGCGGTTGCGGTGTCGGTTGCAGTTGCGGTGTCGGTCGGGGTCGCGGTCTAAGTTGCAGTTGCAGTATCGGTCGGCGTTGCAGTCGCTGTCGCCGTGTTGGTCGGAGTAGCGGTCGCAGTCGGCGTATCGCTCGGCGTGTCCGTGGCGGTTGAGGTCGCGGTAACAGTCGCAGTCGCCGTTGCACTCGCAGTTGCGGTGTCAGTCGCCGTCGCCGTGGCCGTGGCAGTATCGGTTGCCGTAGCGGTCGGCGTGTCAGTTGCAGTCGGAGTGTCAGTGGGCGTGTTGGTGGCTACTGCCGTATCGGTCGCAGTCGCAGTCGGCGTATCTGACGCGGTCGCGGTTGCGGTAGTAGTCGGCGTTGGACTCGCGGACGGAACTACCGGTTGATCGAAACGCAGCACGCGATTGTTGGTTTTGTCGGCAACGTACAAGTTGCCCGGACCGTCGAGGCTGATACCGGCGGGATTGCAAATTCCGGTGGCGCTCGAGCTCGAGCACACTTGGGTCGTGAAACTCGTGCCGCCACCGCCTTGGCCGAAAACGAGGTCCGCAGTCGTATCGCCCGCGCCGGTGGTCGCATTGAGCGCCGCCAGCGGTTGATTGAATTCGAGCACTCGCGAGTTGTCCGTGTCTGAAATGAACAGGTCGCCGCTTGGGTCGGTAACCAGCCCGCGCGGAGTGCACAGCGTGTCCGCACTCGGAACGTCGCCGCCGTTGCACAGCCCGGAGGTGAAGATTCCGCTTTGTCCGAACACGTTGTCGGCGACCGTATCGCCGGGGTTGAACTCGAGCACGCGATTGTTGTCCGTATCGGACACGTACAGATCGTTCGACCGATCGACCGTCACTCCTTCGGGTAAGCACATCGAGAGGCCGTTGATAGTGGCCGTGCCGAAGTTGCATCCGGTGGTCGTGAAGCTGCCGTTTTGTCCCCACACTTGACCGGCGCTTTGTCCGGCAATCGGCGCGGAAATGGCGAACGGGGTAAGATATTCGAGCACGCGATTGTTGTCGGCGTCGGCCACATACAGATTGCCGGAACTGTCCACCGCAACGTCCACCGGATTGCACAGGCTGTCCGCGCCGATTCCGTTGGAATCTCCCACGGCGACGCCGTCGTTGCAGTTGACGGATAGCGCGTCAGGTTGTCCGATAAACGATATCAGCCGGCCTGCCGTTGACGAACGCGGCGGCGTTGGCCCATCCGAGCACGCGATTGTTGGCCGCGTCGGCGACGTAGAGGCGGTTATTGCCGCCGCTGGAATCGATCGCGACTCCCGCAGGCGCCTGCAGTGCGGCCGCGGTCGGATTGTCGATTCCGTTGTGAACCAGGTCGAACTGTCCGAGCACCGCGCCGGCAATCGGCGGCGACGACAGCGGCGTCAGGTACTCGAGGATGCGGCTGTTCGAGGCGTCGGCGACAAAGACGTCGCCCGGACCGTCCACGGCGACGCCGTCCGCAGGCATAGCACGGCTCCGCTGGGAGCGATCCCGCTGCCGGCGGCGCCGCCGCAGACGCCCGCGATGAAACTGCCGTTTTGGCCGAAGACCACGTCCGCGGTCACGTCGCCGGCGCTGCCGGGCGTGCCGGGCGAGCCGCCGCCGCTCGCGAGCGGGTTCAGGTATTCGAGTACGCGGCTGTTGTTGATATCGGTGACGAACAAGTCGCCGCCGCTATCCAGCGCCAGCCCGCTCAAGTTGCAGAGTCCGTCGGCGCTGGGTGCGGGATCGCCGCCAGCTCCGTCATAACAGAAGAAGTCGGTGAAATCGGCCCCAGTTGAGCCCTGGCCGAAGACCCGGTCGGCGGTTACGTCGCCGGCGCCGGTGAGGATATTCGCAGCCGCCAGCGGCTGATTGAATTCGAGCACGCGATGATCGCCGTCGTCGCCGACGTACACATTTCCCGAGCCGTCTACGGCGACCGACAAGGGGTTGCACATCCCGACCGCCGACGCGCTGCCACCGTTAATGACGCACACGCGGTCGATGAAGTCGGTGCCGGTCGCGCCTTGGCCAAAGACGAGGTCCGCAATCGTGTCGCCGGCCCCGGTGACAGCATCGAACACCGCCAACGGCTGGTTGAATTCGAGCACACGATTGTTGCCCGCGTCGGCGACGTAAAGATTGTCGCTCGCGTCGGCGGCGACGCCCTGGGGAAAACACAAGCCCGCCGCCGTCTGCGCGCATGCCGACTGGGTGAAGCTGCCGCCCTGCCCGAATACGGCGTTCGCCGCGAAGCCAAAAGCAATTGCCTGCGCGAACGGCTGATTGTATTCGAGCACTCGATTGTTGCTCGTGTCCGCCACGTAGAGATCGCCCGCGCTGTCCACCGCGACCCCGCCCGGCAGGCACAGGCTGTCCGCGCCAAGGCCCGCGACGTCGCCGAGGGCGGTGCCGCTGTTGCATCGCGTGGTTTCAAAATCCGGCTGGCCGATCTCGATATCCGCGTTCTGGCCGTTGGTGAAGCTGCTGGCGTTGTTCCATCCGAGGATGCGGTTGTTGCTGCCGTCGACGACATACAGATGTTCGGGCGAACTGTTCAGGTCGACGGCCATCTGGCTTGGCGAATTGAGGCTCGCCGCATTGGTGTTGTTGATGCCGTTGTGCGCGAAATCGATTTGTCCGAGCACCGCGTCCGCGATGTAGTCGCCGGTCGCCGCCGGCAGCGCCGTCACCATGAACACGGCAACCACGGATACGAACGCGATAGTGCCGAGACGAAGGCTGGAGATTCCTCGCGGCGATCTTTGCGGTATCGACATTCCAGCAGTGTCGTGCCCGCGCAATAGCGAGGTAAGTGGGGTGACAATTTGTGCCTAAACATACTGCAGGGCGCGCGATGTAGCGCGTCGCCGCGCATCGCCAGGTCATATGGAAGAGGCTTCGGAAACTAAGTCTCGAGAGCGCTTGCCAAGACGATTCAATAATCATAAAATCAGATAAGCATGAAATCAGAAATATCAGCTACCGAAGCAGCTCGGCGATTTTCAGAAGTTTTGAATCGGGTGCGATATCGCAACGAGACTTTTGTCGTGAAACGCGGCGGCGAACCGGTTTGTGAGATCGTCCCCGTGCGCGGCGCTACCTTTACCGGCCGTGAACTGGTGGGATTGCTCCGCTCCTTGCCGCACCCCGACAAGGAATATTTGGACACAGTCGAAAAGCATGTTCGCAGACAGCCGAAGGCCGAGAAGTCAAAGTGGCCGCGTTGATCGATTCCAGCGTCTTCATCGCTGGCGAGCGCGGTCGGATCGATCTTGCAGAGCTGCTGGCATCGCTCGGCGGCGAACCGCTCGCGTTGTCCGCTGTGACCGCGTCGGAACTGCTATACGGTCTGCATCGGGCTCATACGACTGCGCAACGAGATCGCCGCAACGCCTACGTCGAGGCGATATTCGCGCAGATGACGGTGCTGCCGTTCGATCTCTCCGTCGCGCGAGTCCACGCGGCGGTCTCGGCTCAACTGGATCGCACCGGCCGCCAGGTCGGCGCGCACGATCTGATAATCGCGGCTACCGCGATGGCCCATGATTACCGCGTAGCGACGCGGGACCTCAGGAGCTTTCCGAAAATCCGGGGCCTCGAGACGGTAAGGATTTAACGCTCGCGCTGGGGCTCATCCCTTCAAGTTCGCGGCGAACAGCTTGAGCGTCCGCTCCCACGCGTCCTTGGCTTCGACGGGGCGATAGACGTCGGCGCGAGTATCGTTGAAAAATCCGTGCGAGCATCCCGCGTAAACCTTGACCTCGCCCGGCTTGTCGAATTTCTTAAGCGCCGCCGCCAGCCGCTCGACGTCAGCCCGCTGGATCCATCCGTCGTTCTCGCCGTAGGCGTAAAAGATCGGGCAGCCGAGCTGCTTGAGTTTTTCGTCCGCCGGTATTTCGCCGTAGAACGGCGCCGCGGCCGCGATTTCCCTGTTCTCGCACGGCAGCAGGATCGCGTAGCTGCCGCCCATGCAAAATCCCGTGATGCCGATGCGCGCTGCACGCGTCTGTTTCTGCGCGCGCAGCCATTCCACCGTGGTCTGCAGATCCGCGATGCCGTCTTCTTTCTTCAGTCCGCCCATCAGCCGTGCGGCTTCGTTGGGGTCGGTCGCGACGCGATGACCCTGGCGCGAGTACAGGTCCGGCGCGATCGCAAAATAGCCCTCGCGCGCCAGCCGGCGCGAGACGTCGCGGATATGTTCGTTCAGCCCCCACCATTCCTGTACTACGATCGCCGCTGGCGACGACTCCGCCGCCGCCGGCTCGGCGACATACGCTTTGAGCGCGCACGCCCGCCCCGCATAGCTCACTTCACGCGTGGCGATATCTTCCTTTGCCATTGTCACTCACCTCGAAAAATAAATTACCAGCCCCGTCTGCTCCGCAGTCCGCCATGCGTTCAAGTCTGCGGTGGATGTGCAGGCTGATGCCCTTCTTTGGGAGGGGCGCCGCCCCAGATCAAAACGTCGGGGCAGAGGTCAGCCCCGTTTGGCCAGACCACCGTCCCGCCCTCGACGCGCACCTTCGCGAAAACCGCCGGATCCTTTCGGATGGGCTCGAATATCGGGCCGACCAGCAACCGCGACACGTCGCGTTCGATAACAGAGCCATCGGTCAGCGCCAGCCTTAGCTTGAAGCCTTCAACGGCTTTCACCTCACGAATACGCAAAAGCGCCATGTCGTTTCACCTTAATCGAGGGGCTCGATCTCCTTAAGCGTTTCTCCGTTGCGAGCACGTTGCCAGTCGTCGCGAAGTTCGGTGCGATGGAGTGCAGCCCATTCGAGTACCAGCGCGAGTGCGCGTCGCGGCAACGAACCGCGGAATACCGACAGAGTTTAGACTTCGATTAGCGCCTCGTACTCGCCGTAGATAGCGTGGAAATGTGCCGGCTCGTGGTCGCTGTAAAACATTCGGACCACAATTCCGAAGAACCGGCTCAACTCTGGCATCGCCGAATCGCTCGCCTAAACAATGTGCCACCAGGCCCGTCGCGCATCTACTCCGCCGCCGCCACCGGGATGAAGCCGATCGTGCCGTTCTTGAGTCTGATCTGCAGATAGTCGCCGGTGATTCCGGTGACGTGAACGTACTTTTTGCGGCGCACCTGCGCGATCGTCGCGCTGGTGTCGTCGGGATTTAGATATACCGCCGAATTTTTCGTCAACAGGAAGAGCTTGTTCAGCGGCTTGATCTTCGGCGCGACGGCTCCGGATGCCGACGCGGTTGTCGTCGCTGCTCCGGCCGGCGCACTGGCGGCCGCCGTCGCGGCCGGCGCGGGCAGCAGCTTGGCGTCGAGTGCCCGCACCTCGTCGAATTCCGCGTTGGCTTCGGTCGCCCGGCCCGGCTCGGCCGCGAGCAGATTCGCCAGCGCCAGATGGGCCTTCGCATCCCTGGGGCTGAGTCCGATTGCGGTGCGGATTTGATCCTCGGCCTCGGCGGTCTTGCCTTCCAGTCTCAGCACCTCGCCCAAATCGAGATGGTAGTTGTAGCGGTCGGGCTCGAGCGCGACCGCGGCGCGGTACTGATTTTCCGCGAGCCCGCGCTGGTTCTGATCGCTATAGAGGTTGCCAAGCGCGACATGGGTCGCCGCGTTTTTCGGATCGATCTCGAGCACCTTCATGAACTCGACTTGCGCGTCGCCCGGCTTGTGCTCGAAGACGTAGAGATTTCCAAGTGCGATATGGACGCGCGGGTCGTTGGGCGCGAGCTTCACCGCCGCCTGGTACGCCGTCTCCGCGTCGGCGAGCTTGGTCGTCTGCATATCGGTGTCGCCCTCAGCCAGAAAATCGTCGGCGGTCTTGTGATGGCATCCCGCGCCTATCAAGATCAAGGCGCCGACCACGATCATCGCCGCGGTCCGGGCCAGTAAGCTTCGCGTCATGTTCATTTGCCGAGGTTCCTCCAAGACGATCGCCATTTCCGAGGTGCGATGATCGGACCAGCGATTCAAAACGCTACAATTCATGTTGAAGTCAGCACGGAAACGGTGTCAAGCATTCTACGTCGGCACGCGCACTCGGGCGAAGCCGGTAAATTTTTCAGAGCAAACTCCGCCTGCATCTTCTTCTTTAATACTGTGTGCAGGGTCGCCCCTGCCCTTTGGATTGCTCGTGCTTGTTAGGTTATAAAGATACGCCGTGCGCTTTATCCTGATTGCAGCCAAGCAGCTCGAATTCGCCAAGACCCGGCTCGCGCCCGTCCTGCCTCCCGGCGAGCGCCGTGCGTTGGCCGAGGCGATGTTTCGCGACGTGCTGGCCGCCTCGCTCGGCGCCACCGCCGCCGACCACGTCGCCGTGGTGACGTCCGACGCCGGCCTGCTCGCGATGGCCCGCTCCGCGAATGCGCTGGCTATCGACGAGGAATTTCCGCGCGGCCTCAATGTCGCAGTCGCGCTCGCCACCACCGCGCTGATTGCGCAGGGCGCGCGAACCGTGTGCACGGTGCTGTCCGACATCCCGCTCGTTGCCGCCGAAGATATCGACGCGGTCTTTGCCGCGATGCCCGACGCGCGTGGCGCGGTGCTGGTTCCCTCGCGCGATTTCTCCGGCACCAACATTATATGCCGCTCACCCGCCGGCGTTGTGCCGACCCGATTCGGCCGCATGAGCCTGGTGCGCCATCTCGACGATTGCCGCACCGCCGGCGTTCCGGCTAGAGTGCTGCGACTTGCGCGGCCGGCGCTGGATCTCGACGTAATCGCCGATCTCGCCGAGTTCGAGCGCGCCGGGTCAGCCACGCATACTCAAAACCAGTTGGCCCGGCTCGGGATTGCTCATCACTAAAAATTGAAAAACGGACTGATGTCGATCGTGGAAATGGTTGAGCGGCTCGGCGCGCTTGTGCTCGACGGCATCGTCCGCCTCGGCGCGTTCATGCTCTTTTTGCTCAACGCCGTGTTCTACGTGTTCGTTCCGCCCTTTAAGCCGCGCCTGTGGATTCGGCAGACACGCATCATCGGCGCCGACTCGCTCTTTCTTATCATTCTGATCGGCGGCTTCACTGGCATGGTGCTCGGCCTCCAGGGTTACAACACGCTGCGCCGGTTCGGCTCCGACGGCGCGCTCGGCACCGTCGTCTCTCTAGTGCTTGTGCGCGAGCTTGGTCCCGTGCTCGCCGCCCTGATGATCGCGGCGCGCGCGGGCTCCGCGATGGCCGCCGAGCTCGGCTCGATGCAGTCCACCGAACAGATCGACGCGCTCACCGTGATGGCTATTAACCCGATCCAATATCTGGTCTCGCCGCGGATGCTCGCCGGGGTGATCAGTTTCCCGCTGCTGACGTCCATCTTCGACGTAGTCGGAATCTATGGCGGTTACATGGTCGGCGTCGGCCTGATGGGCGCGCCGTCGGGCGCCTACTTCAATGGTATTGCCGCCAACATGGACAGCCACGACATCATGACCGGCCTCTACAAGGCCCTGGTCTTCGGCGTGATCGTAATGTGGGTCTGTTGCTACAAGGGATATCACGCCGAGCGGATGGCGACCGGGGTCAGCCGCGCCACTACCGAAGCGGTCGTGCTGTCCAGCGTCCTGATTCTTGCCTTTGACTATTTTCTTACGTCTATACTTTTGTAATAACGCCGTGACGATTTACCAATCATGAGCGAAACTGAAATCAACCGCCGCGCCGGCAGTGCGCAGCCGGCGCGCGACGCGGCGGGCGCCGGTAACGCGATCGAAGTGCGCGATCTGCGCCGCCGTTTCGGCCGCCAGCAGGTGCTCGCCGGCGTCACGCTCGATTTTCCCGCCGGCAAAATCACGACCATCGTCGGTCCCAGCGGCTCCGGCAAGACCGTGCTGCTCAAGCATCTCAACCTGCTGCTGCGCCCCGACTCGGGCAGGATCGTAATCGACGGCATCGAGGTCACGAAGCTCGGCGCGACCGGCCTCGACGCCGTGCGCGAAAAATTCGGGATGCTCTTTCAGGCCGGCGCGCTGTTCGACTCGATGTCGATATTTGACAACGTCTCGTTCCCTTTGGTCGAGAAAACCAAACTCACGCGCGCCGAGATCGCCGAGCGTGTGCACGAAACGCTCAAGGCAGTCGGGCTCGACGGCATGGAAGCCAAGTTTCCTTCCGAGATGAGCGGCGGGATGCAGAAGCGCGCCGCGCTCGCGCGCGCATTGGTGCGCCGCCCGAAAATCCTGATGCTCGACGAGCCGACCACCGGCCTCGATCCCTCGCGCACCGGCGCGATTCACGATCTCATCCGGCGTACGCAGGAGAATTTTCACCTGACCGCCGTGATGGTCAGTCACGACGTGCCCGCCGTCTTCCAGGTTTCCGATCGCGTCGCCTTTCTTCATCAAGGACGGACTCATCTCAACGGCACGGTGGCCGAGGTGATGGCGGCCGACGACGACGTATTCAAGCGCTTTCTGGCCGGCAAAGCCTCCGGCGAGGAGAATGAAACAGCCCTCGCGGGCTGAAGCAAAGACCTATGTACGCAACTCGAACTACGCAGTTTATCGTTGGGATTTTCGCGATTCTCGGGATTATCGCGCTCACGATTCTGTCGCTGTCGCTGGGCAAGATCGCGCTCTTTCCCGCGCCGGGGTACACCCTCTACGCAAGTTTCGATAATATTTCAGGCTTGAAGACCGGCGATCAGGTTCAACTCGACGGTGTGCAGATCGGCAAGGTTGTGAATATCGGGCTCAAGGACATGCGCGCGCGAGTTGCGATGCGGGTGAACGATGGCGTGCAGATCGACAAGGACGCGATCGCGGCGATCAAGACCAGCGGAATTATCGGCGACAAGTACGTCTCCATCGCGCTCGGCCCCAGCGAGCATATCCTCGAGAACGGCGACACGATTCGCCAGACCGAGTCGGCCTTCGTGCTCGAGGACGCCATTGGCCAGCTCATCAACAGTTCCGGCAGCGGCGGCGAGAAAGAAAAATCATCGGGCTCAGACAAGGACCAGAAGTCCGGAAAATCGGAGAAATGAAACAAGTGAAATATACGATAACGCGAACTTCCATCCAGCGACTGCTGCGCCACCGCGCGCTCGCGATGCTTACCTTGACCGCTGTACTCGTCTTGAGCCTTGCACCGTCGCGCTTTTTGGCGCCCGCGTGGGCCGACGATCCGATGTCCGTCGTGCAGACCACCGTCAATCGGGCGCTGAGCGTGCTCCGCGACAATCAAACCCCGCTGGCCCAGCGTCAGGACAAGCTGCGTCAGATCGTGTCCGCGACCTTCGATTTCACCGAGATGGCCAAGTCGGCCCTGGGCTACCATTGGAAACAGATCACCGCCGCTCAGCAGCAGGAGTTCACGACCGCGTTCGTCGCTTTCATCGAGGATTCGTACCTGAGCAAGATCAACGACTATCGCGGTCAGCAGGTCGCGTTCCTCACGGCCAGGAATGATGGGCCGCAGTATGCTCAGGTCAACACCAATATCATCGAGCCGAACGGCCAGGACCCGATCCACGTGAACTACCTCCTGCTGCAAAAGGACACCACCTGGAAGATCTACGACGTGACCGTCGACGCCATCAGCATCATCGCCAACTACCGCAACCAGTTTAACCGCGTGATGAACAACAAGGGTTACGACACCCTGATCAGCGACCTGAAGAGTAAACAGGCCGCCCTCGCGGCAAGGCTCGCCAACCACTAGCGGGTATGGATTCGTCGAGGCTGGAAAGGTACCCTTCTACCGAAGTTTCTACGGCGATAGCGCAATGGAGAGGCAAATGAGATCTGGTTCGAAACAAATCGAAAGGACAAGCGCGCGCTGGATGATGCTCGCATCGTCCCTGCTTGCGGTCATTTCATTTGCAACGCCGGCGCTGAGCCAGGCCACCAATCCGCAGACCCCGCCGGCCGAGAGTCAGGCCGTCACTCCCGATCCGTTGTCGGGATTCAACGAGCCGATGTTCACCTTCAACTTGAAGCTCGACGATTGGGTGCTGCGCCCCGTCGCCAGCGGATACTCCGTCATCGCGCCGCAGCCCGTGCGCGAGGGCGTCGGCCGATTCTTTGACAACGTCCGCGTCATCCCGCGTTTCGCCAACAACCTGTTTCAGCTTAAACTGGTCGAGGCCGGCGGCGAACTCGCCCGCTTCGGAATCAACTCAACGCTCGGATTGGTGGGCTTCTTCGATCCTGCCGACGAATTGTTTGGTCTCCAGGAACATAACAACGACTTCGGCCTCACCATTCGCTACTACAACATCCCGACCGGTCCGTACCTGATGCTGCCGTTCTTTGGACCTTCGACGATTGGCGACACGGTCGGGCTGGTGGCAGACGGCGCGATGAATCCGCTGGACTACCTGGTTCCGACATGGATTTCGGTCACGGTGGCCACCGGACAGCGCGCGGTTGAAGCGGTGAACTACCGCTCGCTCCACATGAACCAGTTCGAGGAAGCCGATCGCTACGCGATCGATCTCTACGGCGCCGTTCAGGATGCGTACCTGCAGACGCGCGCGCACAAGGTCAAGGAACTCCACGAAGAACAGTGGTAAGCCGAACCTGGCTCAAGCGTAATTTGCCGATAAGCGCGCCGCGGAACAATATTCCGCGGCGCGCTGTTTTTTCGGGAACCAGAAAGGAGCCGGGATTTTGCTTCGCCCTGGAATGACACTGAAAAGAACTTCTAACAGGGACGAAGTCCCGCATCACTCTCTTAGTACTGGGTGCAGGGGTCACCCCTGCCGAAGGAAGCGTGAAACCCACCGCAGGTTTCACATTCAATTAAGTGATTCCCCTGCGCAATCTTACTGAACGTGCTCCCACGCATGGTACGAGCTGCGCACCAGCGGCCCGGATTCCACATGATGAAACCCCATCGCCAGCGCCGCCGTCTTGATCTCCGCAAACTCCGCCGGCGGCACGTACCGCGCCACCGGAATATGCTCCGCCGACGGCCGTAGATACTGCCCGAGCGTCAGGATGTCGCATTCGACGCCGCGCAAATCGCGGATCACGTCGAGCAGTTCGCCGTTGGTCTCGCCCAGCCCCAGCATCACGCCCGCCTTGGTGAACATCGACTTGCCGATCCGGCGCGCGCAGTCCTTCGCATGACGGATTACGTCGAGCGATCGCTCGTAGTTCCCGCCCGGCCGGACTGAACGATAGAGGCCGGGCACTGTTTCGACATTGTGGTTGTAGATGTCGATCGGCGATTCCACTACCGTCTCGACGCTGGCATACGCTCCCTGGAAGTCCGGTACCAGCACCTCGACCCGCGCCGGCGAGTGGTTCGCTTTGATCGCATGCGCCGTGGCCGCGAAATGCGCCGCGCCGCCGTCGGGCAAGTCGTCGCGATCGACCGACGTGACCACGACGTGCTGCAAGCCCAGCCGCGCGACCGCCTCCGCGATTCGCCGCGGCTCGTCCGCATCCAGCGGACGCACCTTGCCGTGCGCGACCGCGCAATACGGGCAATTGCGCGTGCACACGTCGCCCATCAGCATGAAGGTGGCCGTGCGATGCGAAAAGCATTCGCCGATATTCGGGCAGCACGCCTCCTGGCAGACCGAATGCAGCTTGAGCTCGCCGAGAATCGCCTTGGTCCGAAAATATTCCGGCGACACCGGTGCGCGCACCTTGATCCAGTCGGGATGCTTCCGTTCAGCCATCGCCAGCCATCAACTCAGGCGTCCGCAAAATTTGCGCCGCCCCCGCTGAAACAATTTCATCGTAGTCGAACACGCGCGCGAAACTCCCGCGCATCACATCGGCGAACTCGCCCATCGATACAGCGCGATTCGTCACCTTGCACACCGACGTCATGCGGCATCCGTCGATGCCGCACGGCACGATCGAATCGAAGTAACTGAGATCGGTCGACACGTTCAGCGCGAAGCCGTGCCACGTAGTCCAGCGCCGGATACCGACGCCAATCGACGCGATCTTGCGCGCGCCGACCCACACGCCGGTCATTGCCTCGCGCCGACCCGCGTCGATGTCGAATTTCGCGAGGGCGTCGATCATCGCCGCCTCGAGATTCCGCAGATACTTGGTAACGTCGCGGTCGCGCCCTTCAAGTTTGAGTATTGGATACCCAATCAACTGCCCGGGCCCGTGATACGTCACCTGCCCGCCGCGCGACACCCGCCGAATCGGCGCGTCCGCCGTATTGCCCACGATAAACCGCTCATCCGCGCCGCGCCCGAGCGTGAATACATGCGGATGCTCCATCAACAGGAGCGTATCGCCGACGCTGCCGTCGATCCGCGCCGCAAGCATCGCGGTCTGAATCGCAAGCGCCGCGTCATATTCGACGACGCCCAAATTTGCGACTGTCAGTACTCCGCGCGCGTCCATTATCAAAAGTCTATCGCTTTCCCATCCGCCGCCAAAGCCGCCTGCATGATCACCTCCGACATCGTGGGATGCGGATGCGCGGTCTTGCCGATTTCGGTGACCGTCGTCTCCAGCGCCTTGCCGAGCACGACTTCCGAAATGATGTCGGTGGCGCCGTGTCCTATTATCTGGCATCCGATCACTTCGCCGTATTGCTTGGTCGCGACGATTTTCACGAAGCCCACCGTCTCGCCAATCGCAACCGCCTTGCCGTTCGCACGGAACGGAACCTTGCCTACTTTCACCTCGATTCCGCGCGCTTTGGCCTCGGCCTCGCTGAGCCCCACCGTCGCAACTTCCGGCTCGCAGTAGATACATCCCGGAATCTTGAGCAGGTCGAAGCCCGGCTCGCGCACGCCCGCCATGATTTCCACCGCCGCGATTCCCTCCGAACTCGCCTTATGCGCCAGCAGCGGCGGCCGAATCACGTCGCCGATCGAGTAGATACTCGGCACGCTGGTCTGGAACGAGTCGTTCACCTTGATAAACCCGCCGCGCTCCAGCTCGATCCCAAGTTTTTCCAGTCCGACATTCATGCTGAGCGGCGTGCGCCCGACCGCGACCAGCACCACTTCGCCCTCGATAGATTTCTCGGCTCCATTCGCATTGACGGTGACCGACCACAGGCCGCCCTTACGCGCCATCGACTTGTAGCCATGCCCGAGCATCACGGTGATTCCCCGCTTGATGAACGCGCGGCGCAGCTCTTCGGCGACTTCCGCGTCGAAGCCGGGGATCATCTGCTTTTCCAGCTCGACGATCGTCACCTTGGCGCCGAACGCGCTGTAGAAATATCCGAACTCGAGTCCGATCGCGCCCGCCCCGATCACGACCACGCTCGCCGGCATCTTGTCGAGCACCAGCGCCTCGTGACTGGTGACAACGCCGTCGCCAACTTTCATCCCCGGAAACAGTTTCTCGCCGGACCCGGCCGCAATCAGAATCCGCTCCCCTTCGAGCACGCCGACCGCAGGCGCCGCCTTGCCCTCGACCTGCTTCAGCGAAACGGTATGCGGCCCCGCGACGACCGCGTCAGCCTCGAAGTAATCGACCTTGTTTTTCTTGAGCAGGTAGAGCACGCCCTTGGACAGCTTGTCCGCCGCCGCCCGCGACCGCGCAATCACTTTCGCGAAATCAAACCGAACCTCGCCGACCTCGATCCCATGTTCCTTGGATGCTCCCCGAATCGTATCCATCGCCCCCGCCGAACTAAGCAACGCCTTCGACGGAATACACCCCCAGTTGAGGCACACGCCGCCCGGCTGATCGCGCTCAATCACCGCGACGCGCATCTTAAGCTGCGCCGCCCGAATCGCCGCAACATACCCGCCAGGCCCAGAACCAATCACAACAAGGTCATACCGAGAATTTGCCAAGATAAATTCCTTCCAAGGTTTTGCTAATCCATTATTCCCCGAATCTGAACCTGATCGTAGTGAAACCCGCCGTGGGTTTCACGCTTCCTTGGGCAGGGGTAACCCCTGCACCTTAATAGAAAGAGAGAGCCGGGCTGTGGAGGCGCTGAGGAATTTACCTCGCCCGTTATTTTACGGGAGAGGAGGCCGGCCGCATCGCGGCCGGTAAGTGAGGGTTCCGCGGCGCAACCCAATTGCTTGCCTGCTAACTTTTTGTGTCATTCAGAGCGAAGCGAAGAATCCCGGTGCCTAGCCTCTCTCTGTCAGGGAGAGGCCGACGCGCGTCCTCACGCGTCGGGTGAGGGTCAAAATTTCTGGTTTCCGTCACTTTGTGATGCTGCGTTAGTCGAACAGCTGATCGTTTAGCCATCAGGATCGCGAAGTTCCCGGTCTTAGCCCCATACGGTTTGTTTCGGCGCGTGTACAAATTTCGCGCGATTGCCTTTGAGCGGTTGGTCACAAAAGTTCAGGGATGAACTTTTCAGCCTGACCCTTTCGCGCCAGCCGTGCTAACAATCTGGTATGGATACCACCCAAGACACTCCACAATCGCCGGCCGCGCCCGCAAATGAATTGCCCGCGCTCTCGCCGCGCCAGCTCGCTGCGCGCCGTGCCAACGCGCGGAAATGCACCGGCCCGCGCACGCCCGAAGGCAAAGACGTTGCGCGCCTCAACGCTCTCAAGCACGGCTTCTTCTCCTGCGACGTCGTCAACCCCGTACTCGACGGCCCCGCGCGCGCCGAGGAATTCAACTCGATCCTTGACGCCCTGCTCGAAGACTTCCAACCCCAGTCCGTCACCGAGCGCATCATGGTCGACGAGATCGCCGCATGCTGCTGGCGAATCCGCCGACTTCTGCGCTACGAATGCCGCGAATCGTGGGTCGATGACGACGATTTCCGCCATCGGGCAAAGACTGAGACTCCCAGCGAAGCTATGGCCGCCCTCATGGGCTACGATCACCAAGCCGCTCGTCAGCGTATTTTCCGCAAGCTCCGCCGCGGTGGGCTCGACGCTTTCATTTTGCCGAGCGATTCCGACATCGACAAAATCGTCCGCTACGAACGACTCATCAAGCGCAATCTGTACCGCGCGCTCTACACCCTCGAGCGCCTCCGCGCTGCCCGTCGCACTCCACAATCATCTCAGGGAATGCCGTCCTCGCCGCCTCTCAGTTTGGACCAAGGTATGATGGACGAAAACAAATTCTGACGGAACGAAACTACCGATGGGGGCGTACCAGTCATCGGACCGCAACAGGTAGTATGAATTGCAATGGTTGACACCGCGTGCGAGGCGCGTAGTGTTCAATCTGATTCGCCTGGGGAAGCCGGTGAGAGGCCGGCGCTGCCCCGCAACTGTGAGTTGAGCGTCACGCGACGCTCTTCGAGTCAGGCGACCGGGCGAATCGATGGAGCCGTAAGAACCTTCGCGGGAGGGGGAGGCTTCAGGAGCTTTCTCAGTGACTACTGCCGGCGCCCTACTGGCCGCGTAGATTGTCTGTCGCTCCTGGCCGCTTCCATCCCGATCCGAAGCCTCGGCCGGAGCGACTTGGAAGACGAAAGCAAATCGCATCCTTTGGATGACTCGACGGAGCCGCGCCCGCGGCGGTGCCGATCGCGGCGCCACGTCGCGTCGTTCGCCGCGTCGATCGCGGCTCATGCGATCGTCGTCGGACTGATCGTGTTCTTCGCGTCGCCGCTTGCGCGAGGCCACAGCGAGTGGGTGCTCGCGTATCTGGTCGACGGCGCCTCCGGCCCCCAACGCGGTGGCGCGAACGCCGCCGCCGCGATGCACGCAGCGAGCGCGGCGCCCGCGGCGGTGCCGATCGCCGCGCCGCCTCCGGCGGCGCGGAAGTCGCGTCGTCGGCGCGCCGCCGCGGCTTCCGAAGTCTCCCGCCTCGCCCCCGTGCACGCAGTCGCGCAAGCGCGACCGCGCGCACCGGCGCATGACGCCCCATCCGCGTCGCATAGCGACGCGGATGGCTCCGGCTCGGCCGCCGTTTCTGGAAACGGCGGCTCGAGCGTCGCGGCCGGCGCGGGCGCTGGCACCGCCAGCAGCGGCTTCGCCGCGGGCGCTGCCGGCGGCGACGGCGATCCCAATTCGATTGCACACGCCGACTACGCCAACAATCCTCCCCCCGCCTATCCAGCGCTCGCGCGACGGCGCGAGCAGCAGGGCACTGTCACCGTGAGGGTCCTGGTCGGCGCCGACGGTTCCGTCGAGCGCGCCGAAGTTGCGGATTCGTCCGGCTTCGACGCGCTCGACGACGCCGCCCTCGAGACCGTTCGCTCGCGATGGCGTTTCGTGCCGGCGCGACACGGCGGACTTGCCGTCGAAAGCTGGGTGCTGGTGCCGATTCGATTTGCCTTGGTCGAGGCCAACGCCGTTCACTGAGCTTTCCGCCCGCGTGGTGATTATCCTGAGAAGCCGTGATATAAGCCCGATCCGAGGAGGGTAGGAAAGATGGCTGCGAAACCATGTACTACTCTGGCGGCGGCGGGGCTGATTCTTGCGGCGGCGATTCTTGCGCCCGTCCGCGCGCGCGCGATCGAAGTCAAGAAGGACCTTTACAACAACAGCGGTCCGGCCGGTCCGAGTGCTTCAGGTCCCGCCAAGGAAAATCCGATTCCCAAGGCGATGGCCGCGCAGCTCAGCGACACGGTCGCGAACGAATCGGACAGCTACCTGAGCGACGAGAGCGAGAAGAAATCGTCGGGTAAGACCTACGTCGATCTTGAGCACGCAAAGTTCTTGTACCTGCCGACGATGAAGGCGGGACGTTGGACAGTGATCGCGAAGCTGCAGGCGGCTGAGTACACGCCGTCGAAAAGCGGCGAGGGTAGGGGCAAGCCGACCGGCAAGCAGAAGATATTGGTATTCAACTACCGTCTCGACGGCAACAAGTGGACTGAGGTCGAGCAGCCCAAGTGGGAAGACGTCGACACCACCGGCACGGCGGCAGCTCAGAAATAGTGAGCCACAGCGCGTTTGTCCGCCGCCGCACGAAGCAAATCCGCGTCACTGAAAAAGCGTGAAGAACAAAATCCAGGACGACCTTAAGGCCGCGATGAAGAGCGGCGACAAGCTGCGCATGATGGCGTTGCGCGGCGTGCTGTCGGAAATCTCGCGCCTCGAGAAAGACGTTCGCCGCGACCCCAACGACGCCGAGATTCTGCAAATCATCAAGCGCGAGCGGGCCAAGCGCGAAGAATCGCTGGAGTTTGCGCGCAAGGCTGCACGCCAGGACCTGATCGATCAGAACGAGACCGAGAAGAAGATCCTCGAGTCATATTTGCCCGCGACGGCCTCGGCCGACGAGGTGCGCGCGGAGATTGCGGCCGCGATCGCGGCGGGCGCGTCGCAGATGGGCCCGATCATGAAAGCGTTGCGCGACAAGTTCGGCGCCGGTCTCGACGGCAAGACCGCGAGCGAGCTCGCGAAGGAAGCGCTCGCCAAAAAGTCTTCGCAGTGACGCGACCCATCGCCTTGCCAGTGCAGGCGTAGCGGTCGACGCCAAAGCCCGGGCCAGAGGTTCTTATGTCGAGTGGCAAAATCGAACCGTTTCGCGTCGAGGTGCCCGTCGAAGTGCTGGCCGACTTGCGCGCGCGTCTCAGCAGCACGCGCTTTCCCGACGAGATTCCCGACACCGGCTGGGAGTATGGGACCAATCTCGCCTACCTGAAGGAGTTGGTTGAGTATTGGCGGACGAAGTACGACTGGCGCGCGCATCAGCGCGAGCTCAATCGCTTCGCGCAATTTAAGGCGAGCGTTGACGGACTCGGAATTCACTTCATCTACGAAAAAGGCAAGGGGCCGAATCCCAAGCCGCTGCTGCTGATTCACGGATGGCCGGGCTCGATCTACGAGTTCATGGAACTGATCCCGATGCTCACCGATCCGCCGGCGCACGGCGGCGACGCAAAGGATTCCTTCACCGTGATCGCGCCGTCGCTGCCGGGCTACGGATTTTCGGATCATCCGCGCGCTCGCGCGATGAATATCCAGGCGATGGCCGAGCTGTTTCACAAGCTGATGACCGACACGCTCGGCTACAAGCGCTACGCGGTGCAGGGCGGAGACTGGGGCGCGGCGATCACGTCGCGAATCGGCGAAGTGCACGCCGACAGCGTCTTCGGCATCCATATCAACATGCTTGCGATTGGACCCGCCGAGGGTCCGCGCCCGAGCTGACGCCCGAGGAGAAAGTGTTCCTCGGCGATCTGGAAAAATTCCGCACCGCCGAGACCGGCTACCAGTGGATACAAGGGACCAAGCCGCAGACGCTCGCTTACGGGCTGAACGATTCGCCGGCGGGACTGGCGGCGTGGATCGTCGAGAAATTCCGCACGTGGAGCGACTGTCACGGCGACGTCGAGAAGAGCTTCACGCGCGATCAACTGCTGACCAACGTGATGATCTACTGGGTCACGCAGACGATCAATTCCTCGACGCGGTTGTACTACGAGGCGCGGCACCATCCGTGGCGGCTCAAGCCGGGCACGCGAATCGAGGCGCCGACCGCAGTCGCGCTGTTCCCGGCCGAGCTGGTGCGTCCGCCGCGGCATTGGGCCGAGCGCGTATATGATGTGAAGCGCTGGACGGTGATGCCGAAGGGCGGGCATTTCGCGGCGATGGAAGAGCCGGAGCTGCTCGCCGCCGACGTGCGCGAATTCTACCGCGACTTGAGCTGAGCGCGTGTACTTAAGTGGCTCACGCGGAGGCGGCTTCGTCGAACTTGACCAGGTCGGCGTAGAGCTTTTCGATCTCGCGACCCAGCCGCTCGTAGCGGGCGATCAAATCGTCGGCATCCTTGCGCGCGAGATAGAAGTTGGGATCGTTCATCTCGGTGGAGAGCGCCGCGCGTTCGTTTTCCTTCTGTTCGATTTCGGCTTCGATCTGTCCACGCTGGCGCGCGATTCGTTCCCGCTTGCGCGACGCGTCGCGATCGTCTTTCGCGGGCGGTGCGGCCTTCGGCGGTTCCGCCTTCTTCTGATGCGGCGCAGTGCCGTTGTTACCGCGTGCATCGCGCAGTTGCACTGGCGCGGACCGCACAGGCTGCGACGACGGCGACGGCGCTTCGGTCTGCGCCTTCTTCTCGAGGTATTCGTCGTAGTTGCCGAGGTATCGGATCGCGTGCCCTTGGCCGACTTCGAGCACCTCGGTCACCAGCTCGTTCAGAATGAAGCGGTCGTGACTGACTATGATGACAGTGCCGGGAAACCGCCGGAGCGCTTCGAGCAGCGTGTCCTTGGCGACGATGTCGAGGTTGTTGGTCGGCTCGTCGAGCAGCAGGCAATTGCTCGGATGCGCGAGCACCTTGGCCAGCGCCAGGCGCGCGCGCTCGCCGCCCGACAGGACTTCGACGCGCTTGTACACGTCGTCACCAGAGAAGAGCATCGCGCCGAGAAGCGAGCGAATCTCCGCCGTCGTGCGGCCCTGCACGCTGTCGCTGAGCTCGTCGAGCACGGTCTTGTCGTATGAGAGCGACTCGGCGAGATTCTGCGCGAAGTATCCGGCCCGCACGCTGGCGCCCACTACTCGCTCGCCGCCGGACATCGGTTCGACGCCCGCCAGCAGCTTCATCATCGTGGATTTTCCCGAGCCGTTGGGACCGACGAGGGCGATTCGCGCGCCGCGCTCGATCGTCAGATCGACGCCGTTGTAAACCGTGTGAGCGCCGTAGCGTTTGACCGCGCCCTTGAGCTCGAACACGCGGCGCGTGCTGCGCTCGCATTTGGGAAACGAAATCGCGGGCGGCTTCTGCGATCCTTCGGGCGGTTCGAGCCGTTCGAGCTTCTCGAGCTGCTTGATGCGGCTTTGCACAAGACGCGCCTTGCTCGCCTGGTAGCGAAAGCGGCTGATGAAACTCTCCATGTGCTCGATCTCTTCGCGCTGCCTCTCGTACGCCGCCAGCTCGAGCGCGAAGCGTTCATCGCGCAGCACGAGGTAGCGCGAGTAGCCGCCGACGTATTCGGTGAGACGCCCGCGCGACACTTCGACCGTGCGCGTGGTGACGCGGTCGAGAAAGTAGCGATCATGCGAGACCAGAATGATCCCGCCCTGGTACGCGCACAGGTAATCTTCGAGCCAGTTGCGCGCCTCGATGTCGAGGTGATTGGTCGGCTCGTCGAGCATCATGAACTCGGGCGCGTCGAGCAGCAGCTTGGCCAGCGCGATGCGCATCCGGATGCCGCCGGAGAATTCGCTGACGTCGCGCGCGAGGTCGCCATCGGTGAAGCCCAGTCCGAACAGCACCGAAGTGGCGCGACTCTCGGCGCTGTAAAAGTCGTGATGCTCGAGCTCGGTGAGCACCTCGCCCAACTCCTCGAGCGCGGCGTCGTGCGCCGGCCCCGAATGCTCGCGCGTGAGAATCTGCTCGACTTCTTTGCGCCGCAAATCGAGCGCCTGCATCCGGTCCAGTGCCGCCAGCGTCTCGCGCAGCACCGACCTGCCGCCCATCTCGGGAGCGTCCTGCGCCAGGTATCCGACGCGGGTGCGCTGCGGACGGGTTATTCGGCCCGAGTCCGGCGGGATCACTTCCGCGATCATCTTGAGCAGCGTCGATTTGCCCGCGCCGTTGAGCCCGACCAGGCCGACCCGTCCGTCGTCGGCCATCGACCAGCTCACGCCGTCGAGGATCTTGCGGCCCCCGTAGGACTTGGAAAGGTTGTCGAGACTAAGCATGGTTAAAGACATCATCTTACCAGCGGCATTTGCGTGCCGAAAGCGACCCCCGCGCGCCGTGGTGTTTGAGGGGCTTCCTTGAAACCCGACATTATGTTAGGAAATGTTACACTATGGCAAAATTCGCCCCCGGATATCCGCTGCCCAGGAGCGCCGACGAGTTCGAAAGACTCTGTCTGAAGCTCCTGCGGCGTCATTGGCAGCTCCCTCAGCTCGAGCGCTTCCGCGACCCGGATCGCGCCGAGAAGGGAGTCAACCTAATCGAGATCAGCGGCCGTCCGCGGCTCGCCGCCGTCAAGTGCGACCTGCGCGCTACGCGAAGCGAGTTGACGATTGCCGAGATCAAGGACGATGTGGACCGGGCCGCGAGCCTGAAGCTCCCAATCGGGCGCTTCGTGATCGCGACCACGGCCGCCAAGCCAGACGGCTTGCAGCGTTCGTTGTTCGATCTCAACCGCGCTAACCGCAAAGACGGCATCTCGGCGATCGAGGTTCTGACGTGGGACGATATTGAGGAGCTGCTCGACGAGTATCCTCAGATCCTCACCGACTTCGGAACCGCCGCCAAGCGCCAGGCGCTGACGCGCGCGGATGCGGTTGTTCATCTCGAGGCACGATGTGAGCCCGCGGCGGCGGGACCTGCTGATTCGCTGGGAGAGGAGATCTCAGCCGCCGCGGCGTTCCTCGAGAGCCACCAATATCAGCTTGCGCGCCTGGCACTGCTCAGGCTGCGCGAGCAGAAGTGGAGCCAGCTCTCGAACACGCACAAGTTCCGCGTGCTCTCGTATCTCGGCGCCGCGTGGCTGAAAGAAGGCGAGCCGCGCAAATCGGCGATGCTGTTCATCGCGGCCAAGTCGCTGCAGCCCGACGAGGAGAACGCGTGCACCAACGAGGCGCTCGCGCACGAACTGCTCGGTGAGCGCGAACGCGCGTTCGCGCTGGCGGACAAACTGCGGATGCAGTTTCCGTCGAGCGGCCGCGCGGTCGCGCTGTGGCTCAACAACGCGCCCAAGTCGTATGACGCGAGGACGCTGGAAGAAAACGTCGCGCCCGAGCTCTCGTCCGATCCCGAAGTCGCCGTCGTAATGGCGCGCCGCGCGCTGCTCGACGCGCATTTCGATCGCGCCGAGCGTTATGCGCGCCTCGCCAGCGCCGCGTTGCCCAACAATTCGATCCCGTGGCTCGTTCTCGCACAGGCGATTCTCCTCAATGAGCTCGAAGTGGCCGGAGAGGGCACAAGTGATACTCCTGCGCAAAACGACGAGAGTCGTGTGCGCGAAGCCGAGACCTGCTTCACCCAGGCGCTCACGCTCGCGCAGGCCGAACGCCAGGTGTCGAGCGAAGTACAGGCGCTGATCGGACGCGCGCAGGCGCGAATTGCGCTGCGCGATACCGACGGTGCGGGCAAGGACATCGAACAGGCGCATAGCCTGGAGCGCGAGGATGCCAACGGGCTGTGCGAGTACGGAATCGTGCTGCGCTCGCGCGGCAGCCTGACCGAGGCGATCGAGGTGTTGCGCCGCGCCGCTTCCGTGGGCGGCCGCGACGACATCGACTATCATCTGGCGGTCACGCTGCGCGAGCGCGACGAACCCGGGGATTTGCAGGAGGCCACCGAGCTGCTGATGCGCTCGATCGCACGGCCGGATGCGATTCCCGCGGGTGATTTTCCCTTCGCGGTCGCGGCCGCAGTCGAAGCACTCGCGACCGCCGAGCGCTATCACGACGCCGACGCGCTGTTGTCGTCGATCGCCGAGGGGCGCCTGCCGGCGGTCACGATGCGGACGCTGCGCGCTAATCTGCGGCTGGCGCAGGGCAAGTTCGATCAGGCCTCGAAGCTGGCCGACGAGGCTCTGTCGGGGCTCACGCCCGACATCGGCCCCGACAACCGACGCAAGCTCGCCGCGCTGCTCCATGATTTGGGGCGCTACCGCGACGCGCTGCCGCTGTGGCAAGCGCTCGCGCCCGCCGGCACCGCGGGGACCGACACGCGCCGCTTGCTCGATTGTGCGAGCCGTCTCGGCCGCGAAGACATCGTCGAAGACATCTCGCGCCAGCTGCATCCCGAAAAAGCAATCGACGCGGGCGCCGTCGCCGATCAGCTCGACAAACTCGAACGCAATAATCCCGAAGCTGCGCTGACTGAGCTCGAGGATATGCTTAGCGCACATCCCGACGACCGCGTGCTCAAGCTGCGCCGCTCGATCGTCGCGGCTCGCCTCGGCAAGGCCGATCTGGTCGTCGCCGATCCGAACGCTATGCCTCCGGCGCGCGAGATTCCGCCTGCACTCGGCCGCGCGGCCGTGCAATTCATGCGCGACGGCGGCCGCGCCAACGAGGCGCTCGCCTACGCTTACGAATTGCTGCGCCGCCAGGGTGGCAGCGTCGATGCGCATCGCGCGTACCTGGCCGCGCTCGGACCTGTCGGGCCGATGCCGCACGTGCCCGACTTCGACGGCGCCGGACCCGGCTGTGCGCTGAGTTTCGTCGAAGAGGGTTCCAACACCGAGAAATGGATCCTGCTCGAGGAGGCCAACGACGCCGACGAGGCGCTCGAAGAATACGGCCCGCAGCATCCGATGACGCGCGCCATCAAGGGCAAGAAGGCCGGTGAGAAGTTCCAGCTCCCCGAAGGCCGCTTCAGCCGCCGTCAAGCGACCATCAAGCAGGTCATCAGCAAGTACGCCTACCGCTACATGGACGTGCTCATCAACTGGCAGGCGCGCTTCCCCGGCCAGGCCGAAATCGAAATGAGCTACGTGCGCGGCGATGCAATTCCGTGGAGCGAGATGAGTGACAGCTTCGAGTCACTGTTCGAAGCGAGCAATGGCAATGGAAACGGGAACGGCAACGGCGTCGCGAACGGCAATGGGATCGCCAAAGCCAACGGCCACACCAACGGTGCCAACGGCAAGCGCGAGGATCTCCTCAAGCAAGCCGAGCGCACTTACGCCAACAACTCGATCCCTATCCACGCGGTGGCAGAGCGGCTCAACCTCAACGATCTGCAGACCGTGTTCATCCTGGCGCAGCGTCCCGAGGCGCCGCTGAAGTGCTGCACCGGCTCGCCCGAGGAACTCGAGGCCGCTCTGGGAGCCTTCGAACGCGCCAACGCCGTGGTGCTCGATCTGACCGCGATCGCGACGCTGTGCATGCTCGGCCGGCTGAGCCTGCTACCGACGTGGCCGCGCCAGTTTGTCATTTCGCAGTCCACTCTCGCTGAACTTCGCCGTCTTGCGTTCGAGGATACTCTGCTCCGATTGCCGCCCGGATTCTCGGCGTCAATCGCCGGCAACGGCAATGACGGCAAGCGCGCCGACGTCCAGTTGAAGGGGCTCGCCGACGCGTTGCAGTCGGTCTGCCGTGTGCGCGACGGCGCGGTGCTTGCCTCAATTGATCCTGAACGCCGCGAGCGACTGGTCAAATTCTTCGGCCGCCACGTCGCCGAGAGCATCGTGATCGCCTCGATGCCGGGGCACGTGCTGTGGACCGACGACATGATCCTCGCCGATCTCGCCAAGACCGAGTTCGGTGTGCGCCGCGTGTGGACCGAGGCGGCGCTGCAAGCGCGCGCGCAGGCGGGCAATCTCGATCCCGTCGAGCTGGCCACCGCCAGCACCAAGCTCGCAGGATGGGGCTACTCGTTCACCACGCCGAGCATCGAGGCTCTGATGCGCGCGGGCTCGGTCGCGGTATGGAATCCCGATCAGTTCCCGCTCAAGCAAGCGCTCGATCAGTTCGCGTCGGATTCCATGAACATGTCGGATGCGGTGCGGTTGGCGGCCGAGCTGATTGTCAAGATGTACAACGACCAGTACCTGCGCGGGCAGCGCCGCACGGTGACCTCGCGGCTGCTCGACCGGCTCGCACTCCGCCCCGGCGGGCGCGACGCGATCGAGACACTGCCGCGATCGTTGCCGATTCGCTTCGGACTCGACCTGATCCGGGCGCGCGAACTGAGCGACGTCGTGCGCGGATGGTCCGCGCAAAGCGAGTCGCAGGGGCAGGCTGAGCGCTTGATGGCTGGTCGCTGATCAATAACACCGATGGATCGGGTAGTGGGTCGCTGGCCCACTACCCGGTTAGATCTCGGCGCGTCGTGTTAGCCTTCGCGATCGAGTAGAATCCCGCCCCGGGGCTACGGCCACAGGAGGAACGCACGATGGCGGCAATCGGCGAAGGGGACCGGATCGTCCTCATCGATCGGAGGCTCTTCAAGGACGACAACACCCGGATTTTCGTGGGCATCATCGAGCAAACCGAGGGCGTGCTGGTTCGCGCCCGCGGCTTCGTCTTTCACGTCAGCCCCTACGAGGTCGCCGGACAGGAACGCCGCGGCGAAGAACGCGTGCGCGTGTTCTCGATGGGTAGCGGCGACATCGTGTACCTGCTGCCGCAGGGGCAGGACATCTCGCGGCTGATGCTCAAGCGCTCGCCCAAGTCGATGACCCTGAGCGACGGGCAATACGCGATGGACCTGAGCGACTTCCTGCTCCGCGCGTAACGGCCGCTACATTTTCTCGACGAACTCGATAGTCGCTGCCGCGGTGTCGCCTGGATTGTCCAGCGGCACGTGATGAAACGCGCGCGGGATTTCCTTCAGGACCGAGCCGCGAATCTTCCGATGCATCAGCGCGACGTGCGACGCGCTCACCAGCGCGCTCTGATCGCCGCGCAGCAGTAGCGTCGGCATCGTGATCTTTCTGATCTTCGGCTTGGTCATCCTGGCGCCATGCTTGCGCCACGCCCGCGTCTCCGGATCGAAGCGAAACGCCCACGCGCCGCTGGGTAGCTGCTCGGCGCCAAGCAGGGCGAGCCGCTCGACCTCCAGCCGCGTCAGATACGTCTGCGGCGGTTGCAGGCGGAATTTCCTGATGATGTCCTCCGCCGACCGCAGCTCGGGACGGATGCCGCCTTGCGATTTCCGGCGCCATCGCCACATCAGGCGGCGAAACAGCGGCGGCGGTCCGTGCGGCGCGTCGACGATTATCAACGCCGCGAGCAACTCCGGGTGCGTGACCGCGACCCACTGCGCGACCGCGCCGCCCATCGAATGTCCAACCAGGATCACGCGCGTGCCGAGGCTCTCGATCAGGCCGCGCACATCATTCAGATACGCCGGCGGTCCGTAAACCCCCGACTTCGCCCACTGGCTGCGCCCGTGACCGCGAAAATCAAGCGCGAGCACGCGACCGTACGGCGTCAGCAACGGTGCGACGCCGTCCCACCAATGCGCATGCGCGGCGCCGCCGTGCAGCAGCACGAAAGTGCGCTTGCCGGGATCGCCGCCCCAGTCCAGATAGTGAAGCTTGAGTCCCTCGACCTCGACGTACCGATGAGTCGGCTCCGCGAGCGCGGTAGCCGCTTGCTGTTGTGCCATAACCTGCGATTCTATTCGACGCGGGATCGTGAGCATAGATTTTCATGCGCGCCGCGTCGTGCTAACAACCGCAGCAGAACAGAGGTTGCCAAGGAGAATCGTTCGATGGCCCTGAGACTTGAAAACAAAAATGCACTGATCACTGGCGGCGCGAGCGGCATCGGACGCGCGACCGCGATTCGATTCGCCGAAGAGGGCGCGAACATCTTCGTCGCCGACAGACATCTCGCCGCCGCCGAGGAAACCGCTGCCGCCGTGAAGAAGCTCGGCCGCAAGGCAATTGCATATCAAGTTGATACCAGCGACGAGGCGCAGGTGAATGCGATGGTCGCGCAGATGGTGAAGGATCTCGGCAGCGTCAATATCGTCGTCGCCGCGGCGGGAATCTCTCACGCGCACTACGGCGAAGAAGGCCAGCCCGACATCACGTTTCTCAGCAACAAGTCCTTCGCCAACTGGCGCAAGGTTTTGAGCGTCAACCTCGACGGCGTTTTCCTGACCGATCGCGCCTGCGCCCAGGCGATGATTGCGGCCGGCAACGGCGGCCGCATCATCAATATCGCGTCAGCCGCGGCGCGGCTCCCAACTCCGGGCGTCGGCGAGTATTCCGTCAGCAAGGCGGGCGTGTGGATGCTGACCCGGGTGCTCGCGACAGAGTTGGCGCCGTTCAATATCACGGCCAACGCGATCGGCCCCGGCTTCATCAAGACTCCGATGACCGCCAACCTGCAGGACATGCCCGAAATGACGCCGCTGATGGATCGCGTGCCGATGAAGAAGATGGGCGAGCCCGTAGACGTCGCCAACACCGCGCTGTTCCTAGCCTGTGAGGAGGGCCGCTACTACACCGGCTCGATTCTGCACCCCGACGGCGGCATCACAATGCAGTGAGATTGAATCGCAACTGTACGATCCCTGAGAGGTCGCTCTTTCCTTGTGTCATTCTGAGCGAAGCGAAGAATCCCGGATTATGGCGCACGCCTCGGCACTGCTGCCGGGATTCTTCGCTGCGCTCAGAATGACAAGGTTGGCGTTCGCCGTCTTCCCGCTGATGCTCGCCGGCCTGACTACGTCGGCATTCGCGCAGGAAGCGAGTGTGACCCCTACGCCGATGGTCATGCCGATGATTCCGCAGATTCAGCTTCAAACCGTGCCCGCTTACGGCCCGGCTCCGCTCACCGTCGGCTTCTTTGTATCGAGCACCAACCCGGGAGGCGCGCCGCTGGCCAGCTATATCTGGAATTTCGGCGACGGCCAGGTCTCGATGCTGCCGCCGACCGCGCTGTTTCACACTTATGCGAATCCCGGCAGCTACGTGGTCAACGTAACTGCGACCGACACCGACGGTCATCAGGCGTCATCATTCGCCGGCGTGATCGTCACGCAGCCTCCGCACTAGCCGCGCCTTGCGCTAGTCCTTGAGCATCTCGATCATGCCAGTGTCGAGATCGTAAACGCCGCCGACGATTTTCAGCTCACCCGATTTCACCATCGCCGACAGCTCTGCCGACGCCGCGAGGTTTTTGATCACCAAGATCACGTTCTCGCGCACGGCGTTCTCGACCGGATCGCCCGCCATGCCCTTAGACGCTGCCACGGCCGGCCGCAGTTCGCTCAGCATCGGACCGACGTCGCCTTCCTCTTCATGTCCCGCGACCGCCGCAATCACCGCGCCGCATCGGCGATGTCCGAGTACCATCACCGCTCGCACGCCGAGATGCTTGACCGAGTAGTCGAGGCTTTCGATAACGACTTTGTCCGCGACATTGCCCGCCACGCGCACGGTGAAGATATCGCCAAGTCCGCGATCGAAAATAATTTCGGGCGGCGTGCGCGAATCCGAACATGCCAGCACCGACGCAAACGGATGCTGTCCCTTGGCCACGTCGGCGCGCACCTCCGGCGTCTGATTGGGATGCTCGAGCTTTCCCACAACGAAACGCCGATTGCCGTCGAGCAGCGCCTGGAGGGCCTGCGCAGCGGTCACCGTCGGCCCATGATCCGCAGCAATTACCGCGCGCGTCGTCGCGATTGATAGTGCGGCGATCGCCAGCATCATCAACATTCTCGACAAGAACTTTGTTTTTCGAATCACGGGGTCTCTCCATGGGCGCTATACGGTCACCTGCCTCTCGCATATCGGCATTGACACCGCGCCGCTATTCGCCAGTATTGGTGGCGATGCGACACAAATCCAGCTTCAGCATACTTTCTATATCGGTGACGAATTTGCCGGGACGAGTCCTGGCGGCACTAGCATTCGGCGTTCTCTTGTTCATCGTTGCGGGATGCATGGGCGATCAGATCGAGGCCACGAACAAACTGGTTCAACAACAACAGGATCAGCTTGAGCGGCAGCAGCAGGAGATCGAAGCAATCAAGGCGAGTCAGAATCAAAACTACAGACCTGGCGTCGCGACCTCCGCTCCTGGCGGTTGCGATAAAGGTATCGAGTCGGTCGCCAGCCAACGTGGCGGCGACAGTTTTGCCGCAGGTGATTTCAACAAGGCGCTCGGATACTACCAGGATGCGCTCGCGGCGTGCCCCAACGATGACCGGGCCGACGTCAACGTCGCGCGCGCGTACGAGGCGCTCGGCAACAACGCCCAGGCCATCACCTACTACAGAAAGGCGGCGGACAGCGGCGGCGCCACCGTTACCGACGCCCAGGAAGAGGCCAAGGCCGCGCTCCTACGCCTGCAAGCGTCGCGATTGCCGTGACGACCGGCTTCGCGCAGCCCTGATCAACGCATGGGGCGGCTGGCTGGTTCCCTCGCCCGTTTGTCGGCAGAGGGTTAGGGTGAGTGACAATTGTGGAGCGAGATTGTCTGTTGCGCCGTACATCCGGAATCTCAGCAACTTCGGTCCCTTACCTGCCGCTCAAGGTCTCGCGCCGACTGACCTGCACCGGATGCTAAAAAAGATACGGGCTTCGCCCTGTTAGAAGTTTGGGGGCGGGAAAGGCGCGCGGTTTATTTGATTGGGTTCGGGATATATTCTCGAAGTTGGATGACGGTTGAAACTGATACTGTTGCGGCGCTCAAGCGGGCGCGGGCGGCGGCGCCACGGATGGCGCTGGCGACGACGGCGGAGAAGAATGATTTTCTTCGGCGGCTGGCGGCCGCGATACGCGATTCGCGTGCGGAGATTATTCGCGCTAACGCGATCGACCTCGAGCATGCGCGGAAGAGTGGGCGCGGCGGTGCGTTTGTCGAGCGGCTTATGCTTGATGACAAGCGAATCGAGGCGATGGCGGCGGGCGTGCTTCAAGTTGCGGCGCTCGAGGATCCTGTCGGGACTGCGATTGAGAAGTGGACCCGGCCTAACGGGTTAAAAATTGAAAAGATCAGAGTGCCGATCGGCGTGATCGCGATGATTTACGAATCACGGCCTAACGTTACCGTTGATGCTGCGGCGTTGACGCTGAAAGCGGGGAATGCGGTGGTGTTGCGAGGTGGCAGCGAGGCGCTCAGCTGCAACGGATTCCTAGCCGACCTGATCGCGCGCGCGTTGAAGGACGCGGGACTTGACCCGGATGCGGCGATGTTTATCCGCGACCCTGATCGCGAAGTGATCCAGCTAATGAAGCGCAGCCGCGAGCTGATCGACCTGATAATTCCGCGCGGAGGCGAGTCGCTGAAGAAGGCGCTGGACGGATCTGCCGTGCCGCTGCTGCCGCACTTCGACGGTAAATGCCACACCTACGTCGATCGGGCGGCGGATCTGAAGATGGCCGAAGAAATTTGCTTGAACGCAAAATGCTCGCGTCCTTCAGTCTGCAATTCGATGGAGAAATTGTTGGTGCATCGCGGGATCGCGGAGAAATTTCTCCCGTCGCTCGCTGCGCGGATGATGGCGGCTGGCGTCGAAATTCGCGGCGATGACGCGACCCGAAAAATCGTGCCGGCAGTGCGCGCGGCGACTGACGAAGACTGGGATGCGGAATACCTCGACCTGATACTGGCGGTGAAGGTGGTGGATTCGATTGACGAGGCGATCGCATTTATTGCGCGTCACGGGTCCCATCTGGCGGACGCGATCGTCACCGGTGACGCGGAAACCGCCGCGCGCTTTGAACGGGAGGTCGATTCGGCTACCGTTTATGTGAATGCATCGACGCGTTTCACCGACGGCTTCGAATTTGGATTCGGCGCGGAGACCGGGATCTCGACTAATCGGCTGCACGCGCGCGGGCCGATGGGACTGAATGAGTTGACTACATACAAGTACGTCCTGCGCGGGACCGGACAAGTCCGCGCCTGAACGGCGGCGCGAAACCCGTTGCGACGCGAGCGCAGTAAAAGAATCAAATGCGGGTAGGATTGTTCGGCGGCAGTTTCAACCCGATTCATCTCGGACATCTGCGCGCAGCCGAGGAAGTTCGCGAGGCGCTGCAACTTGACCTGGTGTATTTCATTCCGGCCGCGTCGCCGCCACATAAAGCGGAAGGCGAATTGGCCCCGGCGGAGCATCGCCTGGCGATGGTGCGGCTGGCGACCAAGGGCAACCGCCATTTTATGACCTCGGACGTGGAGATTCGGCGGGCCGGACGCTCCTACACGATCGACACAGTGCGCTACTTCCTGGCTACCCTGCGGCAGCCGGCGACGCTGTACCTGCTGATGGGCGCGGACCAGTTTGCCGAGCTGGAATCGTGGAAGGAGCCGGAGGAACTGGTGCGGTTATGCAATTTCGCCGTTCATACAAGGTTAACCGAGGGGAAAGAGGGTCCGCCGCGAATTTCAGTTGCCGCGCTCAAAAAGTTTGGCTACACTCAGGCAGACGATCACTACGTGCATTCGAGCGGACAAACGCTATCTTTCGTCGAAACCACGTTCCTACCTATTTCAGCGACTGAAATTCGCGGCAAACTGCAACACGGTGAATCGATCAGGTACCTGGTGCCGATCGATGTCGTCGATTACATCCAGCGCCACGCGCTCTATTGAGGATCGATCTGCTTAAACTCTCGCGTTCATTCCAATCCCGTTCGAACCATCAACCGCCGGCGAGCCGGCTTCTGAATCGCGGTCAGATTTCTTGACGGCGCTTAAGAAGGCAATCGCCGCGGCCGAAGCGGCGCTGGAAAAAAAGGCCTACGACCTGGTCGTGCTCGAAGCCGAGCATCTGAAACCGGTGGCGGATTATTTCCTGGTGGCGACCGGGCGCTCTGACGTGCAGGTACAGGCGATCGCGCGCGGAATCGAAGAGGCGATGGGCAAGGTGGGACAGCGGGCGCTGGCGGTCGAGGGGATGCATCATGCTCACTGGGTGGTGCTCGACTACGATGACGTCGTGATCCACCTGTTCTACGAACCGGCGCGCGAGTTCTATCGGCTCGAGAGGAATTGGATCGACGCGCACGAAGTGAAACTGCCGGAGCCGATTCGCAAGCAGGCCGAGGTCCTGCGCATCCGCGCGCTCGGGTGAGAGCCGGCGCGCGCGGCGTTTGGTCAGGCCTCGCGAATGATGTGCGAGATCCAGACCAGGATGACGGCACCGACGGTGGCGACGAGGATCGCGCCGATCGCGCCGTTAGGCCCCGGAACGCCGAGTGAGCTGAAGATCCATCCGCCGACGAGGCCGCCGATCAGGCCTAGGATGAGGTCGCCAATCAATCCGAAGCCGGCGCCGCGCACCAGCTTGCCGGCCAACCAGCCTGCGATGATTCCGATTATGATCGCACCTAGCATCGTGGGACCTCATTGACGTTGTCGCGATGACGCCTCGAACGGCGGAGCGTGATCGCTACTTTTTTTGTTCCATCGGAACGCCGCAGCACTTGAGCTGGCCCGAGCCGGCCTTGGTGACGATGACCTGCGATTTGCAGTTGTTGCAGATGTAAATTTTGCCGAGCTGATTTGCCATTCGTTGATCCTGGTCCTTTCTCGCTAAAAAAATATAGTTGAAAAATTCACGCGCCCCTGAACAGCGGTTTGCGCTTCTCCAAAAAAGCGCGCACGCCTTCGGCACGGTCGGAAGTCGTTTGTAGCAGGGCATACAGATCCTCCTCAAGCCTGATGCCCTGATCCAAAGTCATGTCGTAACCCTTGAGCACTGCATCCTTGACCAGGCGCGCGGCGAGAGGTGCGCGGCTCAGGATGGCCTCGGCGACGCGGCCGCCGGTGGCGGCGAGGTCGGCGGGGTTGCCGGCGAGATAAGTGACGAGGCCGCTGCGAAGCGCATCGTCGGCTCCCAGAGCGGTCCCGGTGAGCATCAGGCGAAGCGCGTTGGAGGCGCCGATCAGACGCGGGAGGCGCTGGGTCGCGCCGAAATGGGGCATCGCACCGCGTTTAACCTGAGTGATCGCGAAACGCGCGGACGAAATCGCGACCCGTATGTCGGCGGCCATGGCGAGTTCGAGACCTTCGTCGAAGGCGTCGCCGTTGATGATGGCGACGGTCGGCTTGGAGAGGACGGCGAGCGATTCGACGAGTCGCGGATCGACGGCGTCGTCGAAGCCGACGCAGAACGCGGCGCCCGCGCTGGTGAGTGCGAGCATGCGGGCGGCGGCGTCGTCCTCGACGTGCTCGAACAACTCGAGCATGCGGACAGCCATCGCGGGCGTGAGAATCGCGCGCGGACTGGGGAATCGAAGCGTCGCGCTGACGCATCCGCTGGCGAAAGCGACGTCGATAACGCCGGCGGGTGCGGTCCGTCGTGCTCTGCCGGCACGGGATTTTTTAGCGGGGCGCGGCGTCAGACGCCTCCGGCGGGCGCGCGCAGATCTTTGCGCAGAATTTTGCCGAGCGGATTTTTCGGCAGCGCGTCGATGAACTCGATTCGTTCGGGACGCTTGAAGCTGGCCAGCCGCGAGCGGCAGAACTCGGCGAGCTCGGGCTCGGTCACCTTATCGCCCTTGCGAACGACGACGAAAGCCTTGACGATTTGCCCCCATTCGACGGAGGGCACGCCGATAACGGCGCATTCGTCGACGGCCGGATGGCTCATGAGGACGGTTTCGATTTCGGCGGGAGCGATATTTTCGCCGCCGCGAATGATCATGTCGTCCTTGCGGCCGGCGAAGAAAACGTAGCCGTCGTCGTCGAGCCATCCGAGGTCGCCGGTCGCGCGCCATCCGTCGGGTAATCGCGCGTCGTCGTCGCGGCCGGCGTAGCCCTTCATGATGCGCGGGGTGCGGATGATGATTTCGCCGACCTCGCCGTGCGGGAGGAACTTGCCGTCCTCGTCGCGGACGCGAATTTCGACGTCGGGCAGCGGCTTGCCGATCGAGTTGAGGCGCTTGAGCTTGAGTTCGATCTGCTCGGGCGTGCCTTCGATTCGATGATCGTCGGGGCCGAGCACAGTGAGCGATGACGTGGTTTCAGTCTGGCCGTAAGCGTTCACGAAGCCGACTTGTTTCGGAAAGACTTCGATCGCGCGGCGAATTACCTGCACAGGCATCGCGGCGCCGCCGTAGGCGAGGTTGGTGAGCGCGGAGAGATCGGTTTTCGCGAACGAGGGCTCGTCGATGATTTGCTTCATCATCGTGGGCACGACGAAGGCGTGCGTGACGCGCTCGCGAGCAACGAGATCGAGCCACGCGCGCGCGTCGAACTGCGGCATTACGATCACCTTGCGGCCGGTCCAGATGTTGGTCATGTACGCGGTGGTTCCGGCGATGTGATAAAACGGCACGCACACCAGCGCAACGCCGCGATCGGTGCCATCGGCCATCTCGACGTTGGCGGTGACGTAGGCGGCGAAATCGCGAAAGCGCAACTGGACGCCCTTCGGCAGCGAGGTGGTGCCGCTGGTGTACATGAGGATGGAGATGTCCTCGTCTTCGACCTCAGCTTCGGATTCGTCGGGTTCGGCTTTGGTGATCAGATCGGCGAGACGCGGCAATGCGCGGGCGCCGTCGCCGAGCGCGACGATTTTGCTCGCGCGGAGGCGCGGCTGAATCTTCGCGATCAACTCGAGGTAGCGATCGCCGACGAGCAGCGCCTTCGCATCGGCGGTGTTAATCATGTATTCGAGCTCGGCATCCTTGGCGCGATAGTTCAAGGGCAGGAACGTGAGCCCGGCCTTGGCGGCAGCGTAGTAGCATTGGATGTAGAGGTCGGAGTTGGTGTCGAGGACGGCGATGACGTCGCCGTGCGCGAAGCCGAACTGCTTAAATACCGCACACAGGCGGGAGACTTGGTCGTTCAGATCCGCATAGGTGAGGCGTCGCGAGCCGAAGACCAGGATTTCCTGGTCGGGCACGATCGCCGCCGGGATCGTGACGAAGTTAACGGTGTTCACTGCGCGCGATTCCTCCCAGCGGGTAAACGCTTCCAGAGCCGGTGTTCGAGTTCGAGTCCTTGTCGCAGCGGCAAATCGAGGCCTCCCCAGACCGCCAGCTTGAGTATCGCGGAACGCTCGCGGCTGACGCGTGCGAACGCGCGGGCGATCGCGAGCGCGCGGCGATCCAAATCCGCCAAGGGAACCACTTCGGCGACCATACCTACAAGTAACGCGTCTTTGGCGTCAATCCAACGGCCTGTGAGGCAAAGGTCGAGGGCGCGGCCGAGGCCGAGGCGGCGCGCCGCGGTCTGGGTGCCGGCGACGCCGGGAATCATGCCGGCGCCGGTCTCGGGCAGGGACAGGCGCGTGTCGTCCGCGGCGATGGCGAGGTCGCATAGGAGAGCTATCTCGAGTCCGCCGCCGACGGTGTAACCGTGGATGGCGGCAATGGTCGGGATGGGCAGCCCGCGGAGCATCCCCCACACGTCGCGGCGAAAGCGGACCCATCGCGCGACGATAGGCGACGGCGCCATCCCGAATTCGGCAAGGTCGCCGCCGGTCGAGAAGGCCTGGCCGGCACCGCGCAAGACCATCGCGCGTACGTCGCGATCGTCGTGGATCGCGGCAAGGATTTGGAAGAGGTTGTCGCGCATCGCCATGTTGTACGCGTTGAATTGCGCGGGGCGATTGAGCGTGACCCATGCGACGGGACCGCGCTTGTCGTAGAGTACCGCGCTCGTACCGTTCGATTTCGACGACATCAGCGCGAAGCCATCAGGTAGACCGCAGGTCGGCGCTGTCGCTGCTGGCGATGGCGGGACGGCCGCGCTCGTAAACCACGCGGCCGCCGACGATGGTCATATCGACAACGAGATTCATCAGATCGGCGGCATTGAGCGAGAATGGATCGCGCGGCAGCACGATGAGATCGGCAAGATGGTCGGGCTCTATGACACCGGCCTCGAGGCGGGCGAGGCGGGCAGCGTCGGAGGTGAAGAGCGCGAAGGCATCCTGCACCGACAGCGCTTCAGCGGGTGCGAGCTCGACGCCGTCGAGCGACGTGCGGGAAACGGCGGCGGCGATCGCAGCGAGCGGGCGGGCGGGCGTGACCGGCGCGTCCGTCGCGCCTACGAGGTGGACATTGGCGTCCTTCAAGCTGCGCGCGCGATAGAGATGAGCGACGAGGCCGGGCTCGGTTGCGTACTTGGGACCGCGAAAATAGATGAAGCCGGGATTGGTAGCGACCCACACGCCGGCCGCCATGAGGCGGTCGATGTAGTTGGGCGTGATGATACCGCCGTGCTCGAGACGAAACCGCGGCATCTCGGGTACGCCGTCGAATTGCGTTTTGACGGCTTCGATCGCGACGATCGACTCTTCAAGCTCTTCGATTTCGGTGACGTGGAAGGCGCAATCGAGTCCGCATTCGAGCGCGCTGCGGACGGAGCGCGAGAGGCCGGCGGGGTCGTATTGATAGCCGGGCATGAACTTGGCGCCGGCCAGCGAGATGCCGGCGGCGCGGGCGAGCTGCTCGCATCGATCGGCGGCGTCGAGATGCTGGCCGCCAATCATCACGCAGACTCGCTGGCAGATTGCGTTCGATTGCGCGAGCTTGGCGAACTGCTCGACTTCGACGGGGCCGTTGCGCGTGGTGGCGTCGGTGAATGCGGTGACTCCGGCGGCGGCGAGTTCACGGCTCATGATGCGCGCGCGCGATTCCGCTTCGGCGACCGTCACGGGCGGGAGATGATCCGACAGCCACATTTCCATTCCGACTACGAGGCCAGTAAGCTTGCCGGCGGCGTCGCGAATCATGTTGGCGCCGTAGGGAGGATTGAAGCCAGGAGCCTCGAGGCCGAGCAGCGCGATCGCGCGCGAGTTGAGCCAGGTCGCGTGGAGAGTTTGATGGCGCAGGCGCAGCGGATTTTTGGGCAGCGACTCGTCGAGTTCAGCGCGCGTCGGCCCGCGCTTGTCGAGTAGCAGCGCTTCGTCGCATCCGAATGCGCGCATCCAGTTGCCGGGCGGAGTCTTGCCCGCGGCCAGCCGCAGGTCGGCCAGCAAATCGCCGACGGTGCGGCATCGCTGAACGGAGACTCCGGTGGCAGCGGCGGCAGCCTCGCGGAAATGCAGATGCGAATCGATAAAGCCGGGAGCGACGGTGCGGCCCGCCAGCTTGATCAGATGAGTGCGGGGACCGACCAGCGGTTTCAGTTCCGCGAACGGACCGTGCGCGACGATCAGCCCGCGCGAGATGGCGACCGAGTCGATGCCGGGATGGCCCAGGACGAGACCCTCGTGCAGAACCAGGTCAGCTTTCCCAGGCGCGGCTACCACCAAGTTAATGCCTTCGTCGCCAGCGAGCGGCGCGGCGTCCTAGTCGGAACTCGGAAGCGGTTTGGCTTCCTTGATCTTCATCTCGACGTCGCAACATTCCAGGCCGCCGGCGCCGGCCTTGTTGCAGAGTACCTCGGTGCCGCACTTTTCGCACATGTAACGCTTACCGAGCACGTTAGCCATCTGATGAACTCCTTAAATCCGGGCCCCGCAGACCCGCGTGGTAAACTTAAAGTATCGCTTCAACTCGTCAATTCTGCGCAAACGGCAATTCGGTCACTATCGCGACGCCGCCCTCGCTCACTTTCAGCTCGACGCCGGGCGTCCATGCGCTGTGATGCAAAATCGCAAGCCCGATCACACCAAATCGCGGCGAGCAGACGGCGCTCGTCACGCGGCCGACTTCCTTGCCATCGAGACTGAGGGCGCTACCGGCGGCAGGAACGTTCGCACCATTGAACTTAAGTCCGAACATCCTTTTTTTCAAACCGCCACGGGCGGTCGCTCGCTCGATCGTTTCCTGGCCCAGATAGCATCCCTTGTTGAACGAGATTGCGCGATTGAGGCGCGCCTCGAGGGCGATCGTCTTGTCAGTGGTATCGACGCCGACGAGTGCGACGCCGTTTTCGATGCGGATGGTATCGAGGATCGAGGAATCGATGCGTTGCGCGCCCTGCGCCTTCGCAACAATTGCGTCGATGGTCGAATCGATCGACTCGCGCTGAGCGATCACGGATGCCGCGGGTCCGCCGTAACGAGGCAAGTTGCCGATCAGTGAGCCGCCGCTTTCTACGAAGCGCCACTCGGCAAGCGAGGTTGCGGCCGTCGCGTCGAGGGCAGCGGGTCCTTCGACGTCGATCAGAGCGAGGTCAGTGGCGTCGTCGAATTCAACGTCGTCGGCGACGAGCAATTTCTCGAGATGCGCGCGGGTGCGCGTCCATGCTCCGGCGTCGATGTCGAGGATGAGCGCGTCATTGGTCACCCAGATGAAGGCGTCGGCAATCACGTGCGCGTGCTCGGTCAGGAACAGCGCGGGCAGGATGGTGCCGGGGCGGGCGCCCTTTACATCGGCGGTGCACATCCCGTGGAAGAACGACGCGCGATCGTCGCCGATCACGCGCACGAGGATTCGGCGGTCGAGGGGGAGAATGCCCGCGGCCGGACGAGCAGTTGATTCGAGATGTGCCACAACACGATCAGGATACTAGAAAGTGGCGGCGTTGCGTACCGAGGCGCTTTACTGCCGCGTCATGGCGGCGCGCACTTGCGCGTCGATCTCGCGATCCTGCGGTCCGGCCGGCAATTCAAACACCGCGGACAGAATCCGTCCCGGATACTTGAACGGCGATTGGTAATCCGCGTTGATCGGCGAAAGACTGCGCCCAAGGTCCATGCCGGTGCTGGAGAGTATGCGCAGCAGGTTCGCGATTTGGCCTTCTCCCACCTGAACGCCATCGATTAGCAGTGCCGCGCGTGCGGCGGTCTTTTCGGCCTTGTCGATCTTCACTGCGATTTTGTGTCGGCCCGCGGCCAGCCGATTCTCCGACTCGACCAGGGTGTGCTGATGAAAGCAGTTGTAGTCGAACTTCACCCGGCCCTGTATTACGTACAGCACGAACCCACTGTTGCTGCTCCCACGCGAGATGAGCGCACCGTCAGCGTCCGGCGACGGGTGATCGAGTTCGACGGTCATGGTCCAACCACGCGCGGTGGATGGACAAGCGTCGGCGACGATGTGTGAGATGGGGGGATAGTAAACGAACCGCCGCCGCGAAGTTGGCAGCCCCGGCCGCATCGCGGCGCGGAACAGCATCGCGGCCCCGCGATCATCGAGCGGCAGCACTCCATTGCGTTCCGCCTCGGCCCACCACAGATCCACCATTTCCTTGAGGCGCTTGGGCTCAGCGGCAGCCAGATCGTTGCATTCCGAGAAGTCCGCGTCGAGGTGATAGAGTTCCCACTTGTCCTCGTCGAACGGCGTGCCCGACTCGTGATGCGTTACCGCCTTCCAGCCGCGGTGCCAGATTCCCCGATGCCCGAGCATCTCGAAGTACTGCGTGGTTCGTGCCGTCGCAGCGTTCGGATCGGTAAGCGCGGGAGCGAGACTGATGCCATGAACAGGCATTTGCGCGACGCCGGCGACCACGCTCGGCGGCTCGATGTTCAGCAGATCCATCACAGTCGGTGCGAGATCGATCGCGTGGCAGAACTGGTGGCGGATTTGTCCCGGCGCTTCAAGCTTCGCGGGCCAATGAATGATCAGCGGGTCCCTGACTCCGCCGCCGTGAGTATTCTGCTTGTACCACTTCAGGGGAGTGTTGCCCGCCTGCGCCCATCCCCACGGCATATTGCAGTGGCTATTCGGTCCGCCGATATCGTCCAGCCGTGCGACCGCCGTGTCGAGATCCTCACGCATGCCGTTGAAGTAGCGCACTCGTCGAGTACGCCGAGCGGGCCGCCCTCCTGGCTGGCGCCGTTGTCGGACATCAGGATGAACAGTGTGTCGTCGAGCAGTTCGAGCTCTTTGAGGAACGCGACGAGCCGCCCGATCTGCGCGTCGGTATGATCCAGCATCGCCGCGAACGCCTCCTGCAGCCGCGCGGCGAACATGCGTTCCTTTTCCGATAGCTGACCCCATGGCTTGACGCCCGGATTGTGCGGTGCGAGGCGCGTGTCTTTGGGCACGATTCCGAATTGCTTTTGCCGGGCGAACCATTCCTCGCGCGCCGCGTCCCAGCCAGCATCGAAGCGACCGCGATATTTCTCGAGATAGTTTCGCGGCGACTGATGAGGCAAATGGGTCGCACCGAAGGTCAGGTAGAGGAAGAACGGCCGCTCAGGAACCAACGACTTGGCGTCCCGAATGAAACCCATCGAGCGGTCGACGATATCCTCGGACACGTGATAACCCTCGGCGACCGTACCGGGCGTATCGACGAAGTGATTGTCGGAGGTCAGCTCCGGATAGAACTGATCGGTTTCGGCCTGCAAGAAGCCATAGTAGCGATCGAATCCGCGCTGCAACGGCCAATTGTGCCACGGTCCCGCCGCGGTGCATTCCGCCATTGGCGCGATATGCCACTTTCCGGCGGCGAACGTCGCGTGACCATGATCGCGCAGAATCTCGGCCAACGTCGCAGCCGAGCGCGGAAGCGCACCGCGCATGTTGGGAAAGCCGGTGTCCATGTTGGAGATCGCGCGCATCCCGACCGCGTGATGATTGCGTCCGGTAAGCAGGCATGCGCGCGACGGCGAGCATAGCGCGGTAGTGTGAAAGCCCGTGAAGCGCAAGCCCCCGGCGGCGAGCCTGTCTATGTTGGGCGTTTCGATGGTCGAGCCGTAGCAGCCCAAATGCGCAAAGCCGCTGTCGTCGAGCACCACGATCACGACGTTCGGCGCGCCCTGTGCGAGCTTCGGCTCAGGCCACCACGGTTTCGACTCCGCGATCGTGCGGCCTATTACGCCGCCAAATTCTTCGCCCGACGGATGCTTGTACGACATTGGCCCTTCTCCCCTGGTGTCTCTTCTGCGATGACCTCTAGCAATCAAATCGAATTGGTTCCACGCCATCGTGCACGCCACCGCGGCACGGTAGCTGCTCAGGAAGCGACGCGTCGTAACTCGAGCCCGGCAGGTGAACTAGCTGGAGAAGCGTTCAACGAATTCGAGACGGTTGCCCCATGGGTCGCGCACGAAGAAGCGTTCCTGGCCGGGAAATCGATTGCCGGCGATTATTTCAATTCCGGCGAACTCGAGTTTCCGGCGGAGCGCCTCCAGGTCGGCGACGCGAAAGGCGGGGTGGCGGCGCGACGCCTTGTTCACCACCGACGCGTCTTTCTCGGTGGCCAGATGCAGTTGCTGGACGCCGCATTGATACCATGCACCGGGCCGGCCGCTGTCGGTGTTGGCGGGTCGCTCGAGCGGTTGGAGGCCGAGTAGTCCTTCGTAAAACGCGCGCGCTCGCGAGAGAGCGTCGTCGCCGGCGTCGATCAGAAGGTTAACGTGATCGAGTCCGATAATCAGGCTCATCGACAATACTCTTGGCGTTCGCTTGGTCGATTCGATTTTTTTCCAGCGCCAAACCCGACTCAATCGCCTTAAGCGGTTGCGGCGCGCGTGATATACCGACCACCTGTGAATTTCCGGTTGCTTCAAAAGATCGCGACTGCGGCCTGTGCGACTGTCGCGATTTACCTGCTTTCGATCCTGGTGACCGGCGGCTACGCGGTTAGTATCGCCGGGGTCGGCTTCGAGGCCAACAAGCTATGGCCCGCGATCGTAGCGATGCTCGGCTTCGCTCTTCTGCGAACGGTTTTCATCCACGGTTCGATCGAAGGGGCGCTGAAATCGAGTCCGGGGTTAATCGTTTTCTCGGTTGCGCTGATCGTATTTCTGGCCAACGGCCGCACGATTTCCGGCGGCGATTCGGTGCCCGCGAAAAACCTTCCGCTGAGTATCCTGCTTCACGGGAATTTCTACCTCGATCAACTGGTAACGCCAGGCGAGAAAAAGATTCCTTACTATCTGCGCGAAAGCGGCGGGCATTACGTGTCCGACTATCCGGTCGGCGCCGCGGTGATGGCGTTGCCGTTCTATGCGCCGTCGATCGTGTGCGGCGTCAGCCCGAGCAGCCGGATTTTTTCCGAGCTCGAAAAGATTTCGGCGGCGACGATCGTGGCGCTGTCCGCGCTGATCCTTTACATGGCTGCCGCGCGCGCGACCGCCAACTGGATGGCGATGCTGCTGGCGCTCATCTACGCGTTGGGCACCACCAGTCTCAGCGTGAGCAGCCAGGCGTTGTGGCAGCATGGTCCAGCACAGCTCGCGCTCGCCGCGGCGATCTATTGCCTGGTACGGGCACGCGACGAGCCGCGCTGGGCGGGATACGCGGGGCTGCCGCTGGCATTCGAGGTGATCACGCGTCCGGCCGACGCGCTGATCGCGGCGCCGCTGGGGCTGTATGTGCTCGCTGGCTATCGACGCGAGATTTGGAGGTTCTTGGCGGCCGCGATTCCCCCAGTCCTCTTTCAGCTGTGGTACAGCGCGACCTACTTCGGCACGCCGTTCCGGGTCCAATTTTTCACGCAGCCGCAAGCGGAGGGCGGACCGGCCGTCGCGTCAAGCGGATTTTGGAACACGCCGCTGTTGCAGGGATTAGCCGTAGTGGTGATGAGTCCCGGTCGCGGGCTGCTCTTCTATTCGCCGATTTTCATTCTGTCATTTGCGGGGCTGGCACTGGCGTGGCGAAAGAACGGTGACGTGCTTCTGCGCTACCTTGGAGTCGGCGCGATTCTGAGCATTTTTCTGGTCGCGCGATGGCATAAGACCTCGGGCGGCGAGTCGTTCGGGCCGCGACTGCTGGCGGATCTCGCGCCGATAATGGCGATCGCCCTGATTTCCCTGGCGGATTCGATCCGCAATCGCCGCGTGATGGCGGTGGCGTTCGCAGGGCTCGGCGCGTGGTCGATAACCGCCAACGCGTCGGGCGCGTTCATCAGCTATCGAGCATGGAACAATTGGGCGCTCAACGATGCGGACACGCGACTGTGGTTGTGGAGCGACAACCCGGTGGTCGATCCGATGCGCTCGACGTTCGACTCGATGAGGATCGCGCTCGGTCATCGCGCGACGAGCCGCAACTCTCCCGACATGCTCGACGCCCGGCTGGTCGTGCTTAACGCGCCTCCGCCCGATGCCACGCCGGGAGCGCGTGTTCGCGTTTCCCTCCGCGCGGCCAACACCGGTGGAGCGGTGTGGCTCACGGGACATTCACCCGATGAACGCGGTGTGGTCAGCCTGGGATGGGAATGGAAGCAGGACGGGAAGGTGCTCTCGGGCACTGAAGTCCAGCGCGAACTTCACTTGAATGTCTTTCCGGGCGATTCGATGGAGCTCGAGGCGTCCGCACTCGTGCCAGACGAGCCGGGGCGTTATGAACTCGAAATATCGCTCGCGGCCCAAACCGGAGGACGGACCGCGCAAGCGATAGGAACGCCGCTGGCGGTCGCGGTAACAGTGGTGCCGTCAATGAACTCGACGCAATTCTAGTTTGCCGGGTGCGCGTTCCGATCGAAATGTACCCAAAAATCGGTGCCCCGAACCGCTCCGATGGCGTTGGGTGTATGAACTTCAAATGAGGTGGAACTGCTGCGCATCGCTCCGAGGATTACGGAGTGGAGATCGCCGGCCAGCAGTCCGACCTTGCTCGGTGCGCCGACCCCGTTCACCATGACACTCTCGTCTATCGTCAGCGTTGACGACGCGGTCAATTGCAGGAAACTTTTGTCGACCAGGCCGATCGTCAGCGACGCGTTCGGGCCCGTCATGATTTTATCGTGCAGCATGACCGGCTCATTCATCCTCGCCGGCGTCGTCGCGCCATTGCGCTCGATGTTCGCCACACCTTGAAGTTGCGTGATCGTGCCGACGGTGTTTTGCGCGTGCGCAGCCGGGACCGCCGACACAAACGTCAGCATCGCCAGTCCGAAGAGCGCCGCCGTTCGAAAGAAACTCATCCGAATTTCCGTTTTCAATGCTGAGCCGTATTATCACCGACACTCTAGGCGTTTAGCAAATGCGAAGTTCGTCCGACTACAAGCTCGAACGCGGGTTGAGAGCGTCAATCATTTGACTTTCGAGACTGGCGTCCACTCCGCCGTTTTGTACAAAGATGGGATTTATCAGAGTCCCACTTCCGCCGAAGTTGAAGCCGGCCCACCCACCATTAACCTTGGTGTAGGTGTAGTTGTTGTCATTGCGGTTGTTCACGATCCCATAGCGCCCCGGCTTTGAGGTAATGGTTATGTCGTGAAAACTGTTCTCATAGGCTATGTTCCATACTTCCAACCCTATTTCCATCGAAGACATCTGGATCGGCCCGATCTCATCATCATGCGCGGCGTCTATTACAACCCCGGAATCGTCAAGCCCAACCGCACCTATCGCTATGTCGCGGATGCTATTTGGGTTAAGGGCGGTTATACCGGCGCGACTGGCGTTGTACTCGAACAGCCAACCGCTTCCGACAAAGTCATAGGCTTTGATAAAGGGCGAGCCGTTGGGGTTCGTCTCGAAGTTGGTTGCGATAAGGGTGTTAGAGTCGGCACTGAATTTGGCATTGGGGACGTTGGCAATCGTGCCGGTCCATCGTGCGATCTTGGAGATGCGCACGGAGTCGATATACCCTTTGATCGCATTCTCTTCGGAAGAGCCGTTCGGCCAGCTTTGGCCTGCCCAGCGTCCGATATCAACATCCTCGGTCGGGTCCTGAACTATAGTGCCGGTCGCCGCGACAGAAGCATCCGGCGCGCAACTGGTCGCTCCCGGAGTGCAGTCGTACAGGCGAAGCGTGGTTCCGTCGTAGGTCATTGCAACGTATTTGATGGTGTTCAGTGGAACCGCAGCCCCAGTTGCATCATGGGCTCCGCTGGTAGTGGTAAGGTATGCGTCCAGACTTCCACCATTGATTCGCAGCAGCGAGGCCGCGGCAAATCCCGCGCTGCCCGGTACCGACCCGCTCCCTACTACAATTCCGTCGCCGGCAGTTACGTCCTTTATAAAGGCCTCGATCGTGAAAGCGGATAGCCCGTTAATGTTCAAGCCATCGGGAGTTCCCAGCGGACCGAAGCGCCCTCCCCATTCGCGTAGATTCAGGTAGTAATTGCTCTGGCTGAGCGTAAAGTCCGCGGCGTTGCCCGGTCCCGTCACCAGTGAGGCTACGGTCGGCAGTCCCTGGTAGCCGGTACCTACTACCGCAATTGTTTTACCGAAGTCATAGGCCGGCTCTAACACTGACGAGTAGCGCCCGGTTCCTGCCAGTTGCAGGCCGGAGCAGTTCATCCACAATGGATTCAACAGGTAGTAAGCCGCAGACGGCAATAACACCTGTCCCGCGACGTTGGTATAGTTGCCGGCTCCGTCGCTGCCGGAATTAACCGCGCACGCCGCATTGATAGCCGCTTGAATAGCACTTGAATCGTCAGTGATACCGTCCCCCTTTGCGCCGAAGGCCTTTACGTTGAAAATCCCGTCGACGTTGAAGCCACTGAGCGCGTCAGACCCATCGCCCTTCGCCCCCGCCATAGTGTTGATCTGCGCTCCCGTCTGCCCGGAATAAATCGGAGCTTTGCCGCCCATCACGGTCTGCATGGTAGGCGCCGGCAGCGTGCCAGAAAGGTCGCCGCCAGTCATCGCCGTGGACTTCGTGACCGGTACCTGGCCGCCCAGCACGGCAGCTACGGTAGGATTAGGCAGCGCGCCGCTTAAGTCTCCGCCTGAGGTTTGCCCGAATGAAATGGCATCGCCTGCATTTGTTCCATTGGCGAGCGAGGTGACCTTGTTGCCATTGGCGTTGAGATTCGCCTCGAGCGCGTCGAGCGCACAAGACCATGCTCCCCGGTTTCCGCGTGCCCACGCGCCGCTGCCGCCGCCGACGCATGGCGTCGCGCGCTTGCAATCCTTGCAGTAGAGCATCAATCCGTCCTGCTCCGCCGGCAGATTGACGAAGGTCGGGCTCACGACCATCGGCAAGATGGGCTGCGTCCCTGACAAGCGGTCGTTGATCGCCTCGCGGAATCGAAGTCCCGCGCCGACGCCGGTGAAGTTCGGAATCGGTTGATAAGCTCCGGGCGGCGGCAGGTTCTGCGCCGTTGCGCTTGAGAGGGCAATCGTTACCAGCGCAAACACAGACACTGAAAAAACCGGCCAGCAAGTCCGTTTCGAGTGCATTCCTGATACCTTGCAGCGGACGGTCGGGCGTTGTCCCCCGAGATCAAAGCGGGATCGGAAAAAGATGCGGGCGGTGATCGAAAGTACTCGAACATCAGCGACAGTATCGCATCATAATTTGGGAAGCGTAAGGCGGAAAAGTTCAGGGGGGGCGATTGCGGTTCCTGAGCATAGCGAAGAATGCCGGAAGCGGTGCCGAAGCCAGCCCCGGAAGCCGGGATTCTTCGCTTCGCTCTGGAATGACACAAAACCCCTTCTAACAGGGACCCTTCGACTTCACTCAGGCAAAACTCCGCCCGCATCCTTTCTCGTCCAGTGGGCTGGGGTCACCCCTGCCGAGGGAAGCATGAAACCCAGGGTGGGTTTTCACATTAAATTAAGTCCCCCGAGTTCCCCCGTCCGCGCCTCTCGCCAACGCGTCGCAACAGTGCGATAAATCTCAGCGAACCCCCTCGGAGGAAGTTTTCATTTTGAAGAATCCATTCAGTGTCGAAGGCAAAGTTACGATTGTGACCGGCGGCGGAACCGGGATTGGCGAGTCGATCGCCAAGGAGTTTGCGCTGCGCGGCGCGCCGGTGCTGATCGCGAGCCGCAAGGTCGAGAACCTCGAGCGCGTGCGCGACGAAATCCGCAAGGCCGGCGGCAAATGCGAGATGACCCCGGTCGACGTCCGCGACGCCGAGCAATGCGACAAGATGGTGGCCGAAGCAGTCCGCCAGTTCGGCCGCCTCGACGTTTTGATTAACAATCACGGCGCCAGTATCACGACGCCGTCGCTCAATCTCTCGCCCAACGGATGGCGCGCGGTCGTCGGAATTAATCTCGACGGCGTGTTCTTCTGCTCGAAGTCGGCCGCGCGCCAGTTCATGGAGCAAAAGAGCCCCGGCTCGATCGTCAATATCTCGTCGACGGCGGGCGTGCACGGATCGCCCACGATGCTTCCGTACGGCGCGGCGAAAGCCGGCGTAATCAACCTGACAGTGTCGCACGCCGGCGAATGGGGCCCCAAGGGCATCCGCGTCAACTGCATCGCGCCCGGCCCGATTGACACCGAAGGCGCGGCGCCGCGCGTATGGCCGAATCCAAAGGTCAAGGAGATGGTGGCGCGGTCGCGCGCGCTGCAGCGGTTCGGCCGCGTCGAGGAAATCGCGTATCCGTGCATCTTCCTGGCGTCAGACGCGTCGAGCTACGTCACCGGCGCGCTGCTGATTGTGGACGGCGGCGAAGGCGTCCGCGTCTCCGCCGAGTAAGTGGACAAACCAACCGGGCAACAGTAAATAATTCTTCGATTCTGTCGAGAGAGGTTGATTCATCATGGCTGATAAGAGCGCGGTCGGGAAAACCGGCAAACCATTCAAGATGCACGTCGATTGGAGCAAGGTGCGCGAGTTCGCCCGCGCGATCAAAGATCCCAACCCGCTCTACTTCGACCCGGAACTGGCGAAGAAAGAACTCGGCGCCGTGCCGGTGCCGGTCACGTTCCTGCAGACCAGCGCGTTTTGGACCGACGAGACTTCGAGCCCCGGTTTCGGCGGCTTCGACTTGCGTCGGATCCTGCACGGCGAGCAGGAGTTTGAGTTCTTCAAGCCGATCTTCGTCGGCGACACGTTGACCGGCGTGACCAAAGTCGCCGACGTACTCGAGAAAGAAGGCGGCCGCGGCGGCAAGATGACGCTGCTGATCACCGAGACCTCGTACACCAACCAGAAGGGCGAGAAAGTCGCGATAGCGCGCTCGACCCTTATCGAAACAGGACAAGCAGTCAAAGCCTGACTCCAGTCGGTGAAAAAAGATGGCAAAATTGAAATTTGATTCGGTCAAAGTTGGCGACGAGATTCCAAAGTTCGAAGTGAAGGGCGTCACCCGCCCCGATTTCGTCCGCTATGCCGGCGCGTCCGGGGACTTCGTCCCGCTGCATTACGATCAGACTTTCGTCGAGGCGGCCGGAATTCCGACCGTGTTCGCACAGGGGATGTTCACGGCGGGCCTGCTGTCGAAGGCCGTCACCGACTACGTCGGAATCGGCAACGTGCGGCGCTTCCAGGTGCGCTTCGCCACCCGCGTGTGGCCGGGCGACGTCGTCACTTGCACCGGCAAAGTGACGAACAAGGTCGAGAAGGACGGCGAGAAGCAAATCGAGGGCGACCTGATAGTGCTGAATCAAAAAGGCGAGCCGGCAATCAAAGGCAGCTTCCGCGCCGCCTGCGCTTAGGGTTGGTGCGCGCGAATACGCTCTGGTTCCCTCCCACGTTCGTCGGGGGAGGGTGGGGGACCGCTTTGCGGCGCGATTGTCTGTTGCACCGCACATCCTAGTCTGAACTCTCCTGTGGACGGAATTGTTGAGCGATTGTGGATAGCTAGCGCTCAAATTTCCTTTTCTGCTTGATAAGCTGCGTAGAATCCGGCAAAGAAGACGAATTAGCTCGACTGTTGGATTGACGGGTGGGCTTTCGCAGCCAGGCCCGGAGGCGCAACATATTCGTAATGAGTGAACCCAGACACATCATTATACACGGGCATTTTTATCAGCCTCCGCGGGAGAGCCCGTGGACCGGTTTGATCAGCCCCGAGCATGGCGCCGCGCCGTTTCAGAACTGGAACGAGCGGATTCTTAGCGAGTGCTACACCGCCAACGCTCATGCCCACACGATGCAAGGGCCGGTCGTTCACGTTCGCAACAATTATGAGTCGCTCAGCTTCGATGTCGGCCCGACGCTGGCAGGATGGCTGCAGACGCATGGCAAGACCGCGTATCGCGCGATGACTCGTGGCGACGCGTTGTATGGCGAGGCGCACGGCGGGCATGGCAACGCGATCGCGCAGTCGTACAGTCATTCGATTTTGCCGCTGCTACCACCGCGCGATCGCGACTTGCAGATTGCGTGGGGTATCGAAGATTTCGTTTTCCGTTTCGGGCGCAAGCCGGCCGGGATGTGGCTGCCGGAGTGCGCGGCCGATGACGATACGCTCGCGTCGGTCGCGGCGGCGGGAATCAAGTTCGTCATCCTGGGGTCGGATCAAGGAATTTTCCGCGGACCCGGCGCCGAGACGCGAGGTGTGGGACCGTTCCAGTGGCGCAGCGGCGACTTGAGCCTTGCCGTCTTTCGATTCGATCGTGAGTTGTCCAACGCCGTCTCCTTCCGCGACGGCTTGGCCGACGGCGCGCGGCTGGCGGATTGGATGGCCGACACGGCGCTCAACCTGGAGCCCGGCGCGGCGCTGATGATAGCGACCGACGGCGAGACGTTTGGGCATCACAACAAACACGGTGCCGCCGAGCTGGCGCGGGCGCTGATGGCGCTCGAACGGCGTGACGACGTGATTGTCACAAACTGCGACGAATACCTCGCTACGCATCCTGCGACCGGGTCGTTCGAGATTCCGGTGGCCACGTCGTGGAGCTGTCCGCATGGCGTCGAGCGATGGCGCTCGAACTGCGGATGCCGCAACGACGCGCACACGTCGCAGGAATGGCGCGCGCCGTTTCGCGCCGCGATGGATTTCGTGAAGTATCATGCCGAGGCGACCTACGACCGTTTCGCGCCGGCGCTGGTGAAAGATCCGGCCGCCTTTTTGCGCGGCGGAATCCGTTTGCTGATCGATCCGAATCCCGCGGTTCACGACGAAACCTTCAAGCGCTTCGGCGTTGCCGACGAGGGTAAGCGCGAGACTCTGCTGCGGATGTTCGAGATGGTGCGTGCGGGGCAGGCGGCGCTGACGAGCTGCGCGTGGTTCTTCGACGATTTCGGCGGACTCGAAGGACGCGTCGTGCTCAGGTGGGCGGCGCGTGCGGTCGAGCTGGCGGCGGAGCATTCGGCGAGCGTCGAAAACGAACTGCTCGAGCGGCTGCGCGGGATCAATTCGAACCGGCGCGAAAACGGCGACGCCGCGACTCTGTACCTGAGCTTGAAAACGCGCGAAGCTCGCGGTCGCGTGTAGCAATCAAGCTTAAGGAACAGGTGTTCGTGCGATGGCTTCGAGCGAAGCGACTCATATCGATTCGACGCTGAACGAATCCCGCAAGTTTCCGCCCTCCGCCGAGTTCAGCGCCAAGGCGTGGGTCAAAAATCTCGACGAGTACAATGCGCTCTGCAAGCGCGCGGACGCCGACCCCGACGCGTTCTGGGCCGAATGCGCGCGCAACCTGCATTGGTTCAAACCGTTCGGTAAAACGGTTGAGTGGAATTTCCCGAATGCCAAGTGGTTTGTCGGCGGCACGATCAACGCCTCGTACAATTGCCTCGACCGGCATCTCGAGGGACCGCGCCGCAACAAGGCCGCGCTGATCTGGGAGGGCGAGCCGGGCGACTCGCGCGTGCTGACCTACCAGATGCTCGCCGATGAAGTTGGCCGATGCGCCAACGCGCTGAAGAGCCTGGGCGTCAAGGACGGCGACCGCGTCGCGATCTACATGCCGCTGGTGCCGGAGGCGGCGATCGCGATGCTCGCGTGCGCGCGAATCGGCGCGATTCATTCGGTGGTGTTCGGCGGCTTCTCGTCGGAGGCGCTGGCCGACCGGATCAACGACGCCGAAGCGAAGGTCTGTATCACCGCGGACGGCGGATGGCGGCGCGGGCAGGTCGTCGAGCTCAAGCAGAATGTCGATGACGCGCTGAAGAAGTGCCAATCGATCCGCAAAGTGCTCGTGCTCAAGCGCGTCGGCAACAAAGTCGAGATGCGCAAGGGCCGCGACGTCTGGTGGGACGAGCTGGTCAACGCGCAGAGCCCGAAATGCGAGGCCGCCTCGCTCGACAGCGAGCATCCGCTGTACACGCTCTACACCAGCGGCACGACCGGCAAGCCCAAAGGCGTCGTGCATACGACGGGCGGGTACCTGACGCACGTGCTGATGACGATGCGCTGGGTGTTCGACTTGAAGGACGACGATGTCTACTGGTGCACCGCCGATATCGGATGGGTCACGGGCCACAGCTACACGGTGTACGGGCCGCTGGCGGCGGGTGCGACGGTCGTCATGTACGAGGGCGCGCCGAATTTTCCAGAGAACGATCGCTTCTGGCACATAATCGAAAAGTACAAGGTCAGCATCTTCTACACTGCGCCCACCGCGATTCGCACCTTCATCAAATGGGGCGACTCGTGGGTGAAAAAGCATGACCTGTCGAGCCTGAGGCTGCTCGGCTCGGTCGGCGAGCCGATCAATCCCGAGGCGTGGATGTGGTATCGCAAGCTGATCGGCGGCGAGCGATGCCCAATCGTCGATACGTGGTGGCAAACCGAGACCGGCGGAATCATGATCAGCCCGATGCCCGGCGCGACCGCGGCCAAGCCCG
>NZ_DATEQZ010000045.1:0-32736 GCF_035272065.1 Binatus sp. (SeqCode)
GGCGACTTCGACGCGTGGCGCATCGTGCCCGACGTCTGGTACGTCAGCGACGGCGAGCTGCGCAGCGAGGCGCACGGGACAACACTGTGGATATCGGCGGATGAGCGCCACCTGCCGCTGCGGATCGAAGCGCAGGCGTTCATCGGGTACGTGCGCGCAGACTTGATCAAGATCGAGGGCAAGGACGGCGTCGAGAGTGCGCAGAAGTGATGTCCGCCGCGGTTGACTGAGCTACTATAGACTAAGGACGATGCCGAAGAAGCTCGAATTTTTCTACGACTGCTCCAGCCCGTGGACATACCTCGCGTTCACGAAGATCGAGGACGTCGCGCGACGCCACGATGCGGAACTGATCTGGCGGCCGATCCTGGTGGGCGGACTCTTCAACACTGTCAATCCTTCGGTGTACGAGAGCCGCGCCGAGCCGGTTCCGGTCAAGGCGAAATATTACGTGAAGGATCTGCGCGACTGGGCGAGATTTTACGGCATCAAGATCGGCAACCCCACTGTGTTCCCGGTCAATTCGGTCAAGGCGATGCGTGGTGCCTTCGTCGCCGACGAGCATCGTGTAATCTCGCGCTACTCGAAGCGCGTGTTCGAGAGCTACTGGGGCGACGACAAGGACATCAGCAAGGACGACGTGCTGCGCGAAATCGTGCGCGAAACGGGCCTCGACGAAAAGGAATTTTTCACGAAGATCGCATCCGACGAGTACAAGGCGAGGCTGCGCGCGAACGTCGAGGAGCTGATCGCGCGCGGCGGGTTTGGCTCGCCCACGATGTTCGTCGAGGGCTCGATGTTCTTCGGCAACGACCGGCTGCCGCTGGTCGAGCACGAGCTGGACAGCTCAACTTAAGTTTCAGTCGGAATCGAATGACGCATTGGGCGGAAGGTCAGGCACGAACGGATCTGCGCGACGACCTCGGGCAGCATGAGGCCAAAGGCGTGCGCGCGTTCATCGCAATCCGGATGAACGAGCAGGTCGAGGAGTCAGTTGCGAAGGCGATCGACGAGCTGAGACACGCGGGCGACGGTGTGCGATGGGTGCGGCGGGCCAATCTGCACATCACGCTCAAGTTTCTTGGACCGGCGGTGGATTCGCATCGATTGCAGCGGCTCACCAGCGGCCTTCGTCAGCTCGCGATGAAGACGGCGCCGTTCGAGCTCGCCGCGGCGGGTGTCGGCGCGTTTCCTGACCTCGAGCGGCCGCGCGCGATTTGGATCGGATTGCATAGCGTGGAATCGGGTGCGCTAGCTGCCCTGGCCGCGCGACTGGAGACAGTCGCGGCTGAATACGGGTTCGAGCGCGAGAAGCGACGCTGGAACGGGCACCTGACGATCGGGCGCGTCGGTGATCGGCGGATTGCGAGCAAGACGCGCGATGCGTTAGACGCGGCGCGCGAGCGCGAGTTCGGCGTCTCGACGATCGAATCGATCACGCTGTATCGCAGCCATCTCGGCCCCGACGGCTCCAGCTACGAAGCGCTCGCGACATTCCTGTTCCAGTCGTGCTGACAGGGTGTCAACATTTGTTCTTTTCGTAACACCAACGTCGTGTTGTCAACACCCCTGTGGACACGGACGGCGGCGTGGATAGAGCTATCGACGTGAGTTTGTGGCAAGATTCGCAGCGCAATAAATAGATCCGCGTGAGCAAAGGCGATGGCGATAGAGATCAAAAGTAAAGCGCTCGATCTGGCGCTCAGCCAAATCGAGAAACAGTTCGGCAAGGGCTCGATCATGAAGCTCGGCGAGCAGGCCATTTCCGCCGATATAGCGGTGGTGCCGACCGGTTCGCTCGGACTCGACATCGCGCTGGGCGTGGGCGGATTGCCGCGCGGGCGCGTGGTCGAAATTTACGGCCCGGAATCGTCGGGCAAGACGACGCTTGCGCTGGAATGTATAGCCGAGGCGCAGAAGATGGGCGGCACGTGCGCGTTTATCGACGCGGAACACGCACTCGACGCGGCCTACGCGCGCAAGCTGGGCGTCAAGGTCGAGGACCTGCTCATCTCGCAGCCGGACAACGGCGAGCAGGCGCTTGAGATAACCGAGACGCTGGTGCAATCAGGCGCGATCGACGTGCTGGTGATCGACTCGGTGGCGGCGCTCGTGCCGCGCGCGGAAATCGAGGGCGAGATGGGCGAGCCGCAGATGGGCCTCCAGGCCCGCCTGATGTCGCAGGCGCTGCGCAAGCTGACGTCGATCATATCGCGCTCGCGCACGATCGTTATCTTCATCAACCAGATCCGGATGAAGATTGGCGTGATGTTCGGCAACCCGGAAACGACCACCGGCGGCAACGCGCTGAAGTTCTATTCGTCGGTGCGAATCGACATCCGGCGAATCGGCACGATCAAGAACGCGACCGAAGTGATCGGCTCGCGCACCAAGGTCAAGGTGGTGAAGAACAAGGTCGCGCCGCCGTTCCGCGAGGCTGAGTTCGACATCCTGTACGGCACCGGCATTTCGAAGGAAGGCGAGTTGGTCGATATGGCCAGCGAGCAAGGTATCATCGAGAAGCTCGGCGCCTGGTACTCCTACAACGGCGAGCGAATCGGGCAGGGACGCGAGAACGCGCGCGACCTGCTCAAGGCAAATCCGAAGCTGGCGGACGAGATTGAAGCCAAGGTGCGCGAGAAGCTGGCAGCCAAGCCGGTCGCGCTGCCGCAAGAGGCGGCCGTCGAGGAGCCTGAACCCGCGCCCGCGCAATCTCCAAAGAAAAAAGGGTGAGGTCCTAATACTGGGTGCAGGGGTCACCCCCTGCCTTACATCGCAATATGAAAATGCGCGAGGATCGCGGGCCCGTTATGCGACAGTATCCGCGATAGCGCGAACAGCAGCCCGAAGAACGCGCCGAAAAGCCCGCCGTTGACGCGAATCCAGTCCAGATGCGTGCGCGTCTTCGATTCAATCTGAATTCTGATCTGATCATCCGACAGCCGCGCGAGATTTTCGCGGACCATCTGCGTTATCTGCCCGCGGCTTGATTCCACCGTCCGCCGCACGAGGCTGTCGATCAATCGCTGCGCAAGCTGATTCGCGTAGCTGTCGGGATCGTGAAGCTGAATCCCGAACTCGTGAATCGCACTTTCAATCGTGTCACGCAGCTCGGGATCGTTCTGCAGCTCAGGCAGCCGCTTGCGTAGATTCGCCGCGATACGCGCGCCGATCGACTCCGCGCCGAACCGGCTCATCACCGCGTAAATTCGCGTGACCGTCTTCGGCAGCATCCGCTTGAGAACTTTCTCGAGTCGCTCGCGTTTCTCAGGTGAATCGAGGTAATCAATCGCCTGGCTGATTATCCGCTCGAGTCCCGCCTGCCCCACTATGTCGCTCAGCTTCAGCTCCTGTAGATAAGTGCCGAGGCGACCGACAAGATCCATATCGCTCAGCTTGCGCCCAATCATCTGTGGTGTGAGCCACTCGTTCTCGATCGTCGCCGCGATTCCGTCGATCAGCTTCGCGCGATTGCGCGGCAGCACTCCCGAGTTCGGCAGGTACCATCGCCGCTCGAAGATCATTTTGAGCGCGATATAGTCGCAGAGCCCGCCGATGAGCGCTGCCTCGGCCATCGAGACCGCAATCTCCGACGACGTCCGCCAATGCGTAAACATCAGGGCGGCCAGGCTGACGAGATAAACGAAGAACGAAAAAGCCAGCGTTAGATCGCCCTTGTGCATGAGAAAAAAATTGGTGATGGAGAAAGGCTCGCGGCTGCGAGTAGGCGCGTCGATAGTGATGTCCATGGATACAGTGTGGCCGACGCGTCGCGCCGGGCCAACCGCTCGGCGCAGTCGGAAGGCTGCTGCTCTGTCTCAACGCTGGGCGCAGGGATCACTCTGCTTTTTAAATTCAATTGAGTGATTTACTCTTCCCCAGCTAGAATCATCTCCACATGCGCTGGACTACCGCAAAAATTCGTCAATCGTTTCTCGATTTTTTCGCCGAGCGCGGTCACACGATCGTGCCGTCGGCGTCGCTGATTCCCAAGGGCGACCCCACCCTGCTGTTCGTCAACGCTGGGATGGTGCAGTTCAAGGATTATTTCCTGGGTGTGCGCACGCCGCCGCAAGTGCGTGTCGCAGATGTTCAGAAATGCCTGCGCATCTCGGGCAAGCACAACGACCTCGAAGCGGTCGGCCGCGACACTTACCATCACACTTTTTTCGAGATGCTCGGCAACTGGTCGTTTGGCGACTACTACAAGGAAGAAGCGATTCGATGGCATTGGGAGCTCATTACCAAGGTCTGGGAAATCGATCCGAGCCTCCTCTACGCGACGGTTCACAAGGACGACAAAGAGGCCGAGGACATCTGGATCAAGCTGAATGTGCTGCCGCGCGAGCGGATTCTGCGATTCGGCGACAAAGATAATTTCTGGGAGATGGCTGAGACGGGGCCGAGCGGCCCGAACTCGGAAATCAGCATCGACCGCGGCGAGGGTGCGTGCGATCCGGAAAAAAATCACGCCGGGCAGAAATGTTTCGTGAACGTCGATGGATGCGAGCGATTCATCGAGATCGGCAATCTCGTTTTCATCCAGTACAATCGCGAAGCCTCGGGTGCACTGACTCCGCTGCCGAAGAAGCACGTCGATACGGGGTCGGGCCTCGAGCGAATTGCGGCGGCGCTGCAGAGCCTCGAGGCTGGCAAGATCCTCGGCAACTACGACATCGATCTGTTCCAGACGATCATCAAAAAAATTCAGATAGTCGCGAAGGAGGTCGGCAACGCCCGGCCATACAGCAAGAGCGAGGAAAGCGACGTCTCTTACCGCGCGATTGCGGATCACGCGCGCGCGATGACCTTCCTGATCGCGGAGGGGGTCACTCCCGGCAACACCGATCGCGAATACGTGCTGCGGCGGATCATTCGGCGCGCGGCGCGTCACGGGCGCTATCTCGGAATCCATCGTCCGTTCCTCGCGGCGGCGCATGCGGGCGTCGTCGAGGCGATGGGCGACGCGTATCCGGAAATCAAAGCGGCGGCGAGCAAGACTGCCGGAGTGATCACCCAGGAAGAATCGCGCTTCGGCGAGACACTCGATCGCGGATTGGAACTGATCGACGCGGAACTCGCGCGAATCAAGAAGAGCAGCGGTCACACGCTTCCGGGCGAGGTCGCGTTCAAGCTGTACGACACGTACGGGTTTCCGCTCGACCTAACCGAGGACGTCGTTCGCAATCACTCGATTGACGTCGACGTTGCGGGCTTCAACCGCCTGATGGACGAGCAGAAAGAGCGCGGTCGAGCCGCGCGCAAGGATGAGGCTGTAGCATCGGAAATCAGTCTCGGCGCGGGCATTGCGTCGCACTTCGTCGGCTATCACAGCTACGAGGGTGAGTCCGAAGTGCTCGCGGTGGGCGGCAAGGACGGCGAGCACGTTGCAATCGTCGTCGCGGAGACGCCTTTCTATCCCGAGGGCGGCGGCCAGGTCGGAGACCGCGGCGTAATCGAGACGGCGTCGGGCGCGATTCTCGAGGTGTCGGACACACGCAAGACCGAAGGCTCGATCGTTCACGTCGGGCGAATGCTGCGCGGCGACGCCGCCGACTTCGCCCGCGGCGCGCGGGTCAAGCTCAAGGTCGATCGCCTCAGGCGCGACGCTGCGATGCTGAATCATTCCGCGACGCACATCCTGCACTACGCGTTGCGCGACGTCCTGGGCAGTTCGGTGCATCAGGCGGGCTCGCTCGTCGACCCCGACAAACTGCGCTTCGACTTCGCTCATCAAGGTCCCGTCAAAGTGGACGCGCTCGCGACCATCGAGGAAGAGATCAACGCGCGGATCCGCGAGAACGCCGAAGTGATGGTCGAGGAGATGGCGTACGACGACGCAATCAAGGCCGGCGCGCTCGCATTTTTCGGCGACAAGTACGGCGACCGCGTGCGCGTCGTCAGGATGGGCGATTTTTCGGTCGAGCTATGCGGCGGCACGCACATCTCGCGCACCGGCGATGTCGGCATGTTCAAGCTCGAAGCGGAATCGGGAGTCGCCGCGGGCGTCCGCCGAATAGAAGCGGTGACGGGACAGGGCGCGCTCGAAACAATCCGCAAGCGCGAGAAGATTCTCGATGAGATCGGAGCACAGCTCGGCGCCCGCGACGGCGCGGCGATCGAGCGCCTCGAAAAACTGCTGGCGCGCGAGAAAGAGCTGGAGAAAAAGCTGCGCGCGATGGAACAGAAGCTCGCCTCGGGCGCCGGCGGCGCGGCAGATGAAGAACAAGTGCGCGACGTCGGCGGAGTCAAAGTCGTCACGCGCAGGCTCGACGGCGTCGATCCGCGCACGATGCGCGAAATGGCCGATCGGATGCGTCAGAAGCACGGCTCAGCCGTGGTCGCGCTCGGCTCCGATCTCGGCGACGGCAGAGTTGCCCTGCTGGTCGCGGTGACGCCCGACCTGACGTCGAAAATCAAAGCTGGCGACATCATCAAGAATCTAGCGCCAATCGTCGGCGGCAACGGCGGCGGGCGCCCCGACCTCGCGCAAGCCGGCGGCCGCGACGCCTCGAAGCTCGACGAAGCGCTGGCCAAAGTCGCCGCGCTGGTGTCATAGCATTTCGGAACCACTTTCATACGCCCGCCGAAATGACTACGATTAGCTTCGCCGGTGATTGGACGACTGCTGGCCGGCGGGCGACAGAGACGAAATCAGTACCTCAAGAGGCCCCGGCGATTTCCCAGTTAGCCACCGAAGACTCGCTCGAACTCCATTTCGACGATCCGCGCCTGTTTACCGATTTGCTCGGGCAGCATGACGCGCACGTGCGCACGATCGAGACGGCGCTGGGCGTGCGAATTGGCGTCACCGGAACCTCGCTCCGAATTTCGGGCGCGCACGCCGAGCAGGCGCTCGCCGGCAAAGTGATCGGCGAGATTTACGATCTGCTGAAGCACGGCTATCCGATCTATCCGAGCGACGTCGAGTACGCTATTCGAATTATTCGCGGCGATCGCAACGCCGAGCTGAAGGATATTTTCCTCGACACGATTTACGTCTCCGCCAACAAACGCGTCATCTCGCCCAAGAGCATCAACCAGAAAATTTACATCGACTCGATTCGCAATCACGATATCGTTTTCGGCATCGGCCCCGCCGGCACCGGCAAGACCTACCTTGCGATGGCGATGGCGCTGGCGGCGTTGATGAAAAATCAAGTGACGCGGATGGTGCTGTGCCGGCCCGCGGTCGAAGCCGGCGAGAAGCTCGGCTTCCTGCCCGGTGACCTCGCCGAGAAAGTGAATCCGTACCTGCGTCCGCTCTACGACGCGCTGCATGACATGGTGGATTTCGATCGCGCGCGGCGAATGCTCGAGCGCGGCACGATCGAGGTCGCGCCGCTCGCGTTCATGCGCGGACGCACGCTCAACGACTCGTTCATCATTCTCGACGAGGCGCAGAATACGACCTCCGAGCAGATGAAGATGTTCCTGACGCGGCTCGGCTACAACTCCAAAGCGGTGATCACCGGCGACGTCACGCAAATCGATCTGCCCAGCGGCAAGCTGTCGGGGCTGAAGGAAGCGAGCATCGTGCTCGGCAACACGCCGGGGATTTCTTTCGTGAGGTTCAACGACCGCGACGTCGTGCGCCATCGATTGGTGCAGTCGATCATCAAGGCGTACGAATCGTTCAACGTCGAGGGACCGGCGCCGACGCCCCCAACGACAACTGACGGCAACCATCGGGATTGAAGCGGCGTGACGGTCGAGTTCCGATGCGCGACGGCGCGCGGACGTGGCTACACACACGGGCTTCGCGCCGACGCTAACCGCCTCATGCGCGCGGCGGGCCTGGCCGAATGCGAGTTGTCGCTCACGCTCACGACTGATCGCGCGATTCGCAGGCTGAACCGCGATTTTTGCGGAATCGACGAGCCCACCGACGTTCTCTCCTTCTCGCAAATCGAGCAAGCAGGCGCGAAGCCGCCGGATCCGAGCAGCGTAAAGAATCGTCCCGGACTTCCGGTGGGCGACGTAGTGATCTCGATCGACACGGCGCTCCGGCAGGCGCGCGAGTTTCACGTTACCCCGTCGTCGCGGTTGCGACGGCTGCTGGTTCACGGATTTCTGCATCTGATCGGCTACGACCACGAGCGCTCGGCCGCCGACGCGCGCCGGATGTTCGCGCGCGAGCGATCTCTCGCTGCGAAGATGGAGGAAAAGGGAGAAACTTCGCGATGAAACGCGGGCCCGCCAAAATTCCCGCCGTCGCGACGCTTACGCATTTCACTCGCGCCTCGACCTCGGCCACCGCGCTGGACAACCTGGTCGCGATCCTCAAGGATGGCGTCGTTCGTGGCGGCAGCCGGATGGTCCGCGGTGCGCGTCCGGCGGTCTGCATGTTCGATGTGCCGATTCCGGAGCTGCGCACGATTCTCGACCGGCGCAATCGCCGCCGCTATGAACCATTCGGGATCGCCGTCGACAAACGGTATGCTTTCACGATGGGTGCGCGACCAGTGATCTACCTGCCATGGCGCGAGGCGGAAAAAATTCTCGCGCCGGAAGAGAGTTGGCGAGTGGTGTCGCTCGAGATCGACAACGATCCGCCAATCGATTGGAGCTTCGAGCGCGAGTGGCGCGCCGCGGGCGACCTCCCATTCGAGCCGCCGCTGGCAGCCGCGCTGGTCGAAACCTGGAAGGACGTGGACGAGATTTTCGATCGCTTCGACGGCCGGCCGCCGTGTGCCAGCGTGATTCCTCTGGCCGAGGTGTTTGCCTCGCCTGCTTGACGATGTCGTCGAACAACGCAACGCGCGCGGCCCTCGCCGTGGCCAGCGGCCTCGCGATGGGGCTGGCATTTCCGAAGTTCGATTACGGACTGCTCGCATGGGTGGCTCTGGTGCCGCTCTTCTACGTGATCGAAGGCGAAAGCATGCGGCTCGTGTTCCGGTGGGCCTACCTGCAGGGCTTCGCCGCGAACATCGTATCGCTCTACTGGATTCCGATTCCGCTGCACGACTTCGCCGATGTGCGAATGGAGTTCGCGATCTTTCCGATGCTGCTGCTGGCGGGGATCGTCGCGATCAACTCGGCGGTTGCGATTTGGGCGGGCGAATTCGTCGCGCGGCGGACACGAATCCCGGCCGTGATCACGATGCCGGTGGCGTGGACGGCGCTCGAATGGTTTCGCACTTATGTTCCCGCCTCTTTCCCGTGGAACCTGCTCGGCTACGCCGCGTATCGGAATCTGGAATTGATCCAATTCGCCGAATTCACCGGCGTGTATGGCGTTTCCGCGCTGATCGTGTTTTTCAACGCCGTGGTGTACGTCGTGATTTTCCGCCGCGGCGTCTACCGCCTGCAGACCGTCAGCCTGAGCGCGTTGACTGCGATGATGATCGCGTTCGTGGCGTTTGGCGCGTGGCGAATCAACAACATCAAGAACGCGCCGGCCACGGGGAGTTTCAAGGTCGCGATGGTGCAGGGAAATATCCCGCAATCGCTCAAGTGGGATCCGAAGTTCCTGCCGGAGAGTTACGGAGTTTACCAGGACGAGACCGCGGACGCGGCGAAGCGCGGCGCCGACCTGGTCGTCTGGCCCGAGGCGGCGGCGGCGTTCCTGTTCCAGCCCGACGATCAATATCCCGCGGAACTCGCAAGCGACGCGGAGTATCGCACCGCCCTGTTAACGCTCGCGAAGAACACGCGCGAGCCGATATTGTTCGGCGCGCCGGCACTGGCGCGTGCGGACGGGCGGCTGGGATTTTACAATCGCGCCTACCTCGTGTCGGCCAACGGCCAGGGCGAAGTTGATGCGCACTACGACAAGATCGAGCTGGTGCCGTTCGGCGAGTATGTTCCCGCCCGCGCGATTCTCGGCTTCTTCGTCAACAAGGTCGTGAACGGTTTCGGCGATTTGATTCCCGGCACGGAGCAGACGCTGTTCGACGTCAAGGGCGCGAAGCTCGGGATTTTGATTTGCTACGAGAGCATCTTCCCCGATCTCACGCGGCGCGAGGTGAACAAGGGCGCCGACGTGCTCGTGAACATCACCAACGACGCGTGGTACGGCGAGAGTTCGGCGCCGTACCAGGTGCTCGCGATGGCGGCGATGCGCTCGGTCGAAACGAAGGTGCCGATGGTGCGGGTGGCGAATACGGGAATCAGCGCGCTGATCGAGCCGTCGGGACGAATCAAGAATCGCACGCCACTGTTCAAGCGCGGCACGGAGATAGTGGACGTATCGTGGCGGCCGGTGCGGACCTTCTACACGATGGTGGGCGATCTGTTCGCGGAGATTTGCTTCGCACTGACGTTGATCGGACTGCTCATGGCCTGGCAATGGCCGCGCCCGGCAACGCTCGAAGTCAAGCCGGTTAGATCGCGGCGAGTTACGGCCAACGGCCGCCCCCATTAAGCCGGCCGGCGCTTCGTGACATAATAGTGCCGTCGCCGGCTGATGTCCGGCGTGAGGTGTGATTTCTGATGCTCAGTGACATGAAACAGCAGCTTTCCGAGTTTGATGACCGCGCCGACAAGCTCGGGAGGCGTCTTTGACGTCCCCGCACTGACCGCTCGCCAGAACCAACTCGTCGAACAATCCGCCAAGCCCGACTTCTGGGATCGGCAGGAAACCGCGCAAGCCGCGCTCAAGGAGCAGGAACAGATTCGCGCTCAACTCGCGGGCTACAAGATGCTCCGCGACAAGCTCGACGAAGCGCGCGTGTTCCTGCAGATGGCCGAAGAGGAAGGCGGCGAGGATTCCGAAGCGGCGCGCGAGACCGCGGCTGCCTTGGACGCGTCTCGAGCCGAGCTCGAACGCCAGGAGCTGCGGCTGATGCTCAGCGGCGAGTACGATCGCCTCGGCGCGATCGTTTCGATCCATCCCGGCGCCGGCGGCATGGAGGCGCAGGACTGGGCCGAGATGCTGCTGCGGCTGTATATGCGATGGGCCGAGCGGCGCGGCTTCAAAACCGAGATTGCGGACCTCCAGCCGGGCGACGGCGCGGGAATCAAGAGCGCGACCGTCACGGTCGAAGGAGACTTCGCGTACGGCTATTTGAAGGCTGAGGCCGGGATACATCGGCTGGTGCGTATCTCGCCGTACGACTCCAACGCGCGGCGTCATACGTCGTTCGCGTCGGTCTTTGTTTTCCCAGCAGTGGACGACACGATCGAGATCGTGATCAATCCCGCGGATTTGCGGATCGATACGTTTCGCGCGTCGGGTGCGGGCGGCCAGCACGTCAACAAGACGGACTCGGCGGTGCGTTTCACGCATATCCCGACCAACATCGTCGTGACCTGTCAGAATGAACGCTCGCAGCATAAGAACCGCGCGATGGCGATGAAGATATTGCGCGCGCGGCTGTTCGAGCTCGAGCAGCGCAAGAAAAAAGAAGAGCTCGAGAAATTCAGCAAGGACAAGAAAGAAATCGCGTGGGGCAGCCAGATTCGTTCGTACGTGCTGCAACCGTACCAGATGGTCAAGGACCATCGCACGGGCGTCGAAGTCGGCAACACCAGCGCGGTGCTCGACGGCGCGATCGATGAATTCATCCAGGCCTACCTGATGGGCGTCCGCAAAGGCGACGCCGATTCCGTGCCAAATTAGGGGATTGATATAGTTGACGCACAAGCCCTGCTCCGATATGATGTTTCTGGATGACATCTGGCGTTAAGGGTTCTTGCGAGATTTACGTTTGCCGCGTTCGTCGGCGAGCAATTGTTTCATTTCGTCCTTGGGCACAGCCGCGATGCGCCGAAGTGCCGTGCGAAACTTGGACATTGGCAATAATTTTTTCTTCATAGGGGAGGTTCCTTCACGCATGCCTAGCGACAACGACCAAAATGCTGGAAACACGGGCGGCGCGGGACAGGAAAATCGTAGTGATGCTGATCAGTCAGGATCGGGACAGCAACGACAATCAGGTTCGGGTGAAGCACAAGGGGGACCGCCCCCGAGTGTTTCGGACGCTCGACAAACCGTAAATGTCTCACAGCACAACCGTCAAATTGCGCGCCGGACACCAAACATAATTCAAAAGGGGCGCTAACATTCATAAGTGCCCCACCAGACTGGACACTGCGCTACCAAATAGTATTGACCCAAGTAAGATGCTGGCTGCCGCAACTGATATTTGCGCCCATATCATTTGGTCCGCCTTTTGATTGACGAGTTTGTGGTTTTCTTGATGCACCTGATGCATCGCTGTTAGATAGTAGCGTCTGAGCTGATCCTCGTCGGAGAGAAAGTGTGTATCTCCGGGAAACCAAGTTGCTTCGCTCAATTCGTTCCAGTTGCGCGCCGCCCTAAGCGCTAGTCCAGCATACGCACTAGCGGAGATTGCTAGAGCGGCGATGACGACAAGGGCCACTAGTTTAGCTGGCGAGTGCGTCCAGCTAGACTCCCGGGTCACTAAGAATGCCAAGATCGCGGCGCTGTAGCCAACTATCGATGTGGCCTTTTCGTCTATCGCGGCATCTCTAGCGTTGTTTTGATCCAGGAGATAACGGCCAAAATCAAATAATTCTTTTGTAACTCCCTCATGGAGTGTACCGTCTAATAGCGAGTCAACCTCGGATGCTGTTCGCTCATTCGTAACAGTCCTCCCCAAGATTGCTGACCTCAACTTGTGCCATATAGTCCGCGCGTCTGTGATCTTCATTTGTCTCACGCTCCTTGACCGATCAGGCTCTTGTACGTGAGCCTGCGACCATCGCTTTGCGCTAGTGCTAGCGCAAAGCGTTCTCCATCGCCGATTTTCCGCTGATTGAATCGAAACGCCGCGTCATCGAGATAGCGGTCCAACTGCCACGGCACCACGAAATGATGCGTACCGTAAACCGTCCGCTTGAAGTTCGCCCAGAAGCTCTCAATCCCGTTGGTATGAACCGCATCGCGAACATACTCCTCGGAATGGTTGATGACTTCATGCGCGTACTCGGCATTCAGGCCGCGAAAGGCCGCCGCTTCATCGGTATAGAGAATCGCGCCCGATTCTACGTTGCGGCGAATCACGCCTTGAAGCGTCTCTGCCCTTTCATTGGGTACAGTCTTAACACGGATCTGACCGTGCCTTGCGAGCAATCCGAAGACTACGGCCTTACCGACATTGCCGGTTCCACGATGCAAGCGCCTGCTGCGATGCTTGTTCTTTTCCAGACCACCGATGCCGGTAGTATCGCCTTCGACCGGGCCAGACATGGGCGTCTCGAAGCTACCCGCTCGCAACGCGAGCCGGATGCGATGGAGCATGAACCATGCGGTTTTCTGTGTGACTCCTAGAGCCTTTGCCAGCCGATGGGAACTATAGCCCTTTGTCGAGCAAGTGAGCAGCCAGACGGCGGGGAGCCACTTATCCAGCGTGATCGGGGAATCCTCGAAGATGCTCCCTACCTTCACCGAAAACTGTTTGCCGCAAGACTTGGATTTACAGCGCCAGATCGCTCGCGTCCGGATGAACCATACATCTTTCGATCCGCAGCCTTTGCGCGGGCAGCTTATGCCCCTCGGCCAGCGACATTCGGCCAGATAGTTGCGGCAGACTTCTGCATCTGCAAAGTAGCGAATCGCTTCGATTAATGTTCTTGGCGTCTTCATGCCCTAGATACTACACGCACAACGCTTGTGTGTCAAGTATATCAATCCCCAAATTAGAACAGCGCGAATCATGTTCAGGGATGAACTTTTCAGCCTGCCGTACGCGCGCCTGACGTGCTAACGATCAGGGTAATGGACAACCGTCAGGACCCTCCTCCAAACTCGCTACGCTTCCCCCGCAAGTCTCTCAACATTGGGTGCATGGGTCAGCCCTGCAAACAAAATTTGACGGAACGAAGCTACGCCTAGTGGTATAGCTGTCATAGAACCACAACAGGTAGTGTAAATTGCCAGTTTCCGGCCAATTGAACAGTCGCAATTCGGCGCCAACTCGGTTGCAAAATGAAAACTGCCGCCACTCTTGTGCGCATAATCTGCGCGATACTGTTTGAGCAACACCCAATGGCGGAGCATCCTGGCGAAGTTTCCCGGCGCAGATTTTATCGTTCGCCGCGCGCGCGCAGACGTGCGGTGGTCGGGCTCGTCGTTGCGTTCATCTTTGTGACCGTGATGACGGGGCTGTTCTACAAGACGACGCAGAGCGGGCTCGCGCCGGAGTCGGGAGTCGTCAAACTCGACGGGTTGAGCGCGCCGGTCAGGGTGATTCGCGACGCCGCCGGCGTACCGCACATATACGCGCAGAATCGGCTCGACCTCGCACGGGCGCTGGGCTACACGCAGGCGCAGGATCGATTGTTCCAGCTCGAGATGCGCCGGCGGCTGGCGGAGGGACGGCTCGCCGAAGTCTTTGGCGCCGACCTGGTCGACAGCGATTACGTTTACCGGCTCTTCGATCCCGAGAAATTCGCGCGCGACAGTGTCGCGATGTATCCGCCCGAGATGCGCGCGCAAGTCGATGCGTTCGTCGGCGGAATCAACGCTTACATCGACGCGCATCAGAACAGCCTCGAGCCGGCGTTCCGGCTGGTCGGTATCAAGCCGGCGCATTACACGGCCGAAGATCTCGAGGCGGGCGCGCTGACGATTGCGGTGCTGCTAGGCTACAACGCGACCGAGGAGTCGCTGTACATGAACCTCGCGCCGAAGATGGCGCCGAGCGAGATCGCCGCGCTGATGCCGGTGTATCCGTCCCTTCCGCTCGAGCCGCCGCCGCCCGAGACTACAGCGGTGTTCGGCGGCGCGAAGCTGGCGTTTCATCTTGCACCAGGCTTCACGCGTCTCGGGCATATCGGCATGCCCGCGAGCAACAACTGGGTGATCGATGGTGCCAAGTCGATGTCGGGCAAGCCGATGCTCGCGAGCGACCCGCATCTGCCGCAATCGATCCCGTCGATTTGGTACGAGGCGGTGTTGGTGACTCCCGACGGCTTCACGTCGGGCGCGCTGGCTGCTGGTTCCCCAGCGGTCGCGATCGGCACCAACGGGCATGTCGCGTGGGGGGTGACGAGCGTGTGCGCGGACGTGATGGATCTCAGCCTCGAGCATCTGTCAGCCGACGGCAAAAGTTACGAGTTCGCGGGAAAGTGGTTGCCGCTCGAGCGCCGCGACGTGACGATTCACGTGCGCGACGCGGCCGACGTGACGCGAACGATCCTCTCGACGCAGCACGGACCGATCGTCAGCGATGTGCTCGCGCGCGAGGACAATCCGCTGAGCGGCGTCAAGGTGCGTGGGAATTACGCGCTGTCGATGCGCTTTGCGGGTCTCACGCCCGGGCCGTCGGCCGCATCGGGCTTCGGCTCGGCCACCGCACGCACCGGAAAAGAGCTGGTTGAGGCATATCGCACGTTCATGACGACGCCCCTCAATCTCGTTTGGGGCGACGACTCGGGAAATATCGGATGGAAAATCGTTGGCGCGATTCCGAATCGCACCGGCTTCGACGGCAAGTACCCGACACCGGGGTTCACCGGAAATTTCGAATGGAACGGAATGATCCCGTTCGACAGATTGCCGCATAGCGAGAATCCGGCGACGCATTTTATCGTCACGGCGAACAATCGGCTGGCCGACGTTTCATGGAATGGAAGCTGGGTCGCGCCGTGGCGCTACGATCGTATTTCGGACCTGATCCGCGCGCACGACAAGATGACGGTCGATGATTTCAAATCGATTCAGGGTGACCGCGTGTCGATTTTCGCGCTGAAGCTGCGCGACGCGCTCGTGCAGGCTGGCGACGGCGGCGACGAAGATGTGCGATGGGCGCTCGGCGAACTTCGCGGATGGGACGGCGCGATGACGGCGAACAGCAGGCTGGCCGCAATTGTCGCGGCGGCCGAAGTGACGCTGGCGCGGCGCGTGTTCAAGCCGCTGCTCGGCGACGATTACAAATCATTCATGCTGCTGGAGGACGGCGGAACCTATCCGGCGACTGAAGACATGATCGTGCGGCCCGGAAGTCCGCTGTGGCCGGGAGGAGCGGGAGGCAAGAGTGCGACGCTGCGCGCGAGTATGAAGGACTCGCTCGCGCTGCTGGCGCAAAAGCTAGGCAGCGATCGCGACAAGTGGAAATGGGGCGCGATGGAGACGATCGAGTTTCAGCATCCTCTGGGCCAGCGGGGCGGCGTGCTCGGATGGTACTTCAACCGCGGGCCGTTTCCAACCGAGGGCGGACGGCATACCGTAAACAACTCGTTTTTCGATTTGGGCGACGACCCGGCTCAGTTCAAGGTTACACAGATTTCGTCGTACCGGTTCATCACCGACCTGGCCGACCCCGAAGGCGCGCTCGGAATGAATCACAGCGGCGAGACCGATCACCCGGCGTCGCGGCACTACGACGACATGATCGGCCCCTGGAGCCGCGGCGAGTATCACGCACTCGACCCGAGTTATACGCGCGCACAGTCGTCAGCCGAAGCGGAATTGGACCTGGTCCCGCGCTAGCCGCGTTTTCACCTTGGCGCGCCAACCTCACGACTATAGGTCTGGTCGACTTGCTCCGCGATATTCTGAAAGACCTCACGCCAGTATGGCGGGTCTATGCCGTCTTTGTCTGCCGTCCGTATGATCACGACCTTTGTCCTTGGCGAGACGAAAATGAACTGCCCATAGGTGCCGATGCCCATATAGCTGTAGTCGCTCTTTCCCAATGAAACACCCCACCAGAAATACTTGTAGTAACCGCCCTTGTCCTGCCATCGAGAGAAAGTCTCCCACGGACGATGGTCATTCGGATCCTTGGTCGTGGATTCGACGACCCATTGCTTCGGGACGATCTGCTTGCCGTCCCAATTGCCGCTATTCAGGTACAGCCGCCCGAACTTGGCCAAGTCTATAGCTCTCGCGTTGAGCAATATGGGTGTCAGCTCAAAGTCGTCTTGCTCGCTGTCGATGCTCCAGGTGGCTGGGTATTCCATACCTATCGGCTTCCAGATTTTCTCCTGGAGATATTGGCTAGGCAGCCGATGGGTGGTCCGTTCGAGGATCATGCCGATAAGTTCAGCGTTGAAGTTGTTGTAGTGAAACGATTGTCCCGGCGGCTCCATGATCTTCAGGTCCGATAGGAGCAGTTGCCTTAGATTGGGGTAGTAGCCGGCCAGCACAAATTCGTCCCACGGCAAAAACCCGATCCGGTACTGAATGCCCGATCCCATCGTCAAAAGATTTCTGATCGTAATCGCGTCGAAGCCCTGGCCCTTGAGCTCCGGCAGGTAGTTCGTGATCGGATCGTCGAGACTCTTGATATAGCCTTCGAAGATCGCGATGCCTACGAGTGCTGAGGTTACAGACTTCGACAGCGACCATGCGGTACATAAAGAGTCGCGCGCGGAGCCGTTGAAGTAATTCTCGTACAGCACCTGGTTGTCCCTGACGACGATGAAGGCATTGGTACCCGTCGAGCGAAGCAGCTCAGATAGCGCGACCTGCTTCACGCTTCCACTGTTGTCGTATTCCACGGTTTCAGGAACCGAATCGCGCTTGCCCGGCGCGAACTGAAAGGCGGTCAGCGCCTTCTCGATCGTGTGATAACCGTAACTCCGGTAGTCGTCGGAACGTGATGAGAAGGGGAATCGCGCGCCCCAAACGAAGTAGCGATAGAGGTAACCTGGTTGAGTCCAGGCGGCGGCGCTCGCGGGCGAAACGAACATGAGAGCTATTGCCATGCTAACGAGCAGCACCAAGAGAGGCCGATCGATCCAACGGCGCGATATCCAAACGATGTAGCGGTGTTGTCGCATCTCTAGCCCACGAGAGCGGGTCTTGCTGTGTGGCAGGGGCTTCATCACCCCCGACGTTACAAGGATTCGGAAACAGCCTTCAATCGCCGTTCGTTATCCGGGGACAGCCAAGTCCAGCCGCGTTTTCAGTTTGCGTCGCGCGGCGGACTGATCCAAGTTGCAATATGAAACGAACGTTTTCGGCTAATCGCCACAAGGAGCTGCGGATGATCGACGTATATTTCTGGCCAACGCCCAACGGCTACAAGATCACCTGGATGCTCGAGGAAGTCGGCCTCAAGTACAATCTGATCCCGGTCAATATCGGCGCGGGCGATCAGTTCAAGCCCGAGTTCCTGAAAATCAGCCCGAACAATCGGATGCCCGCGATGACCGATCCCGACGGTCCGGGCGGAATGCCGATCTCGATTTTCGAGTCGGGCGCGATCCTGATGTACCTCGCGGAGAAGACCGGCAAGCTGATGCCGTCGGACACGCGCGGAAAATACAACGTGATCCAGTGGCTGATGTTCCAGATGGCTAGCGTCGGCCCGATGCTCGGCCAGGCGCACCATTTCCGCCGCTATGCGCCCGAGAAACTCGAGTACGCGATCAACCGCTATACCAACGAAGCAAAACGCATCTACGGCGTGATCGACAAGCGCCTCGGTGAAGCGAAATACCTGGCGGGCGATTACTCGATCGCCGATATCGCGACCTACCCGTGGCTGGTGCCGCATTCGATGCAAGGACAGGCACTCGAAGATTTCCCAAATCTGAAAAAGTGGTATGACGAGCTGCGCGCGCGTCCGGCAACTCAGCGCGGTTTCGCGGTGATGAGCGAGATCGTCGAGAAGATGCGAGCGGCGGCGGCCGCGAATCAGCCACCGCAGGATCCGAAATCGTGGGAGATACTGTTCGGCAACAAGCAGTTCGAGAAGAGGTAATTCACTTTATTTGATGTGAAACCCGCCGTGGGTTCACACTTCCTTGGGCAGGGGTGACACATGCACCCAGTATTAAGACTAAGATGCGGGACATCGTCCCTGTTAGGACTTCTTTGGGGCGGCATCGAGCAATCGCAATAGAGCGTACACCGTTTCGACGGCGGGTACTTTTATGCGGTGGCGACGAGCCGCGCGGACTACGGCGCCGCTCAGGGCTTCATATTCAAGGGCCTTGCCGCGTTCGAGATCCTGTTGAGTCGAGGTTTTCAGCGCGCGCAGGTTTTTCTGCGAGTGGGCGATGTACGCGTCGATGCGATCGTCGGGAATCTTTGCGCCCTCGGCGCGTGCAACCTCGACGATTTCCTGCATGAGCGTGCGCAGGAGGTTCAGGCCTTCGGGGTCGTCGAGAATTTCACCGACGCGCCGGCGCGTTAGCGTTGCGACGGTGTTGACGGCGCCGTTCCAGATCAGCTTGTCCCATCGCGCGGTCATGATGTCGGCTGAGACCTGGCCGAGAATCCCCGCGCGTTGAAACGCGTCGGCGATTTTCTTCGCGCGATCCGTTTTGCGGCCGTCGAGTTCACCGAAGTCGATGTGGCCGCTACTCAGATGGACAATCTTGCCCGGCGCGACCAGCTCGACACCCACGCGCGCGTTCCCACCCATGACGGCGTCGCGGCCGAAGATCGCGGCGACCTTTGCTTCATTCTCGACGCCGTTCTGCAGCGTCAGAATCGCGCCGCCCGGCTTGAGGCATCCTGAGATGGCTTGCGCGGCGGCGTCGGTGTCGTAGGCCTTGACGCAAAACAGGATCAGATCGTACGGGGCGAAGTCGCGCGGCGTGTCGGTCGCAGTGACCTCGATACTCAGATCGCCACCAATGCTGGTGATGTCGAGGCCGTGCTCGCGAATCGCGCGCAGATTTTCGCCGCGCGCGCACAATACGACGTCCTCGCCTGACGCGCGCAGCCGCGCGCCAAAGTAGGCTCCCACCGCGCCCGCGCCCATCACGAGGATCTTCATCTCGCCTATCGTAGCGCCGTCACGATCTGTTGTAATCAACCTCGGTCAATGGAATCGACGGGCGAAACTAGTCTTCCAAGCATTCGCGCTCTGATGTTCGAAGGGGTGCTGGCATCCGCGACGCTGACGCTGTGGCCGATCCTCGACGAAAGATCGCAGGGCACCGCAGCACAGCGGGCGCGCGCGATGGTTTATTTTCCCATTGTTGGATTCGTCCTCGGAGTAATTCTCGCAATTGTCGATCGAACTGCCGGCCTGGTGGTCGGACCCGCTGGACGCTCATTCGCCGCGCTGATCGTCGGAGCGGGGCTGTCGCTGGGCTTGGCAAATCGCGGAGTCGCAGACACTGTCGAAGTGCTTCGACGAGGGACGCGGCCAGCGTCAACCGGACTGACACGAATCGGACCCGTCGGCGCGGCCGCCGCTATCGCCGCGTTCGCATTCGAGACCTGGTGCTTGTCGCGAATCACAGATGATGCGGGACGGGCGGGCGCGCTGGTGATGGCGATGATGCTGTCGCGATGGGCGATCATTCCGATCGGCTACGGACTGAAGCCGCTGGAACATTGGGGGTTGGGCGTCCCATACGAAGGCGGCATTTCCTTTCGCGAGTTCGCCGTGTCAAGCGTGGTCGCGCTGGGACTAACGATGGGGCTGTATCAAAACGTCGGGCTGGCGGTGATCATCGCGCTAGCGCTGACGATCCTTGCGATGCGGCTTGTGCTGAGCAGGAGGATGGGCGGGGCGTCGGGCTACATGCTGGCGGGCGGATGCGCGCTGGTCGAGGTCGTCACGTTCGCGGTGCTGACGACGCTTCGCGCCTAACCATTACGCTTGAGCACATCGGCCCAGACTTCTTTGAGCAGGTTGCGGAGCTCTTCCAGCGAGCCATTGTTTTCGATCACCAGAGATGCGTGCTTCGCGCGCTCTTCGTCGGACAGCTGCGCGCGGATTCGCGCTTCGCTCTCGGAGGGTTTTAGCCCACGCTGGATTTCGATTCTGCCGACGACTTGTTCGCGCGGGGCGCGCACCAGCCAGATTTCGTCGAATAGCGACTGCCAGTTTGCTTCGATTAAAATCGCGGCCTCGACGACTATCGGAAGTTCCGCGCCGCTCGCGCGTAATTCGCTCACGTTGCGGCGTATGCTCTCGCGCGTCGCGGGCCATACGATCGACGTCAGTTTGTTCAGCCGCTCGGGATTTCCAAACACGATTGCGCCGAGTTTCTTGCGATCGATTGTGCGATCGGGAGCAACGACCTGCGCACCGAAGGCCGCGATGACCGCGTCATAAGCGGGTCCGCCCGGCGCGTAAGTGGTGTGCGCGACTTTGTCGGCGTCGAGAACCGTCGCGCCGAATTCGCCGAGAATCTGCGCGACCGTGCTCTTGCCCGAACCGATTCCACCTGTGAGGCCGATTGTAAGCATGTGAAATTTCTAGCCTGCCGCTTCGCGGGTCCACGCCTGAATGTTGTAGAGGTAGCTGAAGAAGCCGCCCAGAGCCAGTAACTCGTCGAACGAGCCGTGCTCGACGATTGCGCCGTCGCGCAGCACGAGAATTCGATCGGCGTTCTGAATCGTCGAGAGCCGGTGCGCGATCACGAGCGTGGTCCTCTCCCGCATCGCCTCGCGCACGGCAGCAAGGACCATCGATTCGGTCTCGGCGTCGAGCGCGCTCGTCGGCTCGTCCATGATTAGAATCGGCGCGTCCTTCAGCAACGCGCGCGCGATCGTCACGCGCTGCGCCTCACCTTCGGAAAGATTATGACCGCCCTGCCCCAGCACTTCGTCGAGGCCGGCGGGCAACTTGGCGAGCACGGGGCCGAGGCGGGCCATCTCGATCGCGTGCAGCACGTGAGCGTCGTCGACGGCAGGCTTGCCGAACGCGACGTTGACGCGCATCGTGTCGCCGAGCACGAGCGGCGGCTGCAGAACCATCGCGATATTGCCGCGGAGAGAATCGAGCGTGAGGTAGCGCGTATCGTTGCCGTCGATCTTGATCGCGCCCTGCTGCGGTTCGTAAAAGCGCGCGAGCAGGCTGGCCATCGTGGTTTTTCCGGAACCGCTTGGCCCGACGATCGCGATAGTCTCGCCGGGCGCGGCTTTGAAGCTGATGCCCTTGAGCACGGTGCGGCCCGGTTCGTAGCCGAAAACTACATTGTCGAATTCGATTTCGCCGCGAGCACGGCCAAGCGTCTGTGCGTTTGGGCGATCCTTGATTTCGGGATCGATCGCGAGCAACTCGAGGCATCGCCGGAGGCCGGCCTTGGCGGCTTCGATTTGTCCGTAGGTTTGCGAAATCTGGTTCACCGGCGCGTAGAGCGAGGCGAGGTAGGTGGTGAAAACTATCAGATCGCCAATAGTGAGGCGGCCATCGAGGACGTGCTGTGCGCCGAGGTAAATCACAAGAGCGGTGCCGCACGCGATCAGCACGCCGACTGCACCGGCGTAGAGCGTTTGCAGCGTGTAGAGGCGCAGGGTCGCCTCGAGGCTCGCGCTGCTGGATTCGACGAACTCGCGGTACGACTCGCCCTCGCGGGTGAAAGCCTGCACGACGTGAATCGCGGCGAGCGCGCTCTGCGCGACGGTGAAGAGACGGCTCTCCCTGATGCGCGCGCCGGCGGCGATCGCGTCGATGCGGCCGCTGATCGACATGATCAATAAAATCAACAGCGGGATGATGGCGAGTGCGACGAGCGTCAGGGTCGCGTCCATTTTGATCATCACGACGAACATCCCGCCGAGCAGAATCAGCGACGAGAGCACCGGGAAGAAACCGTTCATCGCGATCGTTTGAATCGAGTAGGTGTCGTAGGTGATGCGCACCATCAGGTCGCCGACTTCGCGGCGGCGATGGAATGAGAGCGAAAGGCGCTGCAAGTGGTCGAACAGGCGCGCGCGCAACTCGTTGACCATCCGCTGGCCGATGGAGATGGTGACGTAATTCGTCATGACGTTGAGCAGGCCGAGCAGCGTGTACACAATGATGAGGCTGACGCACGCCGCGATGAGAAGCTCTGCGCGCGGCATCGGCGGAATCCAGTTGCTGACGAGCGGTGCGCCTCGCAGCACGTTGTCGATCACGATTTTGAGCGGCCACGGCTTGAGGACTTCGGTCGCGGAGGCGAGCAGCACGCCGGCGATCGCTATCGCGAGACGGCCGAGATGCGGGCGCATCCTGCGAATCGCGTGGCCGTAGAGTTCGAGCGTACCCATCAGGCTTCGTCTTCCGGGCGCGTTGCGATTGAGAGTCTATGCGCGTCAGCCACTTCGGTGGCACAGGCTTTGATGATCGGGGAAATATGGCGCGCGCGATTGATTGCTAACACCCCAACTGCAAGAGCGGCAAATACTACGCCGACGACCGCTGCACCTAGCGAGAAGCTCGCGGCCAACAAAACGAACGTCACTGCCGCGGCGATCAACGCGCGCCGCGGAGTCGATCGAATACGCCAAAGCAGCGCGATGCTGGCGTCGTTCTGGCGCAATGCGTTTATCGGCACGCGGATCAGTGGGGGGACGACGAGCTTGAGATCGTAGGACTGGAAGCCGTCGGTCTCGGCGACGGCGACGCGACGAACCAGTGCGTCGCGGACCGCGCTGAGGATCGTCGCGGAATCGATCTGCGCCCCGCCTTCGGGCACAAGGAATTCGACCTGGCCGCTGAAATTGAGCGGCCCGAAATGATCGCCGCCTGCGGTCGCGGAATCGAATCGCCATTTGACGCGCTCGCGCGCAAGACTACGAACAGTGGGGCCGAGCAGGTTGAGGATCCAGAGATAGATTCGAGCCACCGCCCCGGAATGCTCGCGCGGCAAGGGAGCGGACACTGCGCGAGCCGCGGCGGCCAATATCGAGAGAACGATTCCGCCAGCGCCGAGCACGCCCAGCAGGCGATTGACGCCGCCGAGGATCAGAAAAATCAGTGACAGGCCGACCCATTGAATGGTCAGCGGCAAGTCGGCGTATGAGTTGCCTGCGGAATAAACCGTCTGAAAGAGACCGCGGCCAAACTTGCCGTAGTAGACGCGCGCGCCGCCGAAGAGCGCTCCGATCCATGACGGCCTAGCGTACATTCCGTCCTGGTCCGCGCTGCGAAGAGGATATTTGCGGAACAACAGGCCTTCGCCGAGGCCGTAGCCACGCTGCTGGCGGAGATAAGCTGCAAGCGTCGCGCGCCGCTCGTGAATCACAACGGCTCCAGGAGCGTACGCAAGCGTTTCACTCGACGCGGCAAGACGCCAGGAAAGATCTACGTCGTCGCCCGCGGCGGTGAACATCGGATCGAAGCCGCCAACCTTCTGCAGCGCGGCTTTTGTGATCGCCATGTTGCATCCGCACAGTTGCGCGAGGCGATCGTCTCCGGCACGCACCTCGCGGGGCAGGCCGGGCGCGGCAGCCATCGCGGCGGCGCGATCGGACTGAGCATCAGGAGCGAAGTTCGGGCCGGCGGCGGCCACCGCGTCGCGGCGCTTGATCGTCTCAACCAGATGATACAGCCAGTCGCGATCGGCGCGCGCGTCGGCGTCGATGAACGCGACGATTTCGCTTTCGTCGGATGAGGCATCGGCGCCTGCGTTGCGCGCAGCAGCCAGGCCATTGTGCTCTACGCGAATCGAGCGAACTCCTGCCTGGTTGGCGATTTCGGAAGTCGAATCGGTCGATCCGTCATCGATGACGATCGTTTCGTAGTCCGGATAGTTGAGGTCGAGTATCGAGGAAAGACATTCGCCGAGCGTCGATGCAGCGTTGTAGGCGGCCACCACCACGCTGGCTTTCGGGACCGCCGTGAGGGGAGGCGGCAGTTCGTCACTGAAAACTTTCGCGACCGCATCGAAGGCGAGTTTGGGCGAGCGATCGCGGCGCGTCAGTCCGAATGCCCAGTCGGTAATCTCGGCCCCGCCGGTGTGCCATTCGTCGGTGAACGCGAACACGATGAAGCCGGACAATCCGAGTTCGAACGCCGCGCGGCATTGCCACGAAAGGAGGTCGGCCTGATGCTGCTCTCCCTCGCGAATCGTATCCATGCCGGTTTCGCTGAGCACCAGCGGCAGCTCGCCGGTTTGTCCCATCAGGTGCGTCAGGTAACGGCGGAAATCTTCTTCGCGATGCAGATAGACGTTGAACGAAATGAAATCGAGAAAACTCAGATCGAGATATTCCGCCGAGGGATAATTCGAATAGGTAAAAAGCGCGCCGGGGTCGATCTGTTTGCCGAGGTCGCGGAGTTCGGCGAGAAAGCGGCTGACGGCGCGCGGTCCGTGCCAGCGCACTATATCCGAGCGAATCTCGTTGCCGATGCTGTAGGCCGCAATAGTCTCGCCAAATTGGCGTGTATCGAGAACGGTCTTTCGGATGGCGTCGCGAATCTGGCGCATCATGTCGGCTGAATCGAGGAACGCCATGTGGAACGGCCACGGGATGCCGAGCATCATGCGCAGCCCGGCCTTCTGCGCCTCCTCGACCATCCACGGCGGCGGCGGGACGTAGAGGCGAATCACGTTGGCGCCGAGCCGGCTCATCAGGGCGAAGTCGGCGGTGGCGCGCTCGGGCTCGGGATACCTCTCGCCGCGCGAGTTCGGGGCGAACGGGCCGTACGAAACGCCGCGTAGGTAGAACTTTTGCGCGCCGTCGAGAAGATATTTTCCGTGCGGTACCAGCCGAGCCATGAACGATGAGCTAATCGCAAAGCCGATGGGCGCGCAACGCGCGGCGCGGCCGCACAGCTTGACATCGCGCAAGTCGTGAACTGACAATCGGTTCGTGAAGCGCGGGCAAATCGGCGGCGGCGCAATCCTGTAACTGACGTGGCGCGACACGCTCCAAGCTGGCTCGAGAGCAGGACGCTAGACCTGGAAACCCGGGCATCGAAGCACACCACCGCGCTTCGCGTCTGGCACGTCCTGAATCACGCGGTCGAAGGCTTCATCAACAACAACGACCTGCTGCGTGCGTCGGCGCTGACTTTCACTGTCGCGCTGTCGATCGTACCGATTCTCGCGCTTGCGTTTTCCGCGGTTAAGGGATTCGGCGGCGCGGAACGATTGCGGCCACTGGTCGAGCATTACCTCGGTCTCGGCTCCTCATCGTCGCAGTTGATGGGCTACGTCGAGAACGTCAATGCGGCGGCGCTGGGTTCGGCGGGCGGCGCGTTTCTGCTCGTCACGGTAATTTCGACGATGGGGACAATCGAGCAGGCGCTCAACACGATCTTCAACGTGCCGCAGAGCCGCAGTTATTTTCGCAAGTTCTCCGATTATCTGAGCGTGCTGTTCACCGTTCCTTTTCTGATCGTGGCGGCGCTCGGTGTCACCGCGGTTTTTTCGGTTCGGATTTCCGAATTTCCGTTCGTCACGCAGCTGCTGCCGTACTTGTTCGTGTGGGCGGGATTCTTCTTCCTCTACGTGTTTTTCCCCTACACCAAGGTCAAATATGGTCCCGCGTTGATCGGTTCATTCGTGACCGCGGTGCTTTTTCAGCTCGCGCAGTGGGGATACGTGCGCTTCCAGGTGGGTGCCGCCAACTACCATGCAATCTATGGCGCGCTGGCGACCCTGCCGATTTTCCTGGTTTGGACGTACATCGCGTGGTCGTTGATTTTGTTCGGCGCCGAACTGACCGCGGCCGTGCAGCGCGGCGACCTTCCGCCGATGCTGGCTCCGTCGTCGCCGGACTTTCTGTATTCGGCGACGATGCACATTCTGATTCGCCTGGCGGACCGCGCCTATCGCCCCGGCGACGACGTTACCTCATGGACTCTCGCCCGCGAACTCTTCGTTGGGGAGTCCGCGATTAAGCCGATTCTCGACGGCCTCAAGGCCGGCGGCTTTGTTATCGAGGCCGACCCGAGCACAAGCTCCGCGAGCCAGGGCTTGTTCCTGGCGCGACAGGCTTCGACGATCGTGCTCGCGGACGCAATCAAAGCCGTAGCTTTCGATCAAGGAGCCACCGACGGCGATCCTCGCGTGGACCGCGTGCTGGCGAAGATGGGCGCTATGCGTAACGATCTGCTCAAGACGATTACGCTCGAAGATATCCGCTCTGCGGAAGCGAAAGCCGCCGAGCGGGAAACGGCGGCGATCGAGAACAAAGCCGATCAGTGAATCCGTCGTGATAGTGTATACTCGCAAAACCTTGGAGATGAAAAAAACTGAACCCCGCAGCCGCTTCGTGAACGTCAACGGGGTCCGCTTGCATGCTCTCGACTGGGGTGGCGAAGGCGCACCGATCGTTATCCTGCACGCTACCGGCTTTCTCGGGCGCATCTATTGGCCGCTCGCAGAGCGGCTGCGCGCGATCGGCCACGTTTACAGCTACGATCAGCGCGGCCACGGCGACAGTTCGGCGGCATCCGACGGCGAGTATAGCTGGGACTCGACGATGCGCGACCTCGAAGGGTTCATCACTGCGATGGGCTGGTCCGGCGTTCGAGCTCTAGGCCACTCCGCCGGTGCGACGGCGATCGGTTCGCTCCCTTGCGAGCGCCCAGACCTGATTTCATGCGCCGTCCTGCTCGAGCCGGTGATCTTCGAGTCGCCGACGGCGCCGGAACTCGGATGGCGCAATCCATTCATCCAACGGACCCTGAGGCGCAGGCGCATTTTCGACAGCGTCGACGCGATGTACTCGAACTTCGAACACAAGCCGCCGTACAACGGCTGGCGGAAGGAGATTCTGCGCGACTACTGCGAGTTCGGTACGCGTCCGACGAGCGACAGCAAGCGCGAACTCAAGTGCGCGCCTGAGGTCGAGGCAAAATTCTACGAGACCTCGCGCGACTTCGACGGGCTCGGGCGAATTCTCCACTGCACTTCGCCGCTGCTGGTAATGTTCGGTGCGCGCGGCGATTCGCTTGGCGCATCGTTGTCCGGAAAAGTTGCCAACGAACTCAAGAACGGACGCGTGATCGATGTGGCCGACACGAGCCATTTTATCCCGATGGAAGAACCCGACTACGCAGCGGATAAGGCGATCGAATTCTTCAGGTTCGAGTAAATAGTCAGTCAGGGCGAACTGAGTAATGCGCGCGCTTCGGCAGTATATACTCCCTGGCGTTCATATAGTATCAATGGCGGCTCGACAGTTACTTCGATTCCGCCACCGAGACGGGCTTCGATCAGCATTACCGACGCGGGCATCGCAATCCGTGGATGAACGAGACGGATACGCTTCGGCTCGAGTTGGTTCGAGCGCATTGCGGAAATCAGCTCGGCGCTTCTGCGCGCGGTGAAGACAAATGCGACGCGTCCGCCGCGGCGCGCGTAGCGCCGAGCCACTGCGACGAAGTCCGCAAGCGTGCCGACGTTCTCACCGCGTGCCAGCCGGCGGCCGTGCTCGGGATTCTCGCGGCCGGAGGCCGCCGCGCGATAGGGAGGATTCGCGACGATCAGATCGAAGCTCGCGGACTCGACGCCTGCGATTTTTTTCTGCCGCAGGTCGGCGCAAACCGCACGCACCGATTCGAGCCCGTTGATCTCGGCGTTGCGCACGATCATCTCCGCGAGCGCCGGCTGGATCTCGAGCGCAACGACTTCGCGCGCCCGACAGAGCGCCGCAATCATGATCGATACGACGCCGCATCCGGCCCCAAGCTCTAGCACTCGCTCCCGCTTTCTTGCGCCCGCAAAGCGGCCGAGCAGGATCGCCTCGATCGAGAAGCGGTAGCCGTGCCTCGGCTGGATCAGCGTGATAGAACCACCCAGGACCGTATCGTGAGTTTCATCGCTTGAATTTGCCGTCATGAATGCCGCCGAGAAAGGAGAGCTCTACGCCCGCATCTTTCGCAAGGTTGGTGTGTTTCTCGGCAAGGGAGAAATTCCGCGGGCGCTCAAAGAGCTGAATGAAGGTATGAAAATCGCCGAACGCAACGGCGATAGCAAGATGGCGACGCGATTCGCGCAAGAGATTGCAAACGTCTCGAAGAGCGCAGAACCCACGAAATAGCGGCCTTTTACCTCGAATTTCGACGTTTCGAGCGACGCATCGCTTGACGCCTTCGAGTTCGTACTTACTTTGAAATTGTGGGACGCAAGGCGATTCGAGCGAAGGACAGATAGAAACTTCCTCGCGCCGGGCGCCCCGAAATCTAAAATCACGCCGGAGATAATTACCGGCAGGAGGCTTCCAAATGGAAGTGTTCATGAGAAACGGCCTGACTCCCGACAACTCGCTTCTGCGCCAGTGGAACGTGCTGTGGAACGAGCTCGAGCCAGCGCGCAGGGCTGCGCCGGCAGCTGACGTTGTTGAAGACCCGGACGGCTATCATTTCTACTTCGAGATGGCCGGCATCAACAGCGAGTCGGTCAATGTTCGCGTCGAGGACGGGAATCTGATCGTCGAGGCCGAGCGCAAACGGCCCGAGTGGTCGAAGGACGTAGAGCTCCATCTTTCCGAGCGGGCGTACGGCACGATGCGGCGCGCGTTTACGATGCCCGAGGACGCGAGTCACAAAGGAATCAAGGCAGCATACAAGGACGGCGTGCTGGAAGTGACGGTGCCGAAGCGGCCGGAGAGCAAACCGTTCAAGATCAAAGTCGAGTTCGAAAACTAGCCAGCGCGCTGGACGCTTCGCGCCGCGGCTAGGAGAATTTTGGCCCAGGCGCTGGCGGTCTAAACTGCCGGCGCCGTGAGCGCAGCCGACGAAGCCACCTCGGGCTGACCTCTCATCGGAGGAATCGCAGATGGTGTTTCTGATTATCCTAGTGGCTATCGTCGCATTGCTAATTCTTGCCTACAATCGATTAGTCAGTCTGCGCAACCAGGTAGATAATTCGTGGCGGCAAATTGATGTACAATTGAAACGCCGGCATGATTTGATTCCAAATCTCGTCGAAGCCGTCAAAGGCTACATGCAGTTCGAGCGCGACACGCTGACGCAGGTGGTCGAGGCGCGCGCCAAGGCTGTTAGCGCGCCGGACCAGGCCTCACGCATGGCGGCGGAGAGCCAGATCACGACCGGTCTGGGGAAACTGCTGGCGGTGATGGAAAACTATCCGCAATTGAAGGCCGACGAGAACGTGCTCAAGCTGCAGGAAGAGCTGACGACCACGGAAAATCAAATCGCCTACGCGCGGCAGGCCTACAATGACGTCGTGCTCGATTTGAACACCCGCATCCAAACCTTCCCTACGAATCTCATCGCCAGCAATTTCGGTTTCAAGCCCGCGGAATATTTCAAAGGGGCTCCCGAAGAGCAGGCCGTTCCCAAGGTCGATCTTTCGATGACCGCGCCGCGCGCCTGAGCCACGCGCCGCAAGCGGGCATGCTCGATGGCAGCAAGCAATTTCAGGGGTCTCGAAGCGACCAATCGCCGCGAGACCGTGCTGCTCGTACTCGCGTTCATGCTACTGCTCGGTGCGCTCGGGCTTGGACTTGATGTTGCGGCAAACGACGTTGCGATCGTTAACGGACAACTCGTCGGCTTCCCGGTACTGACAATCGCGGCGCTGGTTTTTGCCGGCGTGCAATCGATGGTGTCATACTACAGCGGCGCGTCTCTCGTGCTGCTCTCGGTTCACGCTCGCGAGCTCACGCCTGACACGCCCAAGCATCAGATGGTGCTGGACGTGATCAACGAGATGGCGACTGCGGCGCGGATGCCGGTGCCCAAGCCCTACATCATGGACGATCCGTCGCCGAATGCATTCGCGACCGGACGCGACCCCGCGCATTCGGTGATTTGCGTCACACAGGGACTGGTCGATCAGATGGACCGCGAAGAGTTGCAGGGCGTGATCGGGCATGAGATGTCGCACGTCGCAGACTACGACATCCGCACGATGATGATGATCGCCGTGATGGTCGGTGGAATCGCGATGCTCTCGGACTTCGTGTACCGCTGGATGTTCTTCGGCGGCTTCGGCGCGCGCGGCCGGAGCGGTAACGATCGCGACAATCAAACGGCGGCGCTGATCACGGTCGCGGTGATCATCCTGGCCGCACTGGCGCCGATTTTTTCACAATTGCTCGCGATGGCGGTGTCGCGGCAGCGCGAATATCTCGCGGACGCGTCGTCGGTCGAGTTCACGCGCAACCCGCGCGCGCTGCTACGGGCGCTGGAGCACATCGCAAAAGTCGAGTCACCGCTTAAGCAGGGCACCGCTGGTACCGGCCATCTTTTCATCGTAAATCCTCGCGAGGGCCTGCGCGCGGACGACGAGGGATTCTTTGCCAACCTGTTTTCGACCCATCCTCCACTGAGCAAGCGCATCGCGCGACTGCAGGCGCTGCTGGGAGCATCGGGTGCATCTATCCTCGACGCATCATCGCAGGCAAACACCTGAGCGAACACCACACTTTCCGGTTCCCCTTCCCCAGAGGAAGGGGTTAAGGGTTAGGTTCCCGCGCACTCGCGACGTTGCTCGATATGCACAGTCGACTTAAGCTCGACGAATGCCAACCGAGCACGAAGTCGACCAGACACTCACTCAAGTAGTTGCCCGCGTCGCGAAGATCGACGGCGTCCAGGCGATCGTGCTCGGCGGCTCACGCGCGCGCGGAACTGCCGACGAACGCTCGGATATCGATCTCGGGATTTATTACGACGGCAAGCATCCGTTCTCAACGGTGGCGCTGGAAGCGGCTGCGAAGGATCTGGACGACCGTCATTCAGAGGGCCTGGTGACTTCGTTCGGCGAGTGGGGCCCCGGAGTGAACGGTGGCGGATGGCTCGAGATTCAGGGCAATCACATCGATTTTCTCTACCGTGAAATTGGAGCCGTGCGCGAAGCGATCGAAGATTGCGTCGCCGGGCGCCCGCGCAGCGTCCACCAGCTCGGGCATCCGCTCGGATTTCACATGCAGATTTACGCGGGAGAAGTTCACGTCTGCCGTCCGCTATTCGATCCTTCTGGCACGGTCGCTCGGCTCAAATCTCTAGTCAGTGAATATCCTGAAAAATTCCGTACGGCTGTTATCGCCAAGCATCTTTTCGACGCGGAGTTCGAAATTACGATCGCGGCGAAGGCGGCCGCGCGCACAGACATAATGTACGTCGCGGGATGTCTGTTTCGCGCAGCGGGTTTCATGACGCTGGTGCTGTATGCGCTGAATCGCAGATTTTTTTTCAACGAGAAAGGCGCGTGGGCCGAATCGCGGGGCTTCGCGATCAAGCCGGTGCGATTTCACGACACCGTCGCGACCGTGCTGGGAAGCGTCGGCACAACAGTGGCGGAACTAGCGGCGAGCGCCGTCAGCTTCCAGAGCCTGGCTGCGGAATTGCGCCAACTCGCGGCGCGACCGGCCAAGGCGTCCTCTAGCGATTGCGTCCTTTGAGCGCGCGCTCGATTTCGCGATCCGAAGCCCTGCGCGCGAGCACGTCGCGCTTGTCGTACGAGTGCTTGCCTTTGGCGAGCCCAAGCTCAACCTTGGCGCGTCCGTTCTTGAAGTAAATTTTCAGCGGGACGATCGAGTAGCCCTTCTCGCGCACGCGGCCCCACAGGCGATCGATCTCGCGCCGATGCATCAGCAGTTTTCGCGCGCGAGTTTCCTTGTGGCTGAACTGGCCCGCCGGCGCGTAAGCGCCGATGTGCACGCTCTCGAGAAACGCCTCGCCGTTCTTGATGCGCGCGTAACTGTCGCGCAGATTTGCGCGATGCGCCCGCAGCGACTTGACCTCGGTGCCCGTGAGCGCGAGGCCGGCCTCGATAGTCTCCTCGATAAAGAAGTCATGCCGCGCCTTGCGGTTGTCGACGACCAGATCAAATCCGTCAGCGGCCGGTTTACCGTTGCGGCTGTGAGAATCACGCGCCATATCAGCGTGAGTTTATCCGCACAGGGCGATGCAGATAAGGGGTCGATCGGCATGGTTGCGAACGCTGTCGCCGAGCCTTAGATTGGATGGTGTAACCGTTTCGACTTCACTGGCCCGTATGGAAAACCCACTATCGTGGGGGCGAACTGGATTCGACGAAGACAACATGGCCATGGTCGCACGCCGGGTGCTGTCGACCCGTAAAACTGGCAGACTGCGAAATTTACCCGCAGACAATAACGGTTACGCTCTGGCGGCCTAAGGGCCGCTAGCGTCCCGCCGCTGCTCGCCCATGGCAGCGGGTCGGGGCGTCATTTAGTGGGCTAGGGAACCGCAGTTCACC
>NZ_DATEQZ010000046.1:0-66290 GCF_035272065.1 Binatus sp. (SeqCode)
GGGCGCCGGCGGCCGCGTCAGGTGCGACAGCCCAACTTTTGCGAATGCCGGCGACGAGAATGGCGATCTGTTGATCTGTCAGTGAACCTCCGGCGCGTTGCGCGAACGGCGGCATCGCTGTACCGGGAATTCCACCGGCGATGACGCGGCGCATCGAAGAGTCGTCGACGATCGCGAGATACACCGGATTGTTCATCGCGATTGCGGCGCCTGATTTGCCGTCGGCTCCGTGACATCCGGCGCAATTCTCGCCGTAGAGCGTGGCGAAGTTGGTCACGTTGGTGGGGCGCAGCGGGAGATCGGCCTGCGTTGGGCGGCCGGGAAAAGAATCGCATCCGGTGAGCAGGGTTGCTGTCATCGATGCGATCGCGAGGAGCGATTTGAGCCCGCGCGGGTTCAACTTGGTGCTAGTCCTCGCGCCTCTCGCCGAGGCCCGGCGCTTCGATGCCGGTGCGAACGGCGAACGGCATGTGCTGCAGCGTGCGGACGCGCTCGGTCAAGTTGACCACGAAACCAGCGACGGCGCCGAACGCGATTTGGCATAGGATGAACCATCGCCATTCGATGCGAGCCTCGAGCACGGGGTTGATCACGCTGAGTGACGACCACAACAGGCCGGTCCACAACAGCGGCGCGACAATCGCTGCCCAGAGCGCGGGGTAGCGCGGAAACATCGGAAGCATCACGCCGTAGAGCAGTCCGACCAGGATTGAGGCGGAGGCGTGAATGATGAGCGCGACGACAAATGCTTGTGGGATGAACGACGAGAGCGTGGCGGTGTCGGCGTTGGCGAGATTGGCCATCGCGGTCGCGGCGAGAATGTTGACGGTGTACCAGGGGCTGCCGTGAAGCGCGATGCCTTGCAGCACCGCGAGTGCAGCCATCGCGACGCCGCCCGCGATACCGCCTTTGATTCCGGCGGAGTAGGGATAGATTTCAAGAGGGAGGACGGCGCGATTGCCGAGTTCGCCGACTTGCAGGTAGTCGATTCCGATTTTTGCGGGAACGATGGCTTCCACGGCCGGCTCGACGGGAACCGGCTCGCGATGCTCGACCGGAAGTACTTCCCGAAACCATCCGACGGCGCCCGCGATAGTTAGGACGAAGCCGACCATGCTCACTGCGACGTTGGTGACGAGGCCGGCAAAGGCGAGCGTCAGGCCTAGCGCCATGATCATCGGCCACGCGGTCGGTGCGGGTGCTTCGATTACTCTGTTGGAAGTCTCGTCAATAGCCATTGCTTTAGCTCATCGACCGATCACGTACACGGTCAGGAATACTACTACCCATACTGCGTCGACGAAGTGCCAATACCATGAGAGGACATCGGTTCGCTCGATGTGACGGTCGTTCATGTAGCCGCACATAGTCAGTATCAGGACGAGGAGAATCAGCAAAAGGCCGATAGTCACATGAAGTGCATGCAGACCGACCAGTGAGTAATAGGTGCTGCCGAAGAGATTGGTGCGAATGGTCAGGCCGTCGTGATAGATGAGTCGATGCCATTCGAGCCCGGTGCCGGTTAGGAACTCGAGACCTAGCGCGAAGGTGATGAACCACCAGATGGCGAAGGTGCGTATTGAGTTGGCGCGGAGGGCGCGGATTGCGAAGACGATAGTTGTGCTGCTCGACAGCAGGCAGACGGTGTTCAGGATTGGGGGAGACAGGACGTCTTTCGGGAAGGGGCCGGTCAGGCTTTTGCCAAGGTAGAAGATGTAGGCGACGACGAAGATCGAGAAGAAGGCGGACTCGGTGAGGATCAGGGATAGGATGCCAACATGCCCGCGCCGTGGCAGCGTTTCGCGCCATCGCGCAGCAGTTGCTGGAATTACGCTGGATGCGGCGGCCATTATTCGTACTTCCAGTCCGGGTCTTCCGGATGTTTCAAGTCCCACAATGGCCGCCGACTGCGCACCACAGGTGGCTCGGCGAAGTTGTACTCCGGGGGTGGGGAGGTCGTGGACCATTCGAGGGTCCATGCGTCCCACGGGTCGTTGCCGGCTGCTTTGCCGGCACGAAGCGAGCAAAGAACGTTGATTACGAAGACTAGTACCGCGATGCCCTGCACCAGCGCGCCGATCGACTCGATCAAGTTGAGCGTCTCGAGCCCGCGGCCCGGCTGATAGGTATAGATGCGACGCGGCATCCCGCGCAGTCCGGCGAAGTGCATAGTATCAAATGTCAGATGGAAGCCGATCAGGAATAGCCAGAAATGCCACTTGCCTAGAGTCTCGCTTAGCATTCGGCCGGTAGCCTTTGGGAACCAGTAGTAGATAGCGGCGAATATCATAAAGACTATTGCGCCGATTAGTACGTAGTGAAAATGAGCTACTACGAAGTAGGTATCGGTCAATTGCCAGTCGAAGGGCGCGACGGCGAGCATGATGCCGGTCAGGCCTGCGACGAGAAACTGAAAGAGGAATGCCAGGTTGAACAGCATGGGCACCTTGAAGCGGAGTTTGCCACCCCAGATTGTGCCGAGCCAGTTGAAAATCTTGATGCCGGTGGGGACCCCTACCAGCATCGTCGAGGCGGCGAAAAACGAGTTGCCGGCGGGCGTCATGCCGACGGCAAACATGTGATGCGCCCATACGCTCAGGCTGATGAACGCGATCGCACACGACGCCGCAACCATCACGCTGTAACCGAAGATCACCTTGCGCGAGAAAACCGGAATGATCTCGGAGGCGAATGCGAAGGCAGGAATTACGAGGATATAGACTTCGGGGTGGCCGAAGATCCAGAAGAAGTGCTGCCACAGGATCGCGGAGCCGCCCGCTTGCGTGTCGAAGAAGTGCGCGCCGAGGAAGCGGTCGAGCAGTAGCATCGCCTGGGCGGCGGAGAGCGGAGGCAACGCCACGAGCATCATGAATGCGACGACGATCGCGAGCCACACCAGCACCGGCATCTTGTTGAGCGTCATCCCTTCGCATCGCAGGCAGAATGCAGTGGCTATTATATTGATGGCGGTCGCGGTCGAGCCGACACTAGTCAGTAGAATACTCAGTATCCAATAGTCAGTGCTGTTGCCGCGCGAGAATGGCAGTTCGGTCAGCGGTGCGTACGCGAACCATCCGACGTCGGGCGCGCTGCCCGCGCCGTAGAGGCCGTCGCCGCCGATGTAGCTGAAGTAGAGGAGTAGCGCGCCGAAGAACCACAGCCAGAAACCGAACGCGTTGAGGCGCGGGAACGCCAGGTCGCGCGCGCCGATCATCAGCGGCACGAGGTAGTTGAAGAAACCGGTAAGGATCGGCATGCCGACCAGGAACACCATCGCGGTGCCGTGCATCGTGAGCAGGCGATTGAATACCTGCGGCGGCACGATGCCCGCGTCGGGAACGGCGAGTTGAAGGCGAATGGTGGCGGCTTGCAATCCGGCGACGAGGAAAAAGAAGAGGCCGCCCGCGATGTACATGATGCCCAGGCGTTTGTGATCGACCGTGACGACCCATTCGTGGATGTGGCCGAGGATGGGCAGGGATTGCCTTTCGTCAACAGCGCCGAGAGCGATTTCGTGGTCGATGCTTCCCGCCATGCCCGTTGTTCCCGATTAGCGCAGCGTGGCCAGGTAGGCGACGAGGTCGTCGAGGTCCTTGTCGCCGAGATTCATCGCGGGCATGAGCGCGCCGGGCTTCATGACGCGGGGATCGCTCACCCAGACCTTAAGGTGATCGCGAGTGTTCATCGCGACGCCGGCGCCGATTGTCTCACGCGTCATCAGGTGTGTGAGGTCGGGTCCGAAACGGCCGTCCGCCGCGGTGCCGCGAATGGTATGACAATTTACGCATGCGGTGGATTCGAAGACCCGGCGTCCGTGACCGACCGATGCGTCGAGGGCCGGCGGCTGCTGCTCCGCGGCGACCCATCGATCGAAATCCGCGCGCGGCTCGACGATCACACGCAGCAGCATCATCGCGTGCTCGGTGCCGCAGTACTCGCCGCATTGCCCGAGGTAAGTGCCGGCGACGTGCGGATCGATCCACATCGAATTTTTCTTGTTCGGGATGACGTCAGTCTTGCCGGCGAGGCGCGGCACCCAGAAGCTGTGCGCGACGTCGGCGGACTCGAGGTCGAGAAAGGTCGGCGTGGGGCTTTGGAGATCGCTCAGCGGAACGTGAAGTTCGTTGGCGGTGACGATGCCGAGGCCGGGGTAGCGGAACTCCCACCACCATTGATGCGCGATGACGTGGACGCTCAGCGCGCCCGGCGGCCGCGCCGGCGCCTGCACCGTATATATGGTACGGGCCGTGATGAGGATGAGGACCAATACAATGATGACGGGGACCGTCGTCCATGCGAACTCGATCGGATTGCTGCCGTACACCTGCGGCGGCTCACGGCCGTCGTCGCCGGGACGCGCGCGAAAACGGACGATGCTGTAAGTCAGCAGGCCGGCGACAATCAGGAAAATAACGGTCGTGATCGAGACCACGAAGAACGCGAGCGTGTTGATCTCGTGGGCCGGAGTCGAGACCGAATCGAAGACGCTGCTCGGGGGAATCCTGGAATTCGAATCGCCCATCCCCCAGTCGTTGGCGAGCGCGGCAACAGGCGCGCAGCCTGCCACCGCAATGGCAATGGCAATCGTCAACCACCAGCGCCGCATAATTGCGTACAAGATTCTTTCGCAGCCCTCTCAGTCAGCGAGAGGATTACCACAAAACATTTTTATAACTAAGCAGGGCGGGAGCGAGCGCGGAAGCTTGACGGAGCTTGTGGGTTTAGTTCGAGACGGCTGACGCAATCGCGCGATCGCCGCGCGGCAGGATCATTACTTCGGACATTTTTGTCTCTGGATCGAGCCTGATGAAGTAGGCGGGGAAGCCGGTCTCGGCGACGGCCACGTTGGTGCGCGCGTCGCAACCGCATCGCGCCGCCATCCCGTCGTTTATCGTGGCGAGCCGATCGAGGCTGAGCGCGGCGAGCTGCAGGTTGGCGTCGTCGACGGAGAGTTTCAAGGTCGAGTCTTTCATCTCGACGCTCGAAGCAACGGCGGTGCCCGAGACCGTCGCGGTCTCGACGACCCATCGCGTGAACTGGATCTTGTCCATGTGCTGGACGTTCGGATGGTTCTTGCGCGCCTCGGAGATAGCGGCGTTGAGCGAGTGCTTCTTCGCGGTGGAATCGGCGAAGACCTGGGCGTCAGCCAACGTCCAGATTTGCTTCGACCATCGCGAAATCGTCGCGGGATCGCCGCCGGGCAAACTCTGATAGTCGGTGGCGGCGCGCTCGGCGTCGGCCAGGTCATGAGCGGACAGAGCGGCTTCGACCTCGTCGGCGTGCTTGCGGCGCTCAGCGTCGTCGATTTGCGCGATGATCGAGCTGCTCTGGCTGCCGGGCACCTTCGACGCGTCGAGGCAGACGCTGCGCTGCTCGGCCAGGGTGTAGGTCGGGCGGCCAATCTTGAAATCACAGAGACAGAGGTCGTCCATCACTTCGCGCCGCTGGCTCGCACTCAAGTCACTGCGCGCCGACAAAGCGGCCAATTCTTGACGCGCTGCCGGATAATTGGCGGCGGCAATTTGGCTGCGTGCTGCGGTCAGCGCCGACGGGGCGCATGCCGAGAGTCCAACTGCAAGCGCGCCCGCGACTGCCGCATGCCGGGCAATCCGCGCGAAAGCACCAGGCAGCGTCGAGATGCGGGGGTGGCGAGGCATGAGTCGATTATGGCAAAGGCGGCAGCCTATTGCCTACCTGTCGCGATGACAAATGGTAACGCCGCGGCAGCGACTGAATCATTAGATGTAACGCGATGCGACACGGGCGGGTTCAGATTCGGGTGCTCGGGTTTCTCTAGAGGCAGCTACGTCGTCTTTCGCTCGCAGCGTTTGCTGGCACAAGTGGTGCCGTTGGAATCCCAGTGAAACGAATCGATTGCGCTGACGAAACGCGCAAAGGAGGACATCAACAATGAACTACATCAGCGAGCTGATGCTGAGAGTCCGCGAGAGCAAGCAGGGCCAGACGATGACTGAGTACGTGCTGATTATCGCGGCCATTGCGGTGGCCGGTTACATCGCGTACCAGGGCCTCGAAGGCGGAATCAACACGATCATCTCGAACGTGACCGCGACTCTGAAGGCCGCGTAATGACCACTGGTTTTTCGCAAACAAGTCGATTGCGCTCAGGCGAACGACAAGGAGGGACATCGACAATGAGGTTAATCAACAAACTCGTTGTTGGGATCCGCGAAAGCCGCAAGGGTCAGACGATGACTGATCGTGCTGATTATCGCGGCGATCGCGGTAGCCGGTTACATCGCGTACCAGGGCCTCGAAGGCGGGATCAATGCGATCATCGCAAACGTGACCGCGACTCTTTCGGCTGCGTAAAAGCTGCCCCCAAGCCCACGCTGTCTAAAACCAGGCGCGCGGGACAAGCGGCGGGGACCTAGTTCCCCGCCGCGCATATTCGGAGGTGGAGACGGGAATGTGAGCGATTGAATTCTGCTCGTGACGGGGCGGGTCCGCGGCGGCGGGCAGCGCAAGAATGGGGGCATAGATGAAACGACCGATAGTGTTCGTAATCCTCGCTGGAATGGGCGCGGTGCCGGCCGCGATTGTGGTCTTTTCCGCAATCAGAAAACGCGAGTCCGAGGTGCAGCGCGCGATGGCGCACACGGTCGAAGTCCTGGTCGCGGCCAACGACATACCGCTCGGCGCGAAACTCGCGCCCGACGCCGTCAAGCTGGCTCGATGGTCACGCGACAGCGTGCCGCAGGGCGCCTTCACCGATCCGCAGGCGGTAGCGGGCTCCTTCGCCAAGAACGAGTTCGTCGCCAACGAGCCGATTGTCGCCAGCAAGCTGTTCATGGGCGAAAAAATTTCCGGCGTCATGCCGCTGCTGATTCCGTCCGGAATGCGTGCGATGTCAGTGCCGGTGGATGAGGTCGCGGACATCGCAGGCTTCGTCGCGCCACATACCCGCGTCGACATTCTGGTCGCGGTCGCGGGCACCGGCCCGGAGCCTTCCTTCTCGCGCATCGTGCTCCAGAACATCGAAGTGTTGGCGGTCGCCCAGGAAATCGAACACGTCAAGGACGCGCCCGAAGTAGTGAGAGTCGTCACGCTGCTGGTGACACCGGTCGACGCCGAAAAACTTACCTTGGCAAGTCGCGAGGGATTGTTGCGGCTCGCGATGCGCAATTACAGCGACGCCAAAATCGTCGCGACCAGCGGGATCGCACTAACCGACCTTCTGCACCGGAGCGGCTCAACCGGCGCAACCCTGCCCCTGATGCAAATACAGCCGGCGCCTGCGCTGACCGCACGTCCGGCGCATGGACCCACGGCGCTACGAGTCGAAGTGATGCGCGACGGCAAATCGTCGGAGGCGATTTCCTTTGTGCATTCCGGCATCGGAACGCGCACTTCGGTTGAAGAGCGTCAGGACGCGCCTGCCGCTGCGGAGCCGCCGATGCCCGCGGCTCCAGAATTGCCTGACGGGCCGGAATCGCCGGTCACGTCTGCCAGGCCGGTGTGGTCCGCGAGCTTCGCCGAACCGCCCGCGGCTGCCTTCGCAGCGATTCGAAACGAGGCCATTAACGGCGGCGCGTCGATGAATCTGCCGGCGCTGAGACCGGGAGACCCGGGGTATGAAGCGGCGCCAAAGACCTATCAGGTTCCGTGATCGCAGGTGGCAATAAAGGGGGAAGCCATGAGGGAACGCAAAATTTACGCAAATATTTGGCCGGCGGAGACACTCTGTCGGCTGCTCGCGTCCGCGGGGTTGCTGCTGGTCGTCAGTGCAGGGACCGCCCGGGCCCAGGTGAAAGATCTGGCCGATTGGGTTCCGGTTTCGATAAACGCCGGCGAGACCTACGTCATCAATGATATCAAGCCGGGCACCAAACCGTCGTTTAAGGTCGAGCAGAATCCAAATGCCTTCGTCAGCTACGACTCGCCGCCGGGCAAGCTCACCATGCTCAGCGCCGCGGCCGGCCGCTGGATAGTTACCGTTACCAACACCTCGGATCGGGATGTCAGCTACGACGTCAACGCGTTCGCGGTCGCGAAGCCCGGCGCGCCGCTGACACCGGGCAAGGCGCCGCGGTCGTTGAGCGATGAGGGACTCGACTCGCGGCCGGGCGCCGGTGCGTCCACGTCGACACCATCGGCAACGCCGGAGTTGGCGACCATTTCGTCGTCCTCGACGCCATCGTCGCCGGTTCCTTACAGCGTGACGCTCCCCGCCAAAACGCCTTCCTACAACGATGCGACATGGAGTGTGCCTCCTCAACCCGGCAGTGGCGTGCAAGCCTACGAGCCAGGTCAATCAGTTGGGCCACTCGAATCGCGCGCCGGTCAGTATCGAAATGATCCCTCGGTGCTGGATTCAGGCTCGGGCTACAGCAGCGACACTGTCTCCGGCGGCAAGCACTATATGCCGGCGGACGCCATCTCTCTGATGATGGGCACCTCGGAGGTTATCGACTTTCAGCGCCGCGTCACGCGCATCTCGGTCGCCGACTCCAAGATTGCCGACGTGCAGGTGATCGATCCCTTCCAGCTCAACCTCGTTGCGCATCAGCCCGGCTTCACCACACTCGCAGTTTGGGACGCCAACGGACGCTACCAGGAACGCACCGTGCGCATCGACGCCAGCGGCCGCCAGCAAGTGATGCTCAACACTATCGTGGCCGAGCTCGACCGCCAGAAGCTCGAAAATCAGGGAATTAACCTTTCGGTTGCATTTTCGAAGATGGGCCTGTCGCTGGTAGGTCTGCCGGGCACCGTCGCGACACCTTACAACGCGAGCAGCACTCTTCAGAGCTCAGCTTCGTCAGGATCTTTGTCAGGGACGACCTCGCCCAACGGAGTCCTGCCGGCTGGCGGCCAGATAATCCCGCTGTTGTTGTCCTCGACGATGACCTACGGCCTGGCCGCGCAAAATGCCGACGTTATGTGGCAGGCATTCTTCCAGTTTCTCGAGAATCACAGCCTCGGCAAAATTCTTGCCGAGCCGCATCTGCTGGCGAACTCCGGTGAGAAGGCCAAATTTCTTTCCGGCGGCGAAATCCCGATTGTAATTGCCCAAGCGCTCAACTCGACGATCGTTTTCAAAACCTACGGCACCTCCGTCGAGTTCATTCCAACCGTCGTGGGCCGCGACGATATCGAGTTGCTGGTGAAACCCGAAGTATCCCAGCCGGACTTTGCTCAAGGCGTTAGTCTGTTCGGCTTCACCGTGCCGGCCTTTGTGACCCGCCGCGCGGAGACGATGGTGCGTCTGAAGGACCGCCAGACGCTGATTCTCGCCGGCCTCATCCTCCATCAAAAGACCTCCCAGGTGCAGAAGGTGCCTTACCTCGGCGACATCCCGTGGGTACGGGGTCTTTTTCGCACCACCTCTTACTCAGACCAGGAGAGCGACCTCGTGATGAGCGTGACGCCTGAGATAATCCGGCCGCTGCCTCAGGGCGGGCAGGTTTTCCTGCCCACCAATCGCGGCGAACTGAGCGCGGAAGAAATCAAGACCAAACCGATCGAGCCGCCGGATGCGGCCCGGCCCCGCTTCTAGGCGCAGCGCTACGGAGAAAGATCGAGTGCCATTCAACGGATCGAAGAGCGAGGGTCGTCGCAGCACTATGAAGGTCATGCTGGTCGGCGGTCCCGGCGAACAGCGCACCCAGCTCAAGACGGTGCTGGCGGGATTGGCGGAACCTCAACTCGAGATCGTCGAAGGTGAGGCCGCCACCGCCGCGAATCTCTCGGAGAATGCGACTGCGCCGCCCGACGCAACCCTGGTGATGGTCAACGGCAACGAGGAGGCTGCCCTGAGCTTTCTCCAGAGCCAGTCGCTCCATTCGCCGCGCCCAACTCTGCTCGCCCTGCTCACCGCGCGCTCGCCCAGCCTCATGAAACGGGCGCTGCGCTCGGGCGCCGACGAGATTCTGTTCATCCCGCTCGACCCGGGAGAGGCCACCCGCGCCCTGCTGAAAGTAAGCGAAGCGCGCTGGCGCACCGAGCGGCGCGAAGGTGGCTTGGTGATTTCGGTCGCCAGCCTGGTTGGCGGCGTTGGGGTGACCTCGCTGGCTGCCAACCTCGCGTTGGCGCTCGCGTCGTTGCATCAACGCGTGGCCTTGGTCGATCTTGATCTTCAGACCGGTGGCCTCGCGGTCTTTCTCAACCTCGATCCGGAAGTAACCATAATGCCGCTGGTGCGGCTGGACCGTAAGCTGGATTCGATCCAGCTCGAATCCGCCCTGACCAAGCATCCATCGGGCGTCTATTTGCTCGCCGCGCCCAAGCGCATCGAGGAGGGCGAACTCGTTTCCGACATCACGGTCGGCACGGTGCTCGATCTGATCCGCCAGTTGTTCGACTACGTGATCGTCGATTGCGGCGACCATGTTGACGAAAACAGTGTCGCGGCATGGGAGCGCTCCGACCATCTCCTTTACGTGCTTAACCAGTCGATCGCGGCCGCGCGATGCGCATGGCGATTCATCGATCTGTTCGAGCGCCTGGGCCTGACCACGCTCGAACCGCGCTTCATTCTCGATCGTTATAACCCAGCGCATCCCCTGACCGAGAAGGCCATCGAAACAACTCTCGCCAAGGCCATCTATGCGAAGATTCCAACCGACGACTGGACTTTTGAAACCATCGAGATGAAGGCGCAGGACCTTTTCCAGGTGGCGCCGCATTCCCCGGTTGCGCGCGCGATGCTCGAGCTGGCGGCGCTCGTAATGCCGCGCTCTGAGCCCGTCGCTCCCCAGGAAACGTTCATGTCGCGGCTCAGATCGGCGTTCGGCACGCGTTGAAGTCTGCGCACTGAAGTCAAAGAGGTAATGCAAGATGGGACTGACCGACAGGCTGTCGAATACGAGCAAGGGGACACGCCCTCAGGACTCCACCAGCGCCGGCGGCTCGCTCATCGGCGCGACGGTGCGGCGGCGCAAGGACGCAATCGCGGACAGCTCGCGCCGCCTGAAGGTCAAGGTTCACAACAAACTGTTCGAGACTATCGATGTCTCCAAGCTCGAGACCCTCGAGCCCGCGATGGTCTCCACCAAAGTCACCGCCGCGATCAACGAGATTCTTAACGAAGACGGCCGCCTGCTGACCGACATCGACGGCGGCCGGCTGATCGAGGAACTCAAAAACGAGCTGCTCGGCTTGGGCCCACTCGAGCCGTTGCTTCGCGACGACGAGATCACCGACATCCTCGTCAACGGCCACGACCAGGTTTACGTCGAAAAGCACGGCAAGCTGCATGTCACCGACGTCGTCTTCCAGGACGACCAGCATCTCATGCTTATTATCGATCGCATCGTGTCGCGCGTCGGCCGACGCGTCGATGGATCGTCGCCGATGGTCGATGCGCGCCTGCCCGACGGCTCGCGTATCAACGCAATCATTCCGCCGCTTGCACTCGACGGCCCGGCGCTCTCGATCCGCCGCTTCGGCAAGCATCGCTTTGACATCGGCGCGCTCGTCGAAAAGGAGGCTCTCACCTGGGACCTCGTCGAGTTTATGCTCGCCGTGGTTCGCGCGCGCCTCAACGTGATCGTCTGCGGCGGCACCGGCTCGGGCAAGACCACGATGCTCAATTGTTTGTCCGCGTTCGTTCCCGAAAACGAACGAATCGTCACAATCGAGGATTCCGCCGAGCTTTCCCTGCAACAGCCTCACGTCGTGCGGCTCGAGACGCGCCCGTCCAACCTCGAGGGGCGCGGCGAGGTCACCCAGCGCGACCTCGTCAAAAACTGCCTGCGAATGCGCCCCGACCGAATCGTCGTCGGCGAGGTCCGCGGCGCTGAAGTCTTCGACATGTTGCAGGCCATGTCCACCGGCCACGACGGCTCTATCGCCACCATCCACGCCAACAGCCCGCGCGAGGGCCTGGGCCGGCTCGAGATGATGATGCTGCTGTCGGGCGTCTCGATTCCGCAGCGTGCGATGCGCCAGCAGATAGCATCCGCCGTCAACATCATCGTTCACGTCAGCCGGCTCTCCGACGGTTCGCGCAAAGTCATGAAGATTTCCGAGATCAGCGGGATGGAAGGCGAGATGATCATGATGCAGGACTTGTTCGAGTTTGCCCGCGCGGACACCACCGCCACGGGAAAAATCAACGGCAGTTTTCGATCGACCGGCATTCGTTCGACATACAACAACCGTCTTGAGACGGCCGGCTACAAGACCGAGTCGAAGGTGATCAAAGCGGCTGCGCGATGAACTTTGACGACCTGCTGATTCCGGCTGCGGTCGCGGGCTTCTTCCTGGTGGCATGCGCGCTGTGGTTCATGCGCCGCTACAATCGCCCCGGCGTTAATCGCACCGTGATGCGGCGCATGTCGCGGCCCGACGTGAGCGCGCTCGACGATATCACCAAGACCGATCGCCGCCGACTGACGGGACGGGAATTTCTGAGCTGGTTCTATCGCCTCAATCTGCTGCAAAAGCTCGAGGAAAACCTCTGGCAGGCCGGCATCTACGCCCGCATCGCCGATGTTCTGCTCGTGATCCTGTTGATGTTGACGGCCGGACTGTTCGCGGGCCAGGCGATTTGGGGCAACGTACTCATCTCGATCGTGATGGGTGCCGCTCTGGCAAGCCTGCCGATCATTTATGTACGGGTGCGCAGGCAGCGGCGCCTCAAGGCGTTCGCCAAGCAACTTCCATACGCGCTCGATTTGATTAAGTCGTCACTTGAAGCAGGCCATTCGCTGCTGCGCGGATTGCAAGTGGTGGTGTCGGAGTTCGCCGATCCGATCGGCACCGAATTCCGCTCCGCCATCGAACAGAGCCGGCTTGGCCTCCCGCTGGCGCGCGCGCTGGAAGAGATGCTCAAGCGCGTGCCGCAGGAGGATCTCCGGCTGCTGGTCGTTGGCGTCCGCGTGCAATCGGAAGTCGGCAGTTCGCTCGCGATAATAATCGGACGGCTCTCGGAAATCGTTCGCACCCGCCAGCGCCTGCAACAGCAGATCAAGGCGCTCACGGCCCAATCCAAGATGAGTGGGATACTGGTCGGGTTCCTGCCGATCGTGATGCTCGGCGCTTTCAGCATCATCCAGCCCAGCTACACGAACACGCTCTTCTTCGATCCGAGCGGCCAGAAGATTCTCGAGGTCGCCGCCGTTCTGGACGTCATGGCGTTCCTGACAATCCGCAAGCTGCTCAAGGTCAAGTACTGAGAGATCAACGATGCCGGCAGTCTACGCGAGCCTTACGGTGTTCCTTTTGTTCGGCGCGATCTCTGTCGCGATCTACGCCGCCATCTACGGCATTAATCGCCCGTTTGACGATCGCATCACCGAGATGGGCGTCAAGATGCGCGTCACCTACGGAAATCCCGCTAACGTCGACATGGAGTCGGACTCGTTTGCTAACGGTTTGTTTCGATGGGTCGCAAAGCACCTTCCCGAACCCCCGCTGAACAGTCCCGAGCGCGAGAAGCTCGCACAGACCCTGGTCCGCGCAGGCTTTCCCGGCCCCCGCGCCGTCCGCACCTTTCACTTCGCCCGTCTCTCATCGACCGCCGGAACTGCGCTCATTGCGATGGTCGCATCGATTGCGTTTGGCTTTACCGGCATCAAGCCGCTCGTCTTCATGCTGGTCGGCGCGGGCGTTGGTGCGTTTGCCCCAAGCTATTACATCGGCCGGCTGGCCAGGAAGCGCCAGCAGGAAATCGCCAGCCAACTTTCCGACGTTTTGGATTTGCTCGTAGTCTGCGTCGAAGCGGGACTCGGTCTCAGCGAGGCGATCAAGATCGTAGGCTCGGAAACGCAGCGCCAAAACCTCAAAATCGGGACCGAGCTGTCGATCGTGTCAGCCGAGCTTGCCGCCGGCAGCACGCTTGGCCAGGCGCTGAAAAGTTTCGCCGATCGCACCGCGGTCGAAGACATCAAGCCTCTGGCCGCCACGCTGGTGCAGAGCGAAAAGCTGGGCGCGCAAATCGGCCCCGCGCTGCGCTCGATCTCGGACACGATGCGCACCACTCGGCGGCTCCGCGCCGGAGAAGCTGCCGCCAAAACCACCGTCAAGATTCTCTTTCCCCTCGTGCTCTTCATCCTGCCCGCTATGATGAGCGTGATCGTCGGACCCGCCATGATTACGATCATGCGGGCACTAACCGCCGTACCTGGGCATTAGCCGCTCTCTTGACGTAGGCGGATCAGCACAATATCGATCGAGCATGGCCGATTCGGAACCGCGCACGCACGCCCTCGAGTTGTGGAACGAGGCGATGCGCTTTCACATGAACCACGACCTCGAGCGCGCGGTCGAACTCTACACCAAATCGATCGAAGTATTTCCGACCGCCGAAGCCTACACGTTTCGCGGATGGGCCTTTGAGGGAATGGGCCGAATTGACGACGCGATCGCGGAATGTCATCGCGCCATCGAAATCGATCCCGCATTCGGCAATCCTTACAACGATATCGGCGCATATCTGCTCGCCAAGGGTGAGCCCGACGAGGCGATAGAGTGGCTCGAGAAGGCCAAGCTCGCGCCGCGCTACGATCCCCGTCATTACCCGTTCATGAACCTGGGGAAAATCTACGCTGCCAAGGGAATGGTGAAGCGGGCGATCGACGAATTCGAAGGCGCACTCGCAATCGCACCCGGCGATCCAACTTGCGAGTCTGCGCTGGCGCAACTCCGCGCCTTATTGAATTGAAGTGATCAAGGTCGGAGAGCTCGCCCCCGATTTCACGCTCGCCTCGCATGACGGCGGAAGTCTTGCTCTGAAAAGTCTTCGTGGCGCCAAGGTGCTGTTGTGGTTCTTCGTCGAGGCCAACACGCCCGGGTGTACGCTCGAGGGCCGCGGCTTTCGCGACCATCAATCGTACTTCGACAAAAATAACATCCGCGTCGTCGGCGTGAGTTTCGACTCAATCGAAGACAATGCCGCCTTCGCCCGCCGTTACGAGTTCGGATTTCCACTTCTCAGCGATACCGATCATGCCGTCGCGATTGCATACGGCGCATGCGCGGGAGGTGACGCGCGGTATCCCGAGCGCGTGAGTTTCCTGCTCGACGAGCATGGCAAGATCGAACGCGTGTACGACCAGGTCGATCCTCGCGACCATCCGGCCCGCGTATTGGCCGACGTCCTCGGCGTGTAACGCCCGTCGACCAATCGGCATCCGAATAGCGGCAAACCGATGTCGAATTCTGACCGCTCGGCGGCATCGAAATGCCGCATCGCCAGTGGCATTCGGTCGTTTGCGCAACTGTGCCTATTGCAGACAACCGTTCAATGAGTGTCCCGATTCCGACACGATGGTCCATCTTTTGCTCTAAAAGCGTGGTGCAGCATATCGATACTCCGGCTTCAGGAACTCAGCCCGCGAAAGGCGCGACTGCCAACGGAGACGGGGCCGAGATGGTCTCGCTCGCGCATCTCGTGCATAGCGCGGACCGGCTCGGCGGCATGGTCGTACGCTCGGCGCAGGTGCGCAAGGTTTTGAAATCCGTATCGCAGTTGAGTCCGTACAAAGCGACCGTGCTGATTTCGGGCGAATCCGGTACCGGCAAGGAACTGGTCGCGCGCCCGCTTCATACGTTGGGTCCAGTTCCAAACGGTCCCTTCGTGACGCTTAACTGCTCCAACCTGGTCGAATCGCTGGCTGAGTCGCAGCTATTCGGCCACGTCCGCGGCGCTTTCACCGACGCACGCGATGAGTCGCAGGGGTACTTCCGCTCGGCCAACGGCGGCACGCAGTTTCTCGACGAGATCGGCGAATTGCCGCTCAAGCTCCAGCCCAAGCTGCTGCGTTCGGTCGAGACGCACGAGGTTCAGCCCGTCGGCTCGTCGCATTGCTACAAGGTCAATCTCCGTCTGGTCGCGGCGACGAATCGCGACCTGCGTGCGATGGTCAGAGCGGGACAGTTTCGCGACGATCTCTACTTCCGCATGAGCGCTGCGGCGATCTTCATTCCGCCTCTGCGCGAGCGCCGCGAGGCGATTCCGGCCTTCATCGGATATTTCATCGAGCAATACAACCGCTTGTTCGGCAAAAACGTTTCGGAGATCTCTCGCGCCGCCATCGACGTTCTATGCGCGTATCAATGGCCGGGAAATGTCCGGGAGCTTTCCAACGCCATCGAGAGCGCCGTTATTTTGAGCGAGAACAATCGCATCGTCGTATCCGATCTCCCCGAAACAGGTCGTCGACGGAACCGGCGCCGAGTTGTTGAACCCGCATGAGGAACCGCCCGCCAACGGGCATACGCGCGCACCAGTCGCGCACCGCCTGCCCACGATAGATTTCGGCACCGAGCCGCTGGGCTTCCTGCTCGACGACGTGATCAAGAAGACCCTGGTGCGCTCGCTGGAAGAGACTGAGGGAAATCGACGGCGCGCCGCCGACCTGCTGGGCGTTTCGCGCTCGACGCTCTACCGGATGCTCACACGCTACGGGATCGCCGAGAATCCGCACCGGCCCTTCATCCAGCCTACTCTCTAAGCTGGAAAACTTCTGTTGCTTCGATCAGAATTCCGTTTCGATGAGAATGCGCACGCGCATCTTTGCGGCGATTGCAGCACTCGCAACTCTTGCCAACGGTCGTCCGACGATGGCTGCTTCGCCGTCGCCGGAACTGGTCACGCTGGAGCGAGAGGTGTCGCTCGAGCTGGCGCACGTGCGCGACAGCGGTCCCACCGATCCCGTCAAGCGCAAACAACTCTTCGACGCGAGCCAGTTGGAACAGAAGGGCGAGGCGGCGATCAAATCCGGCGACTACAGATCCGCCGAGGACAGCCTGCTCCAGGCGCAGGCGATTCTGCGCCAGCTCTCAGACTGACGCGCCGCTAGCGCATTCATCGCGCGTGCGAGTTCTGGTAAGTTCTAATCGCGAGTCTGAAATGAGCGGTTCCGATCAAATCTGGGCTGAAGCGCTGCGCACACTCGAGCGCGGGCAGCCATTCGCGCTGGCGACGGTGGTGAATGTGCGCGGCTCCACGCCGCGCGAAGTCGGCGCCAAGATGATCGTCCGCGCGGACGGGCAGTTCGGCACTATCGGCGGCGGATGCGGCGAGGCCGAGGTTTTCCGAAAAGCTCGTGTATTACTTGAAGAAAACGCCGACGGCGGCTCGCGTCTCACCGAAGTGGATCTTACCGGCGATTTCGATCAGCGCGAGATCGGTACCTGCGGCGGAATCATGGACGTCTTCGTCGATCTGTGGTCGCCGGCCCGCGACCTGGCAATCGCGCGCAAGCTGGCCGACGCCGCCGGCCGCAGCGCTCCGGGCGCGCTGGTGACCGTGGTTGATCCCGGTTCGCGCCCGGAAGTGCCGGCCGGGTCGCGGACGTTTATCGATCCTCGCGATGAGGGCGCGCGCGATGCGGGACCGATCGATCTGCCGGCCGCGGGATTCGCGCAGATCGTCGAGCGGACGGCCGACGCGATTCCCACCTTGCTCGAGGTCGATAATGCCGGCCTTCTTCAACCCGTCACGCATCTCGAACCCAATGGCGGCGTGCGGTTGTTCGTCGATCCGATTGTCGGTGCGCAGCGGCTGATAATCATCGGCGCGGGCCATATCGCGGTGCCGTTGTGCGCGCTCGGTGCGATGCTTGGGTTTCACGTCACGGTGATCGACGATCGCGCGTCATTCGCGAACCGTGAGCGGTTCCCGGAAGCCGACGAAATAATTGTCAAGCCCTTCACGGCCGCGATCGACTCGCTCGCGCTCGACGGGCACTGTTACCTGGTTTCCGTGACGCGCGGCCATTCGTTCGACGAGGAAGTTGTGCGCGCGGCGCTGATGCAGCCGTGCGGATTCGTCGGGATGATCGGTTCGCGCCGCCGGGTGAAGGCCACGCTCGAACGAATCGGCGAGAGCGGGGTTCCCCAAGAGCGCCTTGCCGACGTTCACGCGCCGCTCGGCGTGGCGATTGGCGGCGAGACGCCCGAGGAAATCGCAATCTCGATCATCGCCGAAATTATCCGCGAGCGCCGCACCGACGAGCGCGACGAGTTCACGCTCGGCGTCCGTCTCGGCAGCCTCAAACGCTCGAAGTAGCGCGCCTCGATGCCGCAACATCTTGAGGGGATCGTACTGGCGGCGGGGGAGTCGCGGCGGATGGGCTATCCGAAGCCGCTCCTCGAGATTGGCGGGCGGACCTTTATCGAGCAGATTGCAGTGACGATGCTCGTGGTGGTGCCGCGAGTCGTGATTGTGATCGGGGCGCATCGCGAGCGTGTCCGCGCCGCGATTCCGCGCGATGCGCGAATCGCGATCGTCGAAAATCCAAACTATTCGCGCGGCCAACTGTCGTCACTTAAGGTGGGCCTGAGCGCAATTCAACCGGACGCAGCGGGCGCGCTGGTGCATCTGGGCGACCATCCCATGGTCCGCGTGGAAACCTTCCGGGCGATAGTCGATTGCTACAATCGAAAGGGCAAGCCGATAGTGATCGCGCGCTACGACGGCCACCGCGGCCATCCGGTAATTTTCGATCGCGCAATGTTCACCGAACTCCGATCTGCCCCAGAAGAAGAGGGCGCCCGTCACGTAGTAGACGCCGACGCTGCCCGGGTAGCCTACGTCGAAGTGAATGATCCAGGAATCAATCTCGACCTGGACACGCCGTCCGACCTGGCGCGGGCGGGCCTACCTCCCCCCCCAGGAAGTGAGTGCTCGTCGTAGGGCCTGGTTCGTCGTTGAAGGTCGGGATAGTGGAGAGGCTGTCACAGTCTCTCTGCCGTTACTTCGCGTCAGCAGGGGCGAACAGTTACAGGACTTTGGAGCATCTGCGATTTTCTCTCCTAGTTTTTAACAGTCGGTTGCATTTTTAGGTAATCCTACGTATTTTAATGGAAATGCCGAATATTAACCGTAAAGCCAACGAAAGCTCCTACGAGCTTGTCGACCGGTTGATGACGGTGCGCCAGCTAGCTGCCTACCTGAACCTCAATGAGCGGACTGTGCTCAAGTTGGTGTCCGAGGGGGAGCTGCCGGGTGTCAAAATCGGAAATCAGTGGCGATTCCGCAAGGCGATGCTCGACGCCTGGCTCGACGATCAAATGCTGGGGGTAACTCCCCGCAGCGTCGACGTTTCGAGAGGCGCCCCCGCGGCCCGCAGGTTGCTCAATCTCGCAAGTTGCTTTCAGCCAAGCCAGATAATTCCCGACCTCGAGGCGAACACAAAAACCGGAGTGATCGAGGAGCTGGCGAACTTGGCGAGCCGATTGAAGCTGGTGAGGGACAAGAACTGGTTTGTCGGCGCACTTATCGAGCGCGAGAATATCATGCCGAGTGCGACCGGTAACGGGCTTGCTTTCCTGCACACGCTCAATCGGCATCCCGAGCAGGTGGTTAAGCCGTTCATGGTTTTGGGGCGATCGCGGGTCGGCGTCGATTTCGATGCTCTCGACGGTAAGGCTACTCATCTATTTTTCGTGCTCGGCCTCAAGTATCACGAACTGCACCTGCCCTGGCTGGCAAAGCTGCCGCAGATGTGTTCGCGGCCTGAAACGCTTTCGACCTTGATGGACGCCGCGACGGCGGAGTCAATCTTTGAGGCACTATCCGATGCCGAGCGTGATTTGGATACCTCGGCGACAAACCAGACTCAGCCAAAACCGCGATGACTGACCGTGATCGACGTACTAGCTGAGTTGGAGGGAAGACTGATCCAATGGAAGCTCATCAGGTCTGCGAACTTGGTCCAGGTACCTCCGTATGGGTCTGGATCGTGCGCGTGGGAAAAGGCAGGTGGTGGCCGGGTTCGGTGCTGTCCATCACGGCAGTTGAGCCCTTTCCAATGATCTACACCCGTTTCGAATGTCGATCGGCGGGGAAAAACGGAACGGACGGACCAGCCTTCGTCGGCATCACTACCACCCGAATGCGTTATCTTGAACTCCGCGATCCCCAGTTGAAAGGCGACGACCGGCCCAATTTTGTACCGAGCGCGATACTCGCCAAACCTGAGGAACGTGAGGCCGGACTCAACGACGTTGAGCATCCGGAAACAATGACCGGGGATGGCCAGGCAGCTCGCGTGTCATCGACAACTCCCGTCAAGAAGCCTCGGTCGAGAAAAAAGACCAAGGTTTCAAATCCAACCGTGGGTGCGACTGAAGTCGCGATCGAGACCTGACGCGAACGGCATCGATCGAGTACTAGCCGTCCCAAAGTGTGGAGAGCATTCACGCGCCTGTGATCGCATCTGGCTGCGGATTCCAAAAACGGCGAATACCAAATTCACCTCACCGAAGTATACAAACTGAGCCTTGGCTCGCGATTTGGGTTTGGGTCGTACACTTGGGCAGGGGACGATGGTGGCCAGGGACAGTCGAGGCCCTACAAGCAGTCAACAACAGGCCACGCGTCGCCGTGAGGTTCGAGTGCCGGCTCACCAGGGGACGCCGTTATTATCCGTCAGTCAGGGCCGGGCTCACCACCACTGCGATGAGGTACCTGGAGCGCCGCGATCCTAATATCAAAGGTATCGATGCGCCCCGTTTCGCTCGGTCTCGATACAGGAACGACCCGAGGAACTCGATCTTGTCTCTCGTCAATTGACCGCTGTATCCAAACGCGCAAACTGGGAAAGTGAGCGACGCGAGACCAGCCCGCATTCGTTGCCTGCCGTTGATTGAGACTGGGCCGCCGAAACCGTAGGGTTTCGGGTTCGTCTGGCCCAGGCGATTCAACTCCCTTATTCTATGGTCGGAAGCGTCCCCGCTAGGGGGCGGAAAATCGGCGAAGAATCGTGTAACCGTTGGCGGGACTGTGCGTATTAATAAACAGTTATGTTGGGTGGCTCGGCGCGTCGAAGGGCAGGGTGGAGATTGAGCGCCAAACCCGACGAGGAACTGATAGCCGAAGTCCTCGGCGGGCAGAACGACGCTTTTGCCGAGCTTGCCGGGCGGCATCGGCCTCGTGTGGAGCGGTTATGCCGGCGATTTTTTTCAGACGAAGAGATGGCGCGGGATATCGCGCAGGAAAGTTTTATCCGGGCATACACCGCGCTGGCGTCGTATCGGGCGGAGATGCCGTTTGGCGGATGGCTGCGCGCGATAGTGGTGAACCTGTGTTACGACGAGTTGCGCCGCCGGCGGCGGCGGCCCGAGGAACTGGTCGGGGACTTCAGCGCGCCGGAAGTGCAGTGGATGCAGACGGCGAACGTCGCGTCGCCGGAGGATATCGTCGGTGAGGCCGAAGAGCGGCGCGAAGCATACGATTTGGCGCATCGCCTGCTCGACACGCTCAAACCCGAGGACCGGATGGTGATGGTACTCAAGGAGAGCGAAGACTTGAGCGTCAGCGAAATCGCCGAGACGCTTGGATGGAGTGAGGCGAAAGTAAAAATTCGCGCGTTCCGGGCGCGGCAAGCGCTCCGCAAGCAGGCGGAGCGGAGGCTCGCGGCGGGACGCAACAGGTAACAGTCATGAATTGTTTTGAAGCACGACAGGAATTTCCCGCGCTGTGGCGCAAGACGCTGGCATCCGAGCGGCGGACCGAGCTGCTGGCGCATCTGAAGGGGTGCGAGAAGTGCGATCATGCGTTTCGCGTGTTCGCGCTGACGGCGCCGGTGCTGCATGGCGAGATCGAGCTACAGGCGGCGTCGCGAGCGTTGCGGCCGGCCAGGCGCGAGTTCTCGCTGGCGGACAGGCCGTGGCGATTTGCGTCGGTAACGCGCGAGGTGTCGCGGCCGAATCGATGGCTCCCGATGGCGGCGGCCGCGGCGATATTTGTGTTCGCGACCAGCGCGGCGTATCTTTCAGCGCGCACGCCGGATGAGTCGATCGGCGAGGCGTTATCGGTATCCGAGTCGAGCATGACTTCCGAAACCGCGGGCGACCCATTGGCGCCGGAGATGCCGCTGACAGAGAGCGATCTTGCCAGCTAAGTCGAATATCTGGTTCGGCGTGCTGGTCGGAATCTCGTGCCTTCTGATTGGGTTCGCGCTCAGCACCATGGCCTACCGGTATCGTTACTTGCGAGTGCCGGGGGGCGGGTTGATCGAGCGAATGGATCGCGAGCTCAACCTGACTCCGGCGCAACGCGATCGAATCGGCGACATCCTGCGCGATACGCGGTTCAAGGTGATGCAGGCGCGGCGCGATTTCGATCATCAGCGGCATGACCTGTTCTGGCAGGGCCTCGCGCAGGTTCGCGGCGTGCTGACGCCGGATCAACAGAAGATATTCGATCGCGACTTCACGCAGCCCTGGGTGCATCGCGGGCACGGCGACGACCACGGTGGCGATCACGATCATATGCCGCCCGAGGAAGGCGCGCCGCCGACTGCGCCTCCGACATCGCAGTAGAACACCAGCGGGCTACTTAATCCTTCCCCACGGTTATTGAACGATCGTTCTGGAGTCTTTGCCTCCGGGTTGAGCCGTGTTAGTAGATCGGTTGGCGTCGGTTTCCGAACACTCACTGGAGGCGAGGCTATGAAGCGCACGGGCGTTCACCATCTGGGGCTGGCGACTCTCGATATCGATCGCACGGTCGAGTTCTACACCACGAAGCTGGGGTGGGAAGTCGCGTGGGCAGACATTATCGAGCCGGCTGAGGGCGGCAAGATCAAGCACGTCTTTCTGAACACCGGCGACGGCAGCATGGTGGCATTCATGTGTCCGGAAAAAGTGCCGGGCGTGCCGACCGAGTGGGCGACCGATATCAACAGCGCGCAGGGACTGCCGGGCGCATTCTACCATTTTGCGTTCCATTGCGACGACGTGAAAGAGCTTGAAGCCAAGCGCGAGGAACTGATCGGGAAGGGCATCGAGGTGACGCCGGTGGTCGATCACGAATGGTGTCGCTCGATCTACTTTCGCGATCCCAACGGCCTGCTGCTCGAATATTGCGCGACGGTCCGGGCGTTCACCGAAGAAGACAAGGTCATGAAGCATCACGATCAGCCGGGGCCGATGGTGAGCGATCCGGCGGATGCGAAGAAAGTTTACAAGACGCTGATGGGTCCGCAGTCTTCTCCCAAGGCGAATCGCACCCCCGTGTGAACGCGGCTGATTAACTATTGAAAAAGCGGCTCGCGATCGATTGCGATCGCGCGGTCGCTTTTCTTTTTTCGCCAGGGGATGCATTCTCCGGCTGAGCAACAATCCGAATCCGAATCAGGAGCGTTACCGATGGCAGAGATAGGACTTTTCGAGGCAATTTACTCCGCGCGATCGCTCAGGCGATTCAAGTCCGATCCGGTTCCCGACGATGTGATCACGAAGGTACTCGACGCGGCGATTCGTGCGCCGTCGGGCAGCAACCAACAGAGTTGGGAGTTCGTGATCGTCAAGGACGCGGCGCAGCGCAAGAAAATCGGCGACGTGTATCGCAAGGGCGGCGGAATTTTGATGGAGCTATACGCGAATCGCGTCAAGCCCGCGCACATGAGCGAGGATGCTTACCGCAAGCTGATGGCCTCGGCGACCTACCTGATCGATCACATGGCGGATGCGCCGGTGCTGCTGCTCGCATGTCTGAAGCAGACCGCGCCGACGGGAGCGCCGCCAAAACTTCCGCCCGAGATCGCCGCGGCGATGAAAAGCCTGGCGCGAACCTCGGGCTCGAGCATCTATCCCGCTGTGCAGAATATTATTCTCGCCTGTCGCGGACTCGGTCTCGGCACGGTGCTGACCACGATTCACACGTTCTTCGAGGACGAGGTGAAACAGATATTGGGGCTGCCGCCCGAAGTGCAGACGTACGCGCTGATGCCGATCGGATATCCGGATGGGAAGTTCGGCCCGATCAAGCGGCGGCCGGTGAGCGAGGTCGCGTACCTGGACAAATACGGCAACCACTGGAATGGTTGAGCGGTGCGGGAAATATCAGTCGGGCTCGTTCTTTAAGTCTTCGGTGACTTTGCCGGCCAGGTGGCGGACTTGGTCATGTTGCGAGAGCAGCGACGCGAGCACGGCCGGGTCGGACTTGCCGCCGAGCCGGTACTCGTCGGCGGCGTGCGCGAATTTCTCGTAGGCGTTCAGCAACTTCACGAAGTCGCGATGCGACGGGCGCGAGGACTCGCGCGGCGTCGAGGATGAGAACGCGTTGGCCTTGTTGAAGGCGTAATAGAACTCGCCCATCTCCTCGGACGACAGTTGACGATCATCGAGCTTGAAATAAGTGCGGCAGTAGTCTGCGAGCTTGTCGGACATATCAGAGAGCAGCGACACGTTCGCCTTCATCGTGCGGCGGTAGTCGGACGAATAGCATGCCGTGGCCGCGACAATGGCGCTCGCAATCGTGAGAAAATAGACGGGCCGGCAAAGACCGGCCCGCCGAAATAATTTCAACAAAACGCGACCACGAATTTTCAGCCGAGATACCCTTTGAAGAACGCGATGGTCCTGGCCCACGCCTCTTTGGAGTGCACCGGATGAAACGACGGACGATCGTCGCACATGAAGCCGTGGTCGGCGTCGGGGTAGAAGACCACCTCGGCCGGTTTGCCGGCTTTCTTGAGGGCGTCGCGAAATTCGTCCACTTCGGTGATCGGAATGAACGCGTCCTTGCCGCCGAAGAAGGCGAGCACCGGGCCGTTCAGTCCGCTGACGAATTCAATTGGCGGCTTCACGCCCGGCTGCCGGGACTTCACCATCCCACCGCCGTAGTAAGGCGCGGTGGCTCTGACAGCGGGATTGCGGCATGCGGTCATGAAAGCAACACGGCCGCCCATGCAGAATCCGGTGGTGCCGAATGCGGGCTTCACTTCCTTCAACGCCTTGAGGTGATCGATCGCGGCGCCCATGTCGGCGACGACTTGATCGTCGTTGACCGAGCCCATCAGGCGAAAGGCGCCAGGCAAATCGTTGTAGCCGACGACGTTGTTGGGCTGGCGAAAATAAAGATTCGGCGCGATCGCAACGAAGCCTTCGGAGGCGAACTGATTGGTGATGCGCCGGATTTGATCGTTGAGGCCGAACGCTTCCATCACGACGACCAGCGCCGGATAGGGACCGCCGGACGCGGGGCGCGCTAGATGCGCCGGCATCTTCTCGGCACCGGTACGAACCGACACTTCATTCGAGACTACTTCCATGATTGAAACCTCCGTTAAGAGATTCGCGTCCGCTGACGAGCGCGTAGCGATCACGGATCGCGTTTGACGCGAACGGCGATCCGGCGATCTTTCTCGCATACATCGGGGTCCGGCTCAAGCGAGAAAATATGAAATGAATCGCCCGTGGCCTATTGCTCGAGGCAGAAAACCGGTGCGGGGTTGCCGCACGAGGCGATCGCACCGGGACTCCACCAGGTGTCCGTTACGTTGCTCACGCCCTCGGACCCGGTATCCGCTCCATTCAGCGTGACCCAATCCTGGCAGGTGGTAGCCAATGTGCCGGTGACGTTTGGCGCCGCAGATCCCGTCCACGCAGCAGCCGCGAATTCGGTTACGTAGCTGCCATCGGCGTGCTGCCAGATGCCGCTTGCGAGAGTGGCGCCCGACGCGAGCGTTGGCGCGTCGGCGATCTCGATGCCGTCGGGCCGCACATACGGCGCTGACATCGCCGACATATCGAAGCGCGATGCGGCGGACGTCGTCGAGGTGGATAGCAGCGCGAGGAATTGAGTGGGATTTGCCAAACCGGCCGCGGTTGCCTCGCTCTGGCAGAGAGCGTCGGCGCCGGACACGGCCAGGCTGGTGGCGAATCTTCCCTTGGACACGAATGCGATTCGCCCGGGCACACGAGTCACTGTCAGCGTGCTGACGTGGCTGGTGTCGAAGCAATAGAAGTGTGCGGACGCAAGGCAAGCAGTTTCGGTTGCGTCGTCGCTCCACGCGCCCGCTCCACCGGTGCTCAAACCCATCTCGCCAAATGAGCTACCGCTACCGATCGTCCAGTCGCCGCAGGTGGTAGAGCCGTTCACTGTTCCGGCGTCGTTGGTGCCCGTCCAGACGTTCTGACGCCCGACATCACCACCGCTCTCGTCCAGGTTGAGCGGATTCAGGATGCTGCCGCCGGCGATATCTGAAACCTGGTCGGCGAAGGGTTGACCGTCGGGGCGGATGAAGCCTCGCGCGCTTCCCAGTTTGGCGACCGCGTTGATGGTCGAAGTCGAGAGCCATGCCTTGTAGGTGCCCGGCGACAAATCTGCCGCTGCGGCGAGGCTCGCGCAGTCCGCATCGGCGCCGGCCTGGCCTCCCAAGTCACCGTTGGAGCTGGTTGACGTCACGAAGACGACGTTGAAGATCGGAGTCGACGTGGCGGTTGGAGTCGGAGTTGCAGTCGGTGTCGCTGTGAGCGTCGGCGTTGCCGTAGCTGTTGCGGTCGGCGTGGCGGTTGCGGTCGGCGTGGCAGTGGCGGTCGCAGTCGGCGTTACGCTCGCGGTCGAAGGCGGGTTAAGTGTTGAAGTGGCAGTGGCGGATTTGGTTGCGGTTGGTGTCGCTGACGCAGTGGCAGTTGCGGATCTGGTCGCGGTTGAGGTAGCAGAGCCGGAGGCACTTGCGGTCCTCGTCGCAGTTGCGGTTTCAGTTGTGGTCGCAGTCGAGGTTGGAGTCACTGATGCGGTCTGAGTTGATGTCGCAGTGGAAGTTGCGGTCAGACTTGCGGTTGGAGTCGAAGTCGGAGTCGCAGTTGAAGCCGAGGTCGCAGTCGAGGTCGCGGTAGCGGTTGGGGCGGCGGTCCCTGTTGCGGTCGCAGTCGGGATCGGAGTCGCGGTCAGCGTCGGCGACGCGGTGGGGTTGCCGAGGCCGATGTTCCTGTCAAACCAATTCCGATGAGCTTTACCCTTTGAGGACTCTTGGCCGCTGCGTCGGTAAACGTCAGCAGGCCATGTTTGAACTTGCCCTTCGATGGCGGCGTGAACGTGACCGAGACCGGACAGCTACCTGCCGGGGGCATTGCTCCCGTGCATCCATTCGAATCGAGGCCGAAGCCGGTGCCGCTGATACTTACGATCGGAGCCGACAACTCGACGTTGCTCCTGTTGGTGAAAGTGACAGTTTGCGGACTGCTTTGTGTCCCTGCCGCTAATTTGCCGAAATCGACCTTCTTTGGCGACAATCCTGCACGGAGCTTGCTATTAGCGAGAGGCGGACTTGGCTGCGCGCTCGTGAGGCCGTCTTGCGCGCACAAGACGGCACACATCGCGATCGCGACGCCGGTAGCTCGGCGCGACCAGATCACCCGCCGAGATATAACATCAACTACCTGTGTTCGCACAGTGACATTATGTCATAGAAAGAACAGATCGAACTGCACCCATTTCTGTCGCCCACAACTCCCTCTGCCTTCTCAATTTCGGCGTCCGCTCGCCTCAGGTGTTAGCGGAGCCCATTGCGTTTGGGGTCGAATATCCACCTAGACGTCTCACAGAATCCATATAGACGCGCTTTTTGCACGACGCTCCGACTCGCGCCTGGCTGCCGCGCGCCGCTAGTATTGCTCGGCCGGTCGATCAATTTAGGTGCTCGGCCTGATGTTTAGATGATCCCACTTCGCGATAGCGCCGCGCCGCGCCGCCTGACTCCGGTCAACATCGCGCTTATCGCTGCGAACATCGCGGTCTTCGTTTATGAACTGTCGCTCGGCGCTCGCGTCGCGACTTTCGTCGAGCGATTCGCGCTGGTGCCGGCGGCGGTGACGCGAGAGCTCTCGGCCAACGCGCATCGCAGCGTGGGCGCGCTCGCGCCGTTGATAACCACCGTCACGTCGATGTTCATCCACGGCGGTTTCTGGCACGTCGCGGGCAACATGCTGTACCTGTTCATCTTCGGCGCGGCTATTGAGTATCGGATGGGCGCGCTGCGCTACCTGTTCTTTTATCTCGCCGCCGGAATCGCGGCGGCGCTCGCGACGGTGTGGATCGCGCCCGAGTCGACCGTGCCGGTGATCGGCGCGAGCGGCGCGATTGCCGGCGTGCTCGGCGCGTACTTTATCCTTTACCCGCGCGGGCGCATCCTGACGATCCTGCCGATTTTCATTTTTATCCAGTTCGTCGAGATTCCGGCGGTCATCTACCTGCTGTTCTGGTTCGCGGTGCAGCTTTACGCGGGACTTGAAGAAGGGGGCAGGGCGGGGACGATGGGGGGAGTGGCGTGGTGGGCGCACGTGGGCGGCTTCATGTTCGGCGTCGCGCTCGGACCGATGCTCGCGATGAATCGTCCGCGCCGGCGGCGCTCGCATTAGTCGACTGTGCATCGGCTGTGGACGGTTTGGTGACAACCGTTGGCTTGCGGCTGGTGTAATAGTTGTACGCAGTCATCGCATAAGAAATAATCGGCGCTCCTGAAATTCAGAGCGCGCGGTTGTTGAGGAGGTGGTGGTCAGGTGGCGGTATCGTCGGACGATATTCTAAAGCGCGTTCCTCCCCAGAATCTCGAAGCAGAGCAGTCGGTGCTGGGCGCGATTCTGCTCGACAATGACGCGATTAACCACGCGCTCGAAATCCTGTCAGCGGAAGACTTTTATCGCGAGTCGCATCGCCAAATCTTCCGCTCGATGGCGGAACTCACAGACCACAGCCAGCCGGTCGATGCGATCACGCTGACGGACGCGCTGCGCACCAGGGGCGTGCTCGAGCAGATCGGCGGCCCCGCGTACATCGCGGAGCTGGCGTCTGTAGTGCCGACTGCCGCGAACGTCGCGCACTACGCGCGAATCGTGCACGACAAGGCTGTCCTGCGCAGCCTCGGCTCGATCGCGACTGACATCGCGAGTTCGTCGTACGAGGCGCCCTCGGACGTGGACGGTTTCCTCGATGAAGCCGAGCATCGCATCTTCGAGATTTCGGAGCGGCGGATCAAGCCGTCGTTCCACACGATGTCCGAGCTGACGCGCGAGTCGCTGAAGATCCTCGAGCGGCTGTATGAAAACCGCGAGATGATCACCGGCGTGCCGAGCGGGTTCATCGATCTCGACCGCATCACGGCGGGCTTCCAGGCGTCGGACCTGGTGATCATCGCGGCCCGTCCCAGCATGGGCAAAACAGCGCTCGCGCTGAATATTGCGGCCTACGCGGCGATGGATGCGGACCCTCCCGTGGGCGTCGCATTTTTTTCGTTGGAAATGTCCAAGGAGCAGCTTGTGCTGCGCATGCTGTGCTCGGAGGCGCGGGTGGACAGCGCGCGGGCGCGGCAGGGTTTTTTGGGCGAGCGCGATTTCCCCAAGCTCGCGCAGGCGGCAGCGCGATTGTCGGAGTCGAACATCTATATTGATGACTCGTCGGACACGACGTCGATCACGCTCAAGGCGAAGTGCCGGCGGCTCAAGCGCGAACGGGCCAAGAACCTTGGGTTGATCGTGGTCGACTATCTACAACTGATGAGATCGGCGCGGCCGGGCGAGTCGCGCGAAAAAGAGATCGCGGAAATCTCGCGCTCGCTCAAAGCGCTGGCGAAAGAGCTCAAGGTGCCGGTGATCGCGCTGTCGCAGCTCAACCGGCAGGTCGAGTCGCGCGAGAATCGGCGCCCGATGCTAGCGGATTTGCGCGAGTCGGGCGCAATCGAGCAGGACGCCGACGTGATCGCGTTCATCTACCGTGAAGAAATGTACAAGGGCAAGGAGAGCAAGGAGCCGGGCGTCGCCGAGATCATCATCGCCAAGCAGCGTAACGGCCCCACCGACACCGCGAAGCTCACGTACATCAACCACTACACGCGCTTCGAGAACTACACGCCGGAGACGGGCGTGTTCGAAGACACCGGCGTCTAGAACGAATCCAGTTCGTCTTCCATCGGTTCTTGTTTGGTCATCGGATGGGACGACATGACGGTTAGCGCGGGCTTCGGCGCTTTGTCGAGCTTGTAGTCCTCGTAGGTAAACTGATCGATCGCGAACGGCAGACCTTCTGAGGCCGGGAACGACGGCGAGTCGCAGACCTGGAAGTGCAGATGCGGCTCCGATGAATTACCGGTGTTGCCCAGATGCGCGAGCACGTCGCCGGCGTGAACAGTGTCGCCCACCTTCACCTTGAGCGTGCCGGGCCGGAGATGTGCGTACGCGGCGAAGTGCCCCTCGCTGAGTTCCTGGATGATGTGATTGCCGGCGAGCGTGTCATAGGTCATCTGCACGGCGAGCTTGCTGCTGTTGGGGACGTTCTCGGGAATGCCGTCCTTGACCTCGACGATCTTGCCGTCGCCGGCCGCGTATATCTCCTGATCCCATGCGTGATAGCTGCTGTTCTTGCGCTCATCGCCGGTGAACGACTTGCCGTCGCCGCTGAGCTGAATCCAGTCGATCGCGTAGCGCTGGCCGATGTGCGGCTGTCCGTTAACCGGCAGCATCGCGCGCCGATGCGGCGAGGTGTTCGAGGGGGCGTTGGCCGCGAGCCAATTTTTGCCGCGGAGCGGAGCGTGAATCACGATCGGGTCGTCCTGGTTCAAATCGATCGCGGCGGCGTGAATGGTTCCGGAGCCGGCGCGCTCGCCGTGCTGCTCGATCGTAATGGCGGTATCAAAATTGTCCGGATCGCCCTGGTCGGGAGTCCACTCGGCGAAAATAAAGAAGACGCCGGTCGCGCCGGGCTTCAGCGCCGGATCGTTAGGCTTGGTGCCATCACCGTCCACCGGCACGAACATCGCGGCCAGCTGCTTGCCGTTGGCCGACTGATTCACTACGACGTCGTCGCCGTTTTTTCCTTGAACATCGAGCTTGGTGATCTTCAACGGGGTCTTGCCCCAATTCGTGACGTACAGCTCGTAGGCCGAATGACGATGACCGGCGCCGTCGAGGATTTGCGCCTCGGGTGGGTAAGGCATCGCGACTACGCGCATATAGAGCGGATCATTCTCGGGCGCCGCCGGCGGCTTTTGCTCAGCCGACGACGATCGCGCGAAGGCAAAGGAAGTCAGTGCCACTAGAAGAAGTAGTCGGAATCGGTGCATTGTCGGTTCTCCGATTCAGTGCGAGGTCTCGTCGTCGTCGGAAGTCTCAGTCTCCGGCTCGGCTGGCTCTTCTGAAAGACTCTCCGCAGTCGCGGCGGAATCCTCGGGATGAGTCTCGATGCCTTCCACCGGGCCGGTGTTGGCCTGTTCGACGGCGCGCTCGATCTCGCGGAACTCCGACAGGTCGGGCAGGCCTTCAAGGTCCTTCAGTCCGAACAGTTCCAGGAACTCGTCGGTGGTCTTGTAAATTATCGGGCGGCCCGGCGCGTCCTTGCGGCCGGCAATTTTGACCAGCCGTTTTTCGAGTAGCGTTTCGAGCACGCCTCCCGTGTCAACACCGCGCAACTGTTCTATCTCTGGGCGAGTGATCGGCTGCCGATACGCGATTATCGCGACCGTCTCCATCAGCGGGCGGCTTAAGCGCGGCGGCCGTGCGGCGAGCAGCTTGCGAACGTAGCCGGCGTGGTCCTTCGGCGTGCGCATCTGGTAGCCGCCGGCGACTTCGTCGATGACGATGCCTCGGTTTTCGGCGGCGTACTGCGAGGCCATCTCGGTGAGCGCCTTTTGCACGGCCGCGCGCGGGAGGTCGTCGAAAACGGCGGTCAGCCGTGCGAGCGAGACCGGCTCGCCGGCCGCGAACAGCAGGCTTGCGAGAATTGATTTCAGTCGCTCTTCTTCCACTCAACCTCCGTCATGCCGCCGCGGCGCCGCGCTCGAGAAAAATCGGGCCGAAGCGCACTTCCTGAAATGCGCGAACTTCGCGCCGGCGTATCAACTCGAGCAGCGCCATGAAGGTCGCGATTACGAGCGATCGATCGTTTGCATCCTCGAACAGCGCGGCGAACTGGATTCGTCCCGTGCCTTCGAGCGCACGCAAGATTCGCGGGATACACTCCGCCACCGGGATGTCGCGCAGCTCGATGGCGCGCGGGGTCTTGTCGGCGATGCGCTTGAGGACCGCGCCAATCGCTTCGACCAGGTCGAAAATCGAAACGGTGTACTGCCGGGCGTTCGCGTCTTCGGGCGCGGTCTCGCCGGGTGTGGTAAACACGTCGCGGCCAAGCAGCGCACGCTCGGCGAGCTTTTCAGCCGCCTCGCGATAGCGCTGATATTCGAGCAGCCGTTCGACCAGATCGCGCTTGAGCTCCTCGGCTTCCTCGGTGTCGGCGAGCTCCGGATGCGGCAACATCGCGAACGACTTGATCAGAAGCAGCGTCGCCGCCATCACGAGGTACTCGCCGGCGACGTCGAGGTTCAACTGGTCGAGCAACTCGAGCCACGCGAGGTACTGCTCGGTGATAACGCTGGCGGTGACCTCGTGCGGGTCGAGCTCGGCGCGCTTGAGCAGATGCAGCAGCAGGTCGAGCGGGCCCTCGTAAATCGGGAGCCGGAAGCGGACGCCGGCGTCGGCACCGAGCCTGGGCGGCGTGTTGGCGTCGTCGCTCAAAGTTGCACCATCCAGGAGATCGCGCCCAGCGCAAAATTCATGACCGGATAGATCGCGATATCCAGCCAATGCGTATATAGCAGCACCAGCAGTATAAGGAAGCCGTAGCGCTCGGTATGCGCGTAAGCGCGCGCGGCCGCGATCGGAAGAATGCTGAACAACACGCGGCCGCCGTCTAGCGGCAGCACGGGAAAGAGATTGAAGACTCCCAGTTCGACATTGACGATCACCGACGCCTGCAGCATCCGCGCAAGCGGCTCGACGACGGTGGGGCCGAGCGAGCCGTGAACAAGGGCCGGCATCGCGCGCAGGAGAAGTCCGCTCACGATCGCCAGCGCGAAGTTCGTCAGCGGCCCGGCGGCCGCCACCTTCAGCATTCCAGTCCGACCGCCGCGCAACACGCGAAAATCGACGGGGACAGGCTTCGCGTAGCCGAGCACGGGCAGACCAAACAGATACAGCCCGAACGGCAGGATGATCGTCCCAAAGAGATCAATGTGCGAAATCGGATTCAGCGTCAGGCGTCCGGCGCGAAGAGCGGTATCGTCGCCGAGCCGCAGCGCTACCACACCATGCATAACCTCGTGGGCGATAATCGCGAACATGATCGGCGGCGCAACGATGCAGATGGTCGCGATGGTTCCGTTCAGATCGCCCAAGTCAGTCCGTGCCTTCCGCCGCGCTCGCGCGGGTCGCGCGCGGATGAAACGTGCGATGCACCTTGCGCAAGTGGCTCTTGGATAGGTGCGTATAAATTTGAGTGGTCGAGATGTCGCTGTGACCTAGCATCTCCTGCACGGCGCGCAGATCGGCGCCGCCCTCGAGCAGATGCGTGGCGAAGCAATGGCGCAAGGTGTGCGGGCTGATCCATGCCAGGCGCGGCTCGGCGGCGGCCCATCCTTTGAGCGCCTTGAAAAATCCCTGCCGGGTCATCGCGCGGCCGAGCCGGGTGATGAAAACGGCGGAGACGCGACGCGGAACTTTCTTTCTGCCACGCTTGCCGCCAGCGGTTGGATTTAGAATTTCATCTCGGCGATCAAGGTAGGCCTCCAAGGCGCGAATCGCCGCGCCGCCCATCGGCACCATCCGCTCCTTACTGCCCTTGCCGAGCACGACGACGGCGCCGGCGGCGAGATTCACCTGGTGCAGTTGCAACCCGACCAGCTCGCTAACTCGCAGCCCGCAGCCGTAGCCCATTTCGAGCATCGCGCGATCGCGCAGTCCTCGCGCGTTTTGCGCGTCGATCGCGGCGATAAGATTTTCAATATCGCCGGGCGAGAGCGTGCGCGGGAGTTTGCGCGGATGCGGCCTGAGTTTCACGGCGGGTGCGGGATCGCGCTCGATAATCTTTTCGTCCACCAGCTCGCGCGCGAGCCCGCGCAGACTGGCGAGATGGCGGCGCTGCGAGCTGACGGCGAAGCCCTGGTCCGCGAGCGCCTCGAGGTACGCGGTCAGCGCGGTGGCGTCGAGACGCTCGGGCGTCAGGCCAGCCTCGCGGCACCACGATTGGAAAAGGCTGAGGTCGTGCGCGTATGCCTCCATCGAATGGCGGCTGAGCCCGCGCTCGACTGCCTGGCGCGACAGATGCCGATCGATCAGCTCGTCCCAGCCGGCGGTGCTCACGCTGGTGCTCCTGCGCGGGGATTCTGTTCTACCTTTTCGAGCAACGCGGCGCGCAGCTCGCGCATCCGATCGAGATCCTCGATTTTTCCGCCATCGCGATCGCTCACATAAAAGACGTCGAGCGCCTGATCGGCGTTGGTCGAGATGCGCGCGAGATGAATCCGCCAGCCGAGCCGGAATAGCGTGTGGGTGATCGCGAACAGCAGGCCCACGCGGTCCTGCGTGAACACGTCGATGACGGTAAACTGCTCGGAGGTGCGATTGTCGACGGTGACCTCGGTCGGCACGTGGCGCACGAATTTGCGGCCGGCGCTCTGCACGTGATGCGCGGCGGCGACGAGCGCCGCGATATCCTGCTGGCCGGTGATGACGCGTTCAAGATCGTGCTCCACGCGCAGCCAGCGGTCGTCTTCCAGTGCCATCGAGACGGCGCCCATCTGATGCGACACGCGAAACACGTCCATCGCGATACCGTTGGTGCGCGTGGTGATTCGGGCCGACAAGATGTTGAGATTGTTGGCGGTCAGCGCGCCCGCGATCATCGAGAATAGTCCCGGCCGGTCCCGTGTCACGACGATGAACTCGCTGAACTCGAGTTCGGGGAAATGCCTGATGCGGCAAACCAGCGGGCGGTCCTCGAGCGAGCGCATCAGCTCGAAGTGCAGCGGGATGTCGTTTTCGGGCACGGTGAAGAAGTAGCGGTCGGGCATCTCGTCGAGAAACGTGCTGACGTCGGCTTCAGGAGCCGACGCGGTGAGCAGGGTCTCGCGGACGGCGGCTTTGACGGTCGCGAGCCGGCGCGCGGGATCGACCGCCTCATGATCGCCCTGCTCGAGAACCTTGAGCGCGCGCATGTAGAGATCGCTCAGCAGCATATCGCGCCAGTTGTTGTAGACCTTCGGCGCGACCGCGCGCATATCGGCGTAGGTGAGAAGGTAGAGCGCTTTGAGGCGATCGATCGAGCCGACGGCGCGCGCGAATTCTTCGACCGTGGTGTGATCGTCAAGGTCACCCTTCTGCGCGACCTGCGACATCATCAGATGGTTGCGGACGAGGAACACGACGAGATCGATTTCCTCGCTGTTGAGTCCCAGCCGATCCGAAACTTCGGCGGTCAGGCTGGCGCCGCGCTCATGATGATCATGACCGTGGCCCTTGCCGATATCGTGGAGCAACAGCGCGAGGAACACGAGCGGCAGGTGAGGGAGCTCGCGCGCGACTTCCGTCAGCAGGGGAGTGGTGTCCTTGAACTCTCCGGCGCGCAGGCGTTCGAGCTCGCGTACGGCGACCAGCGAATGCCGATCGACGGTGTAGATGTGGTAGAGGTCGTGCAGAACGCGCGCGTAGAGGTTGCCGAACTCGGGGATGACTGCGCCGAGCACGCCCGACAGATGCATCGCCTCGAGGGTTTCGGCAACGCGCCGGCGCGCGGACAGAATCGTCATCAAAGCTTCGGCGACGCGCGGGTCTTTGCGCATATCGTCGTCGATCAGGCCAAGATTGTCGCGCACCAACTGGTACGTGCTGCCAGAGAGGCTGACGTCCTGCGCTTGGCAGTCCGCGTATATTGTGATCAAGTTCAGCGGATCGCGCTTGAAGAAATCGTGCTCGGCGATACTCAGCAGGCTGCCCTGGACGATTACACCAGGGCGAATCTTGCGCGTTGGCGTGCGGCGAAAAAATCGTCCGCCGGGACTGTTCTCGGTTACGCGCGCGATCAAGCCTTCGGCAAAACGGTGAATCGTCGACGCGTGCTGGTAGTACGCACGCATCAGGGCGGAACCGGCGGCCTGTCCGTCCTCGGGCTTGAAGCCGAGCAGCGGCTCGATCCGTTCCTGCATCTCGAAAGTGATCTGATCGAAGTGGCGGCCAGTCAGGAAATGGAGCGAGTTGCGCACTCGCCAGAGAAAATCGCGCGCCTCGATCACTTCGGCCGCCTCGGGCTCGGTGATGACGGCCTTCTGCACCAGCTCTTCGAGCGAGTGGACCTTGTACTTGACCTTGGCCAGCCACATCGCGGTGTGAAGATCGCGCAGCCCGCCTTCGCCTTCCTTGATCTGCGGCTCGAGCAGGTAGATCGAATCGCCGTACTGGGCGTGGCGTTTGCGGCTTTCCTCGAGCTTGGTGGCGAAGAACTTGTCCTGGTTGCGATTGAGAACCTCGGCGATGAGCAGCTCGTCGAGATCGGCGTACAGCTTCTCGTCGCCGCACAAAAAGCGCGCGTCGAGGATCGCGGTTTTTTCCTTCAGGTCCTCGTTGGCCAGCCGCACGCATTCCTTGGCCGTGCGAACCCCGTGCCCCACGATCAGCCCCGCGTCCCACAGCGCGTGCAGAATTATCTCGGTGACGACTTCGGCGTACGGACCGCGCTTGTAGTCGTGCAGAAACAACAGATCGACGTCGGATTGCGGATTCAGCTCGCCACGCCCGTAGCCGCCGCGCGCGACCACCGCAATCTTCTGGTTGAGCTTGGGCGATCGGCGGCCGTGCTCGGCGTCCGCGTAATAATAAAGCGCGCGCAGCAGGTCGTCCATCGCCGCCGTCATCGCGGCCGTGATCTCGCTGCCGCTCGCGCCGGCGAAATGGCGCTCGGCGAACTCGGCGCGAACCGATTCCAGATAGGTGCGCGCATTGACGCCGGGCGTTTTGCTCGAGACGAATTGCGCGAGCAGAGCGGCCTGGCCGCGCGGCGAAGATGCAGTTGCGTGGACCGGCTCGGCGCGATTCGCGCCCGTGACGAGACTCACAGATTTCCCACCGCGAGATCGGCGTTGAGGTAGTGCGCAACGGCTGTGGCGATCGCGCCTGCCAGCAGGTCCTGGTAATCCGGCGCCGCGAGCCGCGTCGCCTCAGCGGCGTTCGACATGAAGCCGCCTTCGATCAGCACGGCCGGCATATGCGCGCCGACCAGCACATAAAATGGTCCCATCTTCGCTCCCAGCGCGTTCACGTTCAGTCCAAGTCCGGCATCGAGATCGGCGACCGTCTGCGCGTCGATCATCCGGGCCAGAGAGGCTGCTTCCGACGCCTTATAGTTCTGCCGCAGGTCGGTCAGAATGTAGTTTAAGTTGGAGGCGTCCGGTGTGCCATAGCCGTCGGCGCCGCCGTTCTCCATTCGCGCCAGCCGAATCGTCGCGCGGTCGGTGGTGTTGTTCAGGTAATAAACTTCGATTCCCGTCGTGTCGGTGTTCGGACTCGAATTGAGATGCACTGACACGAACAGGTCGGCGCCGGCGCGATTTGCGATTCGTGTGCGCTCGGCGAGGCTGATGAAAACGTCGGTCGAGCGCGTGAGCTCGGCGCGGATACCGCGGGCTCCCAGAGCGGCCTTCAGGCGCATCGCGATCTGCAGCGCGAGATCCTTCTCCATTGCGCCGGCGGACGATTGAGTGCCGGGATCGTAGCCGCCGTGGCCGGGATCGATCATCACCAGGAAGTGACCGGGTTGACGATTGTCCTCATTCGCATTGGCTGGCGCGACCGGTTGTGCGACAGAGACAGGACGAGGGTTCTCGGCCGGCGCGAATGACACAGGGCGCGCGGCGGATGGGGCAGGGCGATGCGGCGCGTCATCGTGAACAATGATAGGAGCCGCGATATATGGATCCGCGCCGGAGGATGCGACTCGCAACACAATTTCATTTCTGTTTTTGAGCCGTGCGATCGCGTAGTCGGCCTTGCCAATTACCTCGACCACGATTCGCGACTTGCCATCCGACTCGATCGTGCGGACGCTGGCGATCGGCGCCGTTTCGTAACCGAACAGCGGGCGCGGAGGGATCGCGACATGAGTGCGCGCCAGTTCGATCCAGAGTTCGCTGCCGTGCGTGCTGAGATCGAGGGGTGGAGCTAATCCGCTGAATCCGAAATGGATTTCGAGAGTCGGACCGTGATGCTCGATTCGCGCGGAGGTCAGAACCGGCGCGGGAACGCTGGCGCGCGCGGCCACAACCATCGCACAAATCATCACCGTCGCGACGGCCACCGCCATCAATCTCCGCATTACTGCACCCCTCCACCCAGCACAAGGATAACGACCGTTGGAAGTGATCGCCACGCCACCACCCATTATTCGTGATTTGTTCTCCTGAACAAAAAAACGTTTCACGTGAACATTTTCGTGAAAACTCCAACAGAACAGCGCCATTTCTGACCACTTCCCAAGAAATTGACAGCCATTGCACTTGGCTGCTTAAACATTGGGTGCAGGGGATACCCTTGGCCGTGGCGACGGTAGCGCAATATTAAGCCGTTGGCAGGAGCCGCGCGCGCCAACGGCGGGCGGTCTTAATACTGGGGGTGCAGGGGTCACCCCTGCTGCTTGAGGCGGGCGGCCAGGCGGGCGAGGGCATTCAGCGCGTCCATCGGGGTCATCCGCTCAATGTCGAGTGCGCGCAGTTCATCGACGATACGTTCGTCGCGCGGAGAGAACAGACCGAGCTGCGGCGCTGGAGCTTTCGCGCGGCGGTCGCGGGCGATTCGCGGCATCCCGGCTTCGTCCAGTTCACCTTGCTCGAGGTTGGCGAGAATTTCGCGCGCGCGGCTGATAATCGAATCGGGCACTCCCGCCAGGCGCGCCACCTCGATACCGTAACTGCGCGACGACGGCTGCTCGATCACCCGACGTAGAAAAATCACCTCGTCGCCCCATTCGCGTACCGCCATGCTGAGGTTCTTGACGCGCGGGCGCTCGCGCGCGAGGTCGGTCAGCTCGTGGAAGTGCGTCGCGAACAGCACCTTGGCGCGCGTCTGATCGTGCAGGTACTCGGCGATGGCCCATGCGATCGCGAGTCCGTCGAAGGTGCTGGTGCCGCGGCCGACCTCGTCCAGTAGTAACAGGCTGCGCTCCGAGAGTCCCTTGAGCAGGCGCGCCGTCTCGCTCATCTCGACCATGAAGGTGGACTCGCCGCGGCGAAGTTCGTCGCGCGCGCCGATTCGCGTCAGCACGCGATCGATTAGCCCGATAGTCGCTTCGGCGGCGGGAACGAAGCTGCCGATTTGCGCCATGATCGCGATCAACGCGACTTGGCGCAGATACGTCGATTTGCCGGCCATGTTGGGGCCGGTAATCAGGAGAATCTGGCGCGTATCGGGCTCGGCGTCGAGGTCGTTGGGCACGAACTCGCCCGAGCGCATCCCGGCTTCGAGCACCGGATGGCGTCCGTCGCGGACTCGAATCCGCAGGCCGGTGTTGATGGTGGGACGGACGTAGCCGCGATGCCGCGCGACTTTCGCCAAGGACATCACTGCGTCGAATTCGCCAACCGCGCGAGCGGTTTCGAGGATCGTCGCCGCGCGCGACTGCAAGTCGCGCAGCAGCTTGGTGAAAATCTGCAGCTCGAGTTCCTTGAGCGCCGATTCCGCCGTCAGGATTTTGCGCTCGAGTTCCTTGAGCGCGGGCGTGGTGAAGCGTTCGGCGCTGACCAGCGTTTGCTTGCGCTCATAGTCGGCCGGCACGCGCTCGAGATTGGGCTTCGTCACCTCGATGTAATAGCCGAAGATATTGTTGTAGCGCACCTTGAGCGACGGGATTGCGGTGCGTTCGCGCTCGGTTGCCTCCAGCTTCGCAATCACGCCGCGCGCTCCGGACGCCAGGCCGCGCAGTTCATCAACCTCGGTGCTGAGGCCCGCACGAATCACGTTGCCGTCGCGGGGATTGACGGGAGGTTCGTCGGACAGCGTCGCCGCGATTTGCGCGACCAGCGTGGGCATCGGCGAGATCCGCGCGGCATGCTCGCGGATGAGAGGGCTCTTTAGCGCGCCCATCGCTTGTTTGAGCGAGTCCGCCGCACCGAGCGCGTCGCCCAGTCGCAGGCAATCGCGCGGCGACGCGCGCATCGCGCCGATGCGTCCTGCCAGCCGCTCGAGATCGCCGATTCGCTTCAACGATTCGGCGAGAGTGCCGCCAAGGTCGGCGTCGAAGAGTTCTTCGAGCGCGTCGTGCCGCGCGCGGATCGTGTCGAGCGCGAGCAGAGGGTAGGTGATCCAGTTGGCGAGCGTGCGCGCGCCGACCGCGGTCAGGGTCTCATCGAGAATTGAGAGCAATGAGCCTTTGCGCGCGCCGTCAGTCGAGGCGATCAGTTCGAGATGCCGCCGCGTGGTTTCGTCGACCAACATGTATTCGGCTATTCGATAAAGACGCGGCGCCGCAATATGCGCCAAGTCGTGGCCGAAGGTGTCTTCAACGTAGAGCAGTGCGATCCCCGCAGTATGCGCGATCGATTCGTGGAAATCGGCGGCAGCCGTCGCGAACCGATTCGAGAATGCCGCAGTCGCCCGCTGGGCGCCGAACGATTCGTGATCGAGCATCGTCAGGGGACAGTTTGAGTCTTTCAGGAGTACGCCCAACTCGCCGTCCTGCGCGGCGATTACTATTTCGCGCGGCGCGATTCGCGAGATTTCCTCACACAGCGTCGAGGCCTCGCGAACTTGCGTAGCGAGAAACTCGCCCGTCGAGACGTCGAGTGCTGCCAATGTGAACCCGAGTCCCTCCGCGCCGGTGACCGCGACCAGGTAGCTCTTCTCGGCGGCCGTCAGCACCATCTCTTCGCCGACAGTGCCGGGCGTGATCACGCGCACGATTTGCCGCGGCATCAGCTTGGGTGTCTTGGGGTCGGGCGTGCCTTGCTCGCAGATGGCGACCTTGTGGCCCGCCTTCAGCAGCTTGGCGATGTACGGTTCCGCGGAATGGTAAGGCACGCCGCACAGCGGGACACCGTCCTTGTTGCGCGAGGTGAGTTGGATGTCGAGCACGCGTGCGCCGACTTCGGCGTCCTCGAAAAACATTTCGTAAAAGTCGCCGAGGCGGAAAAAGAGGATCGCGTCGGGGACGCGCTGCTTGACGCTCAGGTACTGCGCGATGAGGGGTGTTTGCTTGACTGCCACTGATGCGATTGCGGCTCACAATAGCAATAGCAAGGGCCGCTCGCCCACTTTTCGCTTTGCCGAATTCATCTCGATTTACTATGGTTCGAGTGTTAACCAGGCTTTAATCCGCCGACATTTCTCGACAGGAGATTAAGAAAAATGGCATCAGCATCAGCGTCATTGGAATCGGCGACCCGCGGCGCCAAGTCGAGCGCAGCGCTTGAGTTCCTCAAGAGCTCGCCCAAAAAACTTCTCATCAACGGCAAATGGGTGCCGTCGAAGTCAGGTAAAACTTTCGAAACCCTCAACCCCGCCAACGAGCAGGTGCTTGCGCTCGTCGCCGAGGGCGACAAGGCCGACGTGGACGAGGCAGTCAAGCACGCGCGCAAGGCCTACGAGGGAGGCAAGTGGGCGAGCATGAGTCCTCACGCGCGCACGCACTTCCTGCTGAAGATCGCGGAGTTGATAGACAAGCATGCGGAAGAGCTGGCAGAGCTCGAGACCATCGACAACGGCAAGCCGCTGTTCGAGTCCAAGAACATCGACATCCCCGGCGCCGCCGAGACCTTCCGCTACTACGCGGGCTTCGCGACCAAGATTTACGGCGACACCAACCCGTCCGATCCCTCGATGTTCAACTACACGCTGCGCGAACCGGTTGGCGTATGCGGGCAGATCATCCCGTGGAATTTCCCGCTGCTGATGGCGTCGTGGAAGATTGCGCCCGCGCTCGCATGCGGCAACGTCGTCATCCTGAAGCCCGCCGAGCAGACTCCGCTGACCGCGATTCGCCTCGGTGAGCTTATCTGCGAGGCCGGCCTGCCCGAGGGCGTCGTGCAAATCATCACGGGCTTCGGCCCAGGCGCCGGCAGCTCGCTCGCCGAGCATCCCGACATCGACAAGGTCGCGTTCACCGGTTCGACCGAAGTCGGCAAATTGATCCTACAGGCCTCGACCGGCAACTTGAAGCGCGTATCGCTCGAGCTCGGCGGCAAGTCGCCAAACATCATTTTCCCGGACGCTGACATGCCGTCCGCGGTGTTCGGCTCCGCCTTGGGCATCTTCATGAACCAGGGTCAGGTCTGCTGCGCCGGCTCACGCGTATTCGTGCAGGAGAGCGTTTACGATCAGTTCACCGATTCGCTGTCACAGATGGCGAGCGGCCTGACACTCGGCAATCCGCTCGACCCGAACACCCGCATGGGTCCGCTGGTTTCCAAAGAGCAGCACGATCGCGTCAAGGGATATTTGAAGGCAGGCAAGGCGGAGGGCGCGACCGCCAAGACCGGTGGCGAGCCGGGCAAGCAGGAATCCGGCTACTTCATCCAGCCGACGGTTTTCACCGGCGTTAACAACCAGATGAAGATCGCGCGCGAAGAAATATTTGGCCCGGTCGCGTCGGCGATTAAATTCAAGGACGAGGCCGATGTTGTCTTCCAGGGCAATGACACGGCGTACGGATTGGCGGCCGCCGTGTGGACCAAGGATATCAACCGCGCCCTCGGCGTTGCGCGCAAGCTCAAGGCCGGCACGGTCTGGATCAACACCTACGGCATGATCGATCCGATGTCCCCGTTCGGTGGCTACAAGCAATCGGGCTTCGGCCGCGAGCTGGGCAAGTACGCCATCGATCTGTACACGCAGATCAAGTCGGTCTATGCCAAGATCGGTTAATGACGAGCTAGTGATCAGTTAGTCGAAAACAGTTTCGAGTTGTCAGATAAGGGCGCCCAACCGGGCGCCCTTTACTTTTTGGCGGCGGGGAGTGCAGTATTCCCAAAATGTAAAAAAATCACGTTTTCGGGATGTAACCATGTTTCGCTTGACCCGAAGAATCCCTTATATTGACGGCAGTGAGCCAGTGGTGGTTGGCGTCCGGCCAATAGGGACGGCGGCGGGCTACGTCTCATGGCGTGAGGATGTGCCGTCCGGGCGGGCGGCGTAAGCGGATGGTGTGAAATCGCATCGCCGGGAAATCCGACGGCGCGACGGGGTTCACTGATGGCGGTCGAGAACAACGACGATCCGATCGAGGCGATGATCGCGCCGCGAGCGCCTCGTCGCGCGCCGCAAGCAGCCGTCCCAGCGACTCCCGCCGAAACGCCAGCCGAAAAATTGACTACCGAACAGAACGTTCCCCCCGAAAAGCCCAAGCCCGAACCGCGCGAGCCTCATTCTCCTGCGCTGCGTCCGCCGACGTATTCGCAGATCGAAGGGCGGCTCGAAGTTCGTCCGATCGGAACTCCGATGGGCTTGCGCGAGCTCGCGGCGCTGCACAAGCGGACCTGGAAAATGCTGAACGTGCAGGAAAAGCGAGTGCACATGTTGCTTTGGCCGCTCGCGATCCATTTCGGCCTCTACGCCGTAAGTCCGGGCAGCGAGCGGCGGCGCCCACCGCTGATTGGCGCATTTTGGGCGCGATGCCTGGCGGAAGCGCCGCTGACGCTTGGCCATCTGTATCCCGCGCAGTTGTTCAAGGGGCTGCTTGCGTCGGAAGTATTCGAGTTCGGCGGGATGGTGATCGACCCGACCTACCAGGGCAAGGGCCTGGTCAAGATGATGTCCGACACCGCGCGACTGTTTGTTTTTTCGCGGCGTCCCAAGCTGCTAATCACCAATCCGGTCGAGCCGCTTTACGAAATGTACAAACAACTCGGGCTCAAGACGGTGGGCCGCGAGCCCGTCGAGCATCCGCATGCGTTCAACGTCCGCGTCTGGCTGATGTACGGCAAATTCGACGAGATGTCGAAACCGTACTTCATGTAGGATTCTACTTGCTCAGCTAGGACTTCGTTTTCTGCTCCGCCTTGGCGCCCCCGCCCATCAGCGTTCCAGCACCCTGCATGATCCTGGTGCCGACGCTCAGCAGCGCGTCGGTGACGCCCGGGAACAGTGACGCGAGTTTTTCCGCTACCGCGGCGCCGGGAGGGACGTCAACTTCCGTCAGCCCGAACGCGGCCGCGGCCAGCACCGCCCACGTCACCAATCGCGGCGGCATCGCCGTCAAGGCGGATACCGCTTTGAGCGGATCGTGCTTGAGCGCGTTGCGCGCCATCGGCGTGTCGATCACCCCGGGCATCACGAGCGACACTTTTATTCCGGTGTTGAACAGCTCGACGCGCAGAGCTTCCGTCATTCCGACCAGCGCGAACTTGGTCGAGCTGTAGCCGCCGAGCGGGCTGACTCCCCGGCGTCCCGCCAGCGACGAGATGTTCACGATGTTGCCCGACTTGGCCTTGCGCATCACGGGCAGTACGGCCTGCATCGCGTTGAGCGCGCCGAAGACGTTTACCGCCATCATCTTTTCAAGATCATCGGGGCGCATCTGCTCGACCGTGTCCGTGATGAGCAATCCCGCCGAGTTGATCAGGATGTCAACTTTGCCGAACGCTTCCTTGACCTGCTCGATTGCCCAGAATACGCGCGCGCGATCCGTGACGTCGCAATCGAGCGCGAGCGCCTTGCCGCCCGCCTTATTTATTTTGTGTGCGAGTTCTTCGAGCTGGACGCGCCGGCGTGCGAGCAAAGCGACCTGCGCGCCTTGTTCGCCGAATGCGAGCGCGACGTCGTGGCCGATACCGCTCGATGCCCCGGTTACCACCACCGATTTGTCGAAGAAGTATCCGCGCACCGGTCCTTTGGATTCCCGCTTGGCTTCGCTCATTGGGGTCACCTCGATTGGGCGCCGCGGCACGGAACTGATGGTGTGGGCGTCGCGTTTCTGGCATTGTGCGCCGGTCATACGAGCAGGCGCAAACCCCCGTGGAGGCGGTTGCCGAAGACATTCGGTGTGATTAGCTTTAGGTCGCGGGAGAGCGGAACTGTGAACTCGAGAACTGTTATCAGCGAAATTGCTGCTGCGGGTGCGCTAATCGGCTCGTATCCTCTGGACTGGCTTGTAAAAAGAGGCGAGCCGTATTTCTGCGAGCCGTCCAGCGAACCGGTCTTTCTCATCCACGGCTTCGGCGGCAGCCGCTCCAATCTGCTGGCGCTCGCGGCGTACGTTAGGTTGGCGGGGTTCGACCACGTGACATATTTCGAGTACCCGCGATGGCAGACGCTGGGCGATTCCGCCGCGCAACTCGGGCGCATCGCGGAGGAAAAATCCGGCGGCAGGGGCGTTCATCTAATAGGCCACAGCCTGGGCGGCACGGTGGCGCGGCGCTACGCGGCTGGTGCGCCGAAGCGTGCGGTGCGCTCGCTGATCACGCTCGGCTCGCCGTATTCATACGGTCAATGGAGTCCCCGTGAAGTCGGGATCTTCGGCGACGACGACCCGATCGTGCCGGCGCCGATTGAGGCGCTGATGAGTCGCATCGCGTTCGGGCGGATCGTGACGCTGCACGACGTCGGGCATCTCGCGCTGATCTTTCATCCCGAGGTGTTGCGGATCATCGGCACCGAGTTGCGCGCGAATCGCGCACCAGAGAGTAGTGCACTTAGCGAATGAAGCCGGCGCGATCGTGCTGGTCGGCGGGCAAAGCTCGCGGATGGGCCAGCCCAAGACGACGCTCGACTTCGGCGGCGTCCCGCTGCTCACCAGGATAGTCATCGAGCTCAAACGGCGGTTCGACGAAATCGTGATTGTCGCGGCGCCGGCATCGGCTGGCCAACCTGGCATCGAGATTCCGGGATTGAAGATCATCCATGACGAGACCGCATTCGCCGGGCCGCTAGACGCATTGGGGCGGGGTCTCGATGCGCTCGAACACGGCGTCGCCTTTGCCTGCTCGTGCGATCTACCGCTGTTGAATTCCGACGTTGCGGCAGATTTGGTCGCTATGCTCAATGACTTCGACGCCGTTATTCCGGAAGTCGGCGGCAAGCTGCAGCCGCTGCACGCGGTTTATCGCAAGCAATGCGCAAGACAGATCAACACGCTCGCGGCGAGCGGTGAGAAGCGGCTAACCGCCGCTGCGGGATCGATCAACGCTCGACGAGTGGGCGAGGCGGATCTGAGAAAGATCGATACTGACCTCCGGAGCTTCCTCAACGTGAACAGGCCTGAGGATTACCAGCACGCTCTCAAGATGGCGGGCATCGCCAGATAAATCGGGCGCTACGCTTTCTTCTCCCAGCGCAGGATCGGGCGGCGGGCTGCCAGGGCTTCGTCAACGCGCGAGACCGGCAAGGTCTGCGGCGCATTTTTGACGCGCTTGGGATCGTTCAACGCTTCGTCGTAGATCCGTTCCATTGCGACGATGAAGTTGTCGAGTATTTCTTTGCTCTCGGTCTCAGTAGGTTCGATCATCAGCGCACCGGGCACCACCAGCGGAAAATAGATCGTCGGCGGATGGATTCCGAAATCGAGCAGGCGTTTGGCAATTTCGAGCGTGCTCACGCCGGCGCGCTTTTCGAGGTCGTGCGAGAGCACGCATTCATGCATCGAGGGCTCTACGGTCGCGCTCGGAAAATGCGGCTGAAGCCGCTTGCGCACGTAATTCGCGCCGAGGATCGCCAGCCGGCTTGCCATCCCCAGTCCGTCGCCGCCGAGCGCGAGGATGTACGCGTAGGCGCGCACGATCATTCCGAAGTTGTTGTGAAACGAGCGCATCCGCCCGATCGAATCCGGCCGCTCGCCATCGAATTCGTAACCGGCGCTGGAATGCTTCAAGCGCGGCATGGGCAGGAACGGCTCGAGATGCTTTTTCACCGCGACCGGCCCAGCGCCCGGCCCGCCGCCGCCGTGCGGTGTCGAGAAACTCTTGTGCAGATTGAGTTGAACGATGTCCGCGCCCATGTGCCCTGGCTTCGCGACGCCGAGCAGCGCGTTCATGTTCGCGCCGTCGAGATATAGCATCGCGCCGCGTTCATGCAGGGTAGCCGCGATCTCCTGGATTTCCGGCTCAAAGATTCCCAGCGTGTTGGGGTTGGTGACCATCATCGCGGCTACGTCGTCACTCACCAGCCGGCGCACCTCGGCCGCTTCGAGATAGCCGCGCCGGTTCGATTTCGCGACGATCACTTCGAAGCCAGCGAGCGTGCAGCTCGCCGGATTGGTACCGTGCGCGGTATCCGGGATGATCACTTTGTGCCGCACTTCGCCGCGCTTGCGATGATATGCGCGGACTATCAGCAGTCCCGTCAGCTCGCCTTGCGCGCCGGCCGCGGGATGGAGAGACACGGCGTCCATGCCGGTGATTTCGGCCAGCGCCGCTTCCATCCGCGCAATCAGTTCCAGCGCGCCCTGGGCGAGATGCGCGGGAGTCGAGGGATGCAGCCCCGCCAGTCCCGGGAGCGCCGCGAGTTCGTCGTTCACGACCGGGTTGTACTTCATCGTGCATGAGCCAAGCGGGTAGAACTGAAGGGCCTGCGCGAAGTTGAGCTGCGACAGACGCAGGAAATGCCGCAACACCTGCGGCTCGCTGAGTTCGGGAAAGCCGGGAAGATCCTCGCGGCAAAGCTCGGCACCCAGCAGTTCGGCGCCACTCCGATCGCCGGCAGCGCGCGGCGAAAGGTCGGTTCCGCGGCGGCCTTCGGATGAAAGTTCGAAAATAAGCGGCACGCCCGCCACCGACTCGATATGGTCCGGAGTCGAAGGAGTTTCAACGACCGCGACTGGCCGGATTCTGCCCGCACTTGCCATCACCGCACCTCCGCAATTGCCGCCGCAAGTCTGCTGAACCCGTCGCCGCGATTCATCTCGGTGACTGAAACCAGTAGCGCGTCGGAAAGTTCGGGATAATCGCCACCGAGTGCGATGCCTGCGAGGATTTGTCTGCGCTCTGCCGCTTTCAGAGCGGCCGTGGGGTTCGCAAGCTTCAGCGTGAACTCGTTGAAGAACGGTCCCAAGAAACGCCGGCGGATGCCCGCAGCGTCGAGCTCCGCGGCCGCCTGATGCGCCAGCTCGACGTTTCGCTCCGCCAGATCGCGCAGTCCGCTGCGGCCCATCAGCGAGAGATAGACCGTCGCCGCGAGCGCGCACAGAGAATGGTTGGTGCAGATATTCGAGGTCGCGCGTTCGCGCCGAATGTGCTGCTCGCGAGTATTGAGCGTCAGGCAAAACGCGCGGCGACCGTCGCGATCGAGAGTCTGTCCCACCAGCCGGCCCGGCATCTGGCGCAGATGAGTGGTTCGCGCGGCCATGAAGCCGACGCCGGGTCCGCCGTATTGAAGCGGCAGTCCGAAACTCTGACCCTCGCCGACGGCGATATCGACGCCGAGTTCGCCCGGCGCGCGCAGCAGGCCGAGCGCGATACCCTCCGCAGTGGCGGAAATTGCGAGAGCGCCCGCGCGATGCGTCATCTCGGCGATCGCACCGAGCGGCTCGATGACGCCGAGCGCGTTGGGATAGCCGGTGACGGTGCAAAGCAGGCGATCGTTGGCGACACGATCGAACGCGGCGATGTCGGTCGCGCCGGTCGCGTCGTCAAATGGAATTTCGACGATCTCGAGCCCGGAGAGCGCGCTCAAGTAGGTGCGAATGGTCGCGCGATACTCCGGCCACAGCGCTCGCGAGAGTGCGACGACCGGACGCTTGGGCATCAGGCGTCGCGCCATCAGGACCGCCTCGGCGGCGGCCGATGCGCCGTCGTACATGCTGGCGTTGGCAACTTCCAGCGCGGTGAGCTGCGTGATCAGCGTTTGAAACTCGAAAATCGCCTGCGTAGTTCCCTGGCTCGCTTCGGCTTGGTACGGCGTGTAGCTGGTCGCGAACTCGGCGCGCGCGATGACCGCGCGCACCGCGGCGGGCACGTAGTGGCGGTAGTAACCCGCGCCGAGGAAGCTCGTGAATCCGGACGCGCCGGTGTTGCGCGCCGCGAGAACTGAAATCTCCCGGACGACATCCGCTTCGCTGCACCCGCGCTCGAGATCGATTGTCGCGCTGGCGCGCAAGTTTGCGGGCACGTGCGCGATCAGATCATCAAGATGCTTCGCGCCGATCGTCTCGAGCATCGCCGCGATATCGCTGTCGGTATGTGGCATGAATCTCATGGAATCAACTTGTCCTTCACCCGCGCAGCCTCCACTTGGCCTGACAATTCAATCATACGCTCGCAGTTGATGCCGCATGGCCCTCGTCGCGCCGATAGAAAGGCCGCGGCACGATGGTCGCGCGAGTTTTGCGATTGCGAATTTCAACTTCGAGCGACTCGCCAATGGCCGGCAGATTCTTCGCGCTCGCGACGGTTAGATACGCCATCGCGATCGGCCGTTGAATCGACGGCGCGAACGTCCCGCTCGTGACGACGCCGGCCTCGTCGCCGTTTCGAAAGACGCGGTAGCCCTGACGCGCGACCATCCTGCCGTCGTCAGTCTGCAGCCCTACCAATGTCTTCTTCAGCGCGTTGTCGCGTTGCGCAGTAAGTGCAGCAGCTCCGATGAACGGACGCCCCAGCTTGACGTAGGCCGCCAGGCCAGCTTCGAGTGGCGACGAATTGCGATCCAGTTCGTGACCATAGAGCGGTAGCCCCGCTTCGAGCCGCAGCGTGTCGCGAGCGCCCAGCCCGACCGGTTTGACATTGGCGCCGGCGCCGGCGTCGAGGATCGCTTCGAACAATTTGCGCGCGCCGGCATTTTCCACGAACAGTTCGAAGCCGTCCTCGCCGGTGTAGCCGGTCCGCGCGGCCAGGCAGGTGATTCCCGCGACTTGTCCGCCGGCGACTCCGAAGCGCGGGACGTCCGCGATTGGAAAATCCGCGAGCACCGCCAATATCGCGACGGCCACCGGTCCCTGCACTGCGATCAGCGCAGTGGCGTCGCTCACATCCTCGAACTTCGAGCGACCGCCGTTGAGTTCTTTAATCCATTCGCGATCCGCGTCGACGTTGGATGCGTTGACGCAAAGCAAGTAGCGTTCAGGTCCGAGCCGATACACGATCAGATCGTCGATAGTCCCGCCGTCCTCCGCGCACATAATCGTGTACTGCGCGTGCCCTTGCTTGAGCCGCGCCGCGGAATTGGTGAACGCGCGCTCGAGCGTCGCGAGCGCGTGCGGTCCGCTGATTTCGAACTCGCCCATGTGGCTGAGATCGAAAACTCCCGCCGAGGTACGGACCGCAAGATGCTCCTCGATAATCCCGCTGTAACTGACGGGCATCTCGAAACCACCGAAAACCGTCATCCGTGCCCCGAGTTTTTGGTGAAGGTCGAACAGAACGGTGCGCTTGGGCGCATTCATCAGCGGCAAAATCTTAACAGACCCGTTTGCGCCGAACGAGACAACCGCGCGCGATCTGCCAACAAGCGCCGGCTTCTGTCCACAGCGGCTTGCTCGCCGCCAACCGGTGCTATAATCGACTGATACTCGATGGCTGCGATCATCATGGATGGCCGGGCGCTGAGCGCGCATCTGATGCCAGAGTTGCGCGCCCACGTTGACGAGCTCAAGAGCCGGTTCGGATGCACGCCATCGTTGGCGGCGATACTGGTCGGCGACGATCCTGCATCTCGCCAATACGTAAAGAACAAACAGCGCGTAGCCGCCGAGCTTGGGTGCGAGAGCCGCACGGTGAGGATGAAGTCCTCCGATGCGACCACCGACGCGTTGCTCCACGTGATCGCGGAACTCAACACCGACGCCGGCGTCAACGCGATACTGCTGCAGTTGCCAATCCCCGATTCGGTCGATCGCTTCCGCCTGTTCGACACTATCGCGCCGGAAAAAGATCTCGACGCTGTCAGCTCGGCCAGCGTCGGCGGCTTTTATCGTGGTCAGTGGGGACGCTTTATTCCGTGCACTCCGCGCGGTGTGCTTACCTTGCTCGACTACTACCATGTGCCCGTCGATGGTGAGCGCGCCGTCGTGATCGGGCGAAGCGATATTGCCGGCAAGCCCATGGCGCTGATTCTCGGCGGGCGGTTGCGCAACGCGACAATTACCTGGTGCCATCGTCACACGCGCGAGCTCGCCGCCATTTGCCGCGAGGCCGACATCCTGATCCCCTGCGTCGGCGCCGACACTGGCCGCGCATACTTGATCACTGCCGATATGGTGAAGCCGGGCGCATGCGTGATTGACGTTGGCTTCAGGCGTGTCGGTCCGGGTAAGTTCGTCGGCGACGTCGACTTCGAAGGCGTCAGGCAAGTCGCGGGTTGGATTACGCTCAACCCGGGTGGCACCGGTCCGATGACCGTGCTGGCATTGATGCAGAACCTGATCGACGCGGCCCGCTATCAGCTCGGACTGCAGCGCGCCAGCTACACTGTCTAGTACGCTCGACAAAGTCAAAGATTGCGCAAAGCAATACGGAACAGCTGCTTTCCCGTACATTTGCAAATTGCAGTAGGGGACCGTCCGCAGCAGCACTCGAATGACATCACCGACCATCGGCTCGAAGATTACCAGCTCGAACAGCGAGAGATCGGGCAAGCGCACGTTGAGCGACGTTCTTATCGGACCGCCGCGCGACGTCCGCGATCCCGAGATCTTTCACAGCCTTTCTCTGATCGCGTTTCTCGCCTGGGTCGGTCTCGGCTCCGACGGGCTGAGCTCCTCGTGCTACGGGCCAGAAGAGGCCTTCCTCGCGCTCGGGCATCATCAATACCTGGCAGTGTTCCTCGCGATGCTGATGGCGCTGACCGTCTTCATTATCTCGGCGTCGTACTCGCAGACGATCGATCTGTTTCCAACTGGCGGCGGCGGCTATCTGGTCGCAACCAAATTGCTCGGCAAATATTTCGGCCTGGTTTCCGGCTCGGCGCTGGTCGTGGACTATGTGCTGACCATCGCGATTTCAATCGCGAGCGGCGCCGACGCGATCTTCAGCTTCCTGCCCGTCACCTGGCTGCCCTACAAGTTCTGGTTGTGTCTCCTCGTCGTGGCGTTGATGGTCCTGATGAACCTGCGCGGGGTGAAGGAATCGGTGCTGTCGCTCCTGCCCATCTTCATCGCCTTCATCATTATGCATGTTTGGCTGGTCGGCTACGCGATCTTGAGCCGCGCGCCCGAGTTGCCGTCGATCGTGGGCCATGCCGTGCGCGAGGTCCACGCCAGCTCGCAAAGCCTCGGGATGCTCGCGCTCGCCGTGATTTTTTTCCGTGCCTACAGCCTTGGCGGCGGCACCTACACGGGGATCGAGGCCGTCAGCAACGGTCTGCCGATTTTGCGCGAGCCGCGCGCCGAGACCGGCAAGCGCACGATGATCTACATGGCGGTGTCGCTCGCCTTCGTCGCGGGCGGAATTCTGATCGGCTACCTGCTGCTCAACGTCGAGGCCGAAACCGGCAAGACGCTTAACCCCGTGATGTTCGAGCGGCTCGCGAGCAACTGGCAGTTATTCGGCCTGCAGGTCGGACCGAGCATCATCACCTTCGCGTTGTTGACCGAGGGCGCGCTGCTGTTCGTCGCCGCACAGACCGGCTTCGTGGACGGACCGCGCGTGCTTGCCACGATGGCGACTGACAGATGGCTGCCGCGGCGTTTCGCAAATCTGAGCGCGCGGCTGGTAACGCAGGACGGCGTCATCACGATCGGCCTCGCCGCCATCCTGCTGCTCATCGGCACCGAGGCGAAGGGAGACCTGCTGGTCGTCCTGTATGCAATCAACGTATTCGTAACGTTCACGCTTTCGCAGCTCGGGATGACGACGCATTGGTGGCTCGAGCGCAAGAACGAGAAGCGATGGCTCCGCAAGCTAACCATCAACGGCGTCGGCACATTTTTCACTGCGACAATCCTGATGATCACGCTGACACTCAAGTTCCACGACGGTGGATGGGTAACCGTCGTCATAACCGGCGGACTGATCGCGCTGTGCTACACAGTGCGGCGGCACTACGAAAGAGTTTCGAAGGCAATCGAGCAGCTCGAGGCCGACATCCTGCCGAAACTGTACGCCGTTAAAAAGCTCGGGCCCGCCAAGCGCGATCCCAACGCACCGACGGCAGCCATCCTGGTCAGCGGCTACAACGGTCTCGGACTGGCGACGCTGATCGCAGTCACGCAATTGTTCGAGGGCGAGTTCCGCAACGTGGTCTTCATCGGAGTTGGCGAAGTGGATGCGGCGCTGCTGAAGGGTCCCGAAGAAGTGCACGAGCTCGAGACGCGGATGACGGAAGACTTGAATGAGTATTGCCAGTTTGCCGCCGACCTCGGGCTTCATCCCGAATTGCGCGCCGGATTGGCGCCTGACGTCGTCGTCGAGCTGCGGCGGCTATGCCTGGAAGTCGCGCACGAATTTCCGCACGTAGTGTTCTTCGCCGGCAAGCTCATCTTCTCCGACGAGATCGAAGGGTTTATCGGCCGCTTCCTGCACAATCACACCTCCGTCGAAATCCAGAACTGGCTGCAGCTCTACGGTTACAGCCTGGTGATTTTGCCGGTTCGCGTCGGCGCGGGCTCGATGGCGATACCGCAAACCTCGCGGGCCGCGTAGTCTTTTTGGCCCATCATTTGCCAATCGGTGTGATCCGGTAGAACGCTAGGCGGTCGCCGCGAAATTTTTCGATCACACTGAAGCGCTTTGGATCGGGAAGCTCGGAATTAACTGCATCACCTTCCTTCCAACTGACGAGCCATCCTCCGCCGGCCGATGACACCCGTTCCTCAATAGTCATTCGCGCGGCTGCGTTATCAAATCCCGGAATAGCTACTCGTGGATTGGCGCCCTTGAAGTAGTAATCGAACGGAACTGAGTAATAGCCAAACGGAAATCCGCGATTGCCGACGTTCGCCGCGTTCTCGCTTGAAACAAACCCCGACTCGAAGAAGACCGGCTCTGACGCTCCGCCTGCCGCCACTCGCGCGGCCAGCGCTCGCCACGGCTGCGGCGTGGTCCGAGCGTACGGCACCATGATCAAGCATGCCAGCGCGAAACCTGCCGCCGTCAGATTGCGCCATTTCACGCTCACAGGCGCGATTCCGGCCGCAATCAGCAATGCAAGAGTAGCCGTTGACGGCGCAATGTACCGCAGGTTGAACATCGGGCGAATCACGATCGAACCCGCGGCCAGCATGAGTCCCGGCAGGATCGTCCACGCACCAAGCCAGCGGAGTGCGTCGTAACGATCCGATTCTGCGGTCGCGCCAAATACGAACCAGGCCGCTATCGCAGCCGCTCCGAGTGCCAATACTATTTTGATGGAGAGTGGATACTGATACGCGGTTCCGATCCAATCGAGCCAATGGCCCGCGATCAGTGTCTCGCTCTGCTCGCGCGCCACGGGCCAGTACGGGACGAACAGTGCGAGCGTTATAGCCATCGCCAGCCACGCCATCGGATTTCGCCGCCCGCGTATGAAGTCGCGCACTAGCATCGCCACTCCCGCCCCGATGAAAAGGATGCCGCCCAGGTGAGTGTAGAGCAGCGCGGCGCCAGCGATACCGCACAGCACCGCGAGGCTCGCACTCGGGCGCTTGCGCACCCTCCACAACGACAGGAGTTGCGCGAGCGCGAGCGTCAGGATCATCGGGTACATTCGCGCGGCGTGCGCGAACACCACAGCCAGCGGGTTAAATGCCCACATTGTAGTTGCCGCGAGTGCGGTATTGTCGTCGAACATTTCGCAGCCGAGTGCGAACACCAGCACGAGCGTTGTCAGCGAAAAGATCACCGACATCGAGCGCAATGAAATTTCACTCAGTCCGAAAATCCGCGCGTAGTAATGAAGCACAACGTAGTAAAAGACCTGCTTGCCTGGATCGTGCAGCACCGGCGTGCGAACGATCGCGCCGACTCCCGGTTTTGCCGCCGCCCACGCGCTGTAAGCCTCGCTCGCGCCGAGTGGATCGGTGCCAAGATGATACGCGTAGGTAATGCCGGCGGCGACGAAGATCGCCGCGAAGATTTCAACCGGCCGTCGCCGCAATCCATCGGTCATCGAGATTCCCCGTTCCGCCAGCGCGCGAGATATAGCGGATTCCGCGCGCGCGCACGATCTTTACCTGTTCGCGCGTGCACGCGCCGCCGCGAACATGGTCCATTGACTATAGCGCCTTGTGCTGGCGTAACTGATCACAATCATGTCCGAGTTTCTCGAGGCGGTCCCCGAAGCCGGCGGGCAGGGCGGGGTCGCGATGACCCTGCCACCGATCGAGCGGATCCGCTTCGAGGTGTGGGCGCTCGCGTGGCCGGTGATCCTGTCATTCGGACTCGATTCGATTCTCGGCCTCTCCTCAATGCTGATGGTGGGACGGCTCGGCGCGGACGCGGTCGGCGCGGTCGGACTTGCGACGCAAATCCTCGGCGCGGTGCGCGCTGGCATCGCGGCCGTCGGTACCGGCACCGTCGCGCTGGTGGCGCGTTACGTGGGTGCGAACGATCGTGACAGTGCCGAGGACGTGCTGAAGCAGTCCGTCGTCTTCGGCGTGCTGGTTTCGACGATCATCGCGATCCCCGTAATCATTTTCGCGCGTCCGCTGATGGGATTGTTCCAGGTGCATGGCGAGATGGCCGACATGGGCGCGCGTTATTTGCAGGTCGTGATGCTGTCTGAGCCGTTCCAGGGAATCTTCCTGATGTGCGCATCGGCGTTGCGCGGCGCCGGTGACACGCGCACGCCGCTCTGGATCGGCGGCATTATCGACGTGCTCGCGATCTTCCTCAACTACGTGCTCATCTTTGGCAAGCTCGGATTTCCCGCGCTCGGCGTTGACGGCTCGGCGGTCGCGACCTTGCTCGCGATCGCAATCGGCGGAATTTTATTTTTCTACGCGCTCTCGATCGACGGGATGGTCCTGAACTTCCGATGGCAGGGGCTGTGGCCCGACTTCGGCCTCGGCTGGCGAATTCTCAGCGTCGGCAATCCCGCCGCCATCGAGCAATTGTTGATCCAGTTCGGCTTCGTCGCCTACGTCGGATTCGTCGCGCGCTACGGGGCCAAGGAAATCGCCGCATATTTCATCGGCGTGCGGATCCTCGCGCTGTCATTTCTGCCTGGCTTCGGATTCTCGGCCGCCTCCGCGACTCTCGTCGGTCAGGGGCTCGGTGCGGGCGACCCGAAGTTCTCGCGCAAGGCCGGATGGGAAGCGACCAGGATGTCGATCGTGCTGATGACCGCCATGGGTCTGGTGTTTATCACCTTCGCCCATTTTATCGCGGCGCTCTTCATCGACGACAAAACGGTCATCGAGTACACGGTGCAATTCATGTACGCGCTGGCGGCCGCGCAACCGCTGATGGCGATCGACTGGACCATCACCGGCGCATTGCGCGGCGCGGGCGATTCGCAGTTTCCTCTCTACGGCTCGCTCGCCGGCTTTTACGGAATGCGGCTCTTCCTCACTATTCTGATTTGGTACCACGGCGGCAGCATCAACTACATCTGGTGGTCCCTGCTCGCCGACTACGTCGTCCGCTCGACAGTAAAAGTCTGGCGCTTCCAGACCGGCCACTGGGAAACGATCGAAGTCTGAAGTCTTATCTCACCGCCGCCGGTCGAAGCGCGCATCGCCGTCAACTGGACGCGGCGCGCGGCGCGCGTAATCCTCTATCCGTGGCACAAGCAGTTCAAGCGAACGAGACGCTGGAGGGTATCCTCGATCAGGTCCTGTTCGTCAACGACAAGAACGGCTACTCGGTCGCCGTTGTCGTCGTGCCGCAGGAGCATGGCGACTTCCGCCGCGTTACGGTCGTCGGAAATCTCGCGGGTCTCGAAGTTGGCTCGACCATCCGCGCGCAAGGCGGCTTCGAGCAGCATCAGCGTTTCGGCGAACAGTTTCACGTCGTAGATTTTGAAACGCTGCGGCCAGCCGGTGCGGTCGCGATAGAACGCTACCTGGCTTCGGAAATAAAGGGCATCGGCCCCAGGCTCGCGCGCCGAATCTCCGAGCACTTCGGCGACACGCTCGGCGAAGTGCTCGACAACGCGCCGGAGCGCATGCGCGAAGTTCCCGGCATCGGCGCCGCTGTCGCGCGCACAATCGCGGCCGCATGGCGCGACGCGTCGGGTCTGCGCGAACTGACCGTCTTCCTGCGCGGGCACGGGTTGGCGGCGTCGCATGCGCGGCGCATCCACAAGTTCTACGGCAAGGACGCGCTCGAGGTCGTGAAGCGCGACCCGTACGTGCTCGCGCGCACCATTCACGGCATCGGATTTCGCACCGCCGACACAATCGCCGAGAAACTCGGCATCCCGCGCAACTCGATCCAGCGCGCGCGCGCCGCCGTCCTGTACATTCTCGAACGCATGGCCGACGAGGGCCACGTCTATTCGCCGTTCGAGTATCTCGAAGGCCAGTTCCGCACTGCGCTCGAAATGGAGCCCGACCTAGCGCACGACGCCGTCAACGAGCTAGCCGCCAGCGGTGAGGTGATTGCCGAAGAGGCGGACGATCACATCGCGATTTACCTCGCGCGGCTGCACGAGGCCGAGGTGAACGTTGCCGCGCGAATCGCGGAATTGAACGCGGGCCGCGCGATGAACAAGGAGCTCATCGATCGCGCGGTCGCGACCGCGATCAAATCATCCGAGCTCGAACTCTCAGCTGAACAAAAGAGCGCGCTCCGATGCGCGCTGGCGAGCCGCGTCACTGTAATCACCGGCGGTCCCGGCACCGGCAAGACGACCTTGCTGCGGTCGCTGCTTGTCGCGCTCGCCGACGTCGGTCTGAAGCCCACGCTTGCCGCACCGACCGGGCGTGCCGCTCGCCGGCTCCAGGACGCCGCGGGCCGCGACGCGAAGACTATCCATCGGCTACTCGAATACGACCCGCAGAGCGGCGGATTCATCCGCTGTAAAAATTTTCCGCTCCGCACCAACTATCTGATCATCGATGAGGCCTCGATGATGGACGTCGAGCTCGCCTCCAGCCTGCTATCCGCGCTTATGCCGAACTGCTCGTTGTTGCTGGTCGGCGATCGCGATCAACTGCCGTCAGTCGGCCCCGGCAGCGTGCTCAAGGACGTGATCGCATCCGACTTCGTGCCGGTCGTGCAGTTGAAGGAGGTTTATCGGCAGGCGCACCGCAGCCTGATCGTCGCGAACGCGCATCGTTTAAATCGGGGCGAGTTCCCGCAAATATCGAACGACGCCGAAGGTGACTTTTTCTTCTTCGAGCGCAACGCCGCCGAAGACGTGCTCGCGACGATCAAGCAGCTCGTGCAGCAGCGCCTTATTGGACGCTTCGGAATCACCGACCCGCGAGAAATCCAGGTGCTGACGCCGATGAATCGCGGTCCGCTCGGCACGCACATCCTGAATCGCGAGCTGCAAGCCTTGCTGAACCCCGTGGGACGCGAACTTCGCTCCGGCGATCGTACCTTTCGCGAAGGCGATCGCGTTATCCAGTTGCGCAACGATTACGACAAGGGCGTGTTCAACGGATCGATCGGCAGGATTGTCGCGATCAACAAAGACAAAGCGCGCGTGAGCGTCGTGTTCGAGGAGACCCACGCCGAATACGATCTGTCGGAGCTCGACGAACTGGCGCTCGCCTACGCGATCTCGGTGCACAAGAGCCAGGGCAGCCAGTATCCCGCGATCGTGATGCCGATACATTCGAGTCACTACCTGATGCTGCGCCGCAATCTGCTCTACACCGCGATCACGCGCGCCGAGCGCGTATGCGTGCTGGTCGGGACGAAGAGCGCGTTGCAGCAGGCGGTGCGCAACCAGGACGAGCGTCTTCGCTTCTCGCGCCTGGCCGCGCGGTTGCACGTGGACTGATCGATTAGTGATGTCCCATTAGACGACTGATTAGGAAAACGATGAAACCGATTGCGACTAACGCAATGAGCGGCGGTATCAGGACCGCGGCCAGCGCGCGCCATGCCGAGAATCGATGTACCTCGCCGATACACTTCAGCGAGACAATGAACCCCCAAAACCCGAGCACTCCCTCGACGACCATCACCTTGTAGAACGCAGGATCGATTTGCGGCAAAGTCCCAGTCGCGTGAAGCGTTGGTATCGGCACGCCCATCAGTACCGCGATCAGCAAAAAGACCTCAGCCGCAATAGCAGGCACCTGCGACCACGCCAGCGCGGCGCGCATCTCGATTCGGCTCGCGACTCCGCCGAGCAGGCTTCCCGACCATTTGAAGACCGCGCCAAGAATGAACAGCAGAAGAACTCCCAGGGCTGCCTGGATCGCAACCGCGACGACGACCCAGATCGGCCACAGAACCGAGAGGTTGGCGTTGTTGCCTAGGGCCTTCGACCACTGGCTCGCCAGCGCGCCGATCGCGGGCCCGATTGCTGCGAGCGCGATTACGTTGCGCGTCGGATGGTAATCGACGATGTCCCGAATCGTCTCGCGCGGTGCGGTCCATATCGTGAAGAAAGGTGTGATCGACTCGCCAGCCCCGTTCGCCATCGAAGCCCCCGTCCCGCCACGAATTTTATCACGCTAGCATCTCGATGCATCGCGCAACAGCGCGGCGCCTCGTCGCCCGCGAGCGTTTGACTCAATTTCACGATGCGAACTACCATCGCACCGATGAAACGGCTCAACTCGATCATTCTCGCCGCGTTGCTTGCGGGATGCGTGCAGGCTTACGGATGCGTCTTCGTCCAATCGAGTGCGATCTCCGATCGCGCGGGCGCCGGCAATCCAATCAGTTCAAGCGCCAGCGAGCTCGGCTTCCTTCATCTGGTCGCGCCGCAAGGACTCACCCAGACCGCGCTATCGAACCTGCTGAGTAACTGCGCCACCGGCAAAGTATCGGGAGTGACCACCGAGCTCACGATGCGCGATTTCTTCATCGTGCAGTCCTACAACGTTTCGGTGAGCGGTACCTGTAGCTAATCAGCTAGCGGATCTTGATGGCGGGCCTTTCCGCCGCTGGGCGAGTGCGTTTGCCTCGCACCGGCCGCAGCGCGCGAAGAAAACTCAATACGGCTTCAGCTTCCGATCGCACCGCGTCGGGATCGTGCCCGCCTTGCTCCAGCGCTTTCTCGACGTCCGCGATCGTCCTGGTCCAGTCGTTTTTGTATTTGCGATTGAGTTCCTTCCACGCCACTCCCGCCAGCGCGTCGGTCACGTTCGCCGGTGGACGATAAAATCCGCGCGCGATCAGCACCGCGATCGCCGGATAGCCGACGTAGCCCTGCCAGTACGACGCGTTGTCGTTCGACGCGATCTCGCGCCCGTCCGCCGACGTCTCGACCTCGTAAGTCTTCGATCCATCCGACGACGTCACCGTCGCCCGCCGCTCGTCCTCGATTCGCACCCGCCCGTCGCCAATCGCCCCGAGCGCTTCGTACGCCTTGATGAGCGGTGGTATTTTCCATGGCGTCGCTGGCACAGCCATCTCTATTCGATCATATTCGATATCACGTCAATCGATTTGGAGACACTGGCGATGGCTAATCCACCAATCGGCAAACTCGATCACATCGGAATCGCGGTTAAGAGCGTCGCCGAGGCGCGCGGGTTTTTCGAAAACGTTCTCGGCGCCACCTTTGCATTTGAGGCTGCCAACGAAGCGGCCGGTTTCAAGCTCGCCGTGTTCGATTTGAGCGGGCTCTCAATCGAGCTGCTGGAGCCGCTCGGCACGAATTCGTTTCTGCACAAATTTCTCGAAAAGCGCGGCGAAGGGGTGCATCACCTGACCTTCAACGTCCCCGACTGCAAAAAAAAGACCGCCGAGCTGAAAGAGCAGGGCGTCCGAATCGTGGATGAAACAAATTGGTCGCCAACGAGTTTCGAGTCCTTCATCTCGCCCCGCTCATCCCACGGCGTGCTGATCCAGTTGGGCTCCGGCTATCCAACCCTCAACAGCGATTCAGCCTGGACCAAGAAAAAGGACTAGGAATCGTCCGATCACCCGATCAGTCCCGGATTCGCGCCGCCGTCGATCGTGATATTCGCGCCGTGGATGAATGCCGCCCGCTCCGACGCGAGGAACAGCACGAGGTCCGCAACTTCCTCGGCCTTGCCTGGACGCCCCAGCGGCGTCATTCGCTTGAGCACTTCATTCATGTCGCGCCCCGCCGCACGCCGCTCGGTGAACACGCGCAGCCGGTCGGTGAAAATCGGTCCGGGATTCACGCCGACGACGCGCACGCCGTGCTTCGATACCTCGTTCGCCAGCGCTTTCGTGAAATGGTTGAGCGCGGCGTTGGCCGAACCGCCGATCATGTAGCCGCCGGTCGGAATCAGCCCACCGGTGCCGATCACGTTCACGACGACGCCATGACCCTGCCGCTGCATCTGCGGCAAAACCTCGCGCGCCATCCGCACGTAGCCGAAGAACTTGAGATTCCAGTCCTCAAGCCATTCGTCATCGGTGAGCTTCTGAAAATCGCCCGGCCGCGCGCTGCCCGCGTTGTTCACCAGGATGTCGATTTTGCTGAATGCCTCGACGCATCGCGCGACGACTCGCTTCACGTCTTCGGGTTTGTTCAGGTCGGCCTGGATCGTCTCGATGCGCGTTCCGTCGCGCCGCGGCGCGAGCGCTACGGTTTCGTCCAGCGCCTCGCGACCGCGTGCGCATACCAGCACCGACGCGCCTTCCGCCGCGAAGCCTATCGCGGTCGCGCGCCCGATTCCCTTGCTGCCGCCGGTGACGATCGCCGCCTTGCCGCCGAGTCCCAGTTCCATTGTGGATAACCTCACTACGCCAAGTTCGCATCGCGCCGCCGCGATCGTCAACCCGCCTTAACATGGCGCCGTCTATCTGACACGATTGCTGCACGCATCCACGGCTTCACAGATGAAAGAACTGATAGTCTCCATTCTTCGCGAGGCAATCGGGCGGGCGCGCGCCGCGGGTCAGTTGACCGGCGACATTCCGTCGATCGGAATCGAAGCGCCGCGCGACCCCGCGCACGGCGACGTCGCCTCGAACATCGCGCTGACTCTCGCGAAGCCAGAGCGCAAGCCTCCGCGCGCGATTGCCGAAATAATCAAGGCGCACGTCACCCTGCCGGCCGAAGTGAGCGAAGTATCGGTTGCCGGTTTGGGCTTCATCAATTTTAGAATGTCTCCAGCCTATTGGCATTCCGAGATGCGTCGAGCTGCGAGCGCTGGCCGCGCGTTCTGGAAGCCGCGAGTGTGGGAGCTTCGTCCGGGAGCTGGAAAAAAAGTCCAGGTCGAGTTTCTCTCCGCCAATCCTACCGGCCCCGTCACCGTCGGCCACGGCCGCAACGCCGTCCTCGGCGACACTATCGCGCGCCTCTACGAGGCGGCCGGCTTCGACGTCACGCGCGAATATTATTTCAACGACGGCGGCCGGCAGATGAAGCTGCTCGGTGAGTCTGTCCGCGTACGATACCTGCAAGCGCACGGCATCGACGCCACGATGCCCGAGGAGGGCTACCAGGGCGAGTACATCGTCGACATCGCGCGTGTTCTGAAAGCAGAGCAGGGCGATTCGCTGGTGTCCGTCACCGATCTCGAGGTATTCCGCTTGGTGGCTGTCAAAGCCATCTTCGCCGACATCAACCAGACCTGCACGCGCCTCGGAATCCGCTTCGACGTCTTCACCAACGAGCTCGATCTGTTCAATGATGGAAAGGTTGCCGCGGTTCTCAAGGATCTGCACGACCACGAGCTCACATTCGAGCAGGACGGCGCTATCTGGCTGCGGGGCGAGCCGCTCGGACTTCCCAAGGATGCTGTGCTGGTGCGCTCCGGCCCCGACAGGCAACCAACTTATCGCACGCCCGACATCGCCTACCACATCGAGAAGCTCAAGCGCGGCTTCGATCTGATCGTGGGCGTCTTTGGCGCCGATCATATCGCCGAGCATCAAGAGGTTATCGCCGCCGTCAAAGCGCTCGGCTACGACATCACGCCCTTCAACGCAATTATCTACCAATTCGTGACTCTGACGCGCGGGGGCGAAAAGATCAAAATGTCCACGCGCAAGGCCACCTACGTCACGCTCGACGAGTTGATCGACGAGGTCGGCGCGGACGTCGTGCGATTTTTCTTTTTGTTCCGCAAGTCCGACAGCCAGCTCGATTTCGATCTCGAGCTCGCGAAAAAGCAGGCGCCCGAGAATCCTGTCTTCTATGTCCAGTATGCGCACGCGCGCCTGGCGAGCATCTTTCGCGAGGGCGCGGCCAAAGAACTGGCGCTGCCCGCGGACACGTCTTCGATCGATCTCAACTTGCTCGGCACCGAGGAACTCGATCTCGCCAAGCGCGCGCTTGGACTCCCGGACGTCATGTCCGCGGCGGCCGAGACGCTCGAGCCCCATCGGATTCCCTTCTATCTGCTCGACCTAGCGGGCGAGTTCCATCGCTACTACAACAAGCCGGCAAATCGTATAATCGGGGCAGATCGCGAGCTCAGTTTGGCGCGGATGTTCACGGCGGCGATTCTGAAAGATGCGATTGCGGGCGGACTTGAGTTGCTCGGAGTGAGCGCTCCTGAGCGGATGTGAGGGCGGGATGCGATTCGAAATCAGGGCGGGCGGCGCGTTCTTAATTTTAGTTGGATTGGTCGGACTCTCGGGCGGTGTCTTCGCGCTCGGTTTGGTCGCGGGTTACGAGATGGCTCGCCAGAACCAACCCGACTTGAATCAAATATCATCGACCTTTCCGCTGCCGAATCCCGCCGAAAAGCCCGCGCCCGTATCCGAAATGTCGCCCGCGGCCGCCGCGTCGCAATCGGTTGCGTCTGCGCCGATGCCGTCCGGGGCGCCAATCAAACCGCCTGCGCCCGCAATCGGCGAAGTACCTCCCGGGGCGCGACCGTCGCCGGCCACCGTCGCGCGCCTGAAACCGGCGCTCGAGGCGCCCGCGGTTAATCGTCCCGCGCCGGCAGATGAAGACACTGACGAAGATTCCGAAACGGCCTCGGCGCCTGCCGCACCGCCACGCGCTCTTCCTCCGGGCGCGCGGCCGTACAACATCCAGATCGAAGCCGTGATGGACAAGAGCGGGGCAGACGAGATGGTTTCGCGGCTGAAGACGCTCGGCTACAGCGCGCAGGAAGTGAAAGTCGCGCTCAACGGGCAGACCTGGTATCGCGTCCGCATCGGGCCTTACGCCAGCGCGGAAGAAGCGACCGCCGCGCAGAATCGACTCCGCGAACAATACAAACAGGCCTACACGACGTCGCACTGAGGCAGGTGCTGTTTCCCCGTATTTTACAACCCTGAACTTCACGGTCGGAATAGTAGGGACAGCGCACCCGGTTGACAATCAGTCGCCTCGCATGGATGATTAATCTCACGATGAACCTAACGAGCCGAAATGTTTGCGCGGGATGGTGGCGTATGCACCTCGATGCACCCGCCTGCGCGCCGGCTTTGTAACTCATCGCAAAACCGATTTCCCAGTAGGGCCGCAGGCGCAACCTGCGGCCCTTTTCTTTTTGGCGAGCGATGGGATCGGAATTGACTGAGAGGAAACGAGAGATGTTGCAACCGAGTGAAAACGAATTCGAACAACTGGCGGCGAAGGGATTCAACCTCATCCCGGTCTTCGCGGAAGTCGCCGCCGACCTCGAGACCCCCGTCTCCGCCTTCCTGAAGGTCGCGCGCGACGATTACGCCTTCCTGCTCGAAAGCGTCCGCGGCGGCGAGAAGTGGGGCCGCTACACTTTCCTCGGCTCCGATCCTTTTCTCGTCATGCGCGCGCGCAAAAACCGCATGGACATCATTCGTCCCGGCCGCGGCGTTGAAGTGCGCTCGGTCGCCAACTCATTCGAAGAGTTGCGCGCTGAGGTCAAACGCTTCCGTGCCCCCGAGCTGCCGAACCTGCCGCGCTTCTTCGGCGGTGCCGTCGGATTTCTCGCCTATGACATCGTGCGATGCTTCGAAAAAATTCCCGAAACTGCCTTCGACGATCTCGGCGCGCCCGATTTCCACCTGATGTTCACCGACACGGTGCTGTGCTTCGACAACGTCCGCCAGACGCTCAAAATTATCGCCAACGTCCCGCTCGAGGAATTCGCCTCGACCAAAATGGCCTACCAGAGCGCGCGCATTAGGATCGACGAGATAATCGAGCGCCTCAAACGTCCCGCCGTGCCGCCGTTTCTCGAAGGCGCGAGCAACGTCGCCATCAACGACGCGTCGATTACCTCGAACATGACCCGCGAGGGCTACATGGCGATGGTTTCCGCGGCCAAGGAATACATCGCGGCCGGCGATGTCATCCAGGTCGTTCCGTCGCAGCGCTTCGAGGCGCCCCTCACCGCGCATCCGTTCAACATCTACCGCAGCCTGCGCACGATTAACCCCTCGCCCTACATGTTCTATCTGCGCCTCGGCGATCAAACGCTGGTCGGCGCGTCGCCCGAAGTGATGGTCCGGGTCGAGGGTCGCGAGATCACGTTGCGGCCAATTGCGGGAACTCGCCGGCGCGGCGTCACCGAGGCCGAGGACCGCGAGCTCGAAGCCGAACTGCTCGCCGATCCCAAGGAACGTGCTGAGCACGTGATGCTGGTCGATCTTGGACGCAACGACGTCGGCCGCGTCTCTGAAATCGGCTCGGTGAAAGTAACGGAGCTGATGGTCGTCGAACGCTACTCGCACGTGATGCATATCGTGTCGAACGTAAGCGGTGTGCTGCGCGAAGGATGCGACGCGTTCGACGCATTCGCGGCGACCTTTCCGCAGGGAACAGTCTCCGGCGCGCCGAAAATCCGCGCGATGGAAATTATCGACGAGCTCGAGAGTGTGCGCCGCGGCGTCTACGCCGGCGCGGTCGGCTATTTCAGCTACACCGGCAACACCGACACCGCCATCGCGCTGCGGACGCTGTTCATCAAGAACAATCGCGTTTACATCCAGGCGGGAGGCGGCATCGTCGCCGACTCGGACCCCGGCGCTGAATTTGAGGAGTCGGTCAACAAGGCTCGCGCGATGGTGCGGGCGCTCCAGGCCGCGCGCGATTTCGAAATCGCGGCCAAGAGGTAAGTCGCATGGCGCGCAATGAAAAAGTTCGAGTCCTGATGATCGACAACTACGACTCGTTTACCTACAACATCGTGCAGTACCTAGGCGAATTCGGCGCCGACGTCATCGTCAAGCGCAATGACGCCATCGACGTTGCCGGCGTTCGCGCGCTGCATCCCGCGGCGGTTGTCATCTCGCCTGGGCCGTGTACGCCCACTGAGGCAGGTATCTCGCTTACCCTCCTGCGCGAGATGGCGGGTGAAGTTCCGATTCTCGGCGTGTGCCTCGGGCTGCAATGCATTGGCGAGGCCTTCGGCGGCAAGGTCGTGCGCGCGGATCGCCTGATGCATGGCAAGACCTCGCCGATAATTCACGACGGCAAAACCATTTTCGCCGGCATCCCCAGCCCGTTCGACGCGATGCGCTATCATTCGCTGCTCGTCGATGCGGCGTCGATTCCGCCGGTGCTGGAAGTCAGCGCTCGCACGGCGGAAAACGAAATCATGGGATTGCGCCACAAACAGCACGCGGTCGAAGGCGTACAGTTTCATCCCGAGTCGATTCTGACTTTCGAAGGCAAGCATCTCCTGCAAAACTTTCTCGACAGCCTCGATAAAAACGGAACCGTGCGATGAGCGGACTTCACGACGCGCTACAGGCGCTCATCGACGGGCGCTCGCTCACTGACGCCGAGTCCGAACTCGCGATCGGCGAAGTCATGGACGGCGGCGCTCATGACGCCGTCGTCGGCGCGTTCCTCATCGCGCTGAAAATCAAGGGCGCTGAGGCCAACGAGCTGGCCGGCGCGGTACGTGCGATGCTTTCGCGCGCGCGACCGCTCAATCTTCGCGACGGCGACGTGCTCGACACCTGCGGCACCGGTGGCGACGGCGCCAGCACCTTCAACATCTCGAC
>NZ_DATEQZ010000047.1:0-14640 GCF_035272065.1 Binatus sp. (SeqCode)
AGATAACTGTTTCCCCATTCTCTGATGACGGGTTCAATTTTAGATTATACACTATCAGCATCCTGGAGGAGCGATCACTTCGCGACAGAGAGGCCAGTGCCGTGACCGAGCCGCTGATTCGGTTTGACAGCGCGAAATTTGGGAAAGCCGAACAATTCGATTTCTACCCCAGCCTACACCACAGTGGCATGCATACGCTGAGTTCTATGCAAGACCAGATTTGGCGCTAAGTGCTCTCAAGATCGACCAAATCTGGCTGGTGCCGAGGGCGGGACTTGAACCCGCACGTGGTTGCCCACGGAGGATTTTGAGTCCTCTGCGTCTGCCATTCCGCCACCTCGGCACTCGAAGAAGCGTCAGACGGCTCATCTTAGGCAAAGGTGGCGCCGGCGGCAATGGAGGCCGAGTGGCGGCGTCGCTCGCTTCTCAGCCGCTGCGCGACCTGACGAACTGAGTAGCCAATCGACGGCAACCGTCATAGTACTGCGATAGTCAGAAGTTACTATAACACTGCATAGTAAGTGTGATTCTCAATTACATTTTGCGATTGTTTGCTTAGCATAGTGTAACGAGCGACACTGGGTATTCATGGAACGTATTGCCGCTCACATTCCCGCGCAGATCGCGGTTCCGCAATCGCATGTCACGGTCGCCGGATTAAGGCGTGCCCTTGGCGATTGCGTGCTCGCCCTGTCGTTCATGCTCGCGATGATACCGGCTGGCCGTGAACTCAGCTTTACGCTGGCTGGTACCGCGAATGTTGTATGGATCGCAGGAGCAGCGATCATGGCCGTCATGTCGTTCGCACGATTCACCCCGCGCAGCGCGACCGTAAATCCGCGTACGCTCGCCGCATCCGGCGGCATGCTGATCCTCCCATGCTTCATGCGTCCCACCAATCCGTCCACCGGCGCGCTTGCGACGACCGGGCTCATCTTCGAATTGTTCGGCGTAGTGCTGACACAGGTCGCGCGCGTCTACATGGGCCGCAGCTTCGGTATATTGCCCGCCAAACGCGGCATCGTCTGCAAGGGTCCCTTTCGATGGGTTCGTCATCCCATATATTTCGGTTGGCTGATACTTTCGATCGGCTACGCGATGTCCTATGTGAGCGAGCGCAATACAATACTGATCGCTGTGACGCTCCCTTTCATGGTCTGGCGAATCAGTCAGGAAGAACAACATTTGACCGCCGATCCTGACTACCGCCGCTATGTGGGTCTGGTTCGGTACCGCTTGTTCCCCGGCCTGGTCTAAGATTCACACTCTGAAGAGCGAGCTTCAGTGCGGCCGCGGCTGGCGCGTGCCCATCAGGTAGAGTCCGCCTGCCAGCGGAGTCGAAAGAAACATCGCGAACGCGAGGCCGCCGATTACCGCGATTGCCAACGGTTGCTGAACCTTGGCGCCCGCGCCGTAGCCGAGGGCGAGCGGGAGCAGGCCCGCCGCGGTGGCGAGCGTGGTCATCATGATCGGACGCAGGCGCACAGTGGCCGCGTCAAATAGCGCCGCGCGCGGTTGAGTGCCGGCACCGACTTCGCGCTCGGCATGGTCGAGCAGCAGGATGCCGTTCTTCGCGGTGATCCCCGCGACCATGATGATTCCCATGAACGAGGAAATGTTGAGCGTCATGCCGGTCACGTCGAGCGCGATGAAACTGCCGGCAAGGCATGATATCGCGGCGACCAGGCATGCAACCGCGGGCGCGAGCCGCGCGAACTCCCAGACCAGTATCAGGAACATCATGATCGTCCCGGCCACCAGCACCAGCGCGAGCTCGTGAAACGCCTGTTGCTGCTGCGCGTACAGTCCGCCGTATTCGAGCGACACTCCGGCCGAGAGCGGCATCCGCGCGAGGTTTCGCTTGACCTCGGTGACCGCAGTGCCGAGGTCGATACCCTCGAGCCGCGCCGTGACGTGCACGACGGGCCGCTGGCGCTCGCGATCGATTTCATTGGTCGCGCCGAGAAAGTTGGTCTTCGTGACCGACGAGAGCGGGACGCGCGCACCGGTGCTCGACTTGAGAATCACCTCCGACAGCGTGCTGAGATCTTCGTGGAACGCGTCGGGATAGCGAACGCGTACGCCGACCAGCCGATCGCCCGACAGCACATTGGTGGCGACCGTCCCTTGAATCGCGGAATCGAGCGCCGCGCGAATATCATCGGCGCTCAGTCCGTAGTGTGCCGCCGAAGTGTTATCGACGACGACCGCCTGTTCCGGGATGCTCTCGACGATTCCGTTGAAGACGTCCACCAGTCCGTGGATCGAGCGCATCCGATCAGCCACCTGCCGCGCGGTCGCTTCGATCATTTTCTGGTCGGGGCCGAAAACCTTGACTTCGATTGGCTCCGGCACGCCCGAGAGATCGCCGATCAAATCCTGCAACACTTGCGAGAACTCGACCGACACACCCGGCACCGAGTTCATAATGCGTGCGCGGATGGAATCGATGACGTCGTCGATTTCGCGTTTGCGGTCTGCCTTCAGCCGCACGGACATGTCGCCGCGATTCGATTCGGTCAGAAAAAATCCAAGCTGGGTGCCGGTGCGGCGGCTGAACGCAGCGACTTCGGGCGTCGTCTTCAGAATCGACTGAATCGAGTCGAGCAACGCGGTCGTGTCGGCCATCGTGCTCTGCGGCGGCGTCAAGTAGTCGAGGATAAATGCGCCTTCGTCGAGCGGCGGCAGATAGTCGGTACCGATACTGTTGTAAACGAAGTACGCAACGCACACTGAAACGATCGCGCCAGGAATCGCGAGCGCGGGAAAGCGGACGACGGGCCGGATCGCCATCAGAAACGCCGTCTGAACGCCGTGATAGATTCGTCCCGCTTCGCGCGCGCGCCCGCGGAACCGCGCGATCGCCAGTTCCATCGCAGGCGTGAAGTAGATCGCCAGTATCAGCGAAATCGCCAGTCCTCCACCCAGCGTCGCGGCTAGTGAGCGGAAGAAAATGCCGGTGATGCCCGAAGTGAAAACCAGCGGCCCGAATACGACGATCACCGTCATCGTCGAGGCCACCAGCGGGCGCTTAAGACTCTTGAGCGCCTCAGCCACGGCATCCGCAGTGGACCGCCCTGCCGCCAGCTCGCGATGAATCGCTTCGATCATCACGATAGCGTCGTCGATGAACAGCCCGATTCCCGCTGCCAGCCCGCCCAGCGTCATCATGTTGAAGGTCAGCCCGACCGCCTTCATCGCGATGAACGTGATCGCGACGGTGCACGGCACCACGACCGCCGCGACGATCGCGCTCAGCGGACTCATCGTGAATGCCAGCACCACCAGCACCGCCAGCGCGAGGCCGAGGACGATCGCGTCGCGCACGCTCTTCAGCGATTCGGCGACCAGGTCCGACTGATCGTACGAAACTGAAAACTGAACGTCGGGATAGCGCTGGCGAAACTCCGCGAGGATCTGCCGCGCCTCGGCCGCCACCTGCTCGGTGCTGCCGCTCGGCCGCCGCGAGATTCCCACCAGCACCGCGGCGCCATTCTCGGAGGCCGCCCGGATGTAATCTTCCTGGATTCCAAGTTCGACCGAGCCCACGTCGCTGACGCGGATCGGTTGGCCGCCTGCCGCGGTGAGCGGTACCGCGGCAAGCTGGTCGGCTTGATGCAGGTCGGTCGTCACGACAGTCAGCAGCATCCGATGCGATTCGTTCATCCGGCCTGCCGACGCGATCACGTTGTTCTTCGCCAGCCCCGCAACGACATCGCCTGGCGACATATCATGTTGCAGCATCCGTGCCGGGTCGAGCCGCACGACGAACTCGCGATACTTGCCGCCGATTACGCCGACTCGGTAGGTCCCGTCGATTCGATGCAGGCTCGGAACAAGGTCGTAGTTCACGATGTCGGTCAGCTCGGGCAGGCTGCGAACCTTTGAACTGAGGCTGAGATCGATGATCGGAAACGTGCCGGTCGTCAGCAGCAACGCGTCGACGGCCGTGCCGTTCGGCAACTGCGCGCGCGCGTGCGCGACCGCGGCGTTCAGCATCTGGAAGCTGACTTGAGGGTCGGCGTCTTCGCCGAACGTGACGTCTATCTCGGCGCTGCCACGCGTCGTCGTCGATCGAACGAGCGTTACGCCGGGCACGCCGTAAACGCTTTCCTCGAGCGGCCGCGTCACGGAAGCGAGCATCTGTTCCGCCGGCAGGTCGCCGCTGTCGGCAAGAATCATCGTGCGGCGAAAAATGATCTCCGGAAATACCGCGCTCGGAATCGTTCGCGCCAGGATTACTCCGAGCACGCTCGCTGCCAGCACCGACAGCACCGCCAGCGTCGAGCTGCCGCGCGTCATTGATTTCCCTGAGCAACGCGAACAGCAAGGCCATCCGACAGCGCATAGCCACCCGAAGTCACGACCCGGTCGCCCGCATTGACGCCGGCGGTTACTTGAACCCGATCGCGATTGCGCAGTCCGACTTTGATGTCCGTGCGATGCGCGCGGCCGTCGGCGCCGATTATGAACACGTGGTACCGATCCGCGCCCTGATCCTGAAACAGCGCGGCGACCGGAATTACGATCGCGTCGGGCACGCTCGCGGTTACGATGCGCACCTCGACCGGCGCGCTGGCTTCCGCGATACGCTCCGGGCCCGTGAAGTCCGTCCGCGCCGACGACGTCTGGCTGGCCGTGTCGAAATTCGGCATCAGCGCCGCGACGCGGGCGGGAAACTCAACGCCGGGGCGAAAGGGCGTTGTCACCGTCGCCGCCATCCCGGGCCTCACCATCGAGAGCTCGTTCAACGGCAGCGATGTATCGATGTAGAGACTCTTCGGATCGATCAAATCGACCAACGTGTCGAGGTCGGCCACCATCTGGCCGTTGGTGACGGGCGGTTGCGAGACAATCCCGGACTCCGGCGCGATCACTGGTATTCCCGCGCTACGATTGTGGCGCGCGAGCGACGCGCTCAGCCTCGTGGCGTCCTGCGGATCGATTTTGCGCGCGACCTCGAGCCCGGCTTCCGCCGCTTCGATCTCGCGATTGACGACGCGCGCGACGACCTGGCCCTTGCGCACCGAATCGCCGCTCTGGAGTTTTATCGCCGTCACTCGGCCGGCGGTCGGCGCACGTATGATCACGTGACGCGTCGCGACCGTCTTTCCCAGCAGCCGAAGCTCGCTCGTCATCGGATGGACTTCGGCTCTGGCCGCACTCACGAGCAGCATCGGATTGGACGGCGCCGCGCCTTCATCATCGCTCTTCTTTGCGCCGCCGCATGACGTCATCAGAGCCGCCGCGATTGCCGCCGCGAAGATCGCGCGCTTCCTCATTGGATACGGCCGAAAAGCAGGTTGGTCTCCGCCACCGCTTCGCGCGCGTTGAATTCCTGGTCGTGCCGCTGGAGCCGCAATTGCTCGGCTTGCTGATACGCATCCAGCACCTCGAGCATCGTAGCCGTTCCGCCGCCCAGGAACCGCGTCCACGTCAGCGCGAAGTTGTCGTCGGCCGTTGGCTGCGCGCGCGCGAGGATGTCGAGCTGCCGATTCGCCTCGTCGTAGCGAAGCGACGCGTCCGCCACGCGCCGCTTCAAAATGTACTCGGCCTGCCGCGCCTGCGCCGTCGCCGAATGCTCTTTCGCCTTCGCCTGGTCGATATGCGACGAGATCAGGCCGCCGTCGAACACCGGCACTGACATCACGCCGTCGTACGATCCGCCAAGGTTGTGAGAGATCGTCGCAGGCGGATCGATGCCGACAAATCCAGTCGTGAACGCGACCTGGAACGTCGGCAGGCGCTCGGCCTTCGCCGCTTCGATTTGCGAGCTGGCCGACGCGATCGCGCGTTGCGCCGCCTGCATCACCGGGCTCTGCGCGAGATCGCCCGACGGCTTCGGCGGTACTCCGTTGAGGCTCGCGATGTCGAGGTCGGGCTGATGGGGTTCGCCTATCAAAATTCCCAGCGCCGCCGACGCGCGCTCGAGGTTTCCACGCGCCGCGTCGAGCGCAAGCTCGGTACTGTCACGCGCGGTGCGGAACTTCAGCACGTCATTCGTGATCGCGCGTCCGCTCTTTTCCAATTGCTCGATCGTCGTCACGTAGCGCCTCAGCCGATCGAGGCTCGCCTGCAAGTCCCTCTGTGCTCCGCGCGCGCGGAGCAGATCGAAGTAGGCAATCGACGTATCGAAAACAATTTGCGCGCGCGCCGCCGCCACTCCCAGCCGCGACGCCTCGCTCACGTACTCCGCCGCGCGCAGCCGCGCCTGGCGGCGTCCCCAGTCCCACGCCGTGTAGTCCAGCGTCAGCATCCCGGCCGAAAGTCCGCGGTTCGTGATGACCTCGTTGTAGCCCGGCGCCTGGTAGTACTCCGCGCCCGCCCCGACGGTCGGAAACAGCGGCGCGCGCTGCTCGCGCACGTGCGCGACGCTCATATCGCTCGCCGCCGCAGCGACGTCCACCGACGGCGCGAGATGCAGCGCGCGATCGATCCCGTCGGACAGAGTAATGGTCGCGGCGGACGCAAGCGAAGCCCAGCTCAGGATCGCGGCAGCGACCACCACCGTTGATAGGTTGCGGCGAGTCTGCTCCATTCGCGAAAGAGTAACAGCGGTTTGTCAACCGGCCAAATTAATGGATGTTAAGCTGAATGTGCGCTGCGGCGATTATCTGAGCGGCGCGGTCGCTCTATTCGGATCTTCGCGGTAAAGCGCAATCGTCACGACGAACGCGCATCCGCCCGACGGCAGATTCGCGGCCGCGATCTCGCCGCCATGCGCCCGCGCAATCTCCCGGCACAGGCTGAGTCCCAGCCCGCTCCCTTCACCGGGCGACCCTGCGCCGCGAAAGAAGCGATCGAAAATGTGCGGCAGCTCCGCCGGATGAATTCCTTCGCCGGTGTCGGCGACGCGGAGTATCGCGCGGTTCGCATCGCTCTTCAGCCCAACGTCGATCGAGCCACCCGCCGGCGTGAACTTCAGCGCGTTGTCGAGCAGATTGACGATCAGGCGGCGCAGATGGCCTTCGTTGCCGTTGACGAATACGTCCTCGGGCGCGCTGACCGTCAGCTTTATCTCGCGCGCCTGCGCCAGCGGCCCGACCGTCGCCGCTATCTCGCTCAGCAGCGCGCGAAGATTCAGCTTGTGCCGATCGACCATCACTTCGCCATTGAGCCGCGACAGCATCAGCAGTTCGTCGGCAATTCTGCACAGCGACAGCGCCTCGCGATGCGCCGCGCCAAGCGCTGCGCGATTTTCCGCGGCCGTGCGCTCGCGCGCGAGCGCTACTTCCAGCCCTGTGCGCAGTACCGCCAGCGGCGTCCGCAGTTCGTGCGCGGCGTCCGACGCGAACCTGCGCTCCGTCGCCGAGGCGCGCTCCAACCGCTCGAGCAGCGAGTTGATTTCCGCCGTGAGCCGCGCGACTTCGTCCGCCACCGGCGGCACTGTCAGCCGCGAGCTCAGGTTGGTCGGCCCGATCGCGTCGAGCTCCGCCGTCACCGATTCAATCGGCCGCAAGGCCCGGCCTGCCAGCAAATATCCGCCGCCGACGCAAAGCAGCAGCACGATCGGCACCATCAGCAGCAGCAGGTTGCGAAGGCTGTCAACCGATGCCTGCACCAGCGCCGCCTGCACTCCGCTCTGCAGGTACGCGATATCGCCATCGTACATCATCGGAACGACTGCGAACCGGACGGCGTCGTTGCTGACAATCGCAGGATGCGTCGGGAGTGCCGGATCGAACGGCGGTGGAATCGTGTGGATGTCGCCGAAGTTTCCAACCTCGCCGTGCGGGGTGACGATTCGTACGCGCCGGCCCGGACCGATATCCGTCTCGAGGCTGAGGCGCTGCAGGATGCCGAGCGCGCTCGCCGAGCCGCTGCGCTGGATTTGGTCGGCCACGTTCTCGGTCTCTTCCAGAAGCGCCGCATCCAGCGCGCTCCATTGCTGGCGGGCGAAGAGCTTGACCGCAGCGATCGCGGCGACCAGCAGGATAGCCGCCAGCACCGTTGCCCAGTAAATGGTTAGCCTGAGTCTGATCGTCATGAGCGGCGAGCGCGCAGCGCGTGCGGCGTCATTCCGCGCGCATCGTATATCCAACTCCGCGCACGGTGACTATCAGCGATCGATCGGCGCGCGGATCGATCTTCTGCCGCAGCCGATTTACGAATACCTCGATCAGGTTGGTCAGCGAGCTGTAGTTCGAATCCCAGACCGTCTCCGCGATCATGTCGCGCGTCACCACCTGCCCCGCGTTGCGCATCAGCAATTCGAGCAGCATCTTTTCCTTCGGCGACAGGTTCAGATTGTGCTCGCCGATTTTCGCGCGCCGCTTGACCGTGTCGAATTCCAGGTCGCCGACCTTGAGCACCGTCGAGACCGGCGTTCGCGGCCGCCGCGCCAGCGCCTTGATTCTCGCCACCAGTTCGGCAAACGCGAACGGCTTGACCAAGTAGTCGTCGCCGCCGGTGTCGAGTCCGGCCACGCGTTCTTCCAGCGCGCCGCGCGCGGTCAGAATCAGCACGGGAGTCTGGTTGCCCGCCGCGCGCATCTCGCGCAGCAGGTCGAGCCCGTTTTTCCCGGGCAACCCAACGTCCAGCACGATCAGATCGAGCGCGCCGCGCGAGATTATCGGCTCGGCCGCCTCAGCGCTCCCGGCGATTTCGACCGCAAAGCCGTCCTCGACGAGTCCCTGCTTGACCGCGTTGGCCAACCGGGCCTCATCCTCGATGATAAGAATCCGCAGCGCGCTCATACCCCCGATGCTGGCACGCCGCCGTCGCCAAAAAAAGCGTGCGCAACTCCGTCAAATCGCCAGCGATAGAACTCCAGCGGCTACCAGGGCGCCGGCCCAGATTGTGTCGAGGTTGATCCAGGCGCTGCGCAGGATCGCCAGGCCGACCCATTCATAGACCAGGATCGCGATCGCGCCCGTCACCGCGATCATCGCGCCGGTATGGACCAGCACCACCGCTATCGCCTGCGCGAGCGGGTGCGCGTGAGCGGCGGCCATGTGATGCGCGTGCGGGGAATTCGGCGTCATCCCGATCAATATCGGGAACAGCATCAATCCCGCACCATGCGCCGACGCCATCAGGAAGGACCACAGCGCCAGTTCCGCCGCGTTCACCCGCATCGCAACCCAGCGCGGATGGGCGCGCGGCCAGATAAAACGAAACAGCCCAAACATGATCAGCGCGGCCGCGCCGATCGGACGAAGCAGATCGATCGCGAAGAACAGCCGCAGCCCGCCGATGATCGCGACCACCGCCGCGATCGACACGAGATGTCCGACCGCGATTGGGCCGAGCGCCCACACCACCTTCGAGCGCCGCCGCTCCTGCAGCCCGAGCGCCACCGCGAACAGCCAGCCCATCGACGGATCGATTCCGTGATACGCACCGAGCGCCGCGACCGCTATCCACGGCCACGCCGAGGTCACGGATAGCAGAACGAATCGGACGACGAGTCGCCGCCCTCGAGGCGAATCTGATGCGCGCGCTCGCCGTCGAAGGTCGTGAAGAAATTCGGGTCGATCGTCATGCCGCCCACCGGCGCGCAATCGATCTTCGCGACCCAGCCGCGAATGCCCTCCGGATAGAATTGCGCATCCCACGCCCCGTACAGCGAGTTCGACATGTAAGCGCGACGCCCGTCGCGGCTGAGCTCGATCATCTGCGACCCGCCGTTGAGTGGCCCGCTCTTCGGATGCTTGCCGTGAGACACGATTCCGCCGAGCCGCACGCTTCCAGTCTCCTTCGGCTTGAACGGGTCGCTCACGTCGTACTGCTTCAGGTCGCCGGTGCCGAAACACGCGACGTACAGGAACTTGTCGTCGAGACTCAGGTTGATATCGGTAATCAGCGGCGGCACCGCCTTGAACGGCTTGAGCGCCGGCGGCAGCAGGTTTTCGTCGGCGGGCTCGGCGGGAATGTCGATCACCTTGCGAACTTTCCAATCGCCGCCGTCGCGATGCCATAGCCAGATCGACGCCGACAGATCCTTGGTCGAGATCACTACGCCGACGAAGCCGTAAGTCTTGGTCGGGTCATGCGACGGGCGCAACTCGAGCACGAGTTGGTGCTCGGCGCCGAGGTCGAGCGCCTTCAGATGCCGCCGGTTGCGGAGGTTCCAGATATGAATCGCGTGTCCGTACTTGTTGCCGAGCAGCAACTCCGGCACTACACCGTGTTCGATCATGTTTGGCGTGCCCCACTCGCTCGTGATGGCCACGTCCCAGCCGAGATGCCACCAGAAATCGTATGCGAACATCTGCGGCCCGCGATCGACCTCCCATCGCCCCAGCACGTCGAAGCTCTCATGATCGAGCAGGAAAATTCCGCCCGGCCCGTCGCCCTTCGGATCGCCAAGCGCGCTGACGTAAATCGCGTCGGGTCCGCAATGGATCGTATGCGGCCGGCTGTATCCCGCACGTGACGCGATCTCGTCTGCCTCGATCGTTTTCACCAGCTTCGGCTTCCGAGCGTCGGGCTTGGTGTCGAAAACGTAAATCCGCGACGAGCGCAGGCCCGGCACCAGCAGGTAGCGCCGCTCTATATGAGGATGCGGTGCGTACGGACACAGCGCGGCGCTGCATGCGTTCCAGCCAAAGTGATGCAGCTCGTCGCCGACATTCGGCACTTCAGCGCGGCCGATCACCTTCGAATAGGTTTTTGATTTCGGATCGAGATCGAGCACGCACAGCGCGTCGTGCTTTCCGTTAGCCGGCGTCGGATTGAAGGTCACGACGTAGCCGAGCTGTTCGCGCGGCGCCTGCATCGCCATTCGCGCCGACGGGTAGAACGTTTGATCGGGTTTCCAAAGCGCCATGATTTTGCACCGCCTTCCGCGAGATGGTTCCGACACGTATCCAACCTGTCAAATCGCACGCAACCCCCACGTGCCCGCCGCGCGCGAAACCGTTTGCCCTGTGGTCCGCCGCTTGATGTAACATCGCTATAGCGCCCGGCGCGGCGAATATCCAATCCAATCGGGACGCAACGAAGAATGCCAATGGAAGACAAAACAGTTCTCTACGAAAAGCACGACCGGATTGCCAAGGTCATTCTCAATCGCCCGCGCTACAAGAACGCTCAATCGCGGCGCCTGTTAGAGGGAATGGACGCCGCCTTCGCCGAGGCCAACGCCGACGACGACGTCCGCGTCATCATCCTCTCCGGCGCCGGCGACAATTTCTGCTCCGGCCACGACCTCGGTACCCCCGAAGAAAAAGAGGACCAGCAGCGCCGCCCGTTTCCCAAGGGCGTCCGCGGCGAGTATGCCCGCTCGCGCCAGATGTTCCTCGACAACACGCTGCGATGGCGCGATCTCGACAAGCCCACCATCGCGCAGGTCCAGGGCCTGTGCATCTTCGGCGGCTGGATGTTCGCGGCGGCGATGGATCTCGTCGTTGCTTCCGACGACGCAAAGTTCCTGCCCTCGCTCCTCCAGTACTTCTCCATTCCGTGGGATATGCCGCCGCGCAAGGCCAAGGAAATCCTCTTCCAGAGCCGCTTCGTCGACGCCGAAGAGGCCTGCCGCCTCGGCTTCGTCAATCTCGTCGTGCCGCGCGCCGCGCTCGAAGCCGAAACGATGGCGCTCGCGAATCGAATCGCCGAGAGCGACCGCTTCACGCTCCGCATGGTCAAGTGGGCCGTCAATTCCGCGCAGGACGCGATGGGCTTCAGCACCGCGATTAGCAACGCTCACTCGCATCACATGGTCCTCGGCATCGGCGGCTTGATGCAGGCCAGGATGCAAGGCAAGGAACTGCCGAAGCGAATGCCGGGGGTTGAGCAGGCGCTCAAGAAAATCCGGAAGTAGGGCGCGGGGCGCGCTCGCGCTCGATCAATCGTCGGGTTGCATAAAGTTTGCGACATTAGCGTCCCGCTAAGACCCCTTGCGGACGAACCGATTCGTCTCGATTTCCAAAATTCGTCACAATTGAAGTGTGACGACCTCGATCCGAAAACTGAGCCGCGCAATCGCCCTTGCAGTTCTCTCACTCGCGATTACCGCGACCACGTCGAGTGCATTCACCTTCCCTTGGCCCGCCTCGAGTCCAACGACCGCGACCGCTTCCTCATCCGACGCGAAGCCGCCGGCTGCTCCCGCTGACGCTGTCACCGCACAGCCCGGCGCGCCGCTACCGCCCATTGCCCATCGTATCGTCGGCGGCGAATTCGATTTCATCGCCTGGGACGGCAGCACGTTTACCAGTATCGGCTCGCGCTTCGGCGAGAGCCCAAAAGTGCTGGCCCGCGACAACGGCATGCAGGTCACCGACCGCCTCCACGCCGGCGACACCATTCACATCGACAATCGTCATATCGTTCCTCTCGAAGGATCGGATTTGATCGAGGTCAACCTGCCGCAGCGGATGCTCTTTCATTTCGCGGACGGCCGCCTAAGCGGTGCCTATCCTGTCGCGATCGGGCAGCCTGGCCGCCAATGGCAGACCCCGACCGGCGCGTTCAAGGTCATCCAGATGCGCGAGGACCCGACCTGGCGCGTGCCCGCGTCGATTCAGCGCGAAGAGGAAGCCGACGGCAAGGATGTCGTCGACGAGATCGAACCCGGACCCGACAACCCGCTCGGCAAATACTGGATCGGCCTGAGTTTCCCGATCATCGGGATTCACGGCACCAATCATCCCGTCAGCGTCTACAGCTACCGGACCCACGGATGCGTCCGGCTGCATCCCGACGATATCGAAGCGCTGTTCAACGCGGTCGACCTCAATGACTCGGGCGTGATCGTGTACTACCCCGTGATGCTCGCGCAGCTGGACGACGGCCGCGTCTTCCTCGAGAGCGAGCGCGACATTTACCGCCGGGGCGCCGGTGGAATCGACGCCGTCAAGGCTCTTGCGCAGGCCGCCGGGATTGATAATCTAATCGACTGGATTCGTGCCGGGGAAGTTGTAGACGAACAGGAAGGAATCGCGCGCGACGTGACGCTCAAGTCCGATCGCGCGGGGGGAGCGCCAGCAGATTCGATCGCGGCGACGACAATTGAGCGAACAGCTACAGTCGCAGTCCAGGCCTCCCGCCGACTTATCGCGGCGGCGCTTCCTCCGCATTAGCGCGATCGCCGCGGCGCAGCTCGTGGTCCCCGCCGTCGCACTCGCACGCACCACCGTCCGCCTTCGACACCGCTCGCTCAAGTTCTACAACCTGCACACGGGCGAAAGCCTGGCCACCACTTACTGGCAGGACGGTCAGTACATTCCCGGCGAGCTCGACCGCGTCAACTATATCCTGCGCGATTTCCGCGCCAACGAGATCAAGCCGATCGATCCCGCGCTCCTCGATCTGCTCGTCCGCATCCAGCATCGCCTGGGCACCGCCGAGCCGTTCCAGGTGATTTCCGGCTATCGCTCGCCGCTGACCAATGCGATGCTGCATGCGAACAGCGAAGGCGTCGCCGTCCACAGTCTTCATATCGACGGCAAGGCGATCGACATCTGCGTCCCGGGGCGCAGTCTCGCCCAGCTGCGCGGCGCCGCGCTGGCGCAGCAAGCGGGCGGCGTCGGCTACTACCCGCGCACCGGCTTCGTCCACGTAGACACCGGCCGCGTCCGCTTCTGGTAACCCCGACCGTCCCCTTCCCCCAGAAGAGCCGACTCCTCTCCGCGATTGTTCCCCTTCCCAAAAGGGGAAGGGGCTAGGGGTTAGGTTCCTACTTCCGCGGCGTCCACCTCTGGTGATCGCAACTAGGGTTAAGTTCCTACTTCGTCGCGACCGCCACCAGCCGCACCGCCCGATGGTCGTACGGCGTGCCGCTCAAGCTGCCGAATAGCTCCACTTCTCGGAAACCTGCCTGCTTCAGCAGTCCCTTGATCTCGGCGCCCGAGTACGGCCGCGTCGAGAAGCTCAGCTCCATCCGCCGCTGCTGCCCGATCATGGTCCAACGACTCTCGAGCCAGTCCCACCCGCTCTTGAGTTTGCGTTCCTGCAGCAGGATCGCGCCGTCGGGCATTCGCTCCCAGGTCCGCTCCTGCCAGTCACGGGCCAGAACTTCCTTGCCCATCATTTCGATGACAAGCCGCGCTTTCGCCTTCAGCGCGTCGTGAAGATTTCGCGCGACGATCAAATCTTCGGCCTGGTCTTCAAAGTAGCCGAACGAGGTCACGCAGTTGATCGCGCCGTCGAAGGCGTTCGCTCGTTTGAACGCGCGCATGTCCTCCTGCACCCATTCCACCGTCACGCCTTCCTCGCGCGCGCTTGCCTTGGCGCGATCCAGAAACGCGCGCGTGCGATCCACTCCCGTCACCGCCAGCCCGCGCCGCGCCAGCGCTATCGAATGGCGCCCGACGCCGCAGCACAAGTCCAGCACGCTGCCGCCCGGCCCGACTCCGAGCAGTCTGACGAGTTCGTCGGCCTGCGCGCCTGAACTTTCAATCCGCTCGGGCGTGAAGAAGTAAGGTGCGAAGCTCTCCCAGAATTCGTCGTCTTCGTACCACGCGGTCATTTCGACGTCTTCGCATGCGCCCGCATCGGCGCCGCCACGTCGGTCAGCGCCTCGCCGTCGGGCGATCTGGCCGCCATCTGTTTCAGAACCGAATCGAGCTCGACTCCCAGTCCGTCCGCAATTCGATCGATAAAGTTGAACAGGCTCGCTATCACGACGATATCCAGCGTCTGCTCTTCGCTGAAATGCGCCCGGAGACCGTTGAGGTCGTCCAGCGTCATCGACGA
>NZ_DATEQZ010000048.1:0-15751 GCF_035272065.1 Binatus sp. (SeqCode)
TTCGGCTTGAACGGGTCGCTCACGTCGTATTGCTTCAGGTCGCCCGTGCCGAAGCACGCGACGTACAGAAACTTGTCGTCGAGGCTCAGGTTGATGTCGGTGATCAGCGGCGGCACGGCCTTGAACGGCTTGAGCGCCGGCGGCAGCACGCTTTCGTCGGCGGGCTCGGCGGGAATCTCAATCACCTTGCGCACCTTCCAGTCGCCGCCGTCGCGATACCACAGCCAGATAGACGCCGACAGATCTTTGGTGGAGATCACCACCCCGACGAAGCCGTAAGTCTTGGTCGGGTCGTGCGACGGCCGCAGCTCGAGCGCCATTTGATGCTCGGCGCCCAGGTCGAGCGACTTCAGATGACGCCGGTTGCGCAGGTTCCAGATATGAATCGCGTGTCCGTACTTGTTGCCCAGCAGCAACTCGGGCACCACGCCGTTTTCGACCATGTTCGGCGTGCCCCATTCGCTCGTCACCGCCACGTCCCAGCCGAGATGCCACCAGAAGTCGTACGCGAACCGCTGCGGCCCGCGATCGACTTCCCATCGCCCCAGCACGTCGAAGCTCTCATGATCGAGCAGGAATATTCCGCCCGGCCCGTCGCCGTTCGGCGCGCCCAGCGCACTGACGTAAATCGCATCGGGTCCGCAATGCACCGTATGCGGCCGGCTGTACCCCGTGCGCGACGCGATCTCCTCCGCCTCGATCGTCTTCACCAGCTTCGGGTTCCGCGCATCCGGCTTGGTGTCGAAAATGTAAATTCGCGACGATCGCAAGCCCGGCACCAACAGGTAGCGCCGCTCGATATGCGGATGCGGTGCGTAGGGACACAGCGCCGCGCTGCACGCGTTCCAGCCAAAGTGATGCAGCTCGTCGCCGGCGTTGGGCACTCCGGCGCGTCCGACCACCTGCGAGTAGGTTTTCGACTTCGGATCGAGATCGAGCACGCACAACGCGTCATGCTTTCCGTTGTCCGCCGTCGGATTGAACGTGACGACGTAGCCAAGCTGCTCGCGCGGCGCCTGCATCGCCATCCGCGCCGACGGGTAAAACGTCTGATCGGGTTTCCACAGCGCCATAAGTTCGCACCGCCTTCGCCCAGGATGCCTCCGACCGTATCCAACCCGTCGAATCCCAATCAAGCCCCGCGCCGCGGCGCTTGCAACGCTTTTACTTTTGTTCTCCTTCCCACTATGGGAATGGGTTAGGGGTCAGTTCAGCGCGCTACATCTTGGAGCTTTCTCGCAGGACGGATGCCATGGAAGACAAAACAGTTCTCTACGAAAAGCACGACCGCATCGCCAAAGTCATCCTCAACCGCCCGCGCTACAAGAACGCGCAATCGCGCCGCCTGCTCGAGGAAATGGACGCCGCCTTCGCCGAGGCCAATGCCGACGACGACGTCCGCGTCATCATACTGTCCGGCGCCGGCGACAATTTCTGCTCCGGCCACGACCTCGGCACGCCTGAGGAAAAAGAGGACCAGGCGCGCCGCCCGTTCCCCAAGGGCGTCCGCGGCGAGTACGCCCGCTCGCGCCAGATGTTCCTCGACAACACACTGCGATGGCGCGATCTCGACAAGCCGACCATCGCGCAGGTGCAGGGCCTGTGCATCTTCGGCGGCTGGATGTTCGCGGCGGCGATGGATCTTGTCGTCGCGTCCGATGACGCCAAATTCCTGCCTTCGCTCCTGCAGTACTTCTCGATTCCGTGGGACATGGCGCCGCGCAAGGCCAAGGAAATCCTTTTCCAGAGCCGCTTCGTCGATGCCGAAGAAGCAGCCCGTCTCGGCTTCGTCAACATGGTCGTGCCGCGCGCGCGGCTCGAGGCGGAAACGATGGCGCTCGCCAATCGAATCGCGGAGAGTGACCGCTTCACGCTGCGGATGGTCAAGTGGGCGGTCAATTCCGCGCAGGACGCGATGGGCTTCAGCACCGCCATTCGCAACGCCCATTCGCATCACATGGTGCTCGGCATCGGCGGCGTATTGGCCAGGATGCAGGGCAAGGAGCTTCCCAAACGGATGCCCGGCGTCGAGCAGGCGCTCAAGAAGGTAAGGAAGTAGGGCGGCTGGCGGGGAGATTGGCCCGCCCTCGCAAAATTGTTACAGTAGACAGCTCGGTGGAGCGGGGATTAAGGTCGCTCGCTCGTGGGGATTAGTGGAAATAACAAGGCGTAATTTTTTGAGAGTAGGGGCGATTGCCGCGGCACAGTTAGTTGTGCCCGCAGCCGCGTTGGCGCGCACGACAGTCCAGCTTCGACGCCGCTCGCTCAAGTTCTACGCCCTTCATACCGGTGAAAGCCTGACCACGACTTACTGGGAAAATGGGCGCTACATTCCCGGCGAGCTCGATCGCGTCAACTACATCCTGCGCGATTTCCGCGCCAACGAAGTTAAGCCGATCGATCCCGCGCTGCTCGATTTGCTCACGCAAATTCAGCATCGGCTGAGCACTAACGAATCGTTCCAGGTGATTTCCGGATACCGCTCGCCCGTGACCAACGCGATGCTCCATGCGAACAGCGAAGGCGTCGCCGTTCACAGCCTCCATATAGAAGGCAAGGCGATCGATATTTCGGTGCCAGGTCGTAGTCTAGAGCAGCTCCGCGGCGCAGCGCTCGCACAACGGTCCGGCGGCGTCGGCTACTACCCTAAGACTGGCTTCGTCCACGTAGACACCGGCCGCGTCCGCTTCTGGTAATTTCTGTCTCCTCTCCCTGTAAAAGGAGAGGATGAAGGTGAGGGTCCTATTGCAGCGCGCTATTCGCGCGCGATTCAGGATTCTGCCGAGATCTCCAAATCGTACGCCCCAGAAAATCGAAATTCTTGTCGAGTTCCTGCTTGCAGCCCGACAGCACGTCCATCCGCAGAAATCCGTGCGGCATGTATTATCTTCCGCGATAGTTCCCTTTCCCACATGGTTAGGGGTCAGGTACCGGACTACGCGATCTACTGCTGTGCCGACGCCCTGACCGCCGCCTTCACCAGCGGCTCGAGCTCGCCCGACTCGTGCAGCTCGCGAATAATATCGCAGCCGCCGACGAACTTGCCGTCGATATAAATCTGCGGAATCGTCGGCCAGTTGCTGTATTGCTTGATCGCGTCGCGCAGCTCGGGATCGCTGAGAACGTCAGCCGTCGCGTACGGCACGCCCAGCTCGTCGAAGATCGCAACGGCGGCGGCAGAGAATCCGCACTGCGGAAAGCTGCGGTTGCCCTTCATGAAAATCATGATTTTGTTTTCTTTGACAGCCGCTTCGATCTTTTCGATTATGTCCGCCATTTTGTTTCCTCTACCTCCGGTTTTGGTACTGTGCCGGAGTCAATGTCTTGAGCGTGAGCGCATGCACCTGCACGTGCATTGCATCGCCCAGCGCCTTATACACCAGTTGATGCCGTTCGATTAGACCCTTGCCTTCGAAACTCGGGCTGACCACCAGCGCCTCGAAATGGTCTCCGCCGCCGGTGTAGTCGCGCACCTCGACCTGCGCGTCGGGAATCCCGCGCGCGATCATCGTCTCGATTTCCTTGGGGTCCATCACTGAGCCGGCATCTTAACCCGCATCCCGCATGGGAATCCACAACGGCAGAGGCCGGCCCTGCGACCTTAGCCCGACGGCTTTCTGAAGTTGATCGTGAAGCCGAAGCGCATCGGGAAAGTCTCGGCATGCTCGAGATTCGCCGCCTTGACGAGCGCAGCGATATCGTTCTCGGTCATCGCGTCGGGGTCACCCGCAAGCTCGGTTATCGACAGCAGACCGCCGGGACGAAGTGCGTCGCGCAATTCACCCACGCACGCTGCAGCATCGGGTACCTCGCCGAGGACGGTGACCAGGAAGGCGGCGTCGAAGGCCTCGCGCGCCAGCGGCAGCGCGCTGGCGCTGGCCTGGACGAACCTGACGTTGGCGATGCTGGCCCGGCGGAGTCGCGCGCGCGCCTTGCCCAGCATCTCGCGCTGCAGATCCACCAGGCACAGATGACCGCGGGGAATGCGCCGCACAATCTCGACGCTGAAGAACCCGGGACCCGGGCCTAGCTCCAGCACTCGGGCGTCCGCGCTCAAATGAAGCCGCGCCGCCAGCTCGCGCGGCGAGAAAACGAGGCTGCGCAGCGGAAGCAGCAGCAGGAAGGCAAGCTGATGCGGGTACGCGCCGCGTCCTTTGAAGCGGTCCCAGACGTCGCGCCATCCGTTGGTCGCCAATTCAGTTCGATGGACGAGATTACTGCACGACCGAAATGTCTATGACGTTGCCGTGGCTATCGTTGGGGATGCCCGGTGAGCTGCGACCCTTGACGCCATCGAGCAGTCTCTTTGCGCTCGCGCTGATCTCGCCCGCATGACCTGCGCCTACTATTCGCGAGACCAGCTTGCCGTCGCGCCCGACGAACAACGTCGTCGGTATCGCCTCGACACCCATGCTGTCGACCAGCCGTTCGTCGGCCAGCGCGATTGGATAGTTGATCTGGAACTCCTCGACAAACGGCGCGACCGCCTTCACGCCGTCGCCCTGGATCAGGTCGCACGAGACTCCGATTATCACCAGGCCGCGCGACTTGTTGTACTTCCTGTAGAGCGCGACCAGTTCGGGTATCTGCTTGCGGCAGGGCGCGCACCAGGTCGCCCAGAAATCGACGATCACCGGATGCCCGCGGTATTTGCTCAGGTCGATTTCCTTGCCATCGAGACCAGGCGCGCTGAAGTCCAGGCCCTCTTCCACCCGCGAGGTGGCCGGTTGCGGAGTGTCGAGCCGCAGCAGCGGCTTGGGCTTTTCTCCCATCAGAAAACTGAAGTCGAAGTTGAAGAATGCGCTCAGTATCAACCCCACCGAAATCACGAGGGCCAGTGCGCGCAATCCTTGTCCCCTGCCGTTCATAGCTGCTCGATAACTGTCGCGATGCCTTGTCCAATCCCGATACACATCGTCGCCACCCCGAGCGCGACTCCGCGCCGGCGCATCTCATGCGTCAACGTCACCACCAGCCGCGCCCCTGAGCATCCGAGCGGATGTCCCAGCGCGATCGCGCCGCCATTCACGTTGAGCCGCTCTTCGTTAATTTTGAGATCTGTATTGCAGGCGAGCACCTGCGCGCCGAAAGCCTCGTTGATCTCGAACAGGTCGATGTCGCCAACCTTGAGTCCCGCGCGCGCCAGCGCCTTATGCGTCGAGGGGACAGGACCCCATCCCATGATTTCCGGACGCACTCCAACGACCGCGGTCGCGCGGATCTTCGCGAACGGCTTGACGCCAAGCGCGCGCGCCCGCTCCGCACTCATCAGCAGCACGGCGGCCGCGCCGTCGCTCAACTGCGAGGAGTTGCCGGCAGTCACCTGGCCGTCGGGCTTGAACGAGGGCTTCAGCCCCGCCAGCTTCTCCATCGTCGTTTCTGCGCGCGGCCCCTGGTCAACGTCGACAAATTGTCCGTCGGGCAGCTTGACCGGCACGATTTCTTCCTTGAAGCGCTCGCGCGCCGCCACCGCGCGCATGTTCGATCGCAGCGAGAACGCATCCGATTGTTCGCGCGAGATCTTGTACATGTCGGCCAGCCGCTCGGCCGTCATGCCCATGAAGAACATGTCGCGCGGGAACATCTCGAGCAGCTTGGGATTGGGCAGGATTCCCGAGCCCATCGCGACGTGTGTCATGTGCTCGACGCCACCCGCGATCGCGACTTCGCCCGCGCCGGTCATTATTTCCTGCGCCGCGAAGTTGACCGCCTGCAGGCTCGAACCGCATTGGCGATCGACCGTCGTGCCCGCCACTTCGACCGGCAGCCCCGACAGCAATCCGATCATCCTGCCGACGTTCAAACCCTGCTCGCCGGTCTGATTCGCACATCCCCAGACCACGTCCTCGATCTCTTTAGGATCGAGCTCAGGATTTTTTTCGAGCAGTCGGCGGATGCACATCGCACCCAGGTCGTCGGCGCGGATATCCTTGTAGTAGCCCTTGTCCTTGCCGGCCTTGCCAATCGGCACCCTGACTCCATCGACGATGACAACTTCGCGCACTACGTTCTCCTTTGGCGGCGATGCGTCATTAGAGGCGCTCGCCTCGAATCATTAGCGCTATATGATACTACGCCGCCGCAGTTCTGACAGCCGCAAATTATCGTAGCCGAGGATGCTCGACAGCACCTCGTCAGTGCTCTCGCCCAGCCGCGGCGCGCGCGTCGAGGGGATGTCGGTGTCGCCATCGCTCTTCAGAGGCGAGCCCGGCACGATCAGACCATCAAACTCACTATGCTCGGCGTGCAGGATCATGTTGCGCGCCGCCAGATGCGGATCGCGTGTGACCTCCTCGACATTGGCAATCGGCGCGCACGGCACCGACGCGTCGGCGAGCAGTCGTAACCAATGCTCGCGCGGCCGCGCCGCAAAGGTGCGCGCGAGGATTGCCTCGAGCTGCGGATGATTCGCGGTGCGATCGGCGTTGGTCAGAAATCGCGGATCGTCCTTGAGCTGCGGCATCGCAATCGCGTCGCAGAAGCGCATCCAGATAGCCTCGTTGCCTGCGCCCATCACAAAGTAGTCGTCGGCCGCGCGAAACTGTTGGAACGGCGTGATCGACGGATGCCGCGTGCCGAGCCGCCCAGGAATCTTGCCCGACACCGAGTAGCGCGCGAGCGCGTCCTCGAGCATCGCGACTTGGCAATCGAGCATCGCGATATCGACGTGATTGCCGACGCCGTCGCGGTCGCGCACGCGAAGCGCGGACATGATCGCAATCACGCCATACAGCGCCGCCGACAAATCACCGACCGACACGCCGCATCGCACCGGCTCGCCGTCCGGATTGCCTGTAATACTCATCGTGCCGCCGAGCGCCTGCGCCACGATGTCGTAGGCGGGCGCTGAAGTCTTCGGCCCGGTCTGTCCGAAACCCGAAATCGAGCACAGAATTATTTTCGGATTTGCGGCCTTGAGCTGGGCGTAGCCGACCTTGAAACGATCCATCGTGCCCGGCGAGAAATTCTCAACCACTACATCCGATTTTGCCGACAGCTCGAGGAAAATTGCGGCGCCCTCTTCAGTGCGCAAGTCGAGCGTGATGCTGCGCTTGCCGCGATTGACGCTATAGAAGTAGCCCGAGTCGCCCGACGGCATCATCGGGGCAAAGTTGCGCGAGTCGTCGCCGCGCCCGGGCATCTCAATCTTGAGGACCTCGGCCCCGAGATCCGCCAGGTTCATCGTGCAGAACGGACCCGCCAACACGCGCGTCAGATCCAGCACGCGAACCCCGCGCAGCGGCTGTTGATCGATCATCGGTGGTTGTCCTCGTGCAGGCCCGCGAATCTCGGTTAATGTTAAAGTTATGCTTTAGATAAAGCGCCGGCAATTAGCGGCGGCGGGTCCGTGCTTCGCGGGCCTCACGCGCGCGCATCGCCTCGGCCGGCGTCATGATCAGTCGCGGCTCCGCCTCGGCCTTCTGCTGCTCGGCGGCAGCGACGGTGCCGAGCTGGGTTCGTATGAAAGCCTGGAAGAACAGTACCTTCGTCACGTCGATTCCGTCGCGGATACGCGCCGCCGCCGCCGTGGCCCATCCGGCCTGCGTGCGGCGTCCGACCCGCGCGAGGTAGTACGCGATATCCTCGAGCCGCCGCTGGATTCGCCGGCCGCTGTCGCCGCTCAGCAGTTGGGCGGTTGCGCGATCGATCACCGCATTCACGCGCTCCTGCTTGTGCACCGGGCTCAGGACGATTACGCTCTCGCCGGCCTGAGCAATCTCGTCGACGTAGGGTTTGAGGAACGCGTCGGGCAGGCGCCATTCGAGCAATTCCGGTTCCTTGAGCAGATCGACCGACGGCTCGCCGGCGGCTTCGGCGGCAAGCTCGCCATACACGGGATGCACCAGCTCGGTCGGCGGCGGCGACGCTATCAACTCGGAGCGGAGCGTGAGGAAGTTTCCGACGTGGCCGCGGCGCGATTCGGGAGTGTTGCGCCAGGCCTCGCACGCGATAAAGTCGGCGACGCGCCAGTCGGCATCGACCAGCTTGATCTGCGCGCGGCGCTCGAGTTCTTCGCGCTCGGACTTCAGTTCGCGGCGCGACAGGCCGGTGTTCTGCGCGCCGACGAGACCGTCGCGCTCGGAGATCAGCGCCCACATCCGGATCACGCCGCCTTGCACGCGCGGCTTGACGATCCACACGATGCGCGCGCCTTCGATATCGATCGGCGAGAGCATCGCATCTATTTTTTCACTGGCGTTGTCCTGAACAGTGCTGACCGCTGGGGCACCGGATTCGGGCGCGTCGATGCCGTGCTGCTTCATTTTGTACAGCGCGCGACGGACTTCGCGCCGAATCGCGCCGGCCGCGCCGGTTTCCATTTCGACGAGCATAGCGGCGGCACTGGTGTCGGCTATATTGCCGAGAGCGCGCGCGATTGAAACGTCCGCGATGCCGGCCTTGCCCTTGAGCTCGCGAAGCTTCGCGATCGCATCGGCAGGCGCGACTGCGGGATCGAAGCCCGCCTCCGCCAGTTTGGCGTCGTCCGGATTTGTTTCCCTTGAAAGACTCAAAATGATGCCGTTGCGAAGTCGTGGGAGCCTATCCGCGCGCTTTACGAACTGTCAAGTTTTTCATCAAGCGCAGCCGCGATCAATAAAACATGAAAAACCTCGAAGCAAAGTTCCGGCTCGTAAATCATGCCGCCGCCGAGGCGCGCGCGACTGCGCTTGGATACACGCGGCGCGCGACACTCAATCAGCGCGATACTTTCTTTCGCGTCGCAAACGGCAAGCTGAAGCTGCGCGAGGAAAACGGCGCCGCCGTTCTGATCTTCTACCATCGCGACGAGAGTGGCCCGCTGATGCTCAGCAACTACGAGCTCGTCCGGATCGCCGACCCGCCGCAGATGCTGCGAATACTGGAGGATGCGCTCGGCACGATTGCCGTGGTTGAAAAAGTACGGACCCTGCTGATGCGCAACAACGTGCGCCTCCATCTCGACAAGGTCGCGAACCTCGGAAACTTCGGCGAGATCGAGGCGGTGATAGCGGACGACGACGATCCCGAGCGGAGCCGCGGTGCGGTCGAAGAGATCCTCGCGGCGCTCGGCGTGGCGCCGTCCGATCTGATCGATATGTCATATTTCGAGATGCTCGCGAAGTCCTGATTTCGCGCAGTCACTTATCGAGGTGACCGCCCTGGACGCTACTTTTGTCGGCATGGTTGCAACAAATTGAGCACTTTCGCTACACCTTTTGTTATCGGATGGTAATCTTCTCAATTTGTCGCAGATCACCTGTGGTTGGTAAGCTCTTGATGCGTTTGTATCTGATAGCTAATGTTGACGTCTAATATATGCTAATATCACGCTAGAAATTAAGAAACGTGGTTTTAACACTACATGAGAGTTAACATGACCCTACAAAATGTTCATATGGCACGCCGAATGCTCTACTATCCGTAGAGAAGGCACATCAGCAACCTGGAATCTTGGACCGGTAGTCGGGGACAAGTGAGTAACGGGACCATGGTCAATCAATGGCCATAAAATAAACGCAGGAGGACACGGACAACGGAGTTTCTAATCAGGGCGTTCGTAAAAGTGCGGGAGGCGCAGCGCGGTCAGACTATGGCTGAGTACGCGCTGATACTTTCGGCGGTAGCGGTCGTAGTTTTCGTGGGCTACCAGACGATGGGAACGACAATCACGTCGTTGTTGACGACTGTCGACGGCAATCTCTAGGGGATCGTTGCAGTGTGCTCGGGGAATTCTGCACCAGCTGAAGCTTTCGCGGAAAGCTGGCGCGGAATTCCCCGAGCCACAAGCTGATAGCGCGGGTCCGACTACTTCGAGATGCCCTCGAAGCGCTCTGCGCCCTTTACGTTCCAACAGGGACGAAGTCCCGCATCTTTTGTTTTGGTAGCGGGTGCAGGAGTCACCCCTGCCGAAGGAAGTTTGAAACCCAAGGTGGGGTTCAAATTCAATTAAGTTCCCTGAAGATGGATTCGGCGCCGGTGGATTCCAGCGCCGAGTCCACGAATTTGCGATCGCCGGCGCTGAGCGCCCGGCGACCTTCGCGCAACCACTTGAGGCATTTGCCCTGGTAGGGAAACGGTTGCTGCACCCATGGCAGGCCGTCGATCTCGCATCGCACTTCGCTCGCGCGCGAGGCGAGCGCGTGGGCGTTGGCGATCAGGAAGCGAGCATAGACGCGGCCGACTTCAATCAAGAACGGGCGCGGCGCGGCGACGGCGTCCTCGCGCGAGAGCCAGCCGGCGTCGTCGACTTCCAGGGACGAGAGATCGTCGAGATGCGAGACCCATGAGACCACGCGCGGAGTCTCGGCAGCCGCGATTGCGGCGGGCGTGGGATCGAAGTGCGCGAGCTGGCTCAACTGGCCGAAGAAGCCGAAGTCGCTCGCGCCGGGCCGCTTGCCCATGAGGAATCGATGTCCGGCGACGAGATGTAAATCGAGCAATCCGAGGATGCGGCGGTAGCTCGCTTCGATCCCAGGCGTTGTCACGTCGTTGGAGCCCACCACGCGCAGCCGTTCGATCTGACGATCGGCAATGTAGCTGGACATCTTCGCCAAGGTCTCACGACTCATCAGCGGATTGCGGTCGAGCGCAAGCACGTGCGACGCCTTGTGAATATCGGCCGCGTATTTCCATCGATAGTGGAACATCGGCTTGGTGAGCCACTCGTCTGCGTAGTCCTCGAGTAGCGCGTCGAGGAACGCGAGCGCAGGATCGGACGGGATGATCGAGCGCGCGGGGAACATCTTTTCGAGCCGCTTGATCTGAAACGTCGAGTCGATCATCGCCTCGTCGGCGCGTCCTGCCTCGCCGGGAAAAACGAGTACGGGAATCAGAGCGACAGGGACCTCGGGGATGCCAACATCGTCGGGCGAGCCACGCATTATCCACGTGAACGGAATCCGCCGAAAGCGCAGCACGGCGCGCATTTTGCGCGAGTACGGGGAGCCGAAGCCCCCGACCAGTTTCAATGGGGTCACGGTTTGCGCCATGTAGTCACAGTGCCCGTCACGCCGGCGCCTCCACCGGCAGCTTGGGATCGCGCTCCGGCGGTAGATTGTCGTACAGGTCGGCGCGGAGATCGGACTTGAGCTTTGCGTACGCTGGATCGTTCCACAGATTGCGCCATTGCATCGGATCCTCGCTCAGGTTGTAGAGCTCGCCCTCGGTGCCGTCGTAGCGGATATCGAGTATCGGAGCGCGCGGCGCCAGCATCGGAGGGATGCCGGCAAGATCGAAGCCGTAGTCGCGCGTCGATTTTTCGTAAACGGTTAGCGTGTAGCCGTCGCGATAGATGCTCCGCAGATGCATCCCAATCGCGGCGAACTGGCTGTCCCATTCTGTGATGACGCGCTCGCGGCCGGAGCCGGGCGCGGTCGGCAGCGGCTTGCCCTGCATCCAGCTGGGGACAGGGACGCCGGCGATTTGGCAGAAAGTCGGCGCGAGATCGAGTTGTCCAACCGGCTCCGCGACTTCGTTCGGCGCGATCTTCGCTGACGGAGCGGGACGCCAGATCATCGGCAATCGCATCAGCGCGTCAACGTGATAGGGGCCCTTGTAGAGCAGGCCGAAGTCGCCTTGCAGCTCGCCGTGGTCGGTCGTGAAGATCACGTCGGTGCGCGACTCCCATCCGCGCTCGGCGATGCGCGCGAGCACGCGCCCGCATGCCTGGTCGATCAGTTCGTTCTCGACGTGGGTCATCGCGTTGACTTCGCGAATCTGATCCTTGGTGAGCTGGCATGGGACGAAGCTGGCGGGGCCGCCCTCGAAGTTGCCGAAGCGGCCCTGGTACCAATCGAGCCAATGGCGCGGTTTGCCGGCGAGAATCTTTTCAATTTTCTCGCGCGAGCCGGGATAGCCGGCGGGCAGATCGAGATCGCGCCAGTTGATTCGCCGCGCTTCGTCCTGCGGGGGATCCCACGGATGGTGCGGGTCGGGGAAACTCATCCACACAAACCAGTTGTCGCCGGGTTCGAGCGAATCGAGGTACGCGATCGTGCGCGCGGCCACCCAGTCGGTATGGTAATGCTCGCGCGGCACGGGATTGTACTTCACTTCGGGCGCGCCTGTGTCGCCACCCGGCATCGCGCTGAGTATTGGTGCGAAGCCGGCGATTTCGTCGGGATGGTTATTCTGCAACCACAGCGAATAATGCCATCCGCCGATCGGACTGTGCATTGCGAGTTCCATCCGGTCGAAGCCGCGATACGGCCCGGTCGAATCCTTGCGCGCCATCTGGTTCTCGAACCATCGCCCCTGCAAATCGAAAGCGGGCTCGAAATGTGCCTTGCCCAACAGCGCAGTGCGGTATCCGGCCTTCTCGTGGAGATATGCGGCGACGCTCGGCGAATCCGGCGGCAGCGCGACGCCGTTGGCGACGACTCCATGCGTGCGCACATACTGGCCGGTAATCATGGTCGAGCGGGCCGGCATGCAGACGACGTTCTGATTGTGCGCGCGGCGATAGTTGATCCCTCTGCTAGCGAGGCGGTCGGCGACCGGGGTCTTCGCGATCGTACCGCCGTTGCATCCGAGCGCGTCGTAGCGCTGCTGATCGGTGGTGATGAAGAGAATGTTGCGTCCCATTGTGTTCGGCTCCCAGTTGGAAATTTAATTTGTCAGCAAAGCGCGGATGGCCGTCGCCATCACGCCGCGCGCCTCGGTTTCGGAAAGGCCCTGATGCCGGCGCATCTGCTCCCACGCGACCCACGATGTAGCAACGTCGAGCGCGGCGATGGTCGCGCGCTTTTCATCGGCGGCGAGTTTTGATAGTTCGGGCGCGAACGCGGCAATCGCTGCCGCTCGCGTCAGATCGCGCGCATGCTTGAGACGTTTGGCCAGGGCGGGGCGAAACGGTTCCATCAACACGGCGGCACGGCGCACAGGCGACAACGTTTCGAGCAAGCGGCCGCGCTGTGCCGAGAATTCCTCGATCCGGCGTGCAAACGGCAGCGCGACAGGAATCGGCACGGTGAGCGGCTTGACGCGCTCGGCCTGGCGGTCGGCCAGTTCGTTGTAGATGGTTTCGACGTCGTCGAAGTGATGAAACACGAGCCGCAGCGAGACGCCCGCGCGTTCTGCAATCCGCGCCGCAGTGGGCCGCAGGTCGCCCTCGCCAAGAAGATCGAGCAGCGCACCGACCACGGCGTGGCGCGTGCGAGCCGAGCGGGCAAGGCGTCCATCGAGACGTGCGAGTTGTGGCATTAGGCGCCGAAACTTATTACATCATTAGTGCAATTACAAGCGAAATTCGAATTTGACGTTTCAGATCTTTGCCGGATCGAGCAGATCGAGCAGGTTCAGCGTGATGCGCAGGGTCAGGCCCCAGATTGTCTGGCCGCCGTAGAGAATCGCCGGGAACTTCGAGGAGCGGGTGGCGGGGCCGTCGCTCTTCCATTCGTAGTCGCCGCGAAAATTTGGATCGCGCAGCGCGGTCAGAGGCACGTCGAAGATTTGCGCGACCTCGGAGAGTTGGGGCCTCAGCGGCGCGTCGGACGGGATGACGCCGACGAACGGTGCGACGACAATTCCGCTGGTCGTCGTCTGCATCGTGGGGAACGCGCCGACCACTTCGACGGTCGCAGGATGGATGCCGACTTCTTCGTGCGCCTCGCGGAGCGCGGCGTCAAGCAGGGTCGCATCGACACTATCGACGCGTCCGCCGGGAAACGCGACCTGGCCGCGATGGCTCGCGGCGTGATCGGAGCGGCGGATGTATATGATGTGAAGTTCGCCGCTACGCTCGAACAGCGGTATCAGCACAGCGGCGGCGTTCGACTTGTTGGCGAGCGCCTCGCGCGGGGCGGGCGTTACGGCGGATAGCTTGCGCCGGATGATCTCGACGTGGCGGGTGAAGGCGGGCGCGTCACTCATCGCTACAGATAATCGCGCGCAGCGCCCATCTTGCAAGCGCGCGGCCGGATTTCAATGAGGCCCGCGCGTGGGCTAACCTCTTGTCTGTCACTGAAAAAGCGAATTCACAACATGCGATATTTGATTGGCAGATACCACGAGATCGCGCTCAAGGGGCGCAATCAGTGGCGATTCGTCGATCAGGTCAAGCAAAATCTGCGCGACATATTCGGCGACTACCGGCTGGGCAATATGCGCAGCGTCGGGCCGCGCCTGCTGGTGCAAATCCCTGACGAGCTTAGTGACGAGACTGCGGCCGAGCGCGCGGCGCTGATTTTTGGCTTGCAGAATTTCTCGCTCAGCTATTCGACGCCGCGCGATATCGAATCGATCGCGCGCGAAGCGATCAAGCGCGCGACCGGCAGCAAGGCGCGGACTTTTGCGGTGCGGACCAAGCGCGAGGACAAGCGGTTCGCGATGAACTCGGTCGAAATCGATCGTGCGGTCGGCGGCGAAGTGCAGGAGGCGCTCGGCTTCGAAGTGGATCTGAGCGCGCCCGAGCTCACGATATCGATCGAGATAATGAGCGACGCCGCGTACGTGTCGGCCGGCAAGATACCGGGTGCGGGCGGACTGCCGGTGGGTGTGACGGGGCGTGGAATGGCGCTGCTGTCGGGCGGGATCGACTCGCCGGTCGCGGCGCATCGCATGATGAGGCGCGGCCTCAGGCTGGACTTCGTACACTTTCACGCGCATCCGATCGTTTCGGCGGCGAGCAAGGAGAAGGCGGCCGAGCTCGCGGCTTATCTGACGCGATGGCAGGCGCGCTCGACGCTGATGCTGGTGCCGTTTGGAAACTTGCAGCGCGAGATCGTGGCGAACACTTTGCGCCCGCTGCGTGTGGTGCTGTACCGGCGCTTCATGCTGCGAATCGCGAGCGCACTTGCGGAGCGTTCGGATGCGACGGTGCTGGTAACCGGCGAGAGCCTGGGTCAGGTCGCCTCGCAGACGCTCGAAAACATCGCGGTGATCGAGAAGGCGGCGGCGTTCCCGGTCATGCGACCGCTGATCGGGATGGACAAGAACGAGATTATCGATCAGGCGCGCCGGCTGCACACCTTCGAGACCTCGATATTACCGGACCAGGACTGCTGCACGCTGTTTGTGCCGGCGCATCCCGAGACGCGGGCGCGAATTGAGGAAGTCGAGACGGCGGAAGCCCGGTTCGATATTCCACGAATGATCGACGACGCGGTGCGCGCCACCGAAGTCGAGCGTTTCTGGTTTCCGCCGCGCGCCACGAATGCAGCTCCGGCCAGAGTGCGAGAAACGCCGGTTTAGTCCGGGAGAATCGATATGGAAATTCCACTCAAAGTCGCGGAACTCGATCACGTCGTGCTGCGATGCCGCGATCAGAATTGCGCGTACGACTTCTACACGCGCATTTTGGGCCTTCGCGAGGAGCGGCGCATCGCGCAGATTGGGTTGATACAGCTGCGTGCCGGTCGCAGCATGATCGACCTGGTTCCGGCCGGCGATCCACGGGTCGAGACAGGACTCAACGTCGATCACATCTGCATCGGAGTAGAGGCCCGCGACTTGAACGAGGTCGTTGCCTATCTGCGCGGACAATCCGTGGAGGTGATGGGTGAGCCGACGATGCGGTATGGGGCGCATGGCGCGGGGTTTTCGATCTACGTGCGCGATCCCGAGGGCAACGTGGTTGAGCTCAAGCAGATGCCAACCGCGTCGTGAGTTGCGGATCAGCGGCCGGTCGCATAGCGCGCCTTCTTTCTGATAAGCAGGACTGTCGCGGCAGGATGGCGGCCAACGGGTGGAAATCGTCCCTCGGCCGAGCTTGTTTTTGGTGGAAGCGACATTAGAATCGAACCGTTTGCGGCTCGCGTGAAGAGGGATTTCG
>NZ_DATEQZ010000049.1:0-25054 GCF_035272065.1 Binatus sp. (SeqCode)
ACGCGCACGTCGCCGCTGAAAACTTCGTCGCCGATCCGAAACGAGATCGCGGGTCGCACTTTCACATTGCGCACCCAACTGCGCTCGGCGTTCGACGTGACCAGATATAGCCGGCCGTCGTCGAGCATGTACCAGATAATCACTTCGTAGGGGCGGCCGCTTTTGCGTCCGTAGTGAGTCAGACGCATCGTCTGCGTGTTCCCGACCCGGCGCAGCCGTTCGGAGGACTTCGATGCCATAGTCATGCTCCTCGCGCTGGACGCGCAGCCCGGGCCGGCTACCTGGTGACGGTTTCCATCACGCGTCCGCTCGCGCCATCGACGAAATCGACCTGGACCTGCGATGAAACGTGGTGGTCCTTCTTGGCTTTGCCGATTTTCAGCTTCAGCTCGGCCAGGAACGATTCTTTCGCTTTCGCAGGCATTTGGTCCATCGGAAAGCTGTCCATCAGGACCTTGGCCTTGAACTTGGCGGGCCACTGGACGGAGCTGACCTTCGGTCCCGCGATTGGCAGGCCTCGCACCATATCCTCGACCGCGCCGTGAAAATCCTTTTTTCCGGCCGCCGGCGATGAAGCGGGCGATGCGGATGCTTGCGGGGCCGCCGTCGCGGACGATCCCGGCGTGCTCGCCGCCGCACTCTGCTGCGCTCCCGGCGATGGCGGCGCCGCGGCAGATGCGGCCGGCGCGCCGGTGAGCTTTGCCAGCAGATCCTTCACCTGGGCGCGTGAAGTGTCGTCGGGGGCGAGCGCCTGCGCCTGCTTGAGCGTGGCAACCGCGTCCTCGGCGTTATTCTCCTGGGCGTAGGCGATTCCCAGGTTGAGGCGCGCCTGGAAAAATCCGGGATTGGCGGCGATCACTTTCTTGTACTGCACGACCGCCTGATCGGCGTTGCCGGTGTAGAGATACATCGTGCCGAGGTCGGTGCGGACTTCCGGATCGTCCGGTTTCTTCTTCAGGTAGTGCTCGTACGCGGCGATCGCCTGGTCGTAGAGCTGCTTGTCGTAGTCGATATCGCCGATACCGCGCAGCGCGTCGAGGTTGTCGGGCTGCAGCTTCAGCACGTGTCCGTACGCTTCCTCGGCCTTGCCGTAATAGGATTGATCGAACATCGCCGCGCGCATCGAAACTGCGCCGAATTTGTTCCACGCCGTGACGTCCTTAGGTTTCGCGATCGCATCTCGTTCGATCTTATCGACAAAAGAGCGAGCCTCGGTCGGCAGCTCGATCGTTGGATGTCCCGGCGGCAGACCGCCATTCTGAGTTCCTCCCGCCGCCGGATTCGCCGCGACATTCTGCTCCGGCGCAGGCTGGCTTGGCGCCACTGCGCCCGGACTCGACGCGGGAGCGCCGGCGCTTGGCGGGCTGGCGACCGGTGGCGGCGCGACGGCGATTTGCTCGCGCACCACTTCCGGCGTCTTCACATAGATCCACGCCGCGGCCGCCAGACCGACGACGGCGAGCGCAACGAACACAAACACAAACGCCGTCGTAATCGTATTGCGCCCGGCGTTCGGGCCGCCCCGGGCGCTGCCAGATTCGCCGGCGCCCGATGCTGCGACGTCCAGCGCGCGGCCGCATTCCACGCAGAATTTTGCGCCAGCCAGCAAGGGCGCGCCGCATTGAGGACAAAATCGCATCAGCAAATTCCTACATGACCGCTTCATTCCAGCGCAACACGCCCCGTATTTCGGGTTCCCGCTTTTGAGGCTCCTGTTGTATAGTCCCCGCTCGCAAGTCCATTTTTCGCGAGGCAAACGACCATGCAGCTCTATGACGCTTTTGGACCCAATCCGCGCGCGATGCGAATGTTCCTGGCCGAGAAGGGAATTGCGATCCCGACCAAGAATGTCGACATGATGGCGGCGGAAAATCGCAAGCCGCCCTACACCGATCGCAATCCCGGCGGACAAGTGCCGGCGCTCGAGCTCGACAACGGCAAGTGTATCGGCGAGACTGTCGCGATTTGGGAATACCTCGAAGAGAAACATCCGACGCCCGCGCTCATCGGCACCACCGCCGAGGAACGCGCCGAGGCCCGCCAATGGCAGCGCCGCGTCGAGTTGCTGATCACCGAGCATCTCTACAACGGCTTCCGCTATTCCGAGGGATTGCAGATGTTCAAGGATCGGATGCGCGTTCTGCCCGAGGCGGCCGCCGGTCTGAAGGCGATCGTGCAGGACAAGCTCAAGTGGCTCGACAAGCTGCTCGAGGGCAAGGATTACGTCGCGGGCGATCGGTTCACCGTCGCCGACATCATTTTGTATTGCGCGCTCGACTTCGGCGGCAGCGTCAATCAGCCACTCGATCCGTCGGTGAAGAATGTGAACGCCTGGTTCAAGCGCGTCGGGTCGCGGCCCAGCGCCAAGTCGAGCCTGCATCCCGCGTCGGCGAAAACCGGGATGAAGGGTTAGCCGGCGAGATCGCTTTTGCGATGCCCGGAGATATCGAACAGGTAACCGCGCAACTGACGAAACTCGTGCGCGCGAAGACCGATGACCCCCGCGCGCGAGTCCATTCGCTCGAATCGCTGCCCGGTCACGCCGGCTTCAGCTACAGCTTCATCCTCGAGCGCAGTGAGCGCGGCGCGACGCCGGCGGGAAAATTCGTCGTGCGCATCGCCCCTCCCGGTGTCAAAATTTCAGGACCGGCCGACATCGTGCGGCAGGCGCGCGTTATGGCGTCGCTTGCCGACACGCCGGTCGCGGTGCCGCCGATCATCTGGTACGGCGACGAGCCCGAGTTTTTCGATCGGCCGTACTTTGTCGGCGGCTTTGTCGAAGGGTTCAAGCTCGGCGAATCCACGTTGCCCCTCGCGCACCTGAAACGACTGGCGCGCAAGGGGATCGCGACGATGGCCGCGCTGCACAACGTCCCGTGGGAGCCGCGCCGCGACGCATGGGGCGAGCCGTTCGCGCTAAGCGAGGAGCTCAAGCGCCTGGACTACCTGCTCGACCGCCCGACGCTCGATCCCGCCGTCGTCGCGCGCGCGCCCGAACTGCGCGAGCGCCTGCGCTCGAGCCTGCCCGCCGGGGCGCGCATCGGATGCGTCCACGGTGACTTCCAATGGTCGAACGTGCTGTTCAACGAGGAACGCGTCGTCGCGCTGATCGATTGGGAAATCTCGCTGGTCGGCGCGACCCTGCTCGACCTCGGCTGGATCTGCTTTTTTTCCGATCCCGCGAGCTGGGTCGGCGTGGACCCCGGCCGCGGCTCGCTGCTGAACGCCGACGAGATCGTCGATGCGTACTCCGAGGCCGCCGGTTTTCCCGTGTCGATTCCCGAAGTGCGATGGTTCCGCGCCTTCGCGGGCTACCGCTTCGGCGTGATCACATGCTTTAACCTGATGCTGCACCGGCGCGGCAAGCGCCACGATCCCTTATGGGAAGACACGGCGTTGTCCGCGCCGCGGATGTTCGACCACGGCCTCGAACTGTTAGGCTAGCGAGCAGTCTCTCGGAACAGGAGGTGGCGACATGGACGGTGCAGCCAAGCGGCAGCCTGAAATTTTGACCCCCGAAGAAAACCATCCCGCGCTGAACGCGCTGCTGGGCGCAAATCCGTTCGTCGGTCTCGACGCCACCCAAGTGGTCGGAACTTTGACGACCCTGATGACGCATATCGCGTCGCAACCCGCCACGGTCGCCTCGCGTGCCTTCCAACTTTGGCTCGAGCTGGGGCAGATCGCGGCGGGCGTTTCCTCGGTGGCTCCCGAAGCCGGCGACAGGCGCTTCGCCGATTCGGCCTGGACGCAGCATCCGCTCTACCATCGCATGATGCAGACCTACCTCGCGTGGCGCACCGCGATGCACGATCTCGTCAACCAGGATGAAAGCGTCGAGTGGAAGGAGGTCGAGCAGCAAAAGTTCGCCGTCACGTTGATGACCGAGGCGCTTGCGCCCACCAACGCGTTCTGGCTCAATCCCGCGGCACTCAAGCGCGCCTTCGACACCGCCGGGATGAGCGTGTTCTGGGGGCTGCGCAACTTCCTCGGCGACCTCCAGAACAACGGCGGGATGCCGTCGACGGTGGACAAACGGCCATTCGAAGTCGGCAAAAATCTCGCGCTCTCGCCCGGCGCCGTCGTGTTCCGCAGCCCGGTCTGCGAGGTGATCCAGTACGCCCCCGCGACCGACAAAGTTTACGAGCGCCCGCTGCTCTTCATCCCGCCGCAAATCAACAAGTTCTACATCATGGACCTGGCGCCCGGCCGCAGCTTCGTCGAGTACGCGGTCAAGCACGGTATCCCGATGTTCACGATAAGCTGGCGCAACCCGACCCCGCGCGATCGCAACTGGGGTCTCGACGAATACGTGACCGCGTGCAAGGACGCCCTCGCGGCGGCCTGCGAGATCACCGGCAGTCCCGATTGCAACGTGCTCGGCGTATGTGCCGGCGGCATCACGACCTCGCTGATGCTCGGGCATATCACTGCGTCGGGCGACAAGCGCGTCAACGCGGTGACGCTGCTCGTCACGATGCTCGACACGAGCCTGCCTTCGATGACCGGGATGTTCGCGACCGAGGATGCGATCAAGGCCGCGCGCGATCGCTCGGCGGAAAAGGGCGTGCTCGACGGTGGCGACATGGCGCGCGTTTTCGCCTGGCTGCGTCCGAACGATCTCGTGTGGAACTATTGGGTCAACAACTACCTGCTAGGCAACGATCCCGCGCCGTTCGACATTCTCTACTGGAACGCCGACTCGACAAATCTTCCGGCCAGGCTGCACGCCGGCTTCCTCGATCTATTCCTGAGAAATCCGCTGACGCGCGGCGGCGACGTCTCGGTGCTCGGCACGCCGATCGATCTGCGCGCGGTGAAAAACGACCTCTACCTCGTCGCCGGCATGACCGATCACATCTGCGCATGGCGAGCATGCTATCGCGCAACAAGAATGTTCGGCGGCAGAATAGAATTCGTGCTCGGCTCGAGCGGCCACATCCAGAGCCTCGTCAATCCGCCGGGCAACTTCAAAGCCCGCTACTACATCAGCGCGCGCCTCCCCGAAGATCCCGACGAATGGGCCAAGGGCGCGGTCGAGAACAAAGGCACTTGGTGGGATCACTGGCTCAAGTGGGTAGCCGCGCGTTCGGGCGACGAACGCCCCGCACCGAAGACGTTAGGTAGCGAGTTGTATAAGGCAGGCGAACCAGCCCCCGGCCTATACGTCCACGAACGCCACTAAGTCTCTGCTTCCTCTCCTGCTCCAATAATCTCTCCTTGGACAAGGAGAGGTCACTGGACCAGGATCGTTGGCGGACGCCGCGAGCTTCTCCTTCACCTCGCCGCGAGCACTTCGGCCAGATGACGCACCTCGATCTTTTCGCCGGCGCGGCTCAAGCCGCCGCCGATCTGCATCAGACATCCGCAGTCGTTCGCGACCACGACCTCCGCGCCGCTCTCCCTGATGCGCGTCATCTTGTCGCCGAGCATCGATGCCGAGATGTGCGGGAACTTCACCGAGAACATCCCGCCGAAGCCGCAGCATTCCTCGCGATCGCGCAGCTCGCAGATTTTGATTCCCGCCACGGCGCTCAGCAGCGTCATCGGCTCGTCGCGCACGCCGAGCTCGCGCATCAGATGACACGACGGATGATACGCGACGGCCCGCTCATAGCGCGCGCCGAGATACTTCACCTTCAGCACGTTGACGATCAACTGCGACAGCTCGAACACCCACGGCCGAATCGCCATCGCCTTGGCCGCCAGCGCGGGATCGTCGGCGAGCAAGTCGCCGTAAAAGATCTTCAGCATGCTGGTGCACGAGCCCGACGGCACGACGATCGGAACGCTAGGCTCGACCGAATTCAGAAATCGCCGCGCGAGATCGACCGCCTGCTCGCGCATGCCTTCGTTGAACGCCACCTGCCCGCAGCAGAACGCGCTGCGCACGGGCGTCACCTTGAGCCGCAGCCGCTCGAGCACAGTCGCGGCGGCGTCGTTGACCTCGGGAAAAAATTCCTCGGCAAGGCAGGTCGAGAATAGTTGGACTTCAGTCATCGTGCGGCCACACCACGATCACGTGCAGCGACTTGGGGCCGTGCACGCCGAGCACGATTCGTTTCTCGATATCCGCGGTCCGGCTCGGGCCAGTGATCAACGTCAATCGATTCGACGCGACGCCACTCGGCCCCATCGCGGTGAGCACCGCCGCGAGATTTGTCATCACGCGATCGATCTGAACGATCACAAGGCTCGCCGGCGCCAACAGCGTGAGAGAACTCGGCCGATTCGCGTTTGAAACTACCGCCAGCGTGCCGGTCGAGGCGATTGCGAAGTCCGCCTCCGCGATGCCGAGCTCGGCATCCGCGACGCGCGCGCGCATCGCAGCGCGCTCCGTGTCCGCCACCGGCACCGTGCGAACGATCCTGAAATCCGCGCGCTCGAGCGCCTCGCCGATCGCATCCATATCGCTCACGATGCCCTGACCAAGCGCAACGGTCTTCACGCCGAGCTCGCCGGCGAGATCGACTATTAGATCAGTCGCTTCGGCCGGACTGAGTACTCCGAGAAACTTGCCGCCGACTTCTTCAAGCTCGCGCGCGAACGTCGATGCGAGCTCCGTCCGCTGCGCCGACGGCGACACCGGCACCGCCGCGCTCGCGGCCGCGTCGTGCGGATTGCTCCGCGCGCCGGCGCCGAGCGCGTCCTTTACGCTCGCGATTATTTTGTGAATCTCTGCCACGTCAGCTTGGCGGGCGCTTATGCGGGCGCGGGCGCGGGAAGTTGCGATACTTCGTCCAGTTGCCGAACGGTCCCGGCATCCGACGCAGATAACCATCGTGCGCGAATGGTTTCAGCACCATCGCGGCAAATTTTCCAAGCGCGCGGACCGTGCGCGGATAGCGTGCCGTTTTTGCAAACCTTCGCGCTCCCCGCCGCGCCCGCTCGATCGCTCGCGGCCACTTGAGCGGATGCGCGCCGGTGCTTTCTTTCCAACGCAAATGTAGCAGGATTCGCGGGATGTCGATCTTGACGGGACAGATGTCCTTGCACGCACCGCACAGCGTCGACGCGAACGGCAGGTAGCCCGCGGCGCTGCCAAAGAGATTTGGGCTGACGATCGATCCGATCGGCCCCGGATACACCGAGCGATACGCGTGACCGCCGATGCGTCGGTAAATCGGGCATACGTTCAGGCACGCGCCGCATCGGATGCAATTCAACGCTTCGCGCAGGACCGGATCCGCGAGCATCGAGCTGCGCCCGTTGTCCAGGATCACTACGTGCATCTCGCCCGGCCCGTCGAGATCGCCCTCTCGCCGCGGCCCCGTGATGAAGCTGGTGTAGGTCGTCAGTTTTTGCCCAGTCGCGGTGCGCGCGAGAATTTCCAGAAAGTGGCTCACGTCTTCGAGCCGCCGGATGACCTTCTCGATCCCCATGACTGCCACGAACGTCTCGGGCATCGTGCTCGACAGCCGGCCGTTGCCTTCGTTCTCGACGACGATCAGCGTGCCGGTTTCCGCGATCGCGAAATTGACGCCGGTGACGCCGAAGTCCGCGGCCAGGAAAATCGCGCGCAGGCGGGAGCGCGCTTCGGCCGTGAGTTTCTCGGGCTCCGCCGTGTATTCGATGCCGAATTTATCGGTGAAGAGTTGCCCGATGTCTTCCTTCGACAGATGAATCGCGGGCGTGATGATATGCGACGGGCGCTCGCCGCGAAGCTGCACGATATACTCGCCGAGGTCGGTCTCGACCGCGTTGATCCCCGCGCGCGCGAGCGCGTCGTTGAGATCGATCTCCTCGGTCGTCATCGACTTGCCCTTGACGACGTTCTTTGCGCCCTTTGCCTTCGCGAGTGCGACGATATAGTCGCGCGCCTGGGCTGCATCTTCGGCGAAGAACACCTTGCATCCGCGCGCTTCGAGCTTTGACGTCAGCTCGATCAGCAATTCGTCGAGATGCGCAATCGCGTCGGTCTTGATTCGATGCGCCGCATCGCGTTCGTCGTCGTACGGCGGGAACTCCGCTTTGACTTGCGCGAAGTGATCGAGATGCCGCGCGCTGGCGCTCTCGAGCTTGCGCCGCAGCTCATGGTCGCCGACGGCGGCGGTGCTCGACTCGAAGAAATCGCGGGCTTTCGGAAATTCAGCCATCTCGGATGTCGCGCGACAGTAGTCAGTTGATCAACGCGACTTGGCGTATCAGGCGCAGCACCGCTTCGCGCGCCGCCTCGGCCGCGGGATGCTCGGGCGCCTGCGAAAGAAAACTTTGATAGTCGTCGAGGGCAGGCTTGAAGCATTCAAGCCGCTCGAACAGGCCGCCGCGCTCCACCAGTTCGTCGAGCGCGCGCGGCTCGAGTATGATGATCCGGTCCAGCGCCGCCAGCGCGCGCGTCCAATCCGACGCGCCCATATAGATGATCTTCAGGTTGCGGAGGATCCGCGCCAGGATGTGGCGCGCGCCGCGCGCCTTCAGCATCGCGGGATTCAACTCAACCGGTTGCCCGTAGATTTGCGTCAGGCGCGCACGAATCTCGTCGAGCGCGAGAATCTTCCCGCCGACATACGGATCGATGATCAGCTCGCCGCGCTCGTCCACTGCCTTGACCAGGAAATGGGTCGGGAACGAGACGCCATAGAGATTGATTCCGAGCCGGCGGCCAACTTCGAGATACACCAGCGAGAGCGTGATCGGAATTCCGAGCCGTCGAGTGAGCACGTCGTTCAGAAACGAGTTGCGCGGGTCGTTGTAGTTCTGCGCGTTGCCCTCGAAGCCCTTCAACTCGAACAGAAAATGCGACAGCAACTGGACGCGCTCGACGGTGTCCTCGCCCGCGCGGACGATTGGCTCGGCTTCGCGCGCCAGCGTCGCAATCTTGTCGAGATACTCGTCGATGTCGAGGTTCGGGTATTCTTCCTTCGCGATCAGCAGCGCGCCGCGAGCCAATGGCACCGGTTCTTTTGCCGCAAGCGTCGCAAATTCCCGTTGTGCGTCGTTCATCGCGTGGGCACCGTTCGTAACAGTGTTGCTTTGCGCCGATGCTTTGACAAGCGGCTGCGTTCAGTTTGTTTCGAGGGCGGCCGTTGCCTCTCGGCGTACCGCGGTGTCGTGGTCGCGCAGCGCGCGCTCGAGTGCTCGACGCGCCGCGCTTCCTCCGATTTGACCGAGCGCCCACGCGGCGTGCGAACGAATCAACGGCTCGGACTCGGCTTCGATCGAGCGTGCGAGCGGCGCTACCGCTTCGGGATTTCCGGTGTTGCCGAGCACGACCGCGACGTTGCGCAACAACCCGCGCCGCTTGGCGCGCTTTACCGCGCTCACCGTGAAGCGCAGCCCGAACTCCTCGTCACTGAGCGCGAGCAGCTCGGGCAAGAGCGGCAGCAGATCGTCCGCGTTACCGTCAGCCGCATGCTCGTCGTTCCACGGACAGACGGCGTTGCAGATGTCGCAGCCGAAGATCCAGTTGCCGAGCTTCGAGCGCAGCTCGCGCGGAATCGCGCCGCGATTTTCAATCGTCTGATACGAGATGCACAGGTCAGAGCGCATCACGTAGCCGTCGGCGAGCGCGCCGGTCGGACACAGGTCGAGGCATCGCCGGCACGTCCCGCAATGCTCGCGGTAAGGCTCAGTCGTCGCCTCGAATTCCACATCGGTGAAAATCTCGGCGAGAAAGAAATACGAACCGTGGTCCCGATTCAGAATCATCGTGTTCTTGCCGAACCATCCGATGCGCGACTGCGACGCCCATTCGCGCTCGAAGACCGGCCCGGTGTCCACGTAGGTGCGCGTAATCGAGCCGGGACGCAATTGCCGTATCACGTTGCCGACCGAGCGCGCCCCCTTCTTCACGACGTCGTGATAGTCGCGGCCGAGCGCGTACGCCGCGATTCTGCCGCGCATCTCGCCGCGCCAGTCGACCTTGGGAGTCGCGTGCGGCGCGTACGGATAGCCGAGGCTCACGACGGACCTGTAGCGCGAGTCCAGACGGCGCGGGTCGAAGCGGCGCTCGGGATCTTTCGCAAGGTAAGTCATCGACGCGTGACCGCCGACGGCGAGCCATTGACGATAGAAGTCCTCGCGCTCGCTCAGTGGATGCAGCCGCGCAAATCCAACCAGCACGAATCCCCGCTCGTTGGCGACGCGCGTTAGCGTTTCACGTAGAGAATCCATGGCGGTTCCAAAACGCTAGCATCTGGAAGGGCTTTTCGCGCTGATAATTGTGGCTGCATTGACTCGACTATTGGGCTACGATTAATTTCTTGGTGGAGAGCATGAGCGACACGTGAGCGCTCCTGATTGGAGGTTTCCAGCAAAATGGCCGAAGGACTTCATATCGAGCATCACGGGCATGAGCATGAGCACAAGCATGCCGAGCAGCAGGCGCCCGCCGAGCGAGTTGACACCGCGTCGCTGCCCGACGTTAAGCTAACGCCCAAGGCGGTCGAGATGGTGCGCAAGATGCGCGCGAAGGAAAGTCTCGGCGCGGAGCATGGGGTGCGAATCGGCGTGGTCGGGGGCGGATGCTCCGGGTTTCAGTATTCGCTCAACTTCGACACGCAGAAGGAAGGCGACCGGGCGACGGACTTCGGCGGCGTGCTGGTGTTCGTGGACGAGATTTCGCTGCCGTATATCGCGGGCACGACGCTCGACTACGTCGAGGGCTTGCATGGCGCGGGATTCCGCTTTGACAATCCGCGCGCGAGCCGCACCTGCGGTTGCGGGTCGTCGTTCAGCGCATAACATTTCTCACTGATTGATTTGCCAGGCCGCTCCGCTCGGGGCGGCCTTTTTCTTTTCAGGAAAGGGCGTGTTAGACGGATCGACGATGCTGGCTGGATTGATCTACTGGCTGTCTCCGGCGCGCCGGCGCTTCATGCGGCGGCTGGCGAAGCCGGGACTCGACGCGACGCGCGCGCGCCTGGCCGAGGCGGGCTCGCCGCGCGCCGTCCAGTTCATCTCGACGATTCTCGACGCCAACACCGACTTCCTTGCCTATGCGCTTTCACCGAAAGGGCCGCTTGCGATGTATAGCGATCGCGCGACGCCTGACACAGTAGCGGCGTGCATCGTCACAATGCTGGTCTACTCGGCGAATCTGTTCGCGCGCGACGAGATGACCAACAACGACAGCGAGATGATCCCGCTGCTGGCGCATATTGCGGGCGTCAAGCCGATGCAGGTGATGATCCGGCGGGACGCGCTGCGCAAGGCGCCGCGCTCCGAGGAATGGATGGTGCTGACGTGGCTGGCGAAGGACCTCGGCGCCGAGCCACCGAAGTACGGCGCCGAGCTTGAGCGCGCCTTCGGATACAATTATCTGTCGTACATCGCTCAGTACCGGCCGACGCTCGAGCGCGAGATGGCCGCGGCGGACACGGCCTGAAGTTCAGGAGCTCAAGATGAAGGATCTGGAAGGGCGTGGAGTCATCGTCACCGGCGCGACGCGCGGAATCGGCAGGGCGATCGCGCTTGAAGTCGCGCGGCGCGGCGCCAACGTGTCGTTCAATTACCTCAAGAGCGATCAGAATGCGGCCGAGCTCAAGGCCGAAATGGAGAAGCTCGGGGTGAAGGCGCTCGCGTACAAGGTCGATGTTGGCGATTTGAAGAGCGTGCGCGAGATGGTCAACGCGACCAAGAAGGAATTCGGGCAAATCGACGGGCTGGTCAACAACGCGGGCATGACGCGCGACAAAGTGTTCGTGATGATGTCGGAGGAGGACTGGAATGAGGTTATCCGCGTCAATCTGACGGGCGCGTTCAATTTCGCGCGCGCGGCGGCGTTCATGATGATGAAGGCGAAGCGCGGCTCGATCATCAATATCACGTCGGTCAGCGGACTTATCGGACTGCCGGGACAGGCGAACTACTCGGCGGCGAAGGCGGGACTTATAGGTCTTACAAAATCCGTCGCGAAAGAGGTGGGACGGCTAGGTGTGCGCGTCAACGCACTAGCTCTTGGCTTCATCGAGACCGACATGACGGCCGCACTTCCCGAAGAGAATCGCGCACAAGCGCTCGCGATGATTCCGCTAGGACGCTTCGGTAAAGTCGAGGACGTAGTCCCGATGGCCGCATTCCTACTAAGCGACGCCGCATCATACATCACAGGCGCAGTAATCCAGGTAGACGGCGGGCTGGCGATGTAATCGCGTAGCGCAGGGCGACGCACACGGGTTATCCGTTCAACCTTGTTTCGTCCGACTAGATTAAGTAACTTGTAGAGTTCGGTAAGTAATCTATTCTTAAGGAGCTTTAGCTTTTGCCGATGGATCAAGGGTTTACCTTGTGGTTTACGGGCCTTTCCGGGGCGGGGAAATCCACGCTTGCGAATCTGGCGGCTGAAGAAATGCGCAAGCGCGCGCATCGCGTCGAAATCCTGGACGGCGACGAAGTCCGCACCAATCTCTCCAAGGGACTCGGGTTTTCCAAGGAGGATCGCGACATCAACATCCGGCGGATCGGTTACGTCTGCCATCTGCTCGCGCGCAACGGCGTGATCGCGATTTCGGCGGCGATTTCGCCCTACCGCGACGTTCGCGACGAAGTGCGGCGCAATCACGAGCGCTTCTTCGAAGTCTATGTGCGATGCACGATCGACAAACTCGTCGAGCGCGACGTTAAAGGGCTCTACAAAAGGGCGCTGGCCGGCGAGATCAAATCTTTCACGGGCGTGTCGGACCCGTACGAAGAACCACTGAAGCCCGAACTGATAGTGGATAGTAGCATCGAGACTGTTGATCAGAGCCTGGGCAAGTTGCTCGGGCGCCTCGAGGAGCTGAACTACATCAGCAAGGGAGCGCGGCGATGAGCGTGCGCGAGGACGCAATCTCGCCGCACGGGGGAGGCGAGCTGGTCGATCTGAAAGCGCCGGCCTCCGAGCGCACTGCGCTGGCGGCGTACGCGGCGAAGCTCGCGAGCGTCACGCTCAATGCGCGCGACCTCGCCGATCTCGAGATGCTCGCGACGGGCGCGTTCTCGCCCCTGACCGGCTTCATGGGCGAGCCGGACTACACCCGCTCGCGCGACGATATGCGACTGGCGTCGGGAGTGCCGTGGTCGATTCCGATCACGCTCGGCGTCGATGAGGCCACCGCGAAATCGCTGAAGACCGGAACTGAGATCGCGCTGGCGACCGAGGACGGCAAGCGGCTGGCGATTCTCAAGCTGGCGGAAACCTACAAAGTCGATCGTAAGAACGAAGCGCAAAACGTATTCGGCACCGCGGAGGACGCGCATCCGGGGGCGAAGAACGTCACCGCGATGCCGCCATACTGCCTTGCGGGCAAGGTCACGCTCATCGAGGAGATACCGGGCCGCACGTTTCTGGAGTACCCGCGCGAGCCGCGGCAGACGCGTGAGGCGTTTCGCGAGCGTGGATGGAAAAAGATCGTCGCCTTCCAGACCCGCAACCCGACCCATCGCGCGCACGAGTATATCCAGAAAGCGGCGCTCGAAATCTGCGACGGCCTGATGATTCATCCGCTGGTCGGCGAGACCAAGGGCGACGACGTGCCTGCCGCGGTCAGGATGGAGACCTACAAGGTGCTGCTCGACGCGTACTACCCCAAGGACCGCGCGATGATCGGCGTGTTCCCGGCGCACATGCGCTACGGCGGACCGCGCGAGGCGATCCTGCACGCGATCGCGCGGCGCAACTACGGATGCACGCATTTCATCGTGGGGCGCGACCACGCGGGCGTCGGCAGTTACTATGGCAGCTATGACGCGCAGAGAATCTTCGAGCGTTTCGCGCCCGCGGAACTGGGAATTACGCCGCTGATGTTCGAGAACACATTCTACTGCAAACGATGCAACTCGATGGCGTCGTACAAGACCTGCCCGCACTCAGACGCAGACCGCGTAATCCTGTCAGGCACAAAAGTCCGCGAGATGCTGCGCGCCGGCGAAGCGCCCCCGCCAGAATTCACGCGCCCGGAACTAGCAGCGATCCTCGTGAAAGCAATGCGCGACGCCAAGTAGTTTCAATACTAAGGTGCAGGGGTTACCCCTGCCCAAGGAAGGTTGAAACCCACGGTGGGTTTCATTTCAATTAAGTTCCTTGCTCGAGCGCGCGGTCTTTTGCGGCGCGCTTTGCGCGGGCGGGGTCGCCCGACCAGGTCCAGGCGTGCTCGGTGCGGCTCACGCCGACCAGCACGCCGAGGAACGCCGATGGATGGATGAACAGTTCCGCGAGGCCTGCCTGGTCGCGAGTGTGGGCTACGAAGCGGGAGCCGCGCGCTTGCAGGCGATTCTCGAGTGCGCCGACATCGTCGGTCTCGACAAAGAACATGTACAGCGAGTCGCCGCGGCGTTGATGGAAGCGGCCCATCGCAAGGTTGGCGTCGGTGGTCTGCGCGATCTCGATGCGGTCAAGGCGCGCGGGAGGATCGAACAGAGTGAGCGTGCCGGTGTAGCCGAACTGCTTGCTCTCAATCGGGCTGAACTTCGCCGCGTCGAGACCGAAGATGCGCGCATAGCGGTCTGACGCCGCCTTCCAATCGCCAACGACGTTGGTGACTTCGTAGGCCCACTTGATCGCGCCGACGGGCGCGCGTTCGTGATGCTGCGAAATGACGGTGCGCATCCCAAACGTCGCGGCGGCGTCGAGATACAGTTGTCCCGCGAATTGCTCGAAGTTGACGCCGCACTTCGCAAGATGATGTGCCGCGGCGCCGGGGTCGTCCACCGAAAATCCCGCGCCGAACAGTCCGCCGCCACATTTCGAGACGAAATCCTGGACCGCGCCTGCGCCGTCGGGTTCGAGAATTTCGACTAGGCTCGCGCCGGCTTGCATCGTGGATCGCTTGGCGGCAACCGGCGCCGCCTTGTCGCGACGAACGAGTTCTCCGCCGAAGACTTCCGCAACAACTTTCTCGGCGGCGGCGCTGTCCGCGACCGCGATCTGAACTCCGTCAACGCGTTTGAGCATCGTCGATTTTATCCTCGCGTTACTGGAGCGGCGGCTCGTCGTCGGGCGGGGCGATCACCGGCGACCCATGATGCATCACCATGAACCATGCATTGCCGACGCGCTCGAAGACGTTGGTGGCGAGCACGTTCGAGCGCTGCGTGCCGTCGTAGCCGCGCTGTGTGAGATTTTCCTCGACGACGACGATCGCCAGGTCGCCGCTAATCATCACCTCGATCTCGCCGAGCTCGAACTTCATCTCGAACACGTTGTCGAGGATACGCTCCCAACTCGACATGATCGGGCCCCATCCCGAAAGTTTGCGCCATCCGGGATGGATGCAAATGATGCGCGGGTCTTTCAGCCAGACCGCTTCCATCTTTTCGGCGTCGAGACTTTCGAAGGCGTCGTAAAAGGCGCGGTTGGCGGCGAGCACTGATTCACGATCGGACATCAGGCCTCCAGCGTAGTTTTTCGGATGAGCAGGCGCCAGCCAGGGGTGACCCCTGGACCCAGTATTCGGAAAGGAAAGCTGGAGAGTATCGGCACCCATATTGTCGGCGTGGTTTTCTGCGCCAGGGCGGCGCCGGATGCCTGGAATTTGATTGCGTCGTCGAGCAGCGCTGCGATTTTGCGGGCGGCCTCGGCGATCGGAATGCCGCCGCGATGAATGTTCGATATCACGGTGCGGTCGGGCTCGATTGATTTGAGCGTGGGGCGAAAGATCACGTATGCGCTCAGGCTCTCCGCGGTGACGAGGCCGGGGCGCTCGCCGACGATCATGCAGACGACGTCGGGGCGCAGAATTTCGCCGAGATGGTCCTCGATTCTGACGCGCGCGTTGCGAATGAAGATCGGCTTCAGCAGCCGATATCGCGCCGCGAGCAGCCGCATGAGCGCGCGCAGCAGCGGTCCTGCGTTCTTCTCGACGGCGGCCGACGAGAGTCCGCCGCCGATGCATAGCAGGACGCTCGGCACCGCCGATTTGCCGCGGCCACGCGGCGCGACGCGCTTGATCCGTGCAGCATCAACATCAGTAAGACGGCGACCGCGTTCGGGATAGCGGATGTAATCCTCGCGCGTGAGTGCTTGCGAGTGAACTTCGAGCAAGCCGTTGCGCCGCGGCCAATCTGGCGCAACCAGCGTCATGACCGCATCGACAGCGCGCGCGTGATCGGCCCGCAGAGAGAGCATCGCGGCCGTGGTGTAGCGCGTGCCGGCGCGGCCTAAGCCGAGGCGCGCGGGGGTGGATTTGCGCATCGCGTCGAAATTCTTGTTCGGGTCGGGCTCGATTTTTTTCAATGCTGGCCCATCACAATTCTGGCATCTCCTGCACGAGCAGTGAGGCGGCCGTCGCGCAGGATTCCGCGACGCTTGCACCATTCTTCGAACTCGGGCGCGGGTCGCAGCTTGAGCACTGCGCGCAGCGCAGCGGCGTCGTGGTAGCTGGTGGATTGGTACGAGAGCATCACGTCGTCGCCCATCGGCACCGCCATGAAGTAGTTGCATCCGGCGGCCGCGAGCAGCACCGCGAGATTTTCGCAGTCGTTCTGATCGGCGCGCGCGTGATTGGTGTAGCAGGCGTCGGCGCCGTGCGGGACGCCGAGCAACTTGCCCATCAGGTGATCCTCGAGGCCGGCGCGCGTGATCTGTTTCGCGTCGTAGAGATATTCAGGCCCAATGAATCCCACCACCGTGTTGACCAGCAACGGTGAGTAGCGGCGCGCGAGGCCGTAGCATCGCGCCTCGAGCGTGACCTGGTCGGCGCCCTCGTGCGCGCCGGCGGACAGTTCCGAGCCCTGCCCCGTTTCGAAGTACATCAGGTTCGCCGAGCGCAGCCGACCCGTCTCGCGAATCATTGCGTAGCCGTCGTCGAGCATCGCGACGGTGATGCCGAAGCCGGCGTTGCCCTTCTGCGTGCCCGCGAGGCTCTGGAACATGATGTCCATCGGCGCGCCGGCCTCGAGCGCGCGCATCTGCGTCGTGATATGGCCGAGCACGCAGTTCTGCGTGGGCACGCCGGTGCGATCGATGATGCCGGCGGTGAGTTCGAGCAGGCGGCGGATGTTGTCGGGCTCGTCGATGCATGGGTTGATTCCGATGAGCGCGTCGCCGGTCGCGTACGCGAGGCCCTCGTAAGTCGCGGCTGCGATCCCTGTGAGATCGTCGCGCGGATGGTTGGGCTGCAGGCGCGTGGAGAGCCGGCCCGCGAGTCCAAGTGTGGTGCGCGCGTGAGTGACGACGCGAATCTTCGACGCAATCGTGATCAAGTCGAGATTAGTGCATAGCTTGGCGACCGCGGCGGCAATCTCCGCAGTGATTCCGCGGCCGGTCGAAAGGAGCGCGTCGCCGGTGGTCGCGTCGTCGAGCAGCCATTCGCGAAACTCGCCGACCGTCTGGTTGCGCACACTGGCAAATGCGTCGCGATCGAGCGCGTCGTCGATTACGCGCGTCACTTCGTCGCGATCGTAGGCGACGACCGGGTTCTCGCGCAGGTCGTTCAACGTGAGATCGGCGAGCACGGTCTTGGCGGCGATGCGTTCCTGCTCGGAGTGCGCCGCGATTCCGGCGAGTTCGTCGCCCGAGCGGGCTTCGTTGGCGCGCGCGAGTAGTCCTTTGACGGAGAGGAAGCGGTAGGACTTGCCGAGGAGTCGCGTCGAGAGCTTCATCTAAAGGTTATGCGCCAAAATGAAAAACGCGAACGCCGCTGATCAGCGCGTCGCGCCATTCGATCAGCTCGAGCACGTACGCGGGATTTGCGCCGTCGATATTCGAGTGACGCCGGTATTCGACCGCAGCGCGATCGCCGGATTCGGTGAGGGTGAGGATCTCGAACCGCAGTTCGGTATAGCGCGCAAGGCCGCGGCGCGCGTACACGGCGATCTCATGATGTCCTTGCAGTGCGAGCCGGCCCAGCTCCGGATAAATCTTCGCGATGAGCGAGCTCTGATGAGTTGCGTCGCGAGTGTAGAGTGCGACGACGCGCGCCGGATCGCGGCTTTCCCACGCAGCCTTCCATGCTTCAACACGCGCGCTCGAGGTGGGCATGGAGACAACCTAACGCGGCGCGGCGGTAAGGGGAAATGGTATGCGCGAAAGGAGTTCATACCATCGGTAGTGGTTTTGGGACTGCTCCGCTACCAAGGGTAGTTTCGTTCCGTCGGAAATTGTTTTTGCAGGAAGCTGGCGTCGCAGGGTTTCGGGCGAGGACGGTGAGTATGGGGTGTCCTGAGGGTTGTTCATAGCCTAGATGTAGCACGTCCGTTCCGAAGGCGTTCAGGCTGAAAAGTTCATCCCTGAACTTTTGGGCCTTGTGTAGGAGGATGTTGGTGTGCAGCAACGCAAAACCGGAACCGGCTTCGCGGGCGCGAAGCTGTCCGAGATCCCTCCTGCCACTCGCGTTGCTCGCTTCGTCGGGATGACAGAAGAGGGCCGTGCCGCTGTCCGAGATCCTTCCCGCCGCTCGCGTTGCTCGCTTCGTCAGGATGACAGAAGAGGGCCGTGCCGCTGTCCGAGATCCTTCCATCCGCTCGCGTTGCCGCTTCGTCGGGATGACAGAGAGGGCCGCGCCGCTGTCCGAGATCCTTCCATCCGCTCGCGTTGCTCGCTTCGTCGGGATGACAGAGGGGGGCTGCCCGGAGTGGCGCGCGGGACGATGCTTTCATAAGATACCACGTCGGCTATGAGGAGAAGTTTGCGTAACCTTCACATGCGCAGTGGGCAGAGGCAGAATCTTAAATCGCGCGTAGCGCTGTAAAAGGACCCTCACCTTCATCCTCTCCCTAACAGGACAGGGAGAGGAGACAGATATGAGACTGATTCGACTGCTTGCGTTCGCCATAGCCTTACTTGCGGCCGTCTCGATCGTGCATGCGGCGCAGACAGGGAACCTCAAGCTTGATGTGCTTGGGGATGACGGGGCGGGGGCGAAGAATCCTGCGCACGTGATCGCGGCGGATGGGAAGGAGGCCGGGCAGGTCACGGCGGGATCGACGATCGCGCTGGCGCCGGGCGAATACAGACTTGTCCTGCCAATCGTCGGCGGGCAGATCGTCAAGGACGGCGTCCAGATCGAGGCCGGCCGCACTCACACCGTGCTCATAACAAATGTCGCGGTGCTCGAGGTCAAAGTGAGAGACAAGACCGGCGCCGATCCCGGTTTCGGCGTGACCGTGACTACCACCGACCTCCCGCACACAAAGGTCGCCAGCTTTATTTCTGGTGACAAGTATCTGTTCGCGCCGAGCGAGGTGGACGTGCACGTCGATGCGCCGCCGCAAGGCTACGACTGGCACGCGATCCAGCTCGCGCCCGGCCATGGCGCGTCGCTGACGCTGGGCGAAGTCGTCAAGGCCGAGCTGCTGGTGCAGCCCGTGATGTCGAAGATTCCGTTCGACAACTCGACGCGCGTGGTAATCCTGCGCGCGGGCACGCAGACCAAAGTCGCGGAAAGCGACCCCGGGGTCGAGCATCGCTTCAAGCTTGACCCAGGCGACTACGACGCTTATGTGGAAAATCAGTCCGGCAAGGGCAAACCCTATGCAACCTCGGCTGGAATCCATCTCGATTCCGGTGCAAAGGTGGAACGGACGGTCCCGCTGGACTAAGAGAGAAAAGAAGAGAGGTTAGATGGCAAGCGAACGACAAAAAGAGATCAAGCGGCGGCGCAAACGGAAAAAGTCGAGACTGCAGGCGAAGACCAGGGAATCGCGGAAGAAGGCGCGGAAGAAGAGATAAGAGCCTGACCTCTAGCCCCTTCCTCGAGGGAAGGGCGACGAGAGTAGGACGGGGGAGGCGGAATCCTGAATCGCGCGCAAAAGAGCGCGCTACAAAAGGACCCTCACCTTCATCCTCTCCCTAACGGGGAGAGGAGACAGAAAGGCGCATAGCGCGCGGTTGAAAACTTTAGCGGCGGAGTTTCGGCGATGGCTTACGAGACGATTCTTTATGACGTGGCGGATGAAGTCGCGACGGTTACGCTTAATCGTCCCGCCAAGATGAACGCGTACACCACGACGATGGGCGCGGAGATCACCGACGCGATGCTTCGTGCCGATGCCGACGCGGATGTCCGCGTCATCATCATCACCGGCGCAGGCGAGCGCGCGTTCTGCGCCGGCGCCGACATGGGAATGTTCGCGTCCGACATCAAGACGCGCGAAGCGAAGCAGGAAGACAAGCCGGCCGCGACCGAGCGTCGCGCACGCGCGGTCGTGTCGCTGCCACAGGTGATGCGCAATCTGTCCAAGCCGACGATTGCCGCGATCAACGGCTACGCGCTCGGGGTAGGATGCACGATTCCACTGCTGTTCGACGTGCGAATAGCGTCGGACAACGCGAAGATGGGCGTCATCTTCCCGCGCGTCGGCCTGATGAGCGAGCTGGGCTCGAGCTACCTGATGCCGCGGCTGATTGGACTCGCGCGCACCGCCGAGATGATACTGACGGGCCGGCAGTACAGCGCAGCCGAATGCCTCGCGATGGGTCTGGTGAGCCGCGTCGTGCCGCTCGCGAACCTCATGACGACTGCGCACGAGATCGCGGGCGACATGCTGCAATGCTCGCCGACCTCGCTCGCGTTCACGCGCAAGGCGCTGTACCAGGGACTCGACGGCACGCTCGAAACCGCGATGGCCTTCGAGGGCTTCGCGCTCGAGAAGTGTTACGTCAGCCCCGAGCACAAGGAATACGTCGCGGCGTTTCTGGAGAAGCGCAAACCAAATTTCAAGAAGGCGAAAAGCTAAAGTATGGTCTTGACCGGTATGATGCTTGACGGTAGGTAGATAACTTACTGAGTCTTATTTATCTCTTAATCGAAGCGGGCTTCGCCGTCGAGTTGGTGAGGCGACGCACTAAAAGAAAAAACTCAAGAGGCAGGTGACGAATATGGCACTTCACATTGGAAGCGTGGCTCCGGATTTTACGCAGGATTCCACCGAGGGGCCGATCCATTTTCATGAATGGATTGGCGACAAGTGGGCGATTCTGTTTTCGCATCCCAAGGACTTCACCCCGGTCTGCACGACCGAGCTCGGCACGGTCGCCAAGCTCAAGGGTGAGTTCGACAAGCGCAATATCAAGGCGATTGGAGTGAGCGTCGATGACGTGCCGTCGCACAAGAAGTGGGTCAGCGATATCGAAGAGACGCAGCACACCAAGATGAATTTCCCGATCCTGGGCGACGGCGACAAGAAGGTTGCGAAGCTCTACGACATGATTCATCCCGAGTGGAACGACACGCTGACGGTCCGCTCGGTTTTCGTGATCGACAACAACAAGAAGATCCGCCTCACGCTGACTTACCCAGCCAGCACCGGGCGCAATTTCCAAGAAATCCTGCGCGCGATCGATTCGCTGCAGCTCACCGACAAGTACCAGGTGGCGACTCCGGCCGACTGGAAGAAGGGCGAGGATTGCATAATCGTCCCCGCGCTGCAGGACGAGAAAGTCCTCAAGGAAAAATTCCCCAAGGGCTACAAAGTAGTGAAGCCGTACCTGCGCATCACGCCCGATCCGAGCAAGTAGCAGGGGGTTACGCCTGCACCCAGTATCAAGAGAAGCGGCTCTCCGATTCGGGGAGCCGCTTTCGTTTTCACTCGCGTCACCGTCGCGAGACTTGCCAAACTGTCTGAGCTGTGACCGATGGAAATTGAGCTACCCTCGTCGCGCGACGAAAACGAAAATGCGAGCGTTCTCGAAGCCGGCCACGGCTCCGCGATGCAATGGGAGGTCCTTGCCTATTTCGCGCTCCTGAATATCGCGGTCGGATTGGGGTCGCCGCTGGGTATCGCCGCGATTCCGATTACCTATTTCCTGAAAGACGGCCTCCATCTTACTCCGGTACAGCTTGCGGTTTTCCTCGCGATTGGCTCGATACCAGTCTGCGGAGGATTCGTCTTCGGCTTCATCAGGGATCGATGGAGAAGCGCGCGATGGGGCGATCGCCAATACCTGCTGGTCTGTGCATTGGCGGCCGCTGGTATGTATTTGTGGTTAGCCACATCGACAACTGACTATTACAAGTTGCTAGCGCTCGTGTTCATCGTCGTCGCCGTGTACGTAATGATTTTTGCGGCGGCGCAGGCCCTGATGACCGGCGTGGCGCAGGCGCATGGGATGACCGGGCGGCTGAGCGTGGTGTTCAGTTTCGGCTACTTCACGCCAGCGGTGCTGTCGGCGCTGGCCGGAGGATGGCTGGTCGCGCATGCGTCGGTGCGCGGCACCTTCCTGATCGCGGCCGGCGTGACGATTGTGATCGCGACGCAGTCCTTCTGGCGCCTGGGGGCCTCGAGTGAATTCGAGCGCTTGCTCGCGCGAGGTGAAACCGGGTTCGCGGCGATGCGCCGCCTGATCCGCCATCGGCCGTTGTGGCCGGCGGCGGCAATCTACTTCCTGTGGAACTTCAGTCCGGGATGGGGCACGCCGATGTTCTATCACTTGACGGAGCGGGTGCGGATTTCCAGTGAACTGTTCGGCACCTTCACCGCGCTGCAGTCGTTGTTCTTTCTGCCGACGACGCTGCTGTACGGCGTGCTATGCGTGCGCGCGCCGCTATCGCGCCTACTGTGGTGGGGAACGATAGTCGCGATCCTGCAAGGACCGATCATGTTCCTCGCGCAAGGACCCGCGAGCACGATCGCGGTCGCCGTCCTGTACGGACTATTCGGCGGATTCGCCACGGCGGCGTATATCGATCTGATCATGCGTTCCTGCCCGAAGGGCCTGGAAGGAACCGCGATGATGGTGGCGAACACCTCAGCCTTCGCGCTGGCCGGCAATGCCGGCAACTTGCTGGGAAGCTGGATCTACTCCCGTGGCGGCTTCGCGTGGGCAGTTATCATCACCACGCTGGCGACCGCGCTGATAGTCTCCGCCCTGCGCTCGATTCCGCCCGAGCTGATAGCAACCCACGACGGCGAGCGAATAGAACCCGGCGCAGGATTGCGCGCGTAGCGAGATAGAACGAGAGACTTGATTGTAGTGAAACCCGCGGTGGGTTTCACGCTTCCTTCGGCAGGGGTAACCCCTGCACCTTAGTACTAAGAAAAGATGCGGGACTTCGTCCCTGTTAGAACTGGTTAAGGGGAGCGGCGAACTTACCTCGCCCGTTACTTACGAATTACGGGCCCAAATACGCGGGGACGAAGAGGCCCATGTCGACGGTGCCCCAGCCGGTGGATTTGTCGTAGCCGGGGGTTGCGGGGAAGCCGGGGACTCCGTTGTAAGCGTTGTTGCCCGACGTTACGTCGCGGATTCCTGTTATCCCGGGGTTGGACTCTGCGCCTAGCTGGTAGATTCGGGTGTTCAGATTGCCGGCTGGAGCGCCGCTGGCATCCGAGATTAGCTGGCTGATGCCCGCCCATGCCGGAGCGCCGACACTGGTGCCGCCGATGCAGCATATGACACTCGGCGCGCTGTGATTGTCGCGGCCGCCGAAGAAGAAACCGGGCGATGCGGGACTGGCGCCGAACGAGATGTCGGGAACGTTGCGCTTTTTGTCCTTCTTGATGAGCCCCTTCTGAAACATGGGCTTCTTGAAGATTTTGCTTTGGCCGCCGCCCGTCGCGCCGCTGCCGTCATCCCATACGGACTCCGCGACGAAGCCGTCGTCGTTACCGGCTACGTAGTCAGGCGTGAACTCGGTGCCGCCGATCGCGGTCACGTTCGGCGACGCGCCGAGCTCGTTGACGTTGCGCGTGGTGCCGATCACGCAACTATTCTTACTCTTGTTCAGTTTGAGGCCCGCCGCGCCTTCGTCGCCGGTCGCGACGAACACGGCCTGCCCCTGCGTCGCCGCCTGCGCAAAGAAACCGTTCTGCGTTTTGTAGAAACCTTTCGAGCCGCCGCAGAATCCGAAGCTGATGCTGATCGCGGTGCACGGGTTCTTGTCCATCACCGCCGCATGGATCGCGTCGAGAATTGCTGAGGACCGCGTGCTGTTCTGATCGCCGAGGTAGATGCGGATACTCGAACCGGGTGCGACGGTATGCGAATAGTTCACGTCGACCATCGTTTCATCTTCATCCGAATTTTGTCCGGGGTCGGTTCCGTCAACCAGTACCGGATTGAAGTTCACCGCTTTTTTCAGCGCGGGCAGTCCGAACTGGGTGTTGAACGCATTCGCTGCGGGCTCGTCGATATTCGAGTCCTCGACCACCGCGATACATCCGGCGCCGCTACCGTCGATAGCAGGAATGGCAGTCAACAGCGGCGTTTCGCCGTAGAACATATAAATGTCGGGCGGACCGAAGGCCGGGCCCGCGCCATTGACGATCGAGGCGGGCGAACTCGCGCTCGCAGCGCTCTTCGACACGCGACGCACCATCGGCGAGCTGTGCAGCAGATTGTCGAGGCCGTGAATCGATTCGATCAATGGCGCCAGGCTGGCAGGAACAGCGGGATCGGTGGTGTTGGAATACAGGCGGCCGTCGAGCGTCGCGACAATCTTCACATCGAAAACGCTTTGCGCCTGCGCGACCGTGCCAGTGAACAGAACCTCGCGGGTCGAGGCGTCGGCGGACTTGACGGTGAAACCTTTTTGCTTGAGCCATCGCGCGACTCGCGCAAGGTCGGCGTCCGTGGGCCCGAAGCGATTGGTGAACTCATCGGGGGTCAGCCATCGATGGTATTCCGGTGACGCGGGATCCTGCTGATCGGCGAGCAGCCGCGTGAGCTCGGTGCGATTGCGAATCGCCATCGTGAGGTGCATCGTGAGCGGCTGCGAAGGAGATGCGGCAGCAGCGCCCACGATCTCCGCGGCCTCGTCGGGATGGTTACCCTCGAGAATCGCAAGCGGAGCGCCGGCCGCCGCGGGCCGTGCGACCGCAACAATCGAAGTGAGTGCTGTCACCAGGATAAACTGGCGCACCGTCCCAAACCTTCCCATCAAAACTCTGTGGAGCCTCCCATCTAATATGCAGAATCGGGTGCGGATTGATTCAACGGCGGCGAAATAAACTCGGGAATGGTTAAGAATTTAACAAGTAGCAGAGAGACAAGGAAGGAACCAGATTTTAAGTCGGCAGGCTGGCTTTGGTGATGGGATCGCAGAACCCTCACCTACCGGCCGCGATGCGGCCGGCCGCCTTGTATCTGTGAATTGAGTTGTGCAGAAGGAAAGGAACAACCGCGGCGCGGCAGATCGAGGTCGCGTGGGTCGGATAAGGCCGAGGGAGAGTGTGATCGCCGCGCCCGCATAGCCGG
>NZ_DATEQZ010000050.1:0-21145 GCF_035272065.1 Binatus sp. (SeqCode)
GCAGCGTGGTCTTGCCCGAGCCCGACAGCCCCAGCAGCGCGACCAGCTCGCCGGTTTCGATATGCAGGTTGATATTGTCAACCGCAACGAAGTCGCCGAACTTCTTGCTGATGTTTCTGAGCTCGATACTCATGCCGCAACTTTGACCACTGGTTCTTCCTGTTCCTGCTTGACCGGAACCACGCGGCGCTCCAGGTAATACTTGGCGACGAGCGTCGCGATCGCGAGCAGGGTGAGCAGCGACGAGACCGCAAACGCGGCCGCGAACTGGTAGTCATTGTACAGAATCTCGACGTACAGCGGCATCGTGTTGGTGTGCCCGCGGATATGCCCCGACACCACCGACACGGCGCCGAACTCGCCCATCGCGCGCGCGTTGCACAGCACCATCCCGTACAGCAGGCCCCACTTGACGTTGGGGAGAGTCACTCGGAAAAACATTTGCCAGCCGCCGGCGCCCAGCACAATCGCGGCCTCCTCCTCTTCGCTGCCGACGGCTTGCATGATTGGGATCAGCTCGCGCGCGGCGAGCGGAAACGTGACGAAGATTGTCGCGAGCACGATTCCCGGCTCCGCAAAGATAATCCTGATGCCGTGATTTGCGAGCCATCCGCCAAGCGGTGCGCGGACACCGAGCAGCAGCACGAACAGCATCCCCGCGATCACCGGCGAAACCGAGAACGGTATGTCGATCAGCGTCAGCAGCGTTTGCTTGCCGGGAAAATCGAAGCGCGCGATCACCCACGATGCGGCGATTCCGAAAGTGACGTTGAGCGGCACCGCGATCGCGGCGGTCATCAGCGTCAGGCGAAATCGCGGCGCGCGCCTCGGGATCGACGATCGCGGCAAAGTAAGCGCCGATCCCCTTCTGCAGCGCCTCGGCAAAAACCGCGATCACCGGGATGAAGAGAAACAGCGAGAGGAATACGAGCGCGGTTGCGATCAGCGCAATTCTGACCCACGACGGATCCGCAGTCCCGGGTCTTTTCGGTTCGGCTTGCGACTTGCTGTTCATAGAGACCGTTATGCGGCCAGGCGGCGGCTGCTCCACCTTTGCAGTACGTTGATGCCGAGCAGAATCGCGAACGATGCCAGCAGCATCACCACCGCGATCGCCGTCGCGCCGGCGTAGTCGAACTGCTCGAGCTTGCTCATGATCAGCAATGGCACCACCTCGGTATGCATCGGCATGTTGCCCGAGATGAATACCACTGAGCCGTATTCGCCCAGAGCGCGCGCGAACGCGAGTGCGAATCCAGTCAGCAGCGCGGGAATCAGCGCGGGCGCGATCACCAATATGAAGGTCTGCAAGCGGCTCGCGCCGAGCGTTGCCGCAGCCTCCTCGTATTCCTGGTCGAGATCCTCGAGCACAGGCTGGACAGTGCGAACGACGAACGGCAGGCCAACGAAGGTAAGCGCGACCACCACTCCGAGCGGCGCGTACGCGACCTTTATTCCGAGCGGTGCGAGATACCGCCCAATCCATCCGTTGCTCGCGTAAATCGCGGTGAGAGTAATTCCCGCCACCGAAGTCGGCAGCGCGAACGGCAGATCGACCATCACGTCAATCAGCGTCTTGCCGGGGAATTCGTAGCGCACCAGGCTCCACGCGACGATGAAACCGAACACCGAGTTGATCAACGCGCCCGCAATCGAGGCGCCGAAGCTCAGCTTATAGGCCGCCAGCGTGCGCGGACTCGCGACGGCAGCCCAGAACTGCGGCCAGCTGAGCGTGAAAGTCTTGAAGAAGATCGTCGAGATCGGAATCAGCACGACGATTCCGAGGTAGGCGAGGGTGAAGCCGAGTGTCAGGCCGAATCCCGGCAGCACGTTCTTGCTTTTCGTTTTCGTGGCCATCGCGCCGCTCGACGGACTCCCCTAACTTCCCGGCTGATAAATTTTGTCGAACACGCCGCCGTCGCCGAAGAACTTCGGCGACGCGTTTTTCCATCCGCCAAAATCCGAATCGATTGTGAGCAGCGGCAAGCGTGGAAATTGGGTTGCATACTTCGCGGCGACGGTCTTGTCTTGCGGACGGAAAAAATTCTGCGCGATTATTTCCTGCCCCGCCGGAGTGTACAGAAACTCCAGGTACGCCTTCGAGATCGCGGCCGTGCCGTGAAGCCGGTCGATCTTGTCCACCCACGCGACGGGAGGCTCGGCCAAGATGCTCACCGACGGATACACGACCTCGAACTTGCCGGCGCCGAATTGCTTGATTGCCATGCGCGCCTCGTTCTCCCAAGCGATCAGCACGTCGCCGATTTCGCGCTCGACAAAAGTCGTGGTTGAGCCGCGCGCGCCGGAGTCGAGCACCGGCACGTTCCTGTAGAGCGCACCAACGAATGTCGCCGCTTTGCCCTCGTCGTTGCCGTACTTCTTCAGGGCGTACCCCCACGCCGCGAGGAAATTCCATCGCGCGCCGCCTGAGGTCTTCGGATTCGGCGTGATTACCGCGACGCCCGGTTTCACCAGGTCGTCCCAGTCCTTGATCTTCTTGGGATTTCCCTTGCGCACCAGCAGCACGATGGTCGAAGTGTAGGGACAACTGTTGTCGGGCAGGCGCGACTGCCAGCTCGTCGGCAACAGGTCCGCCTTCTCGGCGATCGCATCGATATCGCCCGCGAGGCCGAGCGTCACGACGTCGGCCTCGAGGCCGTCGATGACAGCGCGGGCCTGCTTGCCCGAGCCGCCATGCGATTGGTTGATCGTCACGTCGTCGCCGGTCTTCGCCTTCCAATCCTTAGCGAACTGCGCGTTGACAGCTTCGTAGAGTTCGCGGGTCGGATCGTACGATACGTTGAGAAGTGTAATTTGGGCTGCGCGCGCGACACCCAACCCGAAAGCAACGCTTGCCGCGACAACGAGGGCGGCGAGCGCTTGTGCCAATTTCAATCTTCGACCAAACATTCCTTGCGCCGGTTTCATCAGAACGCGATTTGCAGTTGCGACTCGAAGACGCTTTCGTTCGGACGGTCTTTGGGCTCGGTGGTCGTACCGGCGCCGCCGTTGAAGTAGGTGTTCGCATAGTCCAACTGCCACTTGATATTCGCGGTCAGGTACCAGTTGACGCCCAGCGACCACTCGGTCGCAATTTTCGCCGAGAGGCTCGGATTGGCGAAACCGAGCTGGAACTCGCGGGTTTGCGTGGCGATGTTACTGATCCTGGCCGCCACTTCCCATGCGCCCCACCATCCGTTGCGCGGGTCGAAGGGATGATAAGGCTTCACCCAGCCGTAAGATGCATCTTCGCCGGTCAGCAAGTAGGAACCCTGCGCCATGTATCCGGTGTCAGTGAAAGTATCGGTGGCGTTGACGTACTTTCCGTGGACGGTGGTGTTGCGGTTCAGCGAGTGCTGGTCCTGCGCGTATTCGGCCATCAAGCCGAAACCGCGCCAGTAGTAGTGGAGCTGCGGCTCGAGACGCGCGCGCAAGCCCGACGCCGTCACGCCCGAGTTGTACGAGAACCAGGTGCTCTGGCCGTACGTCTTGTAAACCGAGGTCGTGCTGCCCCGTTCGTCGCCGTACGAGCCGGCGATTCCAAAGCCCAGCCCCTTGAGCCATTCGTTCTCGCCGAGTTCGAAGGGTGTCGTGAAGATGCGGCCGACGAAGTCCTTGCCGTCGTTGTTGTCGAGGTCTGTCGTATCTGCTGCGGTGTTATTCGGCACTCCATTCATCAGCGCGGCGTCATAGAACACGCGTCCGTCCGCGAGCTTGCCGTGCAGATCGAAGCCAGTGTCGCGGTTAGGGACCAGATTCTGGATTTCCGAGCGCTCGCTGAATTCGAGATCGCGGTCCGACTGCAGGCGCTCGAGATCGAGCGGTGCTTTGAACTTGCCGGTCCTGAGGCTCGCATAGTCCCAGTAGGTAATGTTCAGGTAGGCGTCCTGCAGCACGACCTTGCCCTGACCGAAGTCGGGCGTGATGTTGAAGTTGTAGTACTTCGCAACCGAGCCAGTCAGAATCGGGCGCACCCGGTTCAGGAAGAATGTGCTGCTGACGTCTTTGTCGCTGCCGCTGGTGAAGAAGCGGCCGTCGCCCTGGAGGATTCCGCCCAAATTGATATTGTAGTCGTGGTTCGGCGAAGCGAGAGAGAATCCCTTTTCGCTCGCCTTGACGATCGGCATCACGAGCGCGTGCTGCTGCTCGGCCTCCTGCTGAACCTCGAGTTTGCGGTCGATCACTTTCACTTTCTGGTCAAGCCCCTCCAGCGTGTCGACCCTCGACTCGAGTTTTTGAATTTCGGTCTTGAGCAGTTGGATTTCCTGGTCTCTCGGATCGGCCGCGACGCTCGACTGCGCACGCGCCGGCCCGGCGGGGAGAAACACCCCGGTAATCACCGCCGCCAGCAGAACCGGCAGGATCGGCAAAATGCATTTTCTCATCTCGGAAGCCCCTCATAGGATTGGGAACTTCCGGATGTCCGGTCGGCTCACGGTTGATAGTTGACGGCTCTGTCATGGTTCGCACGGATCCTTCCCTAGTCCGCGCTCGCTGAGGTTTCTCTCTTTAGCCGCGACTGTTCTTGTCGAAGCGAAATTTCTCTTTGCGCTCGATTTGCACGACTCGCGAGTCCTGGATCACGACCTCGACCGAGCCAAAGCGCACGCCGCTGATCGCATTGGCGATACGCTGCAGAATCTCGTCGCCGGAGTCGGGCTCGCACTGAGAGTCACGCCGGGTTGTCGGGGGTGAGTCTGCTTTCATAACTTATCCTATTAGATGACTAGACTAATTTCCAAAAAAAAGTGAAGCCTATCAGATCGCGAAACTCAAGGATTCCTTGCCGGTGACTACTGCTTCGACCTGCTTGAGCATGTCAGACAGCGAGGTCGAGTCCATTATCTTCGCGGTCGCATCGCGAACTTCCTTCATTACGATCCTGATTCCGCAACTGCGCTCGTCGCGGCATTCGCGGCATCGCATGTACGCCGTCTTGCTGACGCATGGCAGTGGTGCGATTGGCCCGTCCAGCACGCGTATTATGTGCCCGAGGCTGATCAGATGAGGCTCGCGTCCAAGGAAATATCCGCCGCCCTTGCCCTTCTTGCTCTGCAGGAGTCCTTGGTTTTTGAGCTCGAGCAGGATCAGTTCGAGGAACTTGCGCGGGATACCCTCGCGCTGTGCCATATCGGATATCAGCACCGGGCCCTGGCCGTACTCCTTGGCCAACACCATCATCGCCTTGAGGGCGTATTTCGACTTCTTCGAGAGCATTTTATCGAAGTTTACTCGATAGGGTGGCTAGACTAAAGATCGCGACCAAATCAGTCAAGGGCTTCGGATAGGAAAAGTAAGAGAGATAGGAAATGGATCCTAACCTCTCCTCGGACAATGAGAGGTTAGGATTGACTCACCGCGACTTGGCTTTCAGCTCGGCGTACTTGTCGAGTAGAGGCAGCACCGCCTCGCGGGTCGCGGACGGCAGCGCGAAGATCAGGCGGTCGAGGCCGAGATCGAGGAACTTCTTGATGTGCTCCTCGTTCGGACCGACACCGAACATAGAGACCGGAAGTTTGCCGCGACCGGCTCTCTTGCCTGCATCGGCGAGCGACTTCAGGCCGGCGGCGAGATCGTAGCGCGGAAAATTTATCGGCATCCATCCGTCGCAATACTCCGCGACACGATCGAACGTCCTGGGCGATTGTGAGCCGAGCAGAATCGGCGGCCCGCCTGCCTGCACCGGCTTGGGAAATGACCAGATCGGATCGAAGTTCACGAATTCGCCGTGAAACTTGGCCGCCTCTTTGGTCCAGATTTGCCGCATCGCCAGAATTTTTTCCTTGACGATTTTCCAGCGCCGCTTGAATATCGCGCCGTGATTAGCCATCTCCTCGACGTTCCATCCCGCGCCGATGCCGAAAATCACGCGCCCGCCGGAAATCATGTCGAGCGACGCGACTTCCTTGGCGAGCGTTATCGGATCGCGTTCTATCACCAGGCATACTCCCGTGCCGAGTTTGAGTTTTTTTGTTGCCGCAGCGGCTGCGCCGAGCGCGACAAACGGATCGTGCGTATGCCAGTACTCCTTCGGCAATTCGGCGCCGCCGGGCCACGGCGTCTTGCGCGACGCTGGAATGTGCGTGTGCTCGGGAAAGAACAGCGACTCGAAGCCGCGCTCTTCAGCCGCGAGCGCAAGCTCGATCGGCTGGATAGCGTAGTCGGTCGGGAACATCGAGACTCCGAATTCGGCCATGGCGATTCCTCCTGGAATTAAGCGGGCACCGGCAACGTGTCGTCGCCGGTGCGCCGCACAATTTTCATAGCACAACTGATCGGCGAAGCGTTTGCGCGCTAGTTCTGATTTGTCGACGGACTCACGACGCGGAGCTTTGCGGTCGAGGCGGGCATTCGATCGCCTTTCATCGCTTCGGATCCGGGGTCCCTCGGCTTCGCTCGGGATGAACAGAAAAAAGAAAAGGACAGAAAAGGGTGACCAGGCTGGCCGCCGTGATGGGGTCGCAGAACCCTCACCTGCCGGCCGCGCTGCGGCCGGGCCCCTCTCCCGTAAAAATAACGGGCGAGGTAAGACTCGGATCGTATCCTCTTACTGCGCGCCTGACCTCAACACTTGGCCGGGCAGGTAGCCCGAATGATGGCCGTGCTCATAGAGCACGTCGCCGTTAACGATCGTGTACTCGACGCCCTCAGCCGGCATCACGAGGCGGCGGCCGCCGCCGGGCAAATCGTTTTGCATGCGGGCGCGCTTGGCCGAGCCGATTTTGCGCTCGTCGAATATCGCGACGTCGGCGGGCAGCCCGACCTTGAGCCGGCCGCGGTCCTTGATTCCGAAGAAGTCCGCCGGCTCCGACGTGATTCGCTTGATCGCATGCTCCAGCGTCAGCGCCTGCCGCTCGCGTACCCACGTGCCGAGCAGGTACGTGCAATAGCCCGCGTCGCACAGCATGTTCACGTGCGCGCCGCCGTCGGACAGCCCGATCATCGTGCGCGGGTCGGCAATCAGCCGCTGAATTCCTTCCTCGTGATACTGCTGCATCGTGTACTGGATATTCAGATCGTCCTCGAGGGCGAGGTCGAAGAAAGTATCGAGCGGATCCTCGTGGCGCTGCTCGGCGATTTCGCCAACGGTCTTGCGCTCGTATTGTTTCAACGTGGGACTCGCGACCTCGAGCACTTCGACCCGATTCCATTTACCCTGAAACAGATGCGGCCGCTTGAGCTCCTCGCGAAACGCGCCGCGAAATTCTGAATTACGGTAGAACTCCTTCTGCCGCTCGAGCGGCTGATTGAACACCGGCCCCCACAGCTCCATGTCGGCGAACGAAAACGGGTTGCGCAAATCCATCTGCACCACGAACGGCTTGCAGAGCACTTGCGGCACGCCGCCGCGCTTGATCAGCGGCTCGAGCCGCCGGAGCGTATCGGCGCTGGCCTCGGGCCGGTCGGGACGGCTGGCCATCGCGAGCCAGGTGACCGGGCGCATGCTCTCATCGAGCAGAAATTCGAGCAGTCCCTGTTCGTCCTCCGACATCCGGCCCGCGCGCCGCGTGAGCGCCACTTCGATCGCGCCGCGCCCCGCGTCACGCAGCACGTTGGCGTACGCTTTCAGCTCATCACTCGACGCCAGCCGGCACGCCAGCGGACGCCCCTGGTAGCCGATATGCTGCGGCAACGTCGTTGTGGAAAATCCGAACGCGCCCGCGTCGATCGCCTCGCGCAGCAGTGACGCGACCCGCGCCGTCTCATCGGGCGTGGCCTCGCGCTCCATCGACTCTTCCCCCAGCACGTAGTGCCGGAACGGAGTCAGCGGAGCGAGGAACGCGAGATTGATTCCTGCGCCGCGCCGCTGCGCCGCCGCGAGGAATTCCGGAAAGCTCTCCCATTCCCAGGTGATCCCCTTCGATAACGCCTCGAACGGAATCGCCTCGACATTGACCAAGTCCCACGCCGCCACTTCGCGCGCCGCGGGCTTGCACGGCGCAATACCCACTCCGCAATTTCCCATCACGACGGTCGTAACGCCGTGCCACGAAGTGCAACTGACTAGTGGATCCCAACAGATCTGTGCATCATAGTGCGTATGCGGATCGACGAAGCCGGGCGCGACGATCAGGTCCGACGCATCGATCGTTTCCGCGGCGCCGTCGGTGACTTTCCCGATCTCCGCGACCTTGCCGTCCTTGACCGCGACGTCGGCGCGCCGACGAAACGCGCCGGTGCCGTCGACAACCGTGCCGTTCTTGATAATCAGATCATAAGCCATTCCACATCCTCCCCGGATGCGATTTGAGGCAATCCGACTCAGCACTCGGTATCGCAGGAAAGACCGCCGCTGCGCAAGTATTGCCGTTAAGACGTGTGTTCCCTACAGCACAACGACGGCGCTAATTCTGTCTTCTGCTATCTGCGGGTCATACGGACTCGACAAAATGATGCTTCGAGCCGATGAGCGCTCGCGCAATTTCTTTTCTACAGAATTCCTCGCGAACGAGGTCGGAGCAGTCCGCACCGTCTGTTTAATTTTCGCGATGCACGCGCTCCTAGTCGCAAACACTATCCTCTTATATGATCCCATCGTCGGCCGTATCAGCGGGGCAAGGAGATTAGTCATATGAAGGTCGTTGTCGATCTGAAGCTGTGCGAGGGAAATATGAAGTGTCAGGAGGCAGCACCGGAAGTTTTCGAGGTGCGCGATGACGACAAGAGCCACCTGTTGCTCGAAAACCCACCCGAGCGGATGCGCGACAAGCTCAAGCTCGCGGCGCGGCTGTGCCCCCGCCAGGCAATCACGGTCAGCGACGACTAGATGACTCATCGCGTGCGACAAGTCAGAATGCGGAGTCGAGACGGAAAATCCCGGCATCGCGGAGATACTCGCCAATGGAAACTGAAGAGGGCCTCTCACTGGAAACGTTGAACATCATCGGACCCGACCATTACGCGAAAAACGGCTACCCACATCGCGAATGGACTTACCTGCGCAAGCACAAACCGGTTTTCTGGTGCGAGTATCCAAAGACCGATCCATTCTGGGCGATTACCAAGCACGCCGACATCATTCAGATCTCCAAGCAGCCGCGCCTGTTCCTCAACGGCCCGCGCCTGCTGGTGTTCGTCAACGAGGAGGGCTTCGAGGAGAGTCCGACGCCGCCGTTCCGTCATCTGCTCGACATGGACCCGCCCGATCACGGCGAATATCGCGTCGTCGTCAGCCGCCATTTCACGCCGCGCGGCGTGAGGCCGCTCGGGCCTGAAATCGAAAACATCACACGCGGCGTGCTCGACGACGTGACCGGGCGCGACGTCTGCGACTTCGTCACCGACGTATCGTCCAAGATTCCGCTCGCGGTCATCGCCGAGTTGTTAGGGGTTCCGCACAAGGATTGGGAGCAGCTCTTCCGATGGACTAACGAGACGATTGGCGGCGGCGACCCCGAATTCCAGGCGGGAACGAGCGCGCAGGAGACGATGGATCGCTCGCGGCTCGGCCTGTTCCAGTATTTCAGCGACATGGTGGCGTCGCGCATGAAGCATCCGACCAACGACATTACGAGTATCGTCGCCAACGGCAAGGTCAACGGCCAACCGATCCCGCAGTTCGAGATGCTGTCGTACTATTTCCTGCTGGTGGTGGCCGGCAATGAGACGACGCGCAACGCGACCACGGGCGGTTTGCAGGCTTTCATCGACAATCCGGGCGAGTGGCAAAAGCTCAAGCGTAATCCCGCGCTGATCGACTCGGCGGTCGAGGAAATCGTGCGATGGACGACGCCGGTCATCCAGTTCGCGCGCACTGCAACCGAAGATACCGTCGTTCGCGGTCAGAAGATCAAAGCCGGCGAATCGGTCTGCCTGTTCTATCCGTCGGCGAACCGCGATGAAGAAGTTTTCAAGGACCCTTTCAAGTTCGACATCAGCCGCAATCCGAATCCGCATATTGCATTCGGCATCGGCGAGCATTTCTGCCTCGGCGCGAACCTCGCGCGGCTCGAACTGAAAATAATTTTCAGGGAGCTGGCCAAGCGTCTCGATTACGTCGAGCCGGCGGGTCCCCTCGAGCGGCTGCGCTCGAGCTTCGTCGGCGGCATCAAGCACATGCCGATCCGTCTTAAGATGAAACCCGCCGCCAAGGCGGCCTGAGGGAGCGTCTCCAATGATTACTCCGCGCAAGTCGGCGGACCGCGGACGTACGAAAATCGACTGGCTCGACAGCCGCCACACTTTCTCGTTCGGCGATTACTACGATCCCGCCCAGATGGGATTTCGCACGCTGCGCGTCATCAACGAGGATCGCGTACGTCCCGGCGCGGGGTTTCCCACCCACGGGCATCGCGACATGGAGATCATCACCTACATTCTGGAAGGTGCGCTCGTGCACAAAGACAGCCTCGGCACCGGCTCGATCATCCGTCCGGGCGAAGCGCAGCGGATGAGCGCCGGTGCAGGAATCACGCACAGCGAATTCAATCATTCGAAAACCGAGCCGGTACATTTTCTGCAAATCTGGATCACGCCTTCCACGCGCGGCATCGCGCCGGGCTACGAGCAGAAAACCATCGACGACGCCAAAGCGCACGGCGGCTTCGCGCCGGTAGGCTCTCCCAATGGCGGCGATCGGTCAGTAAGGATTCATCAGGACGCCGCGCTGTCGGTCGCAAAGCTGGAGCGCGGTCAGACTGTCGCGACAAATCTGAAGAAGGGCCGCCATGGATTTGTGCAAGTCGCGCGCGGTGCGGTCACAGTTAACGGCACCGCACTCGCAGAGGGCGACGGCGCCACAATCAGCGACGAAGAGAAGGTGACGATGGTCGCGAACTCGCCCGCCGAAGTCCTGTTCTTCGATCTAGCCTGATCCCTCGCCCGTTTATTTCACGGGAGAGGTTAGGTGAGGGTTCTGCGATTCAATCAACAACTAAGGTAAGGCTGCCTCCCGACATCACCCCTTCGTCGCCGCGCGCAACCGCCTCAGATCGTAGTCGCGCAGCTGCTCGATCCTATCCACCGTGACATCGGGCGCCATGTACTTGGCAATTTCCGTCGCGTCAGCCGCGTAATGCCCCTGACGCGGAAACACCGTCGTCACATTCGCGCCCCACGTCTTCTTCACCGCGTCGAGAATCCGCACCTTGTCGTCGATCAGCACGTAATGGTCCGCGGGATAGCGCTTCTTCACGTCGTCGAGTTCCTGTTCCTTGTGGATATAGATCATCACTTTTTCATCGACGGCCTCACGCAATCCCGAGCGCTCTATTTTGAGCGGCTGAAAAATCATATCGCCATCCGACAGAATCGCCGTCTCGCCGTATTGCTTGTATTGCTCGATGACGTCGAGCGAGCAGGGGAACAGCCGGTTCGCGAAATGGTAGTTCATCAGGAAGTAGGACACTGCGATAATTCCGAAGTCGCGCGGATGATTGACACGGTAGCGTTGCAGCGCGCCGAGGTAGTCCGCGTAGCCGAGCTCGGTGCGCAACTGCTCGAAATATTCCCAATAACGCGTCTGCTGATCGTTGCCGATGTCGCGCTCGAGATTGCTTTTCATATCGGCAACGATGTGATCGTTGTCGATCAGCGTGTTATCGACGTCAAACAAAAAAACAACATGTTCCGCGGCCATCGGTGTGAAACTCCTCCGCCGACAATGATTGCGATTTTAACGCACAGAGGGAATCGGGGTGGCGCCGCGCGCGCTCGACTCGTAGCACGCCTCGACCACCGCCATCGTGCGGAGCGCGTCTTCGACGCCCGAAATCAGCTTCGAATCCTCGCCGGCGATGAATCGCTGCAGATTCGACATCGGTCCCTCGAACGCCTCGAGAAACCACGAACCGCGCAGCGCGATATCGCTCCAACCCTTCGAATCTTCAGTGGCGATCTCGAGCGTGTCGGGCTCGCCCGCGGGATAGTTAAGATTCACGCCCATCTTTGCGATCGCGGCGCCGCGCGTGCCTTCGAGCTTGAACTGCGACATCCCGTATCGTCCGCCGAATGTATGCGCGTGATTCATCGTCAGGCTGCATCGAATCGTATCGCCGTAGTCGAGCACGATGCTGGTGCGGGTGTCCGAGTAATCGGGCATCGCGGGATGCCGCACGCCCTTGCAATAGACGCCGCGCGGCTCGCCAATAAGCGACCGAATCAGATCGAGGTAGTGAATCGAATGCATCTGCACTTCGAGGCGCGGCACGCCTTTGAGGAACGCCCAGTAGTTCCACGGCGTGTGAAGATTGATCCGCACTTCGACGTCGAGCACGTCGCCGAAAACCCCGCGCTCGAGCGCGTCCTTAACCGCCAGCATATTGGGCGCGAAGCGGAGCTGAAAATTTACCGCGGCATGGAGCTTTCGCTCGCGGCAAATCACAACTATACGGCGAGCGTCGGCTAGGTCGCGGCCCATCGGCTTTTGAATCAGAACCGCGGCGCCGGACGGCAGCCGTTCGAGCACGCCAGCGATATTTTCCGGCGGTATCGCAACGTCGAAGACTGCATCGCGGGTCCACGCGGCTTCATCAATCGACTCGAACACGCGCGGAATCGCAAACGCCGCAGCGCGTTCGGCACTCGCCTTCCCGTTCACGTCGAAAATGCCGGCGACCGGAAAGCCGAGACGTTTGTACACCGGCAGATGAGCGTCGCGAACGATACTGCCCGCGCCGATCACGACGATCGATTTCGGCGCCGACGGACGCGGCCATGACTGCCGCAGATCGCGAATGGAGGCTGGCAATTGAGTCGTCATCGCCGGTCGCGCGATGCTACCATGCCGCGCAGAGGAAGCGATCATGGCGCGCACAATCTCCGGCCTCTCGGTTCGCGACATCCGAACTCCAACGTCCAGAACGCTAGCGGGCTCCGACGCAGTTCACACCGACCCGGACTATTCCGCCACCTATGTAGTCCTGAGCACCGACGCGCGCGACGGCATCGAAGGCCACGGCATGACATTCACGCTCGGCCGCGGCAACGAAGTCGTAGTCGCAGCCGTTCGCGCGCTGCAGCATCTCGTCGTCGGCTCGAAGTACGAAGACATAGTCGCCAACCTGGGCGCCTTCTGGCAGCGGCTCACGTTCGAGAGCCAGCTCAGATGGATCGGTCCGGAGAAAGGCGCAATCCATCTCGCGACTGCGGCAATCGTAAATGCGGTCTGGGATTTGTACGCCAAAATCGAGCGCAAGCCTGTGTGGAAACTCGTCGCCGACATGACGCCCGAGCAGTTCGTCTCGTGCATCGACTTCCGCTACCTCACCGACGCTCTCACCCGCGACGACGCGCTCGAAATCCTGCGCGCGAAATTCGCGACGCGCGGCGAGCGCGAAGCGCAGATGCGCAAGGACGGCTACCCCGCCTACATCACGTCCGCCGGATGGATGGGCTATCCAGACGACAAAGTTCGCCGGCTGTGCCGCGAGGCGCTCGCCGCGGGATGGACTAGGTTCAAGATAAAAGTCGGGCGCGACTCTGCCGCCAACGTTCATCGCGCGGCGCTTGTGCGCGAAGAAATCGGACGGCGTGCCGTCATGATGATGGACGCGAACCAGGCGTGGGACGTCGGCGAGGCGATCGAGTTCATGCGGCCGCTCGCGCGCTTCAATCCGTTGTGGATCGAAGAGCCCACCAGCCCCGACGACATCCTCGGTCACGCGACGATTCGCCGCGCGATTGCGCCGATCGGCGTGGCGACCGGAGAGCATGCGGCCAATCGCGTGATGTTCAAACAGTTGATGCAGGCCGGCGCGATCGACTTCTGCCAGTTCGACAATTGCCGCCTCGGCGGACTCAGCGAGGCGCTCGCCGTGCTGCTGCTCGCCACGAAGTTCGGCGTGCCGGTTTGTCCGCACGCGGGGGGAATCGGGCTCTGCGAATACGGCCAGCACGTTTCGCTGATCGACTACATCTGTGTGAGTGGCAGCCTTGACAAGCGGACGATCGAATTCGCCGATCACCTGCACGAGCACTTCAAGGATCCGGTAGTCTTGCGCGGCGACCGCTACACGGCGCCAACCGCGGCGGGCTTCAGCATCGAGATGCTCCCCGCGTCGCTAGCTGCGTTCGAGTTCCCCGGCGGCTCGGAATGGAAAAAGTAATGGACGCTGCTCAGAGCGAGAAGACCAGCTTCATCTCCGCCCACCATTCGCCCGGCCGTGCGTCCGGCACCGGCTCCTGCATCGATGCCATCAGCTCCTGCCATTCGCGATTGCGCGGATTGCTCGCCTCGTAGCGCGGGAAGTCGCGATCGGGATCGAATGCGTCCGTCGTCTCCATGAACATGAAGAGCTGGCGGCCGAGCTTGAAGATCAACATCCGCTGGATGCCGATAGACTCGAGCCCGCGCTCGACCTCCGGCCAGATCGCGCGATGGTGCTCGAGGTAGCGCTCGATGGTCTGCGGGTCGTCCTTCAGGTTGATCGTGCGGCCGTACTGTTTCATCAGAATGCGAGCACGCCGCCGTCGATTGGATACGACTGCCCGGTGATGAACGACGCCTCGTCCGAACACAGGTAGAGCGCGAGCGCGGCAACTTCCTCGGGCGTGCCCATTCTGCCGAGGGGCTGATACTCCGAGAGTTGCTTGAACATCTCGGCCTCACGTCCCGGATAAGTGGCGTGCAAGTACCCGTCAACGAACGGTGTGTGAACGCGCGCAGGGCAGATACAGTTGCATCGGATGCCGCGCTTCACGTAATCAACCGCGATCGATCGAGTCATCGTCAACACCGCGCCCTTGCTCATCGAATAGGCGAAGCGGTCGGTGAGTCCGATCAGCGACGCAATTGACGCGAGGTTGAGGATCACGCCGCCCCCGCTCGCGAGCATCCGGCGGACGGCGGCGCGCGAACAGAGAAATATCCCCTTCACGTTGACCGCGTAGATTCGGTCGAGGTCCTCCTCCGAAGTGTTCTCGACTGTGCCTATGTGCGCGATGCCGGCGTTGTTCACCAGTATGTCGATGTGCGGCGCATTGCGGTCGGAATCGATACGCGCGAAGGCGGCTTCCACCGAGTCAGCAAGGGCGACGTCGCATTCGATTGCCGATGCCGTACAGCCGGCGGCGCGAATCTTCTCGGCGGCAGCGCCAACTGCCTTTAGATCGCGATCGAGCGCGAAAACGTGCGCACCGTTTTGCGCAAACGTCGAGGCGATCGCCAGGCCGATCCCCGAACCGGCGCCGGTGACGATCGCCGTCTTTCCGTCGAGTCGAAACACGCCAGAACAGTAAAACAGGCGAGCGCTACATGACAACCAGTCCGGTCATCTCTCGTCCGCCTCATGCAGAGTCCGGTTGATCCGAGCCATCAGCTCGCCCCAGTTGAAGGGCTTGGTGATGTAGTCGTCGGCGCCCAGCGCGAAGCCCTTGACCACTTCAGCTTCGTCATGATGCGCGCTGACGAGGATTACCCGCGTATCCCTGGTGGCAGAATCGCTGCGCAGAGCGGTCAGCGCTTCGAAGCCATTCATGTGCGGCATCGACACATCCAGCAGCACGAGGTCGGGCTTATTCTTGCGGGCAAGATCGAATGCCTGCACACCGTCGCGCGCGACTTCACACTCGAAATTGAAGTGCTTCAGGATCGTGGACATCATAACAATCGTCGTCGCATCGTCGTCGGCGACGACAATCCGTCGGGCGCCGTTTCGAATTGGCGATTGAGTCGCAACCTCCGCCGCCTCGACGAATCTGAGGACTCGGTACGCCCTAAGCAAGAGTTCCTCGGGCTGCCATGGGCGCAAAATGAAATCGCGGTTGAGGTCGGCAACGACCGCGAACTGCGCCACTAGTTCGTCAAGCGTGCCGACGATGACCGCCGGCTTGCGGCTGCGCGCGATCATTTCAATCGGGGCCGGCTGCTCGCCAACAGCGGCGGCCGACGCGTTGATGAAGCAAGCGTCGAAGCGAGAAAAAGAGTTGAGCCCGGGAATACTCGGCACCGCGCCGACCACGTGGCCGATTCCACGGACGGTTCCCAGCGCCGCGATGATCGAGTCCTCCTCGAGCGTGTCGAATCCCATCAAGGCGAATCTCCTGCCCGCTAAAGACTGTTGAATGATCTGGTCCATTCCGGACGCGCTCCTCCTTGCCGTGAACACTTGCCAGACGAGGGCCGATCTGGCGGCTTGTCACCCATTCCTGCCAGGCGCGATTGAGCCACCGGCAATACGCAACGTCCGTGCCTTGGGGCGATGACAAGCAAAGCCTCAAATTGAGCGCAACCGTCGCCCAGACTGCGTCGCAGAGCTTGCCGTAGCAGAGGGGATTTCAAAGGGCTGCTCGAATTGGGAACAACGATGTCGCCCTTTGGCACATGTGTCGGGAATCGCTTTCGCTGCTCGCGGGCGGAATGCTCGCCTTGACACTGCTGGTGCCGTTGCGCGAAACGGATGCATCATGGGTGACAGAACCGGCGTGCTCAGCCCCGCGGCGCTATGGCGGCGACTGGGTTTGGCGCATCACAATTGGCCGGGTAGATTTACCTTCCTGCTCGCGACGATTCTGCTGCTGCTCGTCACCCAGCCGATGTTCGTGGGCCATGCATTCGCGCAGAATATTGCGACCGCGACGATATCGTTGGTGCTGCTGGCCGCGCTTTACGCATTTCGCGCGACCAGGATCTATTTCGTTATTGCGTCAGTTCTGCTCGTTCCTTCGATCGGATGCCGGCTGGCGCTGTTATTCACGTCGAATCCAACGGTCGAGGTCGTCAGTGCGATCTCTTCGGGTCTCTTCCTGGCCGTGACGGTCATCGCACTGGTTTCCAGGCTGTTCATCGTAAGGAGCGTTACGCTCGACACCATCAGCGCCGCGATTTGCGCCTACCTGCTGACGGGCGTTACGTTTGCGTACGCCTTCGCAGTTGTCGAACTGCAACATCCGGGTTCGTTCAGCGCCGCGCTGTTTCAAAGGCCGGCGGGCAGGGTCGCGCCGCTAATAGCGTCGCTTCACAGCTTCGTCTACTACAGCTTTGTGTGCTTGACGACGACCGGGTTCGGCGATATCGCGCCGATCTCGGAGGGCGCACGCAGCCTGTCGGTGATGGAGTCGGTATTTGGCCAGCTGTATGTGGCTATTCTGATCGCGCGTCTGGTAAGTCTCGAAGTCGCTCAATCGATGACGCAGGAGCGGGAGTAAGATGTCCGGACTATATTTTGAGGAATTCGAACTCGGCCAGGTGTTCAAGCACACGATCACGCGGACGATCACGGAAACCGACAACCTGATTTTCTGCGCGCTGACCCATAATCCCCAGCCGCTTCATCTCGACGCGGAATTCGCTAGCCGCACCGAGTTCGGCCAGCGCATCGTAAACAGCATCTTCACGCTCGGGCTGATGATTGGAGTGTCGGTGGGCGACACTACGCTCGGCACTACGATCGCGAACCTGGGCATGGCCGATACGCGCTTCGCGCATCCCGTTTTCATTGGCGACACGCTGCGCGCCGAGACCACGGTTGCCGAGAAACGCGAGAGCCGCTCGCGACCCGACGCCGGAATCGTCGTGTTCGATCATCGATGTTTCAATCAGCGCGCCGAAGAAGTGGCCTACTGCAAGCGGTCGGCCCTGATGCGCAAGCGGCCCGCATCATGATCCTCCGCTCGCTCCTGTTCGTCCCGGGCGACAGCGAACGCAAGCTCGCCAAGTCCGAATCCTCGCGCGCCGACGCACTCGTGCTCGACCTCGAAGACGCGGTTGCGGCGGACCGCACCGAGCTCGCGCGCGCGATGGTGCTCGAGTACTTACGCGCGCACCGCGATCGCTCGAAGACTCAGCTTTGGGTGCGAATCAATCCGCTCTCGACGCCGAAGGCGACGGCAGACCTGGCCGCGATCGTCGCCGGCGCACCCGACGGAATAATGCTGCCGAAAGTTTTCTCGGCCAACGACGTCGTGATGCTGGATCACTTCCTGTCCGCTCTGGAAGCCCGCGACGGCGTGGCGCAAGGATCGATCGCGGTCATTCCGGTGGCGACAGAGACGCCGGCCGCGATGTTTGCGCTGGGCGGATTCGCGGGATGCAGTCCGCGGCTATCCGGGATGACATGGGGCGCTGAAGATCTAGCGGCTGCCGTCGGAGCGAGCACCAACCGCGGCGCGGACGGCAATATCGATTTCACCTACCAGCTTGCCCGCTCGCTATGCCTGTTGGCGGCAGTTGCAGCCGATGTCCAGCCGATCGACACGGTGTCGGTAAACTTCAAAGATGCGGAAGCACTAAAGAAAGAGTCGGAGACCGCGCGTCGCGCGGGCTTCACCGGCAAGATTGCGATTCATCCCGATCAAGTTGACGTAATCAACGCCGCGTTCACCCCGTCGCCCGAGGATGTTGCCTATGCGAATCGAGTAATCGACGCGTTCGCATCTGGAGCAGGCACCGTCGCGCTCGACGGTAAAATGCTCGACATGCCGCACCTGAAGCAGGCGCGCCGAACGCTCGCTCTCGCCGCATCGCTGCGCTCGCGGTAGCAGTGTCGGATCATTCCATCGGCAGGCCGACGTAATTTTCTGCGAGGGTCTGCGATGCGGCGCGCGAGCTGGTTACGTAGTCGAGCTCGGCGAGCTGGCGGCGGCGGTCGAAGGCGTTTTCATCGCCGAACCGGTGCAGCATCGAGGTCATCCACCAGGAGAACCGCTGCACCTTCCAGACTCGCCGCAGACATATTTCCGAATACTTAGTTAGTAGTTCGCGATTACCATTGGCGTAATAGTCAGTCAGCCCGCGGGCCAGTACGCGAACGTCTGCGACTGCGAGATTGAGACCCTTGGCTCCTGTCGGCGGCACGATATGCGCTGCGTCACCGGCGAGGAAAAGCGTGCCGGACTGCATCGGCTCGACGACGAAGCTGCGCATCTCGGTGATTCCCTTCTGGATGACGGCGCCGCGATTGAGTTTCCAGCCGGTGCCGGCTGCGAATCGTCGGTCGAGCTCGTCCCAGATTTTTTCGTCGGGCCACTTGGCGAGGTCCTCGTCGGGTGCGCATTGCAGATAGAGGCGCGTGATCTCCGGCGAGCGCATGCTGTGCAGCGCGAAGCCGCGCTCATGGTAGGCGTAGATCAGTTCGTCGGACGAAGGCCGCGCTTCGGCGAGAATACCGAGCCATGCGAATGGGTATATGCGATCGTATATAGTCAGTTCGCCAGCCGGGATAGTGGGGCGGCATACTCCGTGAAAGCCGTCGCATCCCGCGATGAAATCGCACGACAACTCGTTGACGCTACCGTCGATGCGGTAGCGAATCTTCGGCGTGGGGCCATCGAAGTCGTGGATGCTGACTTCGCCGGCCTCGAAAACAATTTGACCACCGGCTGCCAGCCGCGCGGCGATCAGATCCTTGATGACTTCGTGCTGAGCGTAGATTGTGACCGTGCAGCCCCCCGTCAGCCCGCTCAGATCGATGCGATGTCCGCGGCCGCCGAAGCGCAGCTCGAGGCCGTGATGGGTCAGGCCGAGGCGTGTCAGCCGCTCGCCGACCCCGGTCTCCTTGAGCAGGTTAACCGTGCCCTGCTCGAGCAGGCCGGCGCGGACGCGCTCCTCGACGTATTGGCGGCTGCGAGCCTCGAGCACGACGGACTCGACGCCGGCAAGGTGCAGCAGATGCGACAGCATCAGCCCCGCCGGTCCCGCCCCGACAATCCCGACCTGTGTTCGGTGATTCATCTCAGTGCGCCGCCCTTTTTTTAGTCAAATGGTCTGCCGAATGGGTAGTTTTGAATGGTTGAAATGAGCCGAAGAAGCAAATTCATACCATTACTTGTGGTTTTGAGATGCCCACCACCATCGGTAGCTTCGCTCCGTCAAAATGTGATTTTGCACGAGACCCGGTCGCCCGATGGTCGAGCAGCAGTGCGGGAGGGTCGAGGGAGTGTCGACCTGATGAATGGTATCCATGTTGTATGGGTAACAGGGGAAGCGCGCCTGCGTAAGGCTGAAAAGTTCATCCCCCCTCGCGGGGAGTCTGCGGGCGATGCAGACATATCTAGTCATTGAAGGGCGGGAGCGAGAAACGGCACCGCTGAAAGAGGCGGGCGAGGTCGAACTGTCATTGCAGCAGGCTCAACTGACGAGCTGTGAATTGTGTGTGGATACACATAGAGCATCGGCTCTTGTCTCGGTCGCCCTTTGGGGGCAATCCTTTAGGGTAAGATGTGGTGAGGTGACGGGTAGTTGACTGACTTGATCTTGCCCCTAGACGCTTTTGTGCGCTTGGTGGGGATTAACAAAGGGGTGCGGCACAGTCTCTTCTTGGGTGCAGGCGCGTCGGTCACTTCGGGCATGCCATCGGCCGAGATGGCTATCTGGGAGTGGAAGAGAGACATCTTTCTTACAAACAACGTCGGTCTAGAAAATCAGTTCAGCGAACTATCGCTCCGAAGTGTCCGGTATGGAATACAACGTTGGCTTGACAAACAGGGGATTTATCCTGCCGAAGGCGCGCCCGAAGAGTACGCGACATACATAGAAGCCTGTTATCCAGTCGCCGAAAGTCGAAGACTGTAATTTCAGCAGAAGGTCCGAGATGCACACCCGCATGTCGGGTATGAACTACTGTGTCTCTTGGCCGAAGCTAATCTGATTCGGTCCGTATGGACGACTAATTTTGACGCACTCGTCGCGAGAGCGGCGGCTGGTTCTCGAGTAATACCCTTAGAAGTTGGGATTGACTGCTCGCAACGCTTAGTTCGCCCGCTGAGAACAGGCGAACTGCTTATCGTGTCGCTTCACGGCGACTACCGATACGACAGAATCAAAAACACACCCGACGAACTGAGATGCCAAGAACAAGAGCTCCAAGGGGGATTCGCTAGGGAATGTCAGGACGCGCCAATGGTTGTTTGCGGTTACAGCGGCCGTGATTCGTCGATCATGCAAACGCTCTTGTCCGCGGTGAGGAAGCAGGGTACAGGAGGTCTCTACTGGTGCGTTCAAAACGAGGCAATTCTTCGGCCTAATGTTGAAGAACTTATCTTGACTGCAAGGGAACACGGGCGGGAAGCCTACATTGTGCACACCCAGGGCTTCGACGATCTGCTAGTTCGTCTCGCCTCCCATTGCCTAGCAGGGTGTTGAGGAAAGGGTTTGATTACTCAAGTTTCATATCTCGTTAGGGACGCGGGACTGGGATTGCAGGTTCTACCCGCGACCTACTTCAGTCGCGGCACGGTGTGGAAGAGTGGTGTGGGCTGATGATTCATG
>NZ_DATEQZ010000051.1:0-145210 GCF_035272065.1 Binatus sp. (SeqCode)
CGTCAGCATCGTGCTCTGTGCCCGATCGTATCCTCGCATCTTCCGCTTCCTCCTCAACCCAACTGGCCTCGTTCCACTATACCGATGCAAAACCTTCCGTCGATCCCATCGAAGAGGCGTTTCTCAACACCCTGCTAGACCTGGATGAGACAGCAGATCTTTGAGAGCAACCTGATCCATCCCAGTGGCCGTACCACCGGTCAACTTGAGTTTGAGGAGACGCAACTTGGTCCCCAGAGTCATTCCGGCGCCCAAGGTGTTAGTAATCCAGACATTACCCGTGCTGTCGACCGCCATGCCCTTGCCACTGTGGCCGCCGGTGGGAAACACTTCGACCTTGCTCGGGTCGCTCGCCGGAAAGCGCGTAACCGTGCCACCGATCGCGTTATCGATCCAGATCCGGTCCTGCTGGTCGATCGCAATGCCGAACGGGGCATTTAGCTTGCACGGACTGTCCTTGTTGGGCTTGCCGTTGGTGGACTCGCAGTAGAACTTCGCGCTGGCAGGCTCTCCTTTGGGCATGAACACTACCCTGTCGTTGGTGAAATCTAACGCCCATACATCGCCACTTGGCGTAACGATGACGCCCTGCATAAAGCCGAGCTTCCCGCCGAAGTTGTAACCCTGTGGCGGCGACAGCGCCTTGCCATTCTTGTCGAACAGCGAGATTGTTTTGCCGCTCGTGCTGTCGATCCAGATCCGATCATTGGCATCGATCGCCGTACCGAACCCTGGGCCTTGCAGGCCTCCGCCAGTAAAGCCTGTCGTCATCGGCGAAAGTGGTCGGCCGTTCGGGGCAAACTCCGACAGATTGCCATCCCACAACGCATCGTGCCCCTGCGACCCGACGATGAAATTGGCGCCGCTCCATGCATTGCCCTTACTGTCGAACATCACTTTGGCGCCGCCGGTGTAACCGCCTCCGGTGAACTCGAGCGGCAGGACCCACGCGCTGGGCGCAAAGCTCAAATAGGGCATGAACGGGGTTGCACGAAGTTGCTTGCCCTCGGAAACCGGATAGAAATTGTCTAGCAGCGCGAACACCCTGCCAGGCTTGAACGCGGAATTCAGAGCGATCGACTCAGCCGCGGTTAGCGTATCGGTCGGAGCTTTTCCCGTCGGGGGCGTCGCGGCGGCGAACAGGCTGCTGCACGCATCGTCCTTCACCCGGGTCACACAGCCCGCAAGTACATTGGAGAGCGTCGCGAAATTCGCCATTGTCGGGGTCTGGGTGCTGTTCAGCGCGTCCTGCATCATCACGCCATAGCCGCCGGTTTCGAGATCGGCGAAGTTGGGAACGTTGCCTGCCGCGATGCGCAGCCCCAGTGCGTTGCCCTTGAGTGCGGTGCCGTCGAGGAACTGCGCGTTGGTCCATACCGACGCGACAGTTGTGAACTCGTTGATGACGACGTGAGCAGGCGGTTTGTTGCCGCCGACCGAGATGAGTGCAATGGCAGGGTTGTCGCCGCCGCCCTTGCTGGCAGCCGCTACCCCGCCTTTGGCAACTATATACAGGATGCCGTCAGGCGATCCTTCCGCGTTCAAAGTAAATCGCCCGTCGTCGCCAGTCTGGGTCTGAGCTAACTGCTTAGGCGCGTCGGCACTCGCAGACCATAAAGTCACTGTCGATTTTGCAATCAGTGCACCCGCGCCGAGCACCTGACCTTGGATACTGTCGGCATAGGCTTGACCAGCCAATGAGATTGCTAAAACGACAAGAGCTGCGACGCTTAGTCGTACAGCTGCGCATAGACGGCGAACGCCACCTTTCAGATCCATTTTGCTTTGTCCTCTTACAGACTCTGTTACGAAATCGTTTCGAATCACGTTGAACGTCATGGACTTCCTGTGTGCTGATCGGCTGAGCGGCTCATCTGCATTCCCACCAGGCGCGCGACCAGGATCGCCATGTAGAATTGGCCGGTGATTCCTTCGGCGACGGCGGCGTAGCGCGCTTGTAGAGTCACCGGAGTTATGTCGCCGAATCCTATGGTGGATATGGTCGTCAGGCTGAAGTAGCCGAAGATCGGGAAAAAATGCTGGAACTCGGTGGGCGGCGCGGCGTTTCCGGTCACGATGCCGGCAAAGGATTCCGGATGACGCTGGAACATAAATGCGTACAGAAGAGCGAAGCTGAAACCCATCAAGAGGTAGACGGAGACCGCCATGCAAATGGTTTCGGTGGTCACTTCTCTTTGCTTCAGCACGCTGCGCAGCTCGCTGCTCGTGACGTACACGATAAAGAGCAGCCAAATGATCGTACCCGCGAGGTTGAGCGTCCTGCTGTCCACAAACATGACGACTATCCGCTCCGATGCGGCTGCTGTGGCGAGCATCCAACCAAGGAATCTTCTCCTTCTGCTTTGGGCCAGAAGGCGGTCCCTCTCACCAACCAGTTCATCGACGTTGATGTGGAAAAAGCGACGAGCAGAACAAGTATCAGCGCGATGCCGAAAACGGCGGAGCTGGTGTCGGACTCGCCTATCAACGGGCGGACCGCGAACGCGGCGATGAGCGCTGCGAGCAGAGCACTATGCCGGTGCGGCGCGAAATATTGGCGGATGCTTGTGAGCAGTGGTTCCACCTTCTAATCGCTGCTCTGTGGCTTCGTCAGCATGTCCAAAGCTTCGCGGACGTTGAAACTGCCCGGCTTCTGGCGCGGCGGAAATTCCTGGAACGTCTGGAGATAGCGGCTGACGATATACTGCGCGGGAACCATCACGAAGATGTGCTCGACGAACCACTTGGTGTAGTCGCCGGCCTCGTCTTCCGCACGCTCGAACGGATCGGAGCGCAGGTTAAAAAGCTTGGGCGCGCGGAGCGGGACCAGCGGCTGCAGCCATACCTCCAAGCCATGAGAGTTCTGCTCCATAAATACGGCCTTGTACTGGTCATAGCGGAGGCCCGCGAGGTCGCCGTCGTCGGTCCAATAGAAGAACTCGTGGCGCTTATCGTTAGCCTTACCAGCGAGCACGTCGCGCTGATCGTAGCCGTCGAGGTGCACCTTGTAGGTCTTGTCGCCGATGGTCATGCCCTTCAGAAGCTCATCCTGAACATTGGGGTCCCCCGCCGCTCCCATCAGAGTCTGTACCCAGTCCTCAGCCGAGACGATGTCATTGATTTCAGTGTGAGGTTTAACCAGCCCGGGCCATCGCACGAGCGCCGGCACGCGATAGCTACCCTCCCAGTTGGTATTCTTCTCGCCGCGGAACGGCGTAGTGCCGCCGTCGGGCCAGGTAAAGGTCTCAGCGCCGTTGTCGGTCGTGTAGATAACGATAGTATTGTTGGCGATGCCGAGATCGTCGAGCTTCTTCAGAAGTTGACCCACCTGAGCGTCATGCTCCACCATCCCATCCGGATAGATACCGAGACCGGTTTTCCCTTGAGACTCGGGCTTGAGGCGAGTCCAAATGTGCATGCGGCTTGAATTGAACCAGGCGAAGAATGGCTTCTTGTCCTTGTTCGCGCGATCGATGAAGTCGAGCGTGGCGCTCAGGAACTCCTGGTCCACGGTCTCCATCCGCTTTTTGGTAAGCGGACCGGTGTCGGTGCAGCTTTGCTTGCCCCATTTGCCGAAGCGCGGATCTTCACCTTGGGTCTCGGTCGTGGTGGCGGTGCATCGCAGAACGCCGCGCGGCCCGAAGCGCAATTTGAATTCGATATTTTTGGGATAGTCGGGATGTTCCGGCTCGTCCTCGGCATTGAGATGGTAGAGGTTGCCGAAGAATTCGTCGAAGCCATGGACGGTCGGCAGGAATTCGTTGCGATCGCCGAGATGGTTCTTGCCGAATTGACCGGTCGCATATCCGAGCGGCTTGAGCAGCTCGGCAAGCGTCGGATCCTTGTCGGACAGACCTTCCTTCGCGCCGGGCAGCCCTACTTTCAGAAGACCCGTGCGGATTGGGCTTTGGCCGGTAATGAACGCCGCGCGGCCGGCGGTGCAGGATTGCTGACCGTAGTAGTCAGTGAGAATCGCGCCCTCGTCGGCGATGCGATCGATGTTGGGCGTGCGATACCCCATCATACCCCGGTTATAGGCGCTGATGTTCCAGTAGCCGATGTCGTCGCCCATGATCACGAGGATATCGGGCTTATCGCCGGCCCATGCGGCACGCACGAAGGTCGAGCAGATAATTGTGGCGATCAAGAGCGCGATCGCAAAACGCCTACTGCTCCAATCGAGCATTAGAAGCTCCTCCTGTTGGTGGCATTTTCATTCAACGAGTCTTACAAGATTCGTTCATCTTCAGGGGGGGCGATACTGTACTTTGGTACAGGATCACTCTGATCCCGGCGGCCTTGCGGCGTGACGAGGGGCTCCCGGAATAACGATCGCGCATACTTGCCTCGCAGGTTTGGCGGGGCCATTATAGGCGCGCTTGGCGGAGCTTCTTTTCAGGGAGTCGCGAATGGAATTGGTTCATGAGTGAGTTGCTTGAAAAGAAAGACGACCTGATCCGCTACTTCCGGGAAGGCGGCAAGCCCCGCGCGCAGTGGCGGACCGGCACCGAGTACGAGAAGGTCGTTGTCAGGAGCGCCGACGCCACCGCTATCCCCTACTCCGGCGACGGCGGCGTCGAGAGCATCCTGCGACGGATGGTGGCAGACTACGGCTTCGAGCCTGAAGACGAGCACGGGCATATCCTTGCGCTCAAGGGCGAGCGAGCCGAAATCACGCTCGAACCCGGCGGGCAGATCGAGTTGTCGGGCGAGCAGTGTGAGACTATCCACTGTGCATACGCCGAGTTCGCGACGCACGTAGAACAACTGATCGACGTAACCAGCAAGATCGGCGCGAACGTGCTGGGCCTCGGGATGCAACCGGTCAGCCGCATCGACCAGATCGAGCTGCTGCCGAAGGCCCGTTACCACATCATGTACCCGTACATGGCGCGGATGGGGAAGCTCGGCCAGCGGATGATGAAGCAGACCGCGGGGGTGCAGGCCAACCTGGACTACAGCGACGAGGCCGACGCGATGCGCAAGCTGCGCGTGAGCATGGGGATCGTGCCGATCCTGTACGCGATTTTCGCGAACTCACCGCTGAGCGACGGCGGCCTGAACGGCTACCACAGCTTCCGCGGGCATATCTGGACCGACACCGACAACCAACGCAGCGGAGTCCCGCAGTTCGTGTTTCGCGACGATTGTTCGTTCGAGGATTACGCCGAGTACGCGCTCGACGTGCCGATGTACTTCCTGATTCGCAACCATGAATACATCGATCTCACCAAGCCGCCGGGGCTGACGTTCCGCCAATATCTCGCGAACGGGTACGGGCGCGAGCGTGCCACCGTTGACGACTGGACCAATCACCTGACCACGATTTTTACCGAGGTGCGGCTGAAGAAGTACGTCGAGGTGCGCACTGCGGACAGCCAGCCGCCGCAATTCATGCTCGCGCTGCCGGCGCTGCTCAAGGGGATGTTGTACGACGACGATTGCCTAGCGGCGGCGTGGGACCTGATCAAGGGATGGAGCTATCGCGAGCGGATCGAAATCGCCGACGCGGCGCATAAGAACGGCCTCGACGCGCGCGCCGGGCGCTTCAAGCTGCAAGCGCTCGGCTACGAGCTGATGCAGATTGCGGCCAGGGGCCTCGAGCGCCAGAGGGCGTTGAACAATCTCGGCCAGGATGAGAGCATCTACCTGTTGCGCCTGATGGACCTGGTGCGCGGCGGGCATAGCCAGGCCAGCCTCGTGATCAGCCGCTGGAAGGGTGAATGGAACTACGACGTCGGCCGTCTAGTCAAAGGATGCGCTTACGGGGCTGAATCGATCCTATAGATGCAACCGATCCTGTAGATGCAACTAAGGTTCTCACAGATTCATGTCACAATTCTGAACTTCGTGCTGATAGCGGCATTGGCGATCGTTTCGGCGATGTGCGTGCGCGACATAATCGTGCGCGCCGTTTCGAATGAACCCGACACCGTGGGCGTCGCATCGTCTGCGCGGAGGAGCCCGACCGGCGTGCGGACCCGCGCCTACTACGACTTGATCGTCAAGCGCGACATCTTCAACGAGACGCCGCAGGAGAGCGGGCCCGCGCCGGTGGTCGAGGCGGATCTGAATCTCAAGCTGATCGGCACTTCGCTGGCGAGCAAATCGAAGCCGTACGCGATAATTGAAGATACCACCGGCAACGAATCGCTCTACCAGGTGGGCGAGGACATCCCGGACGCGGGCAGGCTCGTCAGCGTCGAAACCAACCGCGCGATCATCGACCGCGGCGGTCATCGCGTCGCAATTGAGATTCCGTCGCCGGAAATTCCCGAAGCGCCGCCCTCCCAGTTGGGCGGTGTGATAAAGCCGCCGCTCAGGGGGTTTGGTGCGACGATGCGGCACAGGCTGCGCGGGTTCCACGGCGGTGCGCCGGCCGCCAATGACAACAATGACAACAATGACAACGACAACAGCGACGACAACGACGATAGCGACGACAACAGCAGCGCCAAACTTCAGCTCAAGAAGATCGCTCCCGGGAAATTCGAGGTCAGCCGCGCCGAAGTTCAGCAGACGATGGAAAATCCCGCGCAGTTCTTCTCGCAGATGCGCGCGATGCCCCATTTTGTCGACGGCAAAACCGACGGCTTCTCGATTTCGCAGGTCGCGCCGGGCTCGGTCTTCGAACAACTCGGCCTGCAGAACGGCGACCTGCTGACGTCGATCGACGGGCAGCCGGTGACCAACCCGATGCAGGCGATGGGGTTGATTCAGGCCGTGAAAACCGCGTCGGCGATCGATCTAACGGTGAATCGCGGCGGCACGCCAACGTCAGTTCATCTCGACCTCCGCTAAGCAGGGGTGACCCCTGCACCCGGCATTAAGGCCGCGCTCCGTTGTCGCGCGCGATTTTCTCCCCCTTCCCGCGCGGGAAGGGGTTAGGGGTTAGGTTCCTGCCTCCGGTTGGCAAACTGAATCAGTACCCGCAATTTCGACATCCTGTGCTTTCGGTTGCGCGGTGTGCGAGGATTCACGCGTGAGTGCGAGAATCGTCAGGCTCACTGACTCGCAAATACCCGCGGCCGCGGCGGCGCTCGCGCGCGCGTTTCACGACGATCCGCTCATGATTTATGCCATTCCCGACCGGGCGGAACGCGTGCGGCTGCTGCCTGACGTGTATGCGAGGATGATCCGTTTCGGCGTGCTCGCGGGCGAAGTTTACGCAACGGCGGGCGCGCTCGAAGGAGTCGCGCTGTGGCTGCCGCCCAACGCGAAATGGACGCGCGAGAATATCGAAGCGTCGGGGATGCATCAGATGCCGGCGCTCATCGGCAACGACGCCTATCAGCGCTATCGCGAAGTCGTCGGACGCGAGTGGCAGGCGCGCGAGCGCGACATGACCGGCTCGTGCTGGTACCTGTTCCTGCTCGGCGTCGAGCCGAGCAGTCAGCGTCGCGGACTCGGTGGCGCGCTGATGCGTCCGGGGCTCGAGCGCGCCGACGCCGAGCAGGTCGCGTGCTATCTCGAAACCGAGAACGAGCGCAACGTCGCGTTCTATCTGAAGCAGGGCTTCGAGATGATCGTGAACGGCGAAGAGGCCGGCGCCAGCGGCGTCCGCTTCTGGACCTTCCGCCGCATGCCGCAACGCGTATGAGGCCCATGGAACTCTTGCTCCGGGCGAACGCGAGGCGCGACAACTAGCGGCCCCCGCTTAAGTAAGTTACAAAACCTGAACTATGGAAGTTCGGGCTGCGCACTACGGCGAGCGGGATGAGGTGCTCGACCTGCTTGGCCATTGGTACAACGATCGGGGCGAGTTTTTCGCCCGTTACAATCATAACGATCCTGGGTTTCGGGACGAGTTGTGCCTGGTGGCGCGCGACGCGGGCAGGCTGGTGTCTACCGTTCAGATTTTCGATCGCGCGATCAATCTCGAAGGACAATCGATCCCGATGGGCGGAATCGGTTCTGTGTTCACGCTCGAACAGTACCGGCATAAGGGGGTTGCCTCGGCGCTGATGCGGCTATCTGTCGAGACGATGGTGCGCGAAGGTTTCGAAGTCTCGCTGCTGTTTGCGGAACGGCTTACCTTTTACAACCAGTTCGGATGGCGCGAAGTCGAGCGCAAGTTCAGCATCCTGGCGGGCGCGACTTCGCTCAACGTGGCCGATCGTTTTGTGATCGACAGTTTCGAGAGTGCGTGCGACCTTGGCGAGATTGCCGAGATACATCGCGGGTACAGTGGTCGATTCAATGTAACTGCGGTCCGCGACGACTCCGCATGGCGCGCGAATCTGAAGTTTGCTGGCAATCAGCCACTCCATCCGGGTGAAGGCTCAGAAGAGTACTTCATCGTGTGCCGCGACGGCGCACGAATCGCGGCGTATGCGCGGGTTACACGGTTCCACGGCGTCTCGATGGTGATGGAATACGGCTACACTCCGGGCGCGGCTGGGATTGAGGCGATGCTCGCGACGTTCAAGTACCTCGGGCAGGCGGCGGCCGGCGTGCCGGTCACGGTGAAGCGTGTCGGTGATCACAAGCGCGCCGCCCTGCTCCACAACGCGTCGAAGCCCGACGAGCCTTCCGTGCTCGTGACGCATACCGCGCATGATCCTGCGCTCGAAAACGCGCTAGGCGACGCGGGGTGCCCCGTCGCCCATCACATCGACAACAACTACATGTGGCGAGTGCTGGCGCCGGAGAAGCTCGCGCGACGGTTCGCGATGGCTCCCGAAGCCGCGTCAGCGCGCGCGTTCGAAATCTTCGCGGATTCGCGATCGGTGTTCTGGACCGCCGACCGCTTCTAGTTATTCGCGCAGGCGCTCGCCGCGGTGCGAGTTGTTGGCTAGTATCGTTCTGTCGATTCGATGTGCTGTGGAGGTGTGCTTGATGAGAGTTCTTTCCGCGTTCGGCGAATCCGTCGCCGGAATTTCCGCTAGCCGAAAATTTGGATCTGTCGCCGTGATCGTCGCGCTGGCTGTGCTGATGGCGTCGCATACCGCTTTCGCCGCGCGGCGCCATCACGCAGCCACCGCGCCCGCTGCCGAAGAAGAGAGCGCCGCGAGTTCGTCGAGCACCGCCCTGGGTCCGTATTCCGAGGCGTGCGTGCTCGAACCGACCACCGACACCGTCATCTTCGAGGCGAACGATCACACGCCGTGGCCGACCGCTTCACTGGCCAAGATGATGCTGATGTTGATCGTCGCCGAAAAAATCCACGACGGCTCGCTCAAACTCACCGACAATATAACCACTTCGCGCAAAGCGGCCGAGATGGGCGGTTCGCAAGTCTATCTCAAGGAAGGTGAGACGTTTCCGCTCGACGACATGATGAAGGCGGTGGTCGTGCATTCTGCCAACGACGCGTCGGTGGCGGTCGCGGAGTATATCGCGGGCTCGACGGAATCGTTCGTGGTGATGATGAACCAGCAGGCCGCCGCGATCGGGATGAAGGACTCGCACTACTACTCGGTGCACGGGCTGCCGCCGGGGAAGGGCGAGTCGGCTGACGTCGCGAGCGCCTACGACCAGGCGATTCTTGCGCGCGAGCTGCTGAAATATCCCGACGTGCTTCGATGGTCGTCGATCGACACGGCGCCGTTTCGCGCCGGAACGTTCATTCTGCGCAACACCAATCACATGGTGCGGACGTATCCCGGATGCGACGGCCTCAAGACCGGATTCTACGACAAGGCGGGGTTCAACGTAGTCGCCACTGCAAAACGCAATGATCTGAGGCTCATCGCGGTGGTGCTCGGCAGTCAGCACAAGCTGACGAATTTCAAGGAAGCGTCCGAGATGCTGTCGCAGGGATTTCTCAACTACGAGATGCATCCGGTCGCAAAGAAAGGCGCGCCGATCGCGCAAACCGTCGCGGTGACCGACGCGGAAGCGGGCAGTATCAAGCCGGTTTGGGGCGGCGATGCGGGCGTTTTCGTCAAGCGTGGCGACGCGAGCGCCGCGATCAAAGTGGACTACAACCTGCCGCCGTCGATCGCGGCACCGCTCAAGGCTGGCCAGCAAATTGGCACTGCAAACGTGACTGCGGGCGGCAAATCGGTGGCCACGATCGCGTTGCTGGCACCTTCCGATGTGGCCAAAAGGCCGTCGTTAACTAAACGTTTATTAAGTATTTTCTGAACACGTGATTCCGAGATGCGTTCTGTAGATAACATTTTCGGTTAGGTAATGGGTCTCGTCCCTGATAGTATAACTTTTATAGGCTTGTCCGATGACGACTGTTGCTTGATGACCCCAAAAGATAAGTTTTACCGCGCGTACATGGATTTCTTTGAAACCGCGGAGCGCAAGCGCCGCTGGAATCTTTTCGAAGATGTGCCGTGGGACAAGCTCACTCCCGACACGAACACTGAGGAGCGCGCGATTCGCATCGAAACATACTGCGCCGAGGAGATGTACTTGCCGGATTACACTTTGGCCGGCAACCAGATGTTACGCGGGGTGTTTGGACTCGAATGGTTTCAGAACGCGTGGAGCTATGAGGAGTCGCGCCACGGACTGGTGTTCCGCGAGTACCTGATCCGCTCCGGACTGCGCACGCAAGCGCAGTTCGACGCGATGGAGAGCGACGTGTTTTCGCGCCCGTGGAAAGCTTCATTTGCGACGCGGCGCCGGATGAGTTGCTATGGAGCGCTGCAGGAGTCAGCGACCTATATCGCGTATCGCGCGCAAAAGGATCGCGCCGAACTCGAGCACGACGCGACGCTCGCGGCGATTTTCTTCCTGGTCAGCCGCGACGAAGCCGCTCACGCCGGCTTCTACCGCGCGATGATCGAGATCGAGATGGCCGAAGATAGGGTCGGTACGCTGGCCGATCTCGCGCACGTGATCGCGAACTTCAAGATGCCGGGCGACGGCCTGATTCCGAACTATCACGAGAACCTTCGAATCGGCGGCGGCGGTATCAGTCCGCGCCTGTTCTTCACGCGGGCGCTGCTGCCATTGCTCAAGCAGTTGGGCACCAGCCGCGACGAACTGAAGAGCGCGAGCGCCGCAGTAGTTCCACTGCGCGCGGCATCGTAGCAATCGTGATATAGTTCCGTCCGGCAGAATCGCTGCTTGATGCCAACTCCGTCGCGATGAACCGGAACCGACTTCTGTATGGGGCCGCGGCCCTTCTGCTGATCTGGATTGGCGGCAACCTCGCGCTTCACTTTGGCCTGAAGTATCACGATCGTCTCGACTACGACATCGACGCACATTTTCCGCCCGACAAGCCATTCACGCCCGGCGAGATCTATGCGTCGACGCTGGCCGCGATCATGGACCATGAGCTGCACACCGGCTTCGGGTGGCGTCCCAACGATTTCTTCCTGTGGGGTCCGAAGGTGGGGGCGGACAACAACTCCGATCGGCAGCTCGGGATAATCCAGGCGGTTCGCGAGACCACGCGCGTCTTCAAGGATCACCTGACCAAAGTTTCGTCGAATCAGTACGACCCGAATCTGGTGATCGCCGACACGGATTTTCGCAATGACGCCGAGAAGTGGATACTGCCGTCGCCCGAAGGCAAGTACGACGACGGCGTCGCGCATCTACGCGCGTACGTCGCGGGGTTGCATACCACGCCGCCGTCGTCGCGCGAGCTCAACACCCGCGCCGTCGAGCTGGTCCGCTTGATTCAGACGTGGACCGACCTGCTCGGCGACGCGCATGCAAACCTCTACCGCGCGACCAAGGACGACGGCAGTCCGGTTCATAGCTGGGACTGCGACCACTACTTCTATCACTCGCAGGGTTACGCGCACGTGATGTACCACATGATGGAGGCGCTCGAGCGCGAATACGCAGGACAGATCAAAGACGACCCGGTGCTGAAGACTCTGTTCGACGATTCGATCGACGCGCTCAGCAAAGCCGCAGTGATGAAACCGCTGGTCGTGATGAACGGATCGCCCGACGGACTCTTCGCGAACCATCGCCGCAACCTCGACGCCTACATCACCGAGGCGCGGCAGAAGATGTACTCGATACGCGAAGAACTGGAACGCTCGCCGCTTTAGGCGTGCCGCTACAGCTCGATGAACGGGCAGAGGAGCATTACACCGCCGCGGATGAGCAGCTCGAGCATCGCGGGCGCCCAGCGGCTTGGAATGCCGAGCGCGGCGGCAGTCGCGCGAATCGCCCACGGCGTCGAGGCCTCGGCGTTGCCGCCCCGGAAGTCCAGCCATCGGCGCTGGGCGCGATAGGTCACCAGTTGATGACGGCGATCCGCAGCGATATGCGCGCGATCGCGCGCGATTGCGACTGCGGTTGAAAGCCCGCCGACTTCGTCGATCAGTCCACGCTCCTTGGCCGCCAGGCCACTCCAGATGCGCCCCTTGGCGACAGCTTCAGCCTGCTCGGGGCTGAACCGCCGGCCTTGCGCGACCTTCGCGGTGAACGCCGAGTAAAGATGACCGACGGTTTCGTTGAGCTGTGCGAGTTCAGCGTCGGTCATCGCGCGCGCCATCGACATCGCGTCGCTGATGGGCGCGCTCTTCACGAAATCGAAGTGGACGCCGAGTTCGCTGAGCAGATTGCCCAGATTGAACTTCGCGTAGACGACGCCGATGGAGCCGGTGATAGTGGCCGGCTCCGCGACGATCGCGTCGGCGCCCGCCGCGACGTAGTAGCCGCCCGAGCCTGCGACGTCACCCATCGAGACGACGACCGGCTTGCCGCGTCCCTGCGCCTCGCGCACGGCGCGCCACACCAGGTCGGAGCCTACGGCGGAGCCGCCGGGTGAATTTACGCGAAACACGATTGCGCTGACGCGTTCGTCGCGCGAGGCGCGATCGATCTGCGCGGCGGTCGCGACGCCGCTGATAAATTCGCCGGCGGCGGGTGCCTCGCCCGAAATTACCGGTCCGCTGGCGTGCACGAGTGCGATTCGCGCGCGCGGCCCGCGCTCGCGCGTGAAGATTGCGTGGCGACGGTATCGCGCGAGGCTGACGAACACTTTGTGCTTCGACTCGGGATCGAATTCAGCGCGGATATCTTCGATGTAGCCTTCGCGATCGATCAGATGATTCTCGACCGCGAACTTTGCGCTGACGAAGCCCGCCGCGATCAGCTCGCGCGCGCGCTCCGGAGCTAGCTTCCGCGCCGAAGAGATCGTCTCGACGAGGATTTTCTCCCAATCCGCGACGATCGCCTCCATGCTCTCGCGCACCGCCGGCGACATCGTGTCGCGGGCGAGAGTCTCAGCGGCGCCCTTGTACTCTTTCCATTGCAGGGTTTGCGCCTGAATCTTCAGCTTGTTGAGCGCGTTCTTCAGGAACACGCCGCCCGTGGCCACACCGAGCATCGTGAGCATCGTGTCGGGATTGGCGACGATCTCGCCCGCGCCGGCCGCGACCAGGTATTCGCGAAGGCCGGCGTCATCGCGCAGCAGCGCGATCACGCGCTTGCCGCTCGCCTGCGCGGCGCGCATAAGGCGGTGGATTTCGTGCGCGGTGGCCAGACCAGCGCCGAAGCTCGCGATCTCGACCACTATCGCGCGAACGTTTTTGTCTATGGCTGCCGACTCGAAGGCATGGCGCAGATGGTCGAGGCTTTGGGCGCCGCGGCGCATAATTTGATCGAGCGGCGAGCCAGTCACGTCCTCTTCGATCGGACCCGCGAGCCGGACTATTAGGACGGCGTCATGCGGGATTTGTGCGGGTCGGACGACGGCGAAATAGAAGGCAGCGATGATAGCCGCCGCAATGCCAAGTGCGGTGATTCCCGCCTTCCAGTCGCCGGCCGCGCATGCAACCACGCCGACCGCGAACAAAATCGCGACAATGATTGCGAGTCGGACCTCGCGGCTTATCCACAGTCTTTCGATAAACGGATTCTTCATTCTTCGAATCGGTCGCCTTTTTTGATCGGTCCAAATACACTACCGCTTTTCGATGCCCAGGTCTGTCTTCATCTTGATTCTTGCCCTGACTGCCGTGGGCGTTGCGTCGTGCTCGACTAGTACGCCCGCGCCCAAGCCGGGGCCACCGCCATTCCTCGCTCGTTCGACCACTCTTGCGGTCACCAACGGTATCAAGGTGCTGACCAATGTCGCGATGCCGCAAGGCTTCGCGCCGATTTCCACGCGTCCGCCCATCTGGCTGCAAAACGGTGAAGAGATTGGCGTCGTCGGTACCCAGGCGGGACACACAATTATGTATGGATTGGGGGGTGCCGGGTGGCGAACCGGCCGTGTCCTCGTAGCGGAGACGGGGCCGGCCGCCGCCGAGGAGGGAACGCTCGCGGACCTCGCAGTGAGCCCCAACGGGCTGACGCTCGCGACGGCGATGGTCGCGCCGGGCGGCGATCGAGTCGACGTGATCATTCGCGACCTGATTGCCACCGGCCCGGGCAACGCGATCTCGGACTTCAATGGCCGGTACGATTCCATCTCGATGAGCTGGTTGAATGACTCGACGATAGCGCTCGCGCTACGAGCCCATCCGGAGCCGCCGGAAGAGTCCGGCGTGAGTGACGAAGCGCCGAAGTCCGATTCCGACCAGCCAGACGCCGAGCCGCCGCCAACACGCTCGGACGGGTTGCAGTTGATCGTCATCACCGGCGCCGCTTCCGTCGCACCTCTGAAGTTGTCGTGCCCGATGTCGCCGCTCAGTTGGAGCGCGCACGGCGTCTATGCGGTCGGACAGGGCGACGCGGGCGCGCCGCCGGTCATAATCGATCGGCGCGCCTCGACCTGCACCAGGTTTCATGTGCGCGAGCCAATCCACGTGCTCGATTGGGACAAGGACGACGAAGGGTCGTTTCTGTATGTCGGGCCCGACCCGACGCGACACACGATTGGCGTATTTAAGTACAACATCGCGACTGGCGCCGAACATCTGATGGGCGTATCGACGGGCGCGGCCTCCTTTGCCGCCGGCAGCGACACGGTCACACTGGGCAATCGGGATCTCACATTCGCGCGGGCAATCGAGCGCCCCGAAAAATCGATACCCGCGCAGGTCGCGGTCGCGCAATCCGACCAGAGTCAGGTTGACGTGAAATCGCTGGGCTTCGACACGTGGCCGGAGATGCTCGCGCGGAGCACGATGGCTTATTCGAAGGGCGCGGATGAAGCCGCGATGCAAATCTATGCGCCGAGCCTGCCCGTGCCATGGCGAAAAATCGTGACGTACTCGCTGCACTACGACAGTGCGTTCCTGCTGGCCGAAGGCCCAGCGCAAGGCACCGTCACGATGAGCTGGTCGCTACGGGGCAGATGGCTGGCGTTCCTCGACGGCGACGCGACCGCGGGCACGGTGATGACAGTGATCGAACCGCCGCGGTAGGATTCCGCGTCTGCGTGTCACCCTTACCGAAGCGAGCAACCAGCACATCCGCACTGCTGAAATACTTGTCATCCTGAGCGAAGCGAGCAACGCGAGCATAGGGAAGGATCTCGGACAGTGGCGGGTAAGCGCCGCCGGTTCCGGCTTTGCATTGCTGCATCCAATGAGAATCCGGAGGCCTGCGCGACGACATCAGCAAAGGACCGCTTCGCGATTTCAAAACCGGTACCGGCTTTGCTGGCGCGAAGCTGTCCGAGATCCCTTCACTGCGCTCGCGTTGCTCGCTTCGGTCAGGATGACACAAAAAAATGACGGCACGGGCGTCGCGAACGCCGGCATCTGTATACCAGCACCCTGAACAGGTTTCAGATTACCGGCGAGCCTGGATCCAGGCCGAACAGCACGCGGCCTACCACCTCGAAGCGGGCCGTATTCATCAGGACGTGCTGCGTGGCGGTATGCACGTCGCGCCAGCATCGCTCGATCGGACACGAGGTCTGCGCCGAGTTCATCCCGGCCGCATCCGCAACCAGATCAACCGCCTGCACCGCCAGCTTCGCCGCGGTTACCACGGCGAGCCGCGCGTGCGCGCGGTCCTGGATGCTGAAGCTCTCGCCGGCCTCGCCCTTGCGCCAGATCTCATCGTTGCAACTGTAAAAGTACGCGCGTGCCGCATTCAGCAGGCCTTCCGCCTGCGCGAACTGGATTTGTGCGAGGGGACGCTCGCGTAACGTGGCCCGCGTGCCCACCGGCACTTTGGCTTGTGCGATTTCGTTCAGCGTATCGAGGGCGTGTCGCGCGGTGCCAAGCACCACCGATACCAAGCCGCCGACAAATTGCAGTTGCAAAGGAATGTTCTCGAGTGGGCCGCGCTGCCAGGGCGATTTCGCGTTGAGCCAGTCGAAGGTGAATTCGTCGGGAACAAAAACGTTGTCGAACACGCAATCATTGCTGCCGGTGCCGCGCATTCCGGCGGTTGACCAGGTGTTGAGGATTTTCGTATGTTCGATCGGAAAAAGACCCCCGCGCATCACCGGAACCCCATCGACGATTTGCGGCGCACCGTCGCGCAGGACCATCCCCGCCGCCATCAGGTAGGTCGCGTGAGCCGAGGCGCTGGCATAGGTGGCCTTCCCGCTGAAACGCCATCCGCCCTCAACCGGAACCACGCGGGTGGTCGCGGGATTCAGCGAACCGGCGCTCACGCCGCGCGGATCGCTGTAAATCTTTTCGAAGGCCGTGCGGGAAAGGTTATATCCGAAGAGCGGACCGCCCGAACAAATTGCGAAGTTCCATCCAACCGACCCGTCGATGCGCGAAACTTCTTCGCACAGCCGCAGCAAATCCGGGATCGTCACTTCGCCCCCGCCCATCTGGCGCGGCAGAAGAATCCTGAACAGTCCGGCGTCGCGAAAGGCGTCGGCAACCTCCCGCGGCATCTGCGCCTCGCGATCGGCGCGATCGGCATGCTCGCGAATGATCGGCGCGAGCTTTTGCACCTTTTCAAAATAAGGCCTGGCGCGTTCGGACAAGATCGGATCCATATTCAACACCTCTCGTGTGACAAGTCTTGGGGCACAACCTTGCGCTGTCAACGCAGTCGGCCTCACGCAGCAAGGGAGCTGCGCGCTTTGTCGATCCCGATTGAGTCTAGCTGCCCAGGCGCGCGCGATTTGCCCAGTAGTCCGACGCGGTGCGGAAAGCGGCCGCGGCGCGCTCGAAGCTGTCGAACACGACCAGGCCGCGCGCTCGCGCAAGTTCCTTGCCGCGCGCCACGATCGCCTCGACGTGCGCAGGATGCATCACGACGGCGAACGGCTTCGTCGAGCGGTTGGCAAAATCCGCCAGCTTGTCGAGCAGCCCCGTGATTTCATCCTCGTGCGCGGCCCATCGCGCGGCGCGTAACCCCGTGCCGACCTCCAGCACGATCGCGTCGATGACCGAATCGCGCTCGAGAATCTCCAGGATGCGATCGAGATTACCCTGGTGATGTCCGGCGCCGATCGTGCCGCCCGCATCGAGCGGATTGCGGTAGCTGCCGCCGATTATGTTGAAGAATGTTTTCAGCTCGTCGTAGGACGACTCCGACAGCGCGGGAATCTCGAGTCCCGCCGTCGCGAACGTGTCGGTGATTACCACCGATTGCCCACCGGTCATCGCAACCAGGCCCATGCGCCGGCCGCCGAGGCGCTTGGCGCGTGCGAACAGCTCGACGGCGTCGAGCATCGCGTCGAGGCTGGCCACTTCGACCGCTCCGCTCTGCCGCACTACCGTCTGCCAGATCGCCTCGGGCGTCGCGAGCGAGCCGGTGTGCGAGAACGTCGCGCGCGCACCGGCCTCGGTCACCCCGCCCTTCCAGATGACGACCGGATGTCGTTCAGCCGCGTGCCGGACGCTGTCGAAGAAGCGCCGCCCATCGCGCACCCCTTCGATATACATGCCGATCACGCGCGTCGCCGGGTCGGCCGCCATCAGGTCAATATAGTCCGCCGCCTCCAGCACCAGCACGTTGCCGATCGACGCCGCCTTGTTCACCTTGATGCCGTGGCTGGGAGCCTGCAGGCAAAAGTTGATCGTGTGCGTGCCGCTCTGCGAGATGAAGCAGACGTCGCCCGCCTCTCCGACTTTTTCTTCGGGAAAATTTCGCAGCCCGGAGCTCGGGCTGTATAGCCCCATGCAATTGGGGCCGACCAGCGCGATTTCGGAGTTGAGCGCGAGGTCGCGGAGCTCGTTCTCGAGCCTGATTCCCAGCTCCTCCGACGTTTCTGAAAAGCCTGACGTGAAAAATCCGATCGAGCCGACGTGGTTGGCCACGCAGTCCTTCAAAATTCGCGGCGCGATCTGCCGCGGCACGGCGCTCACTGCGTAGTCGATTGGCTCCGTGATCTCCGCCAGACTCTTACGGTTCTCGACGCCCATCTCCTCGATTCCTGGTATCTCGTTCGGATCGATTTGCACCGAGTAGAGCTTGCCCTTGAGGTGCGCCATCGCGCGCAGCCACATGTACCCGCCCATCCGCTTGTCGCCGATGACGACAACTGTGCGGGGGTTGAACGCGCGCTCGAGATTTTTAAGCCGTGCCGCGCGATGCGGGTCCGGCTGCGATGCCCGTCCCGAATCTGCCGTGAGTACGATTCGCGCGTCGAGGATTGCGAGGCCGTCCTCGTACGCGACCACGGGATTGAGATCCATCTCGGCGATATCCGGATGCGTCGCCGCGATGCCCGAGACGGTTTCGAGGAGCGAGACGATCGCGTCGATATCAACGCCCGGCTGACCGCGGACGCCGCGGAGAATCCGGGCGCCGCGAAGCTGCGCGAGCATCGCAGACGCCTCGCGCCCGCCAATCGGCGCCAGCGCCAGCGCGGTATCTTTCATCACCTCGACCAACACGCCGCCCAGCCCGACCATCACCATCGCGCCGAATCGCTCGTCGTGGAACGTCCCGGCAATCAGCTCGACGCCACCACGCTTCGCCATCGGCTGAACTGCGACGCCATCGAAGCGCGCGTCCCGGGCCTTGGCGGCGAGACTCACGCGAATTCGCTCGAACGCGTCGCGCACCGCGGACTCATTGTCGAGATTCAGCTCGACACCGCCGACGTCGCTCTTGTGGCTTACATGGGGTGACAGCACTTTCAGCACAACGGGAAAGCCGATTCGTAACGCTGCCCGCACCGCGTCGTCAGCCGTCACAGCCGAATCCGGCACGGCGACCGGCAGGCCAAGCGAATGCAGGATCCGCTTGCTCTCGATTTCCGTAAGAACCGTCCGTCCACTCGAACGAGCGGACGAAATTACCGATGAAACGATGGAGTCAGTCACGCTTGTCGCGTATAGCAGAGCCAAAGAACTATTTGAACCACCGGGGAGTTTAGCCGCATGCCGCGTCCGGCCCGCCAGCGCAGAAAAGTCTTCGTCACCCGCGCGATCGACAGCACCGCGCTCGAGCGGCTTCGCGCCGTTGCCGCGGTCACTGTCTGGCCCGGCGAAACGCCACCACCGCCGGCGGCGCTGCGAGCCGCGCTGGCGAATGCCGACGCGGTACTCTCGATGGTCACCGACAAGATCGATGCGCGAGTGATTGCGGGTGCGCCGCGGCTGCGCGTAATCAGCAACCTGGCTGTCGGCGTGGACAATGTCGATCTCGAAGCAGCCACCCGCGCGGGCATCGCGGTTGGCCATACCCCCGGAGTTTTGACCGAGGCTACCGCGGACCTTGCTTTCGGCTTGCTTATGGCCACTGCGCGGCGAATTGCCGAAGCGGATCGTTATGTGCGCGCCGGCAAGTGGCGGACTTGGGGGCCGATGACGATGCTCGGCCGCGATGTCCACTCGAGCACGCTCGGGATAATCGGATTCGGCGCGATCGGTCAGGCGATGGCGCGCCGCGCGATGGGTTTCGGGATGCGCGTGCTCTATCTCAGCCGCAAACGCCCGCCGGGAAGCCAACCGACGTGCGCCTTGCCGGCGCCGTCGGGGTCAGCCTGCCGCGCTTGCTGGCGCAATCGGACTACGTCTCGATGCACGTGCCGCTGACGGCAGAGACGCGTCACCTCATAGGGGCGCGCGAGTTCGGGCTGATGAAACCGGGCGCGATTCTAATCAATACAGCGCGGGGCTTGGTCGTTGACCAGGTTGCGATGGTAGCGGCGCTGAAATCGGGTCAATTGGGTGGCGCGGGTCTCGACGTGACCGACCCCGAACCGATCGCGTCGGGCGACCCGTTGCTGCGGCTCGAAAACGTCGTGATCACGCCGCACATAGGCAGCGCAAGCATCGCGACGCGCGCGCGGATGGCCGCGATAGCGGTGGATAATATCCTGGCTGTGTTGAGGAGACGGCTGCCGCTATGGTGCGTCAACCCGAAAGTCAGGCTGCGTCATTTCACCGACGCAACCTGACCCAGTGTTTAGTTTTCAGGGGCGGCTGCCTACAGGCTTCATCAACCCTGCGCAGCGCTACCGGACCGGCGGAGGTGCAAGCCCCCGCCGGTTAGATTATCAGCCGCCCGGCGAAGTCGGCGCGCGACTAGAGGTTGCCGTCTACTGTGGTCAGCAACGACGTGATCGTCGTACCCATTGTCTTGTAGCCGACGAAAACTACGACCGCGACCGCCGCAAGGATCAGCGCATACTCAGCCATCGTCTGGCCGCGTGCTAACCCATCCACCTTCACGTACAGTTTCCTGATCAGATCCATCTCCGTGTCCCTCCGTCCTTTTATTTTCGTTCAAACAGCGCGGGGAAACTCTCGCGCTCTGTGAATGTTACTAGTTGTAGGAAAACTCAGCTTTGCGTTATATAGGCCTACTACTAGCTAGGTCGGACAGACAATTCTCAAGCATTCTTTGCTCTTGATTAGTTACGACTTTAAATTCATGCCCTATACCCGGTTTTCGTATTCTCTATATGCGTCATGCTTATGTCAAGCGCACAGTGTGCTCCTAGTCTTACCAATTAGCTTGGGGATGAATACTTCGGCGAGCTCTAAGCTAATGCTAGCTAATACTTCGGAAGACTAATAGACCTTAAGCGACAGTGTAGAACTATTAGGAAGTTTTACAGATGACCGACAGAAACAGCAGTTTTTTAAGAGATAGCTGCCGCTAGAGCTTCGTGCAGGCTGAAGTTCCCCTCGTACAGGGCGCGCCCGACGACGACGCCCACAACCCCGGCGTCGAATCGCGTCCTAAGAGCGCGAATGTCGTCGAGACCCGCGACGCCCCCCGACGCGATCACCGGCAGTCGGACCGCAGCGGCGATTTCTGCCATCCGCGCCGTATCTACCCCGACCTGCGCGCCGTCGCGCGCGATGTCCGTCACGATTGCGGCCGCGACGCCTCCCGTGCGGAACCGCTCAGCCGCGTCGGCTACAGTGAGCTGGCTGGTCTCGACCCAACCTTTGACGGCGAGCCGGCCGTCGCGGATGTCCAACGACCCGAAGACCCGGCCTGGGAACTGGGCACAAGCGATCCGGACCAACTCGGGGTCAAGCAACGCAGCCGAACCGATCGAGACGCGGTCGGCGCCGCTCCCGAACGTCGCGCGTACCGCATCGATTGTGCGGAGCCCGCCACTGACGTCGATTGCGCATTTCACCGCAGCGCGAATCTGCGCGACCGCCGCGACATTGCGCGGTGTCCCTGCGATTGCGCCATCCAGATCTACGATGTGGATAAGTTCTGCCCCCCCGTCCTCGAAGCAGCGCGCGGTGTCGCCCGGATCGGCGCTGTAGACGGTCGAGCGGTTCATGTCGCCGTGAAGCAGGCGCACGACTTGGCCGCCTTTCAGGTCAATCGAGGGAATAACAGTGAACTTCTCGAACAAGCGGACCATTCTAACCGATTTAGCTGAGCGTGCCCTTGGTCGACAACACGCCTGACAGCCGCGGCTCGCGCGCCGTCGCCTGATCCATCGCGCGCGCCAACGCCTTGAAGGTGGCCTCGATGATGTGATGAGGGTTGCGTCCGCTGACCAGGTTCAGGTGCAGGTTCATCCCGACTTCGTCGGTGAGCGCTTTCATGAAGTCATGCACCAGCTCGGTCTGGAAGTTGCCGACACGCTCCTGGCTGATCGAGACGTTGTAGCCTAGGTACGCGCGCCCGCTGATATCGACAATCGCAGTGCAGACGGCCTCGTCGAGCGGCACGGTCGCCTCGCCAAAGCGCTTGATTCCCGCGCGATCGCCCAATGCCTGCCGAAACGCCTTGCCCACCACGATTCCGACGTCTTCAACCGTGTGATGGTCATCGATGTGCAAATCGCCGCTGGCCTCGACCTTCAGATCGAAGAATCCATGGCGGGCGAAGCTCTCGAGCATGTGATCGAGGAACGGCACGCCCGTCTTCGCCTCGCCGCGCCCGGTGCCGTCGAGCTTGAGCGCTACTGTCACGGAAGTCTCACGCGTCTTGCGCTCGACTTCGGCACTGCGCTTCGCCTTGGCTGGCGCCAGCCGCGCGACCGGCGTCGCGGTCTTGGCTTCGTTTCGTAATATTTTGCGTTTGTTTTGCATTCTTTCTTAATACTGGGTGCAGGGGTCACCCCTGCCATTTCGATTTCCGGCGCGCCCGTTTCGCCTTTCCATCCACCCCTGCTCGAAGTTCCATCGCGCGCGCGTGGCCCTCGAACCCTTCCATCCGCGCCAGGTGCGCGACCGTCGGTCCGAGCGCCGCAATCGCGCCCATCGACGCCTCGATTATACTGGTTCGTTTCAGGAAATCGTATGCGCCCAAAGGCGATGCGAAACGCGCGGCGCCCCCGGTCGGCAGCACATGATTCGGGCCCGCAAGGTAGTCACCGAGTGGCGCGGGAGTAAGCGGGCCGAGAAAAACCGCACCTGCCGCCTTGACCCTAGGCAGCCATCGCGAGGGATTGCGGAGGTCAAGCTCGAGATGCTCGGGAGCAATCTCGTTGGCAAGGTCGAAGGCTTCGTTGAGATCGCTAACGACGACCACGGCGCCTCGCTTGACCAATGCAGCTTCGACCTGGGGGGCGCGCGGCAAAGTTCTCAGCGCGACTTCCACCGCCTCGGCAACCCGCTGCGCGATACTCGCCGAAGTCGTCAGCAGCACGGCCGCCTCGTCGCCCGAGCCATGCTCCGCCTGCGCAATCAGGTCGGCGGCGATCCATTCGGGATGCGCGCGGTCGTCGGCGATCACCAGCACCTCGCTCGGTCCCGCCATCTTGTCGATATCGATGACGCCATAGACCATCTGCTTGGCCGCCTGCACGTACGAGTTACCGGGCCCGACGATCTTGTCCACCGGCTTGATGCTCTCCGTGCCGTACGCGAGCGCGGCTACCGCATGCGCTCCGCCGACGCGGTAGAACTCATCGACGCCCGCAATCTCCGCAGCGGCAAGAACCGCGAGGCGCTCGCCCTCGGACGACGGCGGCGAGACCATCACGATTTCGGCGACGCCGGCGACCTTGGCGGGAATCGCGTTCATCAGCACCGACGACGGGTACGCGCCCAGTCCGCCGGGCACGTAGATCCCGACGCGTCGCATCGGCTGCACCATCTGACCTAGCCGCATCCCGGACTTGTCGCGATAGATGAACGACTTCTCCATCGTGTGGCGATGGAACTCCGCGATTCGCTCGGCCGCCAGCTCCAGCGCACGGCGATCGTCGGCAGGGATTCGATTGATCGCAGATTGGCGTTCCGCAGGGGTCACGCGGAGCGTGGCCGGTGTTAGTTTCACGCGGTCAAATTTGGCCGTGAGATCTATCAGCGCCCGATCGCCGCGCTTGCGCACGTCGGCGATTATCTTCGACACAGCGCTATCGACGCCGGCGCTGTCGCCGCCCCGTCGCGTTAGTATCGTCGCCAGAAATTTTCTGAAGTCCGGCGACTGGGACTTGAGAACCCGCGGCCTCATTATTCTTGCGCGCGCTCGATTCGCGCGCCGAGCTGCGAGAGCTTGGCGTCGAGTGCTTCGTAGCCGCGATCGAGATGGTAGATGCGGCTGAGCTCGGTCGTGTGTTCCGCCGCGAGCCCGGCGATTATCAAGCCCATGCTGGCGCGCAGATCGGTCGCCATCACCGGCGCGCCGCTCAGCTTCGATGGCCCGCGCACGACGGCGGTAGGCCCTTTCATCAGGATGTCGGCGCCCATGCGCGCCAGCTCCTGTGCGTGCATGAACCGGTTTTCGAAAATCGTCTCGGTGATGACCGAAGTGCCGTCCGCTTGCGTCACCATCGCCATCATCTGCGCCTGGAGGTCGGTCGGAAACCCGGGATACGGCAGCGTGCGCAGCTCGACCGACTTGAGTCCATTGGCGCGCGCGACGCGGAGGCCCTTGCCATTCGCCTCGACCGTGACGCCCGCCTCGCGCAGCTTGGCCGCGACAGCGTCGAGATGCTCGAGCGGCGCATTTGTAATCGTAACGTCGCCGCCGGTGATTGCCGCCGCCGCCATCATCGACCCGGCCTCGATTCGATCGGGTATCACTTCGTGCTCCGCGCCATGCAGCCGCTCGACACCCTCGATTTCGATCACGTGCGTGCCGGCGCCACTGATCTTCGCACCCATCTTGACCAGCACCCGGGCGAGATCCTGAACCTCGGGTTCGCGCGCCGCGTTTTCAATCACGGTGCGTCCGCGGGCAGTGACCGCCGCCATCAGAATATTTTCGGTCGCGCCGACCGACGGCGAATCCAGCCAGATGCGCCCGCCCGTCAGCTTCTCGGCGTGCGCCTCGACGTAGCCGTGACGAAACTGGATCTTGCTGCCGAGCGCGCGAATCCCCGCGATGTGCAGATTCACCGGGCGCGCACCGATTGCGCATCCGCCCGGAGTCGAGACGCGCGCGCGTCCCGTCCGCGCCAGCAGGGGGCCCAGCACGACGAACGACGCACGCATTGTCTTGACGAGCTCGTACGAGGCTTCGTGCGAGGTAACGTTTGCGGCGCGCAACTCGATGCGATGATCGTCGGTCCAGCGCGCCTGCACGCCGAGTCCAACCAGGAGATCCATCGCGGTTTTCACGTCGCGAAGGCGCGGGACGTTGGTGAGATGGAGTGGTTCCGAGGTCAGCAGCGACGCCATCATGATCGGCAACGCGGCGTTCTTGCTGCCGCTAAGCGTGACGGTACCGCGCAGCGGCGCACCGCCATGAATTATCATTTTTTCCATTGGCAACTACTTCCCGATCCTTCGCGCGCGCACGACGCGCGGATGCCCCGCGAAATCGTTTATCACAGCGGCGACCCTCAAGCCCGCGTCCTCGACAAGTTTCGCGGCCGTGTCCGCCTGCCCCGCCGCCACTTCGATGATCAGCTCGCTATTGAGTGCAAGATGCCGCGTCGCGCCCGCTACAATCCTGCGCAGGATATCGAGCCCTCCGGCTCCCGCTCTCATCGCGACGCGCGGTTCGTAGCCGCGCACGTCGGGCTCCAGAGCTCCGATCTCCGCGTCATCCAGGTACGGCGGATTGGAGACTATAACCTCGAAAGTTCCGAGCGCTTCTGCTGCGTCCAAAACATCGAAGCAGTCAGCGCGACAGAACTTCACCCGATCCTCAACCCAATGACGCCAGGCGTTGCGCGACGCTACCTCGAGCGCATCGGCGGAAATATCAACGGCGGTGACACGGGCGTGCGGCGCGTTCACGGCAATCGCGACCGCAATCGCGCCGGAACCGGTGCCAATGTCGAGCACGCGCGAGTCTGGCTTCGCGGCGACAAATTCGAGCGCCGCGCCGACGACCAGCTCGCTCTCCGGGCGCGGAATCAGCACCGCCGGACAGACCTCAAAATCAAGCGAGTAGAACTCCTTGTGCCCGAGGATGTACGCGATCGGCTCGCGCTTTTCGCGGCGCGCGACCAGCGCGTCGAATCTTTTCAGCGTTTCAGACGACATGTCGATCGAGCCGGTGATAGCCGCTTCACGCGAAACTCCCGCAGCAGCCGCTATCAGGAGTTCAGCGTCGAGCCGCGACGATTCGATGCCCGCGTCGGCAAGCCGGCGCGACACCTTGTCGATCGCCTCTAACGCGCGCCGCGCGAGCATCTCGCTCATCACACCTTATGCGCTGAGCGACTGCTCGCGGTCGTAGGCCGCGAGCGCGTCGATAACCGGATCGATCGCGCCGTCGAGAAAATTGTCGAGCTGATGAATCGTCAGGTTGACGCGATGGTCGGTCACACGCGATTGCGGAAAGTTGTAGGTGCGGATTCGCTCCGAACGGTCGCCGGTTCCCACCATCGAGCGCCGCGTCTGTGCGATTTTCGCCTGCTGCTCCGACTGCGCCTGTTCAAGCAGCCGCGCGCGCAGGATCTTCAACGCCTTCGCCTTGTTCTTGTGCTGCGATTTTTCGTCGCGCTGGATTATTACCATCCCGCTCGGGATATGCGTGATTCGCACTGCCGAGTCGGTGGTGTTGACGCTCTGCCCGCCCGGCCCCGACGCACGCATCACGTCGATTCGCAGGTCCTTTGCCTCGTTGATATTGACCTCGACTTCATCCGCTTCGGGCATCACGGCAACGGTGACCGCCGACGTGTGAATGCGCCCTGAGCCCTCGGTTTCCGGCACGCGCTGCACGCGATGCACCCCGCCTTCGTACTTGAGGCGCGAGTATGCGCCGCGTCCGCTAACCAGCGCGATCACTTCCTTGATTCCGCCGAGGCCGGTGTCGCTCAAGCTGAGCGTTTCGAGCTTGAAGCCGTGGCGCTCGGCGTAGCGCGTGTACATCCGGAACAGGTCGCCGGCAAACAGTGACGCTTCTTCGCCGCCCGTGCCGGCGCGGATTTCGAGGATCACGTTCTTTTCGTCGTTGGGATCGCGCGGCGTGAGTAGCTCCTTGAGCTTCTCTTCGACAGCGCCGAGATTTTTCTGCAACGCCGGCATCTCGGCCTTGGCAAGCTCGCGCAGATCGGGGTCGTTGCCGTCGAGGATCGATTTGTGCCCCGCGATTTCGTCGGCAATGCGAATGTACTCGCGCGCGCATTGCGCCGCCTCGGAAAGTTGCGAGCGCTCCTTGGCGAGCCGCGCGTATTCGCGCTGATTGCCGAGCGTGGCCGGGTCACTGAGCTTGCGCTCGAGTTCCGCAACCCGCTCTTCTATTGCGCTTGCCTTATCCAGCATCGACGCCCAAGCTCCACACCGAAAATCGCCCTGAAAACAAAAACGGCGCGGCCAAGGATGGCCGTGCCGATGGATTCTCCCCCGCGCACCCGGGTGCGTCGAGGGCCGCAGGCGGCGGGAGTTGCTATGCTACTTCTCGGCGGCGGTTTCCGCCGTTTTTTCCGCCGGCTTCTTGATGCCGTATTTGCGATTGAACCGCTCGACTCGCCCCGCTGTATCGACCAGGCGTTGCGTGCCAGTGTAAAAAGGATGGCACTTCGAGCAGACCTCGACGTGAAGCTCCTTGAGCGTCGAGCGCGTTTCGAACGTGTTGCCGCACGCACAGACTACTGTGCAGCGGCGATATTCAGGATGGATTCCAGCTTTCATTTTTCCGTCTCGAACTCTTCCAGCTATTACTTTGCAGGATATCATCGCAAGGTATCTCGCACAATTCGCCAGTCGCGACTGCCATTTCGGGCTTTCCGTACCGCTTTAGCCACCTCGCTGGCAGCAATAATAATCACAATCTGGGCGATTGCCACCTACGCCGCATCTTCGCCCCCAAGGCCCGCACCAACCTCAGCGGCGTCGAACGCCGGCTTTGCGCCCGACAATCGGACCCTCTTTGCACCAATCGTCTGTCTCGCACCGCCTGGCCCCGCGCGTGCCTCGCGTGCAATTGCGATCCTCGACCGGCAGCTCGCCTTCCAGCGCAAGATTTCGTTCCATCCCAAGATTGGTCCGTCGCTTCAGGAAGTGATCGACCTGCTACCGCCGCGCCAATCGACCATGATTCGCGCCGCCGCGCTCTACTCGAAGAATGAAATTCCGTGGCGCGACGAGCCCGACGGCACGCATGAAATTCTGGTCAAGGGACAACCCGCCGACGCCGACTATCTCTACACGCTCGCCCAGGATTGGCGCAGTCCGGAGGAGCCTGCGCGATTCTCGGGAGTGTTCGGCCTCAAGCCTGCGGCGGATTCGACGCCCGACAACATTTCGAGCGTCACCGGCACGCTCGCGGGCGAGTTGATGATCGATACTTACGGCATCGGCGCGCTCGTCGATACGTTGGCCGACACACTGCGCGAGTTTCACGGCGACCTGAAGGCTCCGTGGGATTCCGCGCCCGGCACCTTCAACCATCACGACCGCGCCGCGATGGACAGATTCCACCGCCAGATGCCCCACCTGGCGGCGAAGTTCGATCACTATTTCAAATTCAACAATCTGCTCGACGAGTTCAATTCGCCCGCGGGTCCAATCGTGCTCTTCAACGTTGATGCCGAAGTTCACCAGGACGCGCTGAAAAAATATCCGCTCCTTTACGATTTCTATCGCAAGGTCGTGCCCGCCGTGACCGCGAAATCCGAGATTCTGGATTCGCACGCCAACTACTGGTTCCGCGAGGCGTTCGACCACGGCCACATCCGCGTCATGATGATGATTCGCGACGGCCTGCTGACTCCCTTCAACGCCGCGATGCAGCCGGCGGGCAACAGCGTCGCGCTCAACCAACTGACGCACGGCAGCTACCGCACGCTCGCGTCAGGGCAGATCACGAGTCTTGCGATGAATTTCGGCCTCGCCAACATTGGATTCGCGACTCACTACCGCCGTGACGCGGATAACGTGACGTTCGTCAACCGCATGGACGCAGTTCCGCAACTGATCGCGCCGCCGGGCGTGCATCAGATGATGGACTTGATTGCGGGCGATTTTCTGCGCGTGTTGGCCACCGGGAACGGCGGCCTCAACACCAGGCTCACTTCGCGCCTGCTGCCCAACGGCACTTACGATTTCGCGGGCGGCGCCACGGCGCAGTTGAATTATTCGCCCACGCTCGAGTTGCTCGCGCGGATCGGCGACGCGGTCGCGCAGGAGCACAACGATCAGGTTCGCGCCGAGGAGCGCGCTTTCTTCGAGGAACTTTTCGACGCTTTCGTCGCCGACTATAATGATGCGCGTCCGGCGATCATCGCATTGGATTCGGATAGGGATGACCGCCAGGAAAAATCCAAATGAGTCGCGCACCACGAAAACGGTTCTTTACCGCCGCGTTCTTTGCAGTTGCAATCCTCGCGGGATGCGCCACAAATGACAAACCGCCGCCTCCCATGCCAGACGCCGGCGCGCAGCAGCCGAAGTTGCTGGGCAGTTTGTCCGACGTCTCTAGCACCCCCGTCGATCCGCTCGGCGTCAACGCGGTTCCCGCCCCCGGCGAAGGACTGCTGCACGATGCCGGCCCTGTCTCGGCCGGACCCCGCACCTTCGAGGAAGACCCCGGCATCTCGCGCGAGATTGGTACCGAACGAAATCCTGCCACGGTCCGCCTGCTCAACAACAAGGCCGCCAAGTTCGGAAATTTTGCCTCGGTGATTCTCGATCGCATATATGCCCGACTCATTATCGCCGAGCGGAGCGAGGAGATTTCGCGAACCAAGCTGCCCACCGACCTCAAAGCCGTTATCATCACTGCCATCTTGGACAAAAGCGGCAAGCTTACCGAACTCATCCTTGAGCAGCACTCGGGCAAAGCGAAAATCGATCGCATGATGCTCGACGTCTGCAAGAAAAGTATCTGGTACGAAAATCCGCCCGTCGAAGCCCTTTCCGGCGACGGCAACTACAAGCTGACGATCAAGTTGAAGCTGCAGAACTTCGCCTCCAGCGATGAGCATCATTGGAGCTTCATCACCGATCTCGGACTCGGCATCGGCTAGTGTCGCGTCCGAACTGCGTTGGTTCGGGGATGAGCTTTTCAGCCTGACCCCTCCGGATTTTGTGTGCTACTCATACGGCATGAGGATCAGTCACAATCCCCAAGGTTCGCCCGAAATTGGGCGACGCCGGCTCAGGGTAAAAACAATTTCTGACGGAACGAAACTACCCTTAGAGCGGCGCCTCCCAGGAACCACCACCAGTGGTATGAAATTGACGTTTTCGCCTGAACTAGCGAAAACAAAATTGCGTCAATTTGAGTCCTATCGCGATGGGAGCGCGCTCTATTGAACTTCAAGCAGCAGCCAGCGGACTCTTCTGCTAAAATCGCCGCCGTGCAATCGCTCGACGACTACATTCCGCGCCCGGGCCTGTCGGTTCCCATCGTCACGATTCTCGACGCGCGCGGCCGCATCCTCGAGGACCAGCAGCGCGCGGTCATCCGCTTCGCGTTCCAGGACGGCGCCGGCGCCGACATCATCTTTGCTGCGGGCACCACCGGAGAATGGGATCGCATCGACAACTCGCGCCGCCAGGCGGTGGCACGAATCGCCATAGAGGAATGCCGTCGCGCGCGCGAGTCTGCTGCCAAAAAGATCGAAGCATGGGCCGGCATCACCGCGCACACTCGCAGCGACACGCTCGACAATCTTAACTATGCAATCCACGCGGGCGCCGACGCGGTCGTCGTCGCGCCCCTGTCGATCAAGGACGTCGAGCATCCCGCGGACTTCGTCGAGCGCGACATCGGCGCCGTTTTCAATCGCGCCGGTCGCATGCTCCCGCTGTTCCTCTACGACAACGCCGACATCGCCGCACCCGGCAAAGCGGCGCACCTGCACACGCGCGACGTCAAGGCGATGGCGCGGCTGGCGTACGTGCGCGGAATAAAAGTCACCGCCAGCAAGACCGTTATCGGCAACTACACGCGCGCCGCGTCGCACTTCAAGGCGGGTCACGAGTTCGCCATTTACGCCGGCAATGCGTACCTCATTTTCGACTTGTTCGCACCGCCCGAGGGCGTCGGCGATCGCATGCGCCACTACTGGAACCGCTACCTGACTCAGCGCACGCGCCCTTACGGCGTCGTCGCCGGGCCCGCCAACGCGATGCCGCGCGAATGGCAGCGCGCGTGGCAGGTCTGCCGCTCGGGCGACGTCGAGCTGATGCGCTTGTATGCGGACGCGATCGAGGAATTTCGGATCGCGTGCACCTTCAAGCGCGGCGCCAGGGCATATCGCCCGACGATTGCAACGCTCAAGGCGGCGCTCAAGGAACTCGGCGTCATCGACAGCGACGCGGTCGGCGCCGGAACGCCGCCGCTCAGCGACACCGAGCGCCGCGAATTCTCCGCACGATTCGGCGCGCTGCGCGAACGCAACGCCGAGATGCTTGAGCGCGGATGGGTCAGCGAATGCGATTCGCCCGCCAGCCACGCGCCGGCAACGGAACGAAAATCTGCGGGGCGCAATGGCTGAAGAAAAACTCGACGTCGTCGGATGCGGCAGCATGGTTGTCGACCTGTTCTACCGCACGCCGCGCATCATCCGCGCCGACGAAAAAATCCTGCTCCGCGCACACACCGCCAGCGCCGCCATCGAGCGCACGCAAGTTGGCGGGCTGGTCCTGAACCATCTCGGATGGGGCCGCATCCTCGGCCTCAAAACCGGCATCTTCGGCAAGATGGGCGACGACCGCAACGGCGAGTTCCTGCGCGACGGGATGGATCGCCTCGGCATCCGCCATCACCTGACTTTCGACGGCACCGCCAGCGCGTTCGCTACAATCTTCGTCGACGCCGCAGGCGATCGCGCAATCTACATGGCGCGCGGCGCGACCGGCGAGCTCACTCCCGCCGAGGTCCGCAGCCGCCACGGCGGGTTCATCCGCCGCGCCAATCTCGTCTCGACCGAAATCTCGCAGCTCCCGCTACGGACAGTGCTCGCGATCCTGCTCTTCGCGCGCACACATTCGATTCCGACGATTCTCGACGTTGATGTACCGCCGTCTGACGCGATCGGATCGCTCGGCACGCGTGCCGAACTCGAACGCGCGTTGAAACTCGCGACCTGGTTGAAACCCTCGAAGGCCGCCGCGCGCGAAATCGCCGGCAATGGCCGCGATCCTCTGAAGATTGCCGACGCGATTCGCGCGAAGTACGGAAATCGCGCCGTCATCATCACCGAAGGCGACAAAGGATGTTCGATCGCGGCACGTGACACGTCCATTCGCGTGCCCGCCTTCAAGGTCAAGCAAGTGGATTCCACCGGCGCCGGCGACGCGTTTCTCGCGGGCATTTGCGCCGGCCTTCGTCTCGGGATGCCGTGGGACAAGATTGGCCGGCTCGCCAATGCCGCCGGCGCGGTCGCGGTCACGCGCCTCGGCGCTTTTCCGTCGGGATTCGAAGTACGCGAGGAAATTCTCGACCTCTGTGCCGAGCCGCTCGCGCTGCCGACGCCGCGTCTCGACGCGGAGCCGCGCGCAGCCGCCATCGGTGATTCCACTGGCGAAGTCGAAAAGTTCTTCGACCTCGCGCTCGCCGAGCTCGCCGCGCTTCGCGGCAGCTTGAACATCGCCGCCATCTCGCGCACCGTCGAGATAATCCGCACCGCGCTCGGCCGCGGTGGCCGCGTCCACGTGACCGGAGTCGGCAAGCCCGAGCACGTCGCACGCTACGCCGCGAGTGTGTTCTGCTCGGTCGGCACGCCCGCGACATTCTTGCACGCGACAGAAACGCTGCACGGCAGCCTCGGCCAGGTGCATCCGCGCGACGTCGTCATCGCGATTTCAAACAGCGGCAGCACCGACGAACTGCTCTCGACCGCGAGTGCCATCCGCGAGCAGGGCGCGCAGTTGATCGCGATCACCGGCAACAAGGATTCGAGCCTCGCGCAACTAGCCGACCTCGTCATCCACGTCCCCATTCCCAACGAGGGCGGCGGTCTCGGCCTTGCCCCGCGCATCAGCGTGCTCGGCGAAGTCTTCGTGCTCGCAGGATTGTCGGTCGCGCTCGAGCTCGCGCACGGCCTCACCGTCGAAGAATACTCCCGATGGCACCGCGCGGGCGCAATCGGCGAAGCCGCCCGCCGCCTCGCCGAAACGAGAACATCGAACCGCCGCGCGTAGTCCGCAGGCATTCGGAATCGGGAACATTTGGTCCCTAACCCGACGCGAAGACGAGCGTCGGCCTCTCCCGACTAACGGGCGAGGCAGTTAGGAGGAGTTGTGCTCTGGACAGCGGTGGGTCTATGAAAATTAGAGATCAGCGGAGGAGGCTCACACCATGCACGTTGGATATGGAGCAGTTTTTCAGAACCCCGGCAACGCACTTCCTGACGCCGAGGTTTATCGCAACGAGCTGCGCCTGGCCGAGATGGCTGAGCCGCTCGGCTTCGATTCCATCTGGTCAGTCGAGCATCACTTCGACGACTACACGATGTGCCCCGACGTGCTGCAATTCCTCTCTTACATGGCTGGCCGCACATCGCATGTGAAGCTCGGCTCGGGCGTCGTCGTGCTCCCCTGGCACGATCCCATCCGCGTCGCCGAGCAGGTTTCGCTGCTCGATCACGTTTCCAACGGCCGCGTCATCCTGGGTCTCGGCCGCGGCCTCGCGCGCATCGAGTACGACGGTTTCCGCCTCGACCAGAACGAAGGCCGCAACTTGTTTGTCGAGTATGCCGAGCTGGTTTTGAACGCGCTCGAAAACGGTTATATGGAAGGCGGCAAATTCACCCGCCAGCCGCGCCGCGAGATTCGCCCCGCCCCGCGCGCTCGTTCAAAGGCCGCACCTACGCCGCCGCCGTCTCGCCGGAGTCGATGCCGATAATGGCGAAGCTGGGAGTCGGCCTGCTAGTGATTCCGCAAAAACCGTGGGACGCCGTCAAAAAAGATTTCGAGGTCTATCACAAGGTCTGGCGCGAGGTTAACGGTGACGCGCCCGCGCCCAAGCCTATCTCCGGCGGCTTCTGCGTCGTCGACGAAAACAAGGACCGCGCCGAAGAACTCGCGATGAAATGGATCGCCGCCAACTACCACACCGTCATGAAGCATTACGAGATGACGTCGCCGGAGTTCGGTACCAAGAAGAGCTACGAGTTCTACAGCAACGTCGGCAAGTTCATCAAAAAGACCGGCGCCGACAATGCCGCGCGCGACTTCGCGATGCTGATGCCGTGGGGAACGCCCGACCAGGTGCTCGAGAAGTGCGCGTTCATCCGCGACACCATCGACGCCAACGGCGTGATGTTCAATTTCAGTTTCGGCGGGATGCCGTACGACGACGCGGAGCGCAGCATCAAGTGCTTCGCGAAGTATGTGTTGCCCGAACTGAAGAAGTGGAACACCGAGCCGCTGACTGATCCGGCCCCGATTCCATCATCGGCGGCAGCCCGGTGAGTCATTTAGCCAGCGCGCATAGTCCCTTAATTTGCGGTCGCCCACTTCACGCGCCGGGCTTCTCACTGTCATGCGCATGACCGATCGCATGCCGCAGCCGGCGATCGAGCTTGGCGCAATTCAGGACAACCTTCTCCGAATGCACCGCTTCGACCGCGCTGAGTGGCACCGTGAAGTCACCGGCATTCTCGACGTAGATCACAAGTTCAGGCCGGCCGCCCGGCGCAACCTGGCGAACGGCGCCAAACTCCTCTCCTCCGTCGGAAACAAAAGCCTGGAATCCAATTTGAATTTTTTCTTGCACGACGCATTTCTCCACCGCGCCAGCGCCTCGACGACGCACCGTGTCAGTATCCGCCGAAATCCGCGGTGGGTCGAGCTGGATGCTTCGTCGAATCCCGGCCTACTTGCCCACGAACTTCGGCGCGCGCTTTTGTTGAAAGGCCGTAATGCCTTCCTTGTAGTCGGCGGTACGCCCCGCTGCGCCCTGCGCCTGGGCCTCGCATTTGAGAACTGCGAACAGGCCCATCGCCTCTTCGTCCATTCTTCGCACCAACCGCTTCGATTGCATAAACGCCGCGGTCGGACCGGCCGCCACCTGCGCCGCAACTTTCCTTGTTTCGGCGACGAGCGAGTCCTTCGGCATGCTTCGATTGACGAGCCCGAGTTGTGCCGCCTCGACGCCCGAGAGCAATCTTCCCGTGTAGATCAGCTCGAGTGTGCGATGCGTCCCCAGACGCGAGACGAAAAACGAATGGCCACCCGAGTCCAGCACGGCGCCAATACGCGCGAACGGCGATCCGATCTTCGCGTCGTCGGCGACATAGACCACGTCGCATCCCAGCGCCAGTCCCAATCCGACTCCCAGGCACGCGCCATGAACCGCGGCGAAAGTCGGCGCGGGGAACGCGACGATTCGCTTGATCAGCGGATTGAACGTCGTCTCGATTATCGCTTCGGCGTCTTCGTCGCCCGGATGCGCATCCGCGAGATCGCGTCCCGCCGAGAACGCCGGTCCTTCTCCCCGAATCATCATCGAGCGCACGCCCCGCGACGCCGCGCGCTCGAGACATCCGTTCAGTTCGGCCACCATCGCGTCGTTCAACGCGTTCATCTTGTCGGGCCGGTTGAGAACTATTTCCGCAAGACCGCCTTCGACCGACAAATCGACGCTCATATTCGTGGCCTCACAGGTTGCTAGAACACAGGAATTATGTCCTCGGCGGTTATGTTGCCGACGTCAACGCCTTCAATATCAAGTTCGGGAATCGCGGGGAACTGGATGTCCCACTTCTCGACCAGCTTTCGCACACGCGCGATCGCCAGCCGCCAGTTGTCGGCCTGCTGTTCGAAGGTCAGGATTCCGAGTCCAGCTTCGCGCGCTGTACGCAGCAAGATGCGATGGTTATGCAGAAAGTAGCCGGGCAAATCCCAGAACTGTGCCGGTGGCTCCCAGAGCACCATCGAGAGGAACACGAAGCCGGCGCGCAGCTGCTTGGTAATGAAAGTTTTGTGCTCGTCGGTGAGTCCCGGCCACTCCTTCTCAAGCAGGTTGATGCAGATCTGGAGATGCCGCGCTTCGTCGCGACCGATTTTGGTGAAAATTTCGCGGAACACCGGATGCGTCGTGGCGTGCGCCATACCGTGGAACAGCGTCGATGACGCCACTTCGCCCATCATGAACGAAGTGAAGATTACCGCGAGCGGATAGCGATCGATCGCGCGGTTGTATCCGGTCCAGTAGCGGCCACCGTTATGATAGAGCCAGCCAATATTATTGAGCGCCACCCGCTGCAGCTCGCTCTTCGGCGCGAATCCTTGCGGACCGTTTGGCACCAGACGCTGGATAACGCGTTGGCAGGTTTCCTCGTGATTGGTCTCGTCCCGGGTTATCGAAAAGAAGCATTTGCGAACCGGATCTTCCTCGTGCATCTCCCACGCATGAATTGTCGCGCGCGCAAACACCGCCGGCCCCGACGAATCAAAGTTGGACAGGAGCGCCCACCAGTACATGATCGCAACCTTCTCGTCGTCGCTCCATGCTTCGGGCGAAAGCTCGCTCCAGTTGATATCCGCGGGATTGAAGCCCTCGCGCTTGGCGCGCTCGTAAATCTCGGCGAGCTTGGACGTCTCGCATCGCCATTCGATCGGGAAAATGTTCGGCTGGGGGACGGCGGGCGCCTCGACCAGGCCGCCCTCAGGAATTTCGAATTCGCTCATCGCGGTTTGTCTCCTGATTTAATCTACCTACCATTCGGTCGATTTGTCAAAACGCGGCGGCCGGCGCCCTGCTCCATCCCCTCGAAGGCCATCCGGAAGATTGCTTCGGCCACCTCGGGCGCGTCCAGCCCGCCGCCCGGCCGGTACCATTCTGTGATTGAGTTGAGCATTCCGAACAACAGCCGCGTCGCCAGTCGCGGCTCCACATCGGCACGGAGATCGCCCTGCCGCTGCGCGTTACGCATTAGCCGGGCGATCAGATGGTCGAACGCGCGCCTGCGTTGCATGATCCGCCGCTCGACCGGAGTGTTGCCGCGTACGCGCAGCAGCAGCGCCACTTCGGGCAACTGCTCTACCGTGACTTCGATCGTGCGATGCACGATGTATCTGAGGCGCGCCGCCGCGCGGCCCCGCTTCGCGGGCCGCTCGTCAAGCACCGCGAACAGCGCGTCAAGCGCGCGGCCAACGCCCCGCGACAGCAGCTCTTCCTTGCTGCGAACGTGATAGTAGATGCTGGCCTTGGTGATTCCCGCAGCGCGCGCGACATCATCAAGCGTGCTGCCGTCGTAGCCGCGCTCGCGGAACACACGCACCGCCACATCGAGGATCGCGTCAAGATTGTAGGGCTTGCGCTGCTTCGCGGATGGACGGCCCACGCGTTTGTCGCCTCCAGTGGCTGGGCGGGAGTTTGACTGGATGCGCGCGAGCTTGCCAGTCTTTTCGTGACAGCCGCGCTCCAGCGCCCGGGAGAATCCGCGATGAAATTCGGAGTCGCAATCCGCAACATGGGTCCGCAATCCAACCGCGCGACGATTCGCGCCTGCGCACGAATCGCCGAGCAAGCCGGCTTCGATGCGCTCTTCGTTTCCGATCACTTCTGTATTCCGCCGGACCAGACCGAGGGCTCCGGCGGCCGTTATCTCGACGTGCTCGCGACGCTGGCCTTCATCGCCGGCGCGGCCGAGAAAATCCGGCTCGGTATCTCTGTGCTGGTGGTTCCCTATCGGCCCGCCGTATTGACCGCGAAGCAGGTCGCGACGATCCAGGAACTATCGGGCGAGCGAATGATTCTTGGCATCGGCGTGGGGTGGATGAAGCCGGAGTTCTCCGCATTGGGCGCCGACATTCGCCGACGCGGCGCGATTACCGACGAGACGCTGAGCGTGATCCATCATCTCTTCAGCGCCGACGTGCCGGGCGCCTACGACGGCCCTCTCGTGAAGTTTCCATCGTTCGTGTTCCTGCCCCGACCGAAGCGCCCTGTTATCTGGATTGGCGGCAACGGGCCGGCTGCGATGAATCGAGCGCTGAAATTCGGCGACGGCTGGCATCCGATGCTACCGGCGACGGAACTTAAAGCAAAAGTTGAAGAATTGCACGCGCGTGCGCATGCGGCGGGACGCGAGCTTCCTGAAATCATCGTGCGGCGCGGGCTGCGGCTCGACGACACCGCGGGGCCTCGCGCAAAAGTCGCGGCTGAGAAGGAAGCCAGCGCGACGTATTTCATCCTGGACTTGGGGCGCTATCCGGACGAGCAGTCGTTCGGCAAGTCGGTCGAGACGTTTATGGTGAAAGTCGCGAGCTAGATCACTTTTTCGCGGCGGAGCAACTCTAGATCGTTCGTGCTGACGCCGAGCATCTCGCCATAGACGCGATCGTTGTCGTGCCCGACCGGCACCGAGCCGCGCACGATTTTTCCCGGCGTCAGCGAAAACTTCGGTGCGACGCCGATGCCTCTCACCCTGCCGACCTGCTCGTCTTCCCACTCAACGTGGATCCACGCGCGCGGTATTGCGGGTCCTCGGCGATGTCCTTGCTCGACATGATCGGCGAGCATGGGACGTTGCCGGCCGCCATCGCCGCCACCACGTCTTTAACGGTGCGCTCGGAAATCCATCCGCGCAGAATCGCATCGAACTCGATTCCTTCGATCGACTCGAGTTGCGTGCGCGCCGTTTCCCATTTCGGGTCGGAAGGATCGAGCCCGATCACGCGTAGCAGCCGCCCGTACACGTCACCGAGCGCACCCATCACGACCCATCCGTCGCTGGCCTGGAACGAGTCGAGCGGCTGGAATCCCTGCGCGCGATTCCCGGAGCGCTCGCGAACGACTCCGTTCTGAAAGTATTCGAGCATCGTGCCGCCCATCGTTTTGTGGATCGCTTCGTACTGCGCGACGTCGATCGACTGGCCTTTTCCGGTTGCGCGCGCATAGGTCAGGCCGGCGAGCGACGACCACATCGTGAACAGCGCGGTAATGTAGTCGCCCGTCCACGGCGCGGCGCGCGTCGGTGGAGTCGGATCGGGAACCCTGTCGCCGACCGCCTGCCCGACCACGTCGTACGACGCGCGATGGACGTAATCGGGATCCCCGCTCTGCCCAAAGCCCGAGACGTGAGTGATCACCAGCTTGGGGTTAACCTTCCAGACTGACGCATCGTCGAGGTTCCACTTCGGGTATGTGCCCGGCCTCGAGCTTTCCATCCAGATGTCGGCGCGCGCGATCAGCTTCAGAAAGATTTCGCGGCCGCGCGGCTTCGACAAATCGAGCGAGACACAAAACACGTTGCGGCGCTCCTGGATCCAGCTAGTGGCGACTGCGGACTTGCCGTCGGTGGTCGCGAGCCTGATGCCTATATTGCGCCATCCGACGTCGCCGATTCCCGGCCGCTCGATTTGGATCACTTCCGCGCCCATCTCGGCGGCCAGCTCGGCGGCGAACGGCTGCGCGATCAGGGTCCCGGTCGAGATGATCTTCACGCCCTGCAGAGGGCCGAATTTTTCAGCAACAAGATTTTCGATGCTCATAGGTCCGGCGATGATGCCTGTTTTGGTCCGACCTGAGCAATACGATAGCCGCAGCCGGTTGATTGCATGTTGTTCGCGGAGAGCGTTTTCCAGCGACCTGCCGCGGGCTATTATATTCTTAACCCGTAGACTTATGCCGAGGGTGGCGTGGATTCACCTCTAGCTCTTCTCAAAAGCGATTCTCTGAACCGGCGCGAACTGACGTTCAAGGCGCTTGCGGGCCTGTGCGGCGGCGCCATTGGATGGCTTCCTGTCGAACTGGCCTCGCACAACTCTCATCTCGGGCAGGTGCAGACGACCGGTGACACGATCGCGTACTACATATCGGCGGCGATCGCCGCGGGCGCGATCGGTGCGTTCATCACTGCCGTGGATACGTCTGCCGTTCGTGTGACGCCGGAGTCTCAGCGCCGCTTCATCCGCGGCTTCGCGATTTGCGCGCTGCTATCGCTGCTGTCCACCTACCTTGGAAACTACGTATTCAACGCGGTCCTCCAGGCAGGCGGAGTCGGCTTCAGTCCAAATGGCGAGCTGATCTCGGGCTCGATTATAACCCTCGTCATCGCAAGATTGCTGGGATGGGCAATCGACGGAGCGCTGGTGGGCGCCGGCGTTGGATTGGCGACGCTCACGATGGAAAACGTACCCAAGGGAGCGGTGGGTGGGCTGGTCGGCGGAGCGGTCGGCGGAATCGGCTTCGATTTGATCGGCGCAATCGCCGGCGGCGGATTGGCTTCGCGATTCTTTGGCGAAGCAGTCACCGGACTCGCAATCGGATTGTTCATCGGGCTGGTGCAAGAGCTGACCAAGGCTGCGTGGGTCACGGTCGAGCATGGGCGGTTGCGCGGAAGGCAGTACCGAATCGAAGGCGCGCGCGCGACGATCGGGCGCGCCGAGGAAAATCCGGTCGGCCTGTTCGGCGATCCGCTGGTGCAGCAGCGGCACGCGGTGATCGAGCGGCGCGGCGCCGACTACGTCATCAGAAATCTTGCGGTGCAGGAGGGCACCTTCGTCAACGGCAAGCGAATTGAAAGCGTTGACTTGCACGATGGTGATCGAATCAACATTGGCGGCTACGAGATGATGTTCCATCTGCGCGGGACGTCGGCGGCGGCCAGGCAACAGGCGTCGCTGGCGGTCGATGCGGTGAATCCCGCGCATGTCGCCACGCGGCTGGCGGGCGCGAACGCGAAGGTCGATGGGCCGAGCCTGCTCGACGCGTCGGGGCAGCCCTACCCTGTCCACGCCGGCGCGGTTACCCGGATCGGGCGCGCGCTCGACAACGAAATCGTGGTCAGCCATTCGTCGGTCTCACGCCATCACGCGAGCATCGAGAATTCCAACGGCGCATTCGTGGTGCGCGACCTCAACAGCCAGAACGGAACGTTCGTCGGCAATCGGCGCGTGACCGAGCCGACGCGCGTCATCGATGGCGACATCATACGGGTCGGCGACGCGCAGTTTACCTTCCGTGGCTGAAGTGGACTTCGAAAAACCGAGGTTCTGCTCGCGATGCGGCGCGCCGATCGTCGTCGCCGAGGCGAGCTTTTGCAAATCGTGCGGCGCGCCGGTAACACGTTTCCCGCTGCTGCGCACAAATTCGGGATTCAACCCGGTGCTGGCGCTCGTGCTAAGCATCGTTCCAGGCGTCGGCCATATCTATCGGGGCAAGCCCTTCAAGGGAATTTTGTGGTTTTTCTTCGTCTCGATAGCCTACGGCATGGGACCGCCGCTCGGCATTCTGATTCACATTATATGCGCCGCTAATGCGGCCTTCTCGGGGACGCTGCGCGAGGACATGATTGCGCGATAGGCATAAGGACTCCGCCGGCTCCCATCGAATTGTAGTAATGGTTAGATTCTCGCGATAGGAATGATTGCGCCCAACACCATCGTCGGCGGCCGTTACCGCGTGACCAAGCCGCTAGGCGGGGGCGGGATGAAGCTCGTCTATCTCGCCGAGGACTTGCGGCTTGCCGCGCGGCCGTGTGCGCTGGCCGAGATGGTCGATAGCTTCACCAGCCCGGACACACAGAAGCAGGCGGTCGCCGCGTTTCAGCGCGAGGCCGACATGCTCGCGCAGCTCAGCAACGAACACATCCCGCGCGTGTTCGATCGCTTCAGCGATCAGAACCATCACTATCTCGTGATGGAGTTCATCGACGGGATCACGCTCGAGCAGAAACTCAAAGACGCGGGCGGCAAGCTGCCCGAGAGCGAGGTTATCGACGTGGCGCTGCAGGTTCTCGACACGCTCGAATACCTGCACAACCTGGAACCACCGGTGATCTACCGCGACCTGAAACCGTCGAACGTGATGCTCACACCGTCAGCGCAGGTCAAGCTGATCGATTTCGGGATCGCGCGCCTGTTCCAGCCGCTCAGCAACGCGACGATGATCGGCACTCAGGGTTACGCGCCGCCCGAGCAATATCGCGGCAAGGTCGAATTCCGCTCGGACCTGTACGCGCTCGGCGCCACGATGCATCATGCGCTGTCGGGCCGCGACCCGGCGCTGGAGCCGCCGTTCAGTTTTCCGCCGTTGCGCTCGCTATGCCCTGACATGAGTCCCGCGCTTTGCGAGCTGGTCGATCAGGCGCTTAAGTACGACGTGGTCCTGCGCGTGGCCGACGCCGCCGAATTCAGACAGCGGCTGATGGCGATCAAGTCGGGGACGCCGATGGCGATGCCACAGCGTAATTCGCCAGCGGCGGCGGCGGCGCGTCCGCAACTCAAGCTGCCGCTAAGCGGCGTCAAGTCCAAAGAGCAGCAAGCGTCGGCGCCGACGATGCTGAGCAATGCGATCGATACGGAATGCCCGCGATGCGGCCGTATCATCCCGGTGGATTCAAACTACTGCTCATTCTGCGCCGCGGACGTAACGGGACGGCTGCAAATGCCGGCGATGGATCGCGGCGGCGCGCACGAGGCGCAAACGATTGTGCTCGACGACGTTGCTTCGCCCGGCGGATATTCGGGTCCGATCTTCCATCCACGCCATCGCAGGCGGCATCCGGTGCGAACGATGGCGCTGGTGGTCGGCGGATTTTTTCTGATCGGGTACATGATCTTCCATTCGTCGCAGCCGCAGCCTTCCGACGGCGACACCGGCCCCGACTACGGCGGGGTTCCTTCCGTGCCAAATGGCGGCGCGCCCGACGCGTCCGAACCGGCGCACACCGAGCCGCGCGAGGTCGCGCTGCGCCAGGCGCTCAACGCGCAGGGCTACGGTTCGGTTCATTTCAAAATGGACGGCGACACGATCATTCTCTGGGGCACCGTGCCGACGGAAGCCGATCGTCTGATGGTGCAGACGCAGATATTCCTGGTCGCGCGAATTTTTTCGATCGAGGATCACATCCAGGTGCGCGACACCTTCGCCGAGCCGTAACATCCCACCTCATGATCGCCGACCTCCACGTCCACACCCGGCTTTCGTCCGACTCCAACGTCGCGCCGGAGCAGTATCTGGAATTTGCGAAGGGCCGCGGCCTCGGCGCGATTTGCTTCACCGAGCATCGCCTGTTCCCGAGCGATGCCAACGTCGGCCGGCAATACGCGGAACTCGCCGAGCGATTTCAAATTGCCATCTTCAAGGGAATCGAGGCCGACACCGACCTTGGGCATCTCCTGCTATTTGGCGTCACCGAGGAAGTGATTCGCCGCTTCGACCTGACGGCGCGGATGCTCAAGAGCGACAGCCTGATCGAAGTGATCCATCACGAGGGCGGCATCGCAATTCCGGCCCATCCGTTTCGCGACTCGGGCTACGGCTCGCGGCTGGACACGCTGCTGAGCCGCCATGGCGTGGCGCTTGGCGCGGTCGAAGTGCTGAACGGCCAGAACTCGATCGAGGAGAATCGGCGCGCGGAGGACGCGGCGCTCAAACTCGGACTGACGGCGGTCGGCGGCAGCGACGCTCATTTCGCGAGTGCAAAATGGTTCATGACGGTCGCCACGGAGTTCGAGCGCGAGGTGAACACAGTCGAGCAGATGTGCGCCGAGATCCGCGCCGGCCGCGCGCGCCCCTATGTCTTTGCCGATCCGGACTGAGCCGAAGCCCGCGCGGCACCGACGGATTCCGCACTCTCCAATTCGTGCGTGAATTGCCGGATGTCTTGCGCGCGCCCGGCCGCGATCAGCTGGTCGCCGGCCTTTAGCGGACGATCAGGAGTGATCGGCGTGAATTCACCCTGCGGATTATCCGCATCCTGTACGGCAAGCACGGTAACGCTGAATCGTGCGCGGGCATCGAGCTGGCGCACGGTTCTTCCAGCCGCGTTGGCGGGAACCATTATGCGCGACACGCGATAACCTGTCGCCCAATAGACATTCGGGTCGCGCGTCGCGAGAGTCGAGAGAGAAACCGTTACGCGGTTGAGCGCTTGCGCGATTTGCCGGCTGGTGACCAGGCCGAGAAAGCGCCGGCTGGTGCGATCGACCACCGGAATCTCATCGAGCCCGTCGTGCTCCATCAACTGGCTCGCCTCATCGAGATTCGCGTCGAGCGACACAGTGGAACAATGCGCATTGCAAATGTCGAACGCGTTGACCAGCGGACCGAGTTCCTGTCCTCCGCTGATCACCGACAACAAATCGCGTACTACGATTGTGCCGGCCAGCTCCCCGTCGCTATTGACTACCGGCAGGGTGGATTGCGACGTCTCACCGGCGGTGCGCAGCACTTCCGAGAGCGAAGTATTCTCGCTCACTATCGTCACGTTTTTCGTGACCACGGCGCTGACCGGTATCAGCGTAAGCGCTAGCCGCTCGCTGCCGATTTGCAGCGTCTTGCCCTGGCGCGCAAGGCGGAACTCGTCGATCGATTCGGTTTCGATCGCACGCGCCACGACCAGCGCCGTAATCGTCGCGATCATCGAAGGCAGCGCGATCGTGTCGCTGTGCGTCATCTCCCAGAGCAGAAACAGCGCCGTCAGCGGCGCGTGCGTGGTCCCGGCGAGGAACGCGCCGAGCCCCACCAGCGCATACGATCCGCGCGGGCCGGTAAGGTGCGGAATCAGCATCGCCGAGACGCGCTGGAACAACCCGCCCGCCATCGTGCCAATGAAAAACGTCGGGCCGAAGGAGCCTCCCGGTGCGCCGCATCCGAGCGACACGCTGCTGGCGAAGAACTTCGCGCAGGTCATCGCAGCCAGCATCCCGATGCCGAACTCGCCAGCCATCGCGCTGTTGATCACCGGATATCCGTCCGACAAGTTTTGCGGCAGCCAAATCGCGATCGCACCGACTACTGCAAGGCCCGCTTCGAGCTTTACCCAGACCGGGAGATTGAGTCTGCGAAACCATGCCTCGGTCGCGTTGAAGAACCGGATGTAGCCTGCGGCGAGGGCGCCGAGCGCCGCGCCCATCAGCGCATACGTCGCCATTTCCCAGTAGCTGCGCAGTACGAATTCGGGCGCGAGGAAAACCACCGAGTTGCCGACAATCGCGCGCGAGGTAATCACCGCAGTGAAGGTCGCGATGATCAGCAACGTGAGGTTGGCGATTTCGGTGTGGCCGAGCAGGACGATCTCCTGCGCGAACATCAGGCCGCCGATCGGCGCGTTGAAGGTGGTCGCGATGCCCGCGCCGGCGCCGGCGGCGACCAGCACCTTGGCGCGATCGGGCGATAGCTTTCTAAGCTGCGCGATAGTCGATCCAATGGCGCCTCCGACTTGCGCGATAGGACCTTCGCGGCCGACCGAAGCGCCGGCGCCAAGTGAAATCGCGGCGCCGGCGGCCTTGACGAAAATCCAGCGGCGCTTGAGCCTTGCGGTGCCCAGATTGACCATCTCGAGGAAATTCGGAAAGCCGTAACCGAGCACGTCTTCAGGAAAAACCCGGTCGAGCAACAGTATCGCGACGCCTCCGCTAAGCAGGATCAATGGAATCAATGCACGATGTGCTCCGGCGAGTTCGATTCCGAGCGCGTTCCACTCGACCTCACGAAACAGCCACGAAAACAATTCGATCAATTTGCGGAAGCCGAGATTTCCCAGCGCCGCGAGCACGCCCACGGTCACGGCGAGCAGAATCAACTGGACGTATTCGAACTGATCGCTGCGCAGCGAAAGTGAAGGTCGTCGCATGAGCCCGGAACCGCTACACGCCGAGAAACCGATGCGTGACGGCGAGGAACTCGTCGAGGCGATCGTGATGCACCCAGTGGCCGGCCTTGTCGATCGTGACCGACTCCGCGTGCTTGAACGCCTGGATGCGCCCGTCCTTGACCCAATCGCCCGCCCATGACTCGGTGCCGCGAATCAGCAGCGTCGGGCACGTGATGCGCCCCCAAATCTCGCGGGCGTCGCGGTTGTTGAACATATAGGGCGACGTGGCGTGAACGTAGTTGTCGAATTTCCACGAGTAGGTGCCGTTCTCGTTGCGGCGAATTCCCCAAATCGTGAGATGGCGCGCCTGCTCACGGCTGAGGTGCGGGTTGGCCTCGATCATGCGCGCGAGCGCCTCTTCAATCGACGGATACTCGCGCACCTTGCGCCGCGCGAGCGTTTGCATCTGGCCGATCCAGTTGTTCATCCGCTCGTAAGCGGGGGTGTCCTTGATCATCCCGGGCGGCGGGCCCATCCCCTCGATCGAGACCACGCGCTTGACGGCGTCGGGATGCGTGCCGGTATATTGCAAAACGATTCCGCCGCCCAGAGAGTGCCCGATGAGTGTCGCGGGCTCGTTCGACACCGCGTTCATGAGCTGCGAGAGATCGAGCACATAGTCGATCATCGAATAGCCACTGCCCACCGCCCAGTCGGAGTCGCCGTGGCCGCGAAGGTCGGGTGCGATGATGTGATAGTGACGGCGCAAATCGAGTGCGACCCAATCCCAGTTGCGGCAATGGTCGCGGCCGCCGTGCACCAGCACCAGCAGGGGCTTGTCGGGATTGCCCCAATCGACGTAGTGCAGTTTCAGGCGCTGCGAATAAAAATAATGCGACATCGGCCCGATGATGCTATCGGCCATGTGCCGGTCTCTCCACGAAGCTAGAACGTGTTCCGCAAACGCTACAGGTTAGGCTGAATCTCGTCGAGTGCCGCGCGCGCCGTGCGAATGATGAACTCGATTTCGGCATCGCCGATGATGAACGGCGGCGTGATCATCATCGCGTCGCCGCCAGCTTTGCCCGCCATCCCGGTCGCCGGATAAAAGAACATCCCTTTTCGCACCGACGCGCCCAGCACGCGATTGGTCACCTTTTTTTCGGGCGCAAACGGCATGCGCGTCGCCTTGTCCTGCACCAGCTCGATCCCCCAGAACATGCCGGTACCGCGGATGTCGCCGACCATCGGATGCCCCGACAGTTCTTCCTTCAAACTCGCGCCCAGCCGCGCGCCGACTTCGGCCGACCGCTCCACGAGCCGCTCGCGCTCCATGATTGCCAGCACCTCGTCGGCGACCGCGCACGCGACGGGATGCGAGCTGTAGGTGTAGAACATGAAGTCGGCCCTGGCGTGTTCGAGTTCCTCGACCAGCGATTCCTTGACCGCAATCATTCCCATCGGCATGTAGCCGCCGGTGAGTCCCTTGCCGCCGACCAGAATGTCCGGCACGACTTCCCAATGATCGACGCCAAAGCGCCGCCCGGTACGCCCGAAGCCGGTCATCACTTCATCGGCGATCAACAGCACGTTGTAGCGCGTGCAGATCTCGCGAATCTCCGGCCAGTACTCTTTGACGGGAGGGACCACGCCACCGCTCGAGCCCATCATCGGCTCCGCGATGAACGCGGCGATCGAGTCGGCGCCGTGCTTGAGGATCTCTTTTTCGAGCGCCGTCGCGCAGTCGAGCTGACATGACGGATACGTTTTGTCCCACGGGCATCGGTAGCAGTACGTCGGATCGATCTTCGGCCAGTCCAGCAAAATATGTTCGTAGTCCGCGCGCCGGCCACTCCCGCCCGCCGACAAGGCCGCGATAGTGTTGCCATGATAGGAGAAGCGGCGTCCAATGATGTTGCTCTTCGATTGTTTGCCGCGAGCCTTGTTGTAGAGGATCGCGAACTTCAGCGCCGCTTCGACCGACTCCGATCCGCCGCTGGTGAAATAGAATCGCGTGAGCCCCGCCGGAGTCCATCGCGTAAGACGATCAACCAGCTTCTCGCGCTCGGGCGAGGTCCAGACGGGTACGATGTAATCGAGGTTGGCGATCGTGCGCGCCGCTACCTCGGCGATTTCGCGGCGGCCCTGCCCGATATTCACGACCACGGCGCCGGCGCCCGCGTCGAGGATCTTGTGGCCGTTGGAGGCGTAGAGCCAGGCGCCTTCGGCGCGCTCGATGCGAATCGGATCGTGCGGCCCGCGCATGAACATCGGAGTTGGCTGTGGCATAAACGGAATCTTAACCGTGATTCGATGCCGCGGGCAACGCGACGAATCTCGCGGCAGCGACGGACGACGCGCTACTTGATTGCGCCCGACTCACGCCAGCGGCTGATATCGTCCTTGGCGTAGCCGAGCGCGCCGAGGATTTCGTCGGTATGCTGTCCGAGTTGCGGCGCGAGCGACCTTATCGATGCGGGAGTATCCGAGAACTTCGCCGAGACCCCCACCTGCTTGACCTTCTTGCCGCCAGGGGCTTCGACCTCGACGATCATGTTGCGCGCGAGCACCTGTGGATCGTTGGGCACTTCGTCGAGCGTGAGCATCCGGCCGGCGCAGATGTCGCTCTTGCTCAGAATCTCGAACCACTCATCGCGCGTTTTCGTTTTGAAGATTTCAGTGAACGTGCGGGCGATTTCCGGGCGCTTGCTCGAATCGTATTCATGCGGAATGAAATCTTCGCGGCCGAGCGCTCGGCACAGGTTGGCGAAAAACCACGGCTCGATCGCCGCGATCGTAATGTACTTGTCGTCCTTCGTCAGATAGACGTTGTAGTTTGGAATGCCGCCGTCGTTTATGGTCTCGCCGCGCCGTGGCACTTTGTGATTCGCAAAAAAAGTCGAGAACGCTTGCGCCAACAGCGCGAGACTGCCGTCCATCATCGAGATATCAACGTATTGGCCGCGCCCGGTCTGGCTGCGCGCGACCAGCGCCGCAAGCACTCCGATCGCGCCATGCATCCCGCCACCGGCGTAATCCGCGACCACGTTGTGCGGAATCGTCGGCGGCTGCCCGGGCCGTCCGAACATCGATAGCACGCCGGCGGTCGCGATGTAGTTGATGTCGTGGCCGACCAGGTCGCGATACGGCCCGGTCTGTCCGTAGCCGGTGATCGCGCAATAGATCAGCCGCGGGTTGGGCGACGCAAGCTTCTCGTAATCGATCCCCAGCCTCTTGGCGACGCCCGGCCGGTATTCCTCGACGATGACGTCGGCACGCTGTGCGAGGCGAGTGTAGATTTCCCTGCCCATGCCGCTCTTGAGATTTATCCCGATCGACTTCTTGTTGCGCGCGAGCGCGTTATACGGCGAGCTACCGAAGGTGTTCGTTTGCGCCCGCGTACTTGCAGCGCCCGCTTGCTGCGGGCGTCTTCCGGTGGGAGGTCCCGGCTCCTCGATCCTGATCACTTCAGCGCCAAGATCCGCCAGGATCATCGTGCAGAACGGTCCCGGCGCAAGCTTGGTCAGATCGAGTACTTTGATTCCGTCCAGTGGTGCGGGCATCGTGACGCCTTATTGATACGGGTTCACCGGCTGCGGCTGCGGAGCCTGATTGAATTGCGGCGCATCGTCCGGATCGTTTTCGTTGCCGTTGAGGACTGTAGGCAGAACCGGCTGATCGTCGCCGGCGCTATTTTGCTGATTCATCTGACTGCTGTCGCCGTTCTGATTGTCGTCGGCGCTGTCGTTTGAATCGCTGTCGTTGTCATTATCACTATCATTGTCGGTAGTGCCGGCGCTCGATTGACTGTCCTGGGCGATGATGATGCCCTGCGGCGAACGATGCGCCGCGCGCGTCATCGGCGCGGGAGTCGCGGCACCGAGATTCGAAGCGCACGCCATCGGCGGCGCCACCATCAAAAGGAACGCGGCCGCCACACTGATTTTCGGGATCATACGAATCTCCCATTCATTTTGATGGACGCACGGCGTCGTCTTGATGAACGCATGTCGTCGTTCCGCACGGCCCGATTATAGAACCGCGGCCCGCACCCGCGCCATTCTTTCCGCCAGCGACTTGAGCCCCCGCACCATGTGCACGCCGTACCAATGCAGGTCGCGTCCGCTGACTATCAGCACGCGGCGGCTGAGCGCGGCCGGCAGCAGCGGCTTCAACTCGGCGACGTCGGACTCATCGAATTCATACGGCTCGTCGGGAAGTATCACGATATCGGGACGGAGTTCGACTGCCGCCTCGAGCGTCGTGACGGGGTACCGCTCGCCCGCCGACGCAAAGATATTGTTGTAGCCGAGCATCCGCAGCACGTCATGCGCATAGGTGTCGGCGTTGAACGACATCCACGGCTTCTTCCATATTGGGCAGAAAACGCGGAGCCGCAGCTTGCTCCATACCCCGAGCGCCGCTTCGATTCCGCTCACGCTCAGCGTGATCTCTTTGGCCAGTGCGGCGGCGTCCGCCTCGCGACTCAACACTCGCCCCAATCGCAGGATCGATTCGACCGCGCCCGGCACCGTGCGGGGATAGGTCGTGAACACCGGGATCCCTGCCGAGCGCAGCCGTTCGACGTCCTCGCGCCGGTTTTCCTCGGCGTTGGCGATCACCAGCTCGGGCTCGAGCTTCACGATCGCGGCAACGTCCGGGTTCTTGGTTCCACCGACTTTCGGAATCGACGCAACCGCCGCGACCGGCTCGACGCAGAATTTCGTCACGCCCACGACTTCGGAATTGAATCCAAGCGCGAACAGCGTCTCCGTCCAGCTTGGCACCAACGACACGATCCGCGACGGCGGGCGTTCAAGCTCGACACGAAACCCCATGTCGTCCGCTATTTGCATCAAGCCCGCCATCTAACTGTTCGTCACTTGGCCTTGCGCTTAATAATCGCGTCCAGCTCGCTGCGATCGCCGGGCGTCAAATTTTCCGAGGCGTCGGAGGCGCCATTGCCTTCCGAGGCCGCAGTCGGATTTGCTTGCGGCTGATCAGCCGGTCGATACGCGATGTAGTGGACGGCCGACGGGATCATCACTCGTTTCGCCAAAAATCCCAAAATCAGCGCCGCCAGCGCGGCCATCACGAGCATTCCCGGCCGCCGCATCCGCTTCCTTTTCGACGGCCGCTTTCCGCTACGCTTTCGCGCCGGCCCCCCTCGTACTCGATCCGCCACCTGGTTTCCCTCCACCGCGAGCGACAACGAGATGCTATCGCACAGGCTCGCGTGATAGAACCGCGCGCGCCCATCGAGCGATCAGGCGCCGAGTAGGCACCTCGTCGAGATGCCGCGCGCCATTATACCAATCCACGCCAATCTCCTGCGCGCGGCGGCTGATGCCCGCGATTCGGAAGAAGAGCCGGTGATGCGGGCTGTAGAAATGGCGCGCCGCAAACGCGAGCTTGCTCAGTTTCTTTCCCGCCGCACCTTCATGTAGCGCGCGATCGTAGGCCCGCAGCGCTCCGCTGTCGCCGTCAAGGAATTTGCAGATCGCATTCGCCGCCAGCTTGCCGTGCTCGAATGCGCACGAGATGCCCTCGCCCATCAGCGGATCGACGCCTGCCGCGTCACCAGCAAGAATCACGCGACCGGATGCGTAGCTGTCCCCGGCGTCGAACCATCGAATCGGGAACGACTGCCACTGCGTCGCGTGCCGCTTCAGGCCGTCGAGTGGGATTTCGGGAAAGGCCGCGACGAGTTCCGCAATCATCCGCGATTGTTCGCCGCCGGTTTCAACGAATTCGCGCGGGCGTTGATCGTAAATGCCTAGATTGAGATGCGGCGCGCCGCCGATAAGACATGGGAACGACCAGCTATAGCCGTTGATCCTGCGGCTCACGCAGCGGAAATCGAACCGGTAGCGCCTCTCGGTGAATTCGGGCGTGCGCTCGGGATCGACTGCGATGTCCGTCATCAACGCGCGCCCGATCGTTTCCTTGCGAGCGCCAAACACCGCGCGGCGGACCCGGCTGCCCGAGCCGTCAGCGCCAACGAGGATTTGCGCATCGAAGATGCCGTGCTCTGTGCTGACGTCCACGCCGCTCGCGTCCTGAACAATGTCGAGCACGCGACTGCGTTCTACAATTTCGACTCCCGCCTCGCTCGCAGTCCGCGCCAGCATCGAGTCGAACAGATCGCGCCGAATCACGGTGGCTAGGACTTCGCCGCCGCGCGACAAATCGACGCCGCCAACCGGTGTTGCCGCCTCGCCGCGAATCACTTCGACTTTGGGAACGTCAAGCGCGATTCCAAGCTCGTCCAGCGCGAGCATCGTCTTGGGAATGAGGCCGCCAGCGCAGACTTTGAACCTGGGATGCGCCGATTTCTCGATCGCCACGATTCGGCCCGCCAGGCTCGGCCGATTCTTCACGAGGAACAACGCCGTCGCCAGTCCCGCTGGGCCAGCGCCGGCGATCACCACGTCAATTCTTCGCGAGGACTCCATCGCAGGCTTCAACGCCTAGCATCAAAACAAGCGCGGCGCATCGATCACCTCGATGCGCCGCGCTTCGACTGCATATCAGTACTCGCGATCAGCCCTGGCCCTCGGCCGGCTTGATCACCGTGTACAGCGTCGCGCCGCCGCGTTGCACCAGCAGCAGCGCCGGCTTCTTGTTGGTCTGCGCTTCTTTCGCCTTCGCCACGAAATCCGAAACCGCCGCGACCTTGTCGTGATTCACTTCCAGTACGATGTCGCCCGGCTGCAGACCTGCTTCCGCCGAGGGGCTGTCCGGAGCGACCTTCTGAATCACGACGCCCTTGCTGCTTTCGAGATGGAACTGTTGCGCTATCTCGGGCGTGATGTCGCCCACTTGCATTCCCCAATTACCGCCCGGCGTCTCGGCCTTCGCCGACGCGACCTGCGGTTCCTTGCGCTCGCCGATCGTAACCTCGAGCGTCATGTGTTTGCCGTTGCGCACCACCTCGACCGGCACCGTCTGATTGATCGGGGTTTGTGCGACCAGCGCGGGCAACTCATGTTCGTCGTCGACCGGATGCCCGTTGAAGCTGAGCACGATATCGCCGCGCTCGATTCCACCCTTGCCCGCGGGTCCGTCCTTGTCCGCACTCGCGACCAGCGCGCCCTCGGGCTTCGGCAAGCCGAACGATTGCGCAAGGTCCGGCGTCACTTCCTGAATCTCGACGCCCAGCCACCCGCGCACCACGCGGCCATGCGCCTTCAACTGATCCATCACGTTGCGTGCCATGTCGATTGGAATCGCGAAGCCGATACCGTTGTTGGCGCCGGTGCGGCTGTAGATTGCGGTATTGATTCCGATGACTTCGCCCTTTGTGTTGATCAGGGGGCCACCCGAGTTGCCGGGGTTAATCGACGCGTCGGTCTGAATGAAGTCGTCGTAGTCGCCGCCGAGGATTCTTCCTTTGGCGCTTACGATTCCCGCCGTCACCGTCATGCCGACGTTGAACGGATTGCCGATTGCGATCACCCAGTCGCCAACGTCAGTCGTCTTGGAGTCACCGAGCGGCGCGACTGGCAGCGAGTCCTTCGTGTCGATTTTGATAAGGCCAAGGTCGGTCTTCGCATCCTTGCCGATTACCTTCGCGGTAAACTCGCGCCGATCCTGCAGCGTGACGTGGATTTCGTCGGCGTTACCGACGACATGATTGTTGGTCAGGATGTAGCCGTCGGCCGACACGATCACGCCCGAGCCCAGCCCGTGCTGCTTGTACTCGCGCTGACCGCCTTGTCCGAAGTAACGGCGCAACTGGTCGAACGGATCGCCGCCGCCAGACGGCGGACCACCGCCTTGATCGCCGCCACTATCGCCGTTGTCATCGCCACCGCCATTGTCGTCGCCGGGTCCGGCCTGTGGGCCGAACGGCGTCCCCGAAACTTTCACATCCTGCACGACGTTGACGCTCACCACCGCCGGGATCATTTTCTTGACCAGCGGCGCGAACGAGGTAATCACCCCGACCTTTTCACCCGGCTCCGGTGTATTCGGCGCGGCAGGCGCCAATGGCGCGATCTGAGCCCCCGGCACCGGCGGCGCCGGCAAGGGTTCTGGCGGATTCGCCTGCGCTTGCTGCGCGGGCTGCGCCTTGGAAGCATCCGAATCGGAACCCCAGAAGGGGAACGCGCCGACGCGTGCAAAGGCTATTGCGAGGCCGATCAAAACGCCGCCGGCCACGGCGGCTATCTTCTTAACCATGCATTCCTCCTGGAATGTAGCGAAACTCTTGCGTCATGAGGCAGGACAAGTACCGGACCATCTAGCTATCGGACGATAAAATTACGTCCAAAATTCAGGCTCCCGCCTGACCGCCGACCGTCCCCGCACCATGGTCAAGGCCCCTGCTAACTGATCCATCAAATCAAATTCGCGGCAGGAATAAAACGTTCCCCAAACCGGCCCGGGACCGTCCCGATCCTGCCCTCCGACGCTAGCCCTGCTGCATCTCCTTGATGTCCGCGAGCAGCACTTTCTCATGCCCCTGCGGATTCACTTTCTCGTAAACCTTGCGCAGGTTGCCCTTGGGATCAATGACGAAGCTGGTCCGGTTCCAATACTTGGTCCCATTGTAGTCCGTCTGCCCGACGCCGGCAGCCTTGAGCAGTTCCGCGTTAGGATCCGCGAGCAGGTCGATCGTGAACGCGAACTTGTTGCAGAAATTCTTGTGCGACGCGACGTCGTCCGCGCTGACGCCCACCACCCTGATTCCCGCCGCGTCGAAGTCCGCCTTGCTCGCGGTGAACGACTTGCCCTGGATCGTGCAGCCGGGAGTGTCGTCCTTGGGATAGACGTACACCACCAGCCACTTGCCTGCGAAATCGCCGAGCTTCATCTGCTTGCCGTCCTGGTTCTTGAGGGCAAAATTCAAAAACGGTTTTCCGGTTTCGAGCATGATTGTTTTCCTTTCGTCGCGCGCGACGCGTTTAATTGTGAGGAATGCGGTCAGGGCGCTCCGCCCGCTCAAGCCTAGCACGCGCGCGCTGGTTTCGCCCGCGCCAAAATTTCCACGATTCGACCGAAATCCGGAACATAAAAGTGCCCAAGCTCGTCTCTTCTTTTTGAGTCATCCTGTCTGTCTCCTCGACCTGTCAGGGCGAGGATGAAGGTGCGGGTCCAATTACAGCGCGCATTTTTGGCGCGTGATTCAAGATTCTGCCTCTGCTCCTAACGGATACGGATCAGCGCTCATCGCGAGCGAGATCTCTTTTCCGCTTCGATTATACCGCGCGCCTGGCTACCGCGCGGCGCTTCGCGACTTCCTCGAAAGGCACGTCCCGCTTGTGAGTCGCGATCATCCAGATATGTCCAAAAGGATCTGTCAGCGCGCCGGTCCTGTCGCCCCAGTCCTTGTCCACCACCGGCTCCATAGCTTTCGCGCCCGCGGCAATTGCACGCTTGAACACCGCATCCGAGTCCTCGACGTAAACATAAAAATGCACCGGCGTACCGCCCAGCGATTGCGGACTGCGCGACCATCCCTTGGCCACCCACTCTGCCACGTGTTTCGAGCTGTGGTCCGATAGCCTTATGAGCGAATCGCCGATCTTCAGCAGCGCGTGATTAACCTTCCCGTCAGGCTCCGCCATGCGTTCCAACTCGGTCGCGCCGAACGCCTTGCGATAGAACTCGACCGCCCGCGCCGCGTCGTTGACGCAGAGGAACGGAGTCACGCTATGCCAGCCGTCGGGAATCGTTTTCACTTTGCTCGCCATGGTTACTCTCCCTTATCGCTAGTTCGAATTCTTCGGCGGCAGATCCTTCAACGGCGTTCCAACCCACCAAACGTGACCATACGGATCCTCGATTCCGCCGCACCGGTCGCCCCAGTCCCTGTCTTCAACCTTCTCGACTACTTTCGCGCCCGCCTCGAGCGCGCGCCTGAAGACCTCGTCCACGTCCGCGACATAAATGTACAGATGCACCGGCGAGCCGCCGTACGATCGCGGCGTGCGCGACAAGCCCTGCGTATCATTCTGCTTCACGTCCGCCGACGTGGGATCCGACAGCATGACCGTCGTGTCGCCCATCTTGAGCATCGCATGGCTCACGATCCCGCTCGGCTCCTCGTCGCGCATCAACACCGTCGCGCCAAACACGCTCTTGTAAAATTCCACCGCACTCGCCGCGCCCGCAATGTAAAGGAACGGCATGATGCTCCGCGAAACGCCTGCGACGGCCGCGCTAACTTCTTTTTCCTCGACGCGAGGATCGTCCGCCATCGAAATTTCGCTCGTCTCGATCGGCGTCCCGTACAACATCGACACCGATTTCTCCGCGTTCTGCCGATGCCACAATCCTTGCGGACAGACGAACGCCTCGCCCGCACTCAGCTTGCGCGTCACCGACCCGTTGTCAGTCAGCACCGTCAGATCGAGCTCTCCGTCGAGCGCCAGCAGCAGCTCGTCGCCGTCAGGATGCCGCTCCCAAGGCGTCAGCCCCGTATAGCTCATCACGCCAATCGTCAGATTTCCTATCTTCGCGATGTGGCGCACCGCCGCATCGGCTTTTGCCTCGGTCGTTTCCGCCGTGATATTGAGATGCGGCACCTCGCGCAGCGCGGCGCGCAGGTCGTGCTCCTGGAGCTTCGCTGCGGTTCCCCTGCGCACCGGCCTCCTTGCGACGCGCTCGTTCTTCGGCCGCGGATCCTTCGCGTCCGAGCCTTCGGTGCGCTCGCTTGGTGTCAGGTAAACCGCCGACACGAACGGCCGCGGTGTCAGCTGATGCCACAGTCCTTCGGGGCAGACAAACACCGACCCCGCATGAATCGTCGATTTCATCGGCCCGCCGTCGGTCAACGTGACGACGTCGGTCTCCCCGTCCATCACGTAGATCATCTCGTCGCCGCCAAAATGGCGCTCCCAATGCGTACGCCGGTTGCCGCGCGAGACGATCAGAGTGTGCTCGTTCATCGAGTCGAGGAATCGCATCGACATGTCGGGCAAATCACTGAGTGCAGCGCGCAAATCATGCACGATAAATTTCGGCTGCGCGGCCAATTCCTTGAGCCGCTCTTCGATATCCGCCTCCGTGAACAGCGGCTTTCCTCCAGCCGGCGTCCGCGGCGGTGTCGACGATCCGATCTCTTTCGATTGCGCGGCCAGCTCCGCCTTGAGGCGACTCTTGAAGTCGGCTCGCGGTAAATCCCTCAACTCGCCCGCGATCCGCAAAATCGCCGCCAGCCGCGGGTCCGAAGTCGGGATCGGCGCGTTCGGCTTGGCCACGAGAGCCTCCACCGCAAGGTCCAGTTGTTCGATCAATTTCCCCTTAGCCATTCGTATCACCCAACCGCACCCGCAAATTCTGCATCGCGCGGAATTGAAGCTGCTTGATACTGCCCTCGGTGCGTCCGAGCGCGGCCGCGATTTCCCGAATCGATTTATCCTCCGCAAACCGCATCGCGATAACCCGCGACTGATCCCGCGGCAGCCGCTCGACCAGCCTGAACAACCGCCCCTGCCGCTCCGCCTCTTCAAAGCCTGCCGCGACACCAACGCGGTCATCTGTTTCCTGAAAAAGAGCCTCGCGCTCATGAGCACGGCGCTTGGCGATGCTCTTCGATCGATCGGCTATCTCGTTGGAAGCAATCTTGAAAAGCCAGGCAGCAAAAGGCACCCCGCGCCATTCAAACCGCGTCAGATTCTTAAGCGCGAGATGAAAAACATCAGCAGTAAGATCCTGAGCGTCGTCCCGATCCCGCACCCGCCGCACGACATAAGCATAAACCCGCTCAAAGTTGGCTTCATACAACTCCCCAAACCGCCCCGGCTCGCGCTGCGCCGCAACAATCAGATCTCGCTCCGCCGAGTAGTCGGCGGCGTCTGAAGCCATGGATGCGTCCCGCCCCTTCATCCCACCCTCCGACGCATTGGCGTGGCTGATCTCGCGCCCAGCAGATCGCGCGTATAGGGATACAGATCGCGGGGACACATCAGCCTCTATCTACAGAAACCCCGATATCCCGAAAAGGTTACGGTGCTCCTAGCCGCTCCTTTTCCGAGGAGAGGTTAGGTGGACGAACCTGCATCTTTCTTAACACTGGGTGCAGGGGTCACCCCTGCCGAAGGATGCGTGAAACCCACCGCGGGTTTCACATTGAATCACGTGGATGATGCTTTCCTCTCTGTTTCTCGCAGGCCTTGCGGCTATTGTGTTTCCGTGCCGGATCGGATCGAACGGAATAAGCGGCTTCAGCATGGCTTTGATGTTCTCCGCGGGCAACAGTGCGCGATTGCGCTCGATCTCGCCGACTGCCCACTCGCACTTTAGTCGTCCGTCAAGTGCCCGAATGACGCCGATGCAAGCTGATCGCTGCGTTGCTTACGGGTGCGCAACCGACCTACGATCAGGGTCGATGCTTGTCGATGTGTTGGTGTTCGTGGCGGGGCTGTTCGCACGGACGATTGTCGAGTACGTCATCCATGGCCTGCTCGGGCATGCGTATCGCACGTTAGTGACGCCGCTGCACGACGTGCACCATCGCGATCCTCGGGCGGTGTTTGCGTTGGGCGCGTGGATTCCGACGGCGCTCGTGCTGGCCGGCGCGCTCGCGTGGTTCGGTTTGGCGTCGGGCGTGATCTTCTATGGCGGAATCGTTAGCGGATTCGCCGTGTATGAGTACGTGCATTATCGAATTCATTTCGCGAAGCCCTCGGGCGCGGTTGAAGCGCGTCTGCGCGCGCGGCATTTGGCGCATCATATGAGTGAGCCGGATGCGATTTTCGGGGTCACGACGCGAATTTGGGATGTCGTATTCGGCACAGAGCCTGAGCCGGAGCGGATGCGCGAGCTGGCGGCCGGCGTGGCGCGGGTCGCTCCGCTTTCTGGTTCGAGCAATCTTGGGCGAGTGATCCGCAGGCGGATCGCGGCACCCTGATTCGTTCAACGCTTCTTGACTCATAGCTCAAGTCGAGCTATTGGCTCGATAGGTATGCATGAGGTGTCGTTGGCATCGTTGAATGGATATCGCTCCGGGGCGCAGTTGTTTCCGGCGAAGTCGGTGCTGGAATTCGACAAGACGCCGCCGCGAATGGACGTGAAGTTTCCGATCCTCGGATTTTTGATGGAGGCGGAGGCGACCGGCTACGACCTGAAGCAGCGGTTTCAGGACCCGGTCGGGTTCTTTTATAGAGTAAGCGATGGATCGATATATCCTGCACTGAAAAAACTGGCGCGCGACGGGCTGGTGAGGCTGCGCACTGAGCGCCGCGGGCGCCGCGCGCGCAAGGTTTATGCGATCACGCCGCGCGGCCGGGCGCATTTCATGCGGATGCTGCGCGAGCCGGCGCAGCCGCTGTTCGTGTTCGACGAGTCGCAGGTGAAAATTTATTTTGCGGACCAGGAGCCGGAGATTGCGCTCGAGCATCTGGAGCGATCGCGGCGCGACGATGAAGCGCGCACCGCGATTTTGACCGAGATGGTCGCCGAGATGCGCCGCGCGGGCGCGAGCCCGGTGCGAAGAATGGTGGTGGAGCTCGGCTGCGAGATCACGGGAGCCAAGGCGCGCGTGCTGGCAAGGCTTTGCTCGCAATTAAGGCGTGAAATACAAGTGAAGCGGCGCGTTGGATCGCGGCTTAAACCATCCCGCATCGCCGCGGTCGCCACCGGCGCGGCGGGGAAATGACCCGGAATCGGGTTCAAAGGACAGGTTGTCATGGACGAAAAGTACGCAATCGATCTCGAGCACGTGACCCGAATCTACAAGCGCGACGAGTTCGAGGTCCGCGCGCTCGATGACGTGACCGTGCAGATTCCGGCCGGGCGCTTCGTCGCGATCATGGGGCCGTCGGGGTCGGGCAAGACCACGATGCTTAACCTGATCGCGGGAATCGATCACGCGAGCAGCGGACGGGTCGCGGTTGGTGGCGAGGAAATCACGGGGATGAAAGAGCGCGACCTTGCGGGATGGCGCGCGCGGCATATCGGGCTGGTGTTCCAATTCTACAACCTGATTCCGGTGCTGACGGCATTTGAAAACGTCGAGTTGCCGCTCTTGTTGACGAGCCTAAACAAGGCCGAGCGGCGGGAGCATGTCGAGACGGCGCTCAAAGTCGTTGGTCTGGCGGACAGAATGGACCATTATCCGCGGCAGTTGTCGGGCGGGCAGGAGCAGCGGGTTGCGATTGCGCGCGCGATCGTGGCGGACCCAACGATCATTGTGGCAGACGAGCCGACGGGAGATCTCGATGCGAAGTCGGCCGAGGAAATTTTGGGGTTGCTGGTGGATATGAATCGGCAGTTTCACAAGACGATTGTGATGGTCACGCATGATCCGCGGGCTGAGCGGTATGTGGATACGGTTTATCGGCTAGACAAGGGCGTTTTGGCGGGAGTTGAGCCGGGGAAGAGAGGTGCGCCCGCGGAGGCGGCCGCGCATGGGTAGGACTAGGATACCTAAACCCTAACCCCTTCCCGCGCGGGAAGGGGAACAGAGTTGTTGTGCCCGGGGGCTAGCGATGAAGTATACGGCGCTGGTTTTTAAGAATTTGATTCGGAGCAAGCGGCGCACTTTTTTGACGGTGCTGTCGATTGCGGTGTCGCTGTTTATTTTTTCGGCGCTAGTCAGCATTCCCACCGTGGCCAATCAGATTCTTGGCAACACGGCGTCGTCGACGCGGATTGCCACGCATAACAAGGCCGGGCTGGCTTACTCGATCCCGGTCGCCTACAAGCAGCGGATCCTCGCAGTACCGCATGTCGAAGTGGTGGTGCCGGAGAGCTGGTTCGGCGGCGTGTACCACGAAGTTTACGATCAGTTTCCCAACCTGGCGGCCGATCCCGAGCAGGTCGACCAGATGTGGCCCGACTGGGGAATCAGCAAGGAGCAGTTCGCTCAGTTCAAAAAAATCCGCACCGCGTGCCTGGTGGGCGGCGATACGATGAAGCGATTCCATCTGCATATCGGGCAGCAGATCCAACTCAAAGGCACGCTCTACCCGTTCAACGTGACGCTGCAAATCGTGGGCACGATTGGCGGCAAAGCGCCGCCGGATTTCCTGCTGTTCCGGCGCGACTACCTGGAAGAGGCGGCCGGGCGTCCCGGGATCGTCGATAACATCTGGGTCAAGGTCGACAAGCCGGGGAATGTGCCGCAAGTGATCGCTGCGATTGATGAAGGCTTTGCCAACTCGTCGGCGGAGACGATCTCGGAGTCCGAGGCGGCATTTATCGGCAGCTTCATGGAGCAGTACCGCACGTTTTTCAGGATGGCCGAAGTTCTCGGTTTTATCGTGGTGCTGACGATAGGGCTGGTGGCGGCCAATACGGCGGCGATGTCGATACGCGAGCGGCGCGGCGAGATCGCGGTGATGCGCTCGATGGGATTTCCGTCGCGGACGATTTTGTCGTTGCTGCTGGCTGAGTCGATCCTGATTGGACTTATAGGCGGGGTTATCGGGTGCGGCTCGGCGTACATCGTGCTGAAGGCATTCTCGGTCGGCAACATGGGCGGACCGCTCGGAGCGATCCGGATGCCGCCGGTGATCCTGGCCGAGACGCTGGTGGTGGCGGCGTTGATTGGGCTGTTCAGTGCGATGGTGCCGGCGAGTTCGGCGGCGCGGAGGAATATTGTTGATGCGCTGAGGACGGTTGCGTGAGATGGCGATTCCGCTGAAATACAATGTGCGCTCGCTGCTGGTGCGGCGGGTATCAACGGCGATGACCGGTGGCGGAATAGCGCTGGTGGTGTGCGTGTTCGTGATCGTGATGGCGCTCGTGGCGGGGCTTAATTCGGCGATTTCGGATACTGGGGATCCGGACAATGTGATCGTGCTGCGCAAAGGGGCTACCACTGAGACCTATTCAGCTATACAGCTCGATCAGTTCGATGCGATGAAATTTCTGCCGCAGATTCGGCGCGAGCCTGACGGCACAGTTGACGCGTCGCCGGAGCTGCCGGTGCAGGCGTTGATGGAACGCGTCGGCGGCGGGCGGGACAATATAGTGGTGCGCGGAGTTCTGCCGATCGCGCTGAAAGTACATCCGAAGGTGAAGATTATCGAAGGGCGGATGTTCAACCCTTCGGTCAACGAAGTGGTTGTCGGCAAGGGCCTGCAGGGGCATTACGAGAATATGCAGCTCGGCTCGACGCTCCGGTTCGGGCGCGGCAACTGGAAGGTGGTTGGGATTATGGCGGCGGACGGCGGGTCGTTCGAGTCCGAGGTGTGGGGCGATATTCATAACGTGCAGGACGACGCGCAGCGCGGCGCGTACTATGCCGACGTGCGGCTCAAGCTGGCGCCGGGAGCGGACACCGACGCACTGATTCGGCGGCTGGCGGACGATCCGCGAATCAATCTGCAGGCAGAGACCGAGGCCGACTACTACAGGGACCAGGCGGTGGTCGCCAACCAGATGCGGGTGCTCGGGATGATCGTCGCGGTGATCATGGCGGTGGGCGCAATTTTCGGCGCGATGAATACTATGTACGCGGCGGTGTCGTCGCGCACCACTGAAATCGGCACGTTGCGCGCGCTCGGCTTTGCACCGATGGCGGTGATGACGTCGTTCCTGCTCGAGTCGCTGGTGCTGGCGCTGGCGGCGGGCGTGATCGGAATAATCCTCGCGCTGCCGATCAACGGGCTGTCGACGACGTTCGGCAATTTTGTCACGTTCTCGACGCTGGCGTTCAGCTTCCGCGTCACGTTTGCAATCGTGATCGAGGCGCTGATTTTCGCCGCTGTGATGGGTGTGGTCGGGGGCTGGCTGCCGGCGCGGCAGGCGATGAAAATGCCGGTAGTAGACGCGCTGAGGAGCGTTTGACCTTGTCCACCGAGGCACCAAGAGGACCGAATATTCGCGAGCTCGAGTCGTTGCGGATTGCGCGCACCGGGCAGCCGAAGAAGCCGAGCCGGCTGATCCCGGCGGTGATCGCGCTCGCGATTCTCGCCGTGCTCGGCGTGGCGGGATACGTCGTTTACCAGCGGACGCTTGGCCGCCCGCCGGAAGTACAGACCGCGATCGTTAGCGTCAAGCAGGCGGGACAGGCGGGCACCGTGCTGACGGGCAGCGGATATATCGTCACGCAGCACAAGTATATCGTGATCGGCACCAAGATTCTCGGGCAGATCGTCGCGGAGCCGATCGAGGAAGGGCAGCGGGTCAAGGTCGGCGACCTGCTGGCGCGAATCGACGATCGCGATTACCAGGCGCAGCTGAAGCAGGCTTACGCGGATCGCGATTTGGCTGCAGCCAACCTGGTGCTGAAGCGGGCGCGCGCGGATCGCATCCGGGAGCTCTACAAGGAGGGCGTGCAATCGAAGGACTCGCTCGACGACGCGGAGAACCAGCTCGCGGTGGCGGTGGCGAACCTCAAGAAGTCGGATGGCGAGATTGAATTCGCGAAGTTCAACGTGAGCCAGACGGTGATCACGTCGCCAATCAACGGTGTGGTGCTGCAGAAGTACCGCGAACTGGGCGACACGATTAACTTCGGCGGCGAAATCCAGGCTGGCGGCGGCGCCACGGATATCGCGCAGCTGGCGGACCTGAGCGATCTGCGCTGCGAAGTCGATATCAACGAAAGCGATATCGCGAAGGTCAAGATGGGCACGCCGGCGACGGTGATCCCGGATGCGTATCCAGACAATCCGTTCCCGGCGCAGGTGGTGAAAATTTATCCCGAGGCCGACCGGCAGAAAGGCACCGTGAAAGTCGAAGTGAAAATCCTGCAGCCGGATCTCAAGATTATCAAGCCGGAAATGAGCGCCAAGGTCACGTTCCAATCGATCATGACGCAGACGGCGGCGGCGCCGATGGTGCTGGTGCCGAAGAAGGCGATCATGACGGAAGGCGGTGCGAGTTCGGTGTGGGTCGTGCGCGGCGACACGGCTCATCTGGTGCCGATCACGGTGGGACGCGAGTTCCAGGATGGGGTCGAGGTCAAGCAGGGACTGAGCGGCGGCGAGATGGTGATAGTGGTGCCGGCGGCGACGTTGAAGGAAGGGCAGGAAGTTACGGCGGTCGCGAGTTAGGGGAAGGGTAAATCTCTTGATCTAATGTGAAACCCGCGGTGGGTTTCACGCTTCCTTCGGCAGGGGTGACCCCTGCACCCGGCATCAAGAGAAGATGGGGGCAGAGTTTACCCTGAGCGCAGCGAAGAATCCCGGATTTTGGTGCGCGACTCCGCACTGTTTCAGGGGTTCTTCGCTGCGCTCAGAATGACACGGAGCGCTGGCGAGGGAATTGGATAGGAGGGAGAAAATGGCCGAGACGTTTGTTTTGGTGCACGGCGCGTGGCATGGGGCGTGGTGTTGGGCGGCGGTTATCAATCAACTCGAGAAGCTGGGCGATAGGGCGTATGCGGTTGATTTGCCGGGGCATGGGATGAACCGGGCGGATCGCTCGAAGGTGATGCTTGAGAGTTACGTCAACAGCGTTGCGGACTTTATCGAACGGCACGATCTGAGGAACGTGGTGCTTGCGGGGCATAGTCTAGGCGGGCTTACGATTCCGGGAGTCGCGGCGAAAATTCCGGCGCGGATAAAGCGCGTGGTGTGGGTCACGGCGCTGGTGGCGATCGACGGGCAGCCCATCGTGGATCAGGCGACATCGCCGCTCGCGGCGGCGGCGGAGACGCTGGCGGAGCGATCAATTCCAATCGAGATGATGGGCAAGGAATTTCTCGATGGGCTAAGCAACGACATGGCGCCGGCGTTGAGAGATTACGTGCTGTCGGCGGTGGGGCCGCAACCGATCGGGCCGATGATCGCGGCGGTGCCGATGGCGCCCTACTTCGCCACCGGAATTCCGAGCAGCTATATCGTTTGCGAGGACGATCAGACGCCGGTGGCGGGCGCGCCGAATTGGCATCCGCATTTTTCGAGCAGACTCAGGAATCCGACACTCAAGTTCGTTAAGAGCGGGCATGAGGTAATGTTTACGCATCCGCTGGAATGCGCGCGGGCGTTGCATGAGTTGGCGCGCGGAGAATGATGCGGGCAGTGTGCTCGATGCGAAGAACCTAACCCCTTACCCCTTCCCCTGGTGGAAGGGGAACAAGAAAAAATTAGATCCGATACCTCGCTAGGAGGCCGCGGGCTATTACCAGGGCCTGAATTTCGTTGGTGCCTTCGCCAATCATCATCAGGGGGGCGTCGCGGTAGAATCTTTCGACCGGGAAATCGGCCATGAAGCCGTAGCCGCCCAGCACACGCATCGCGTCCAGCGAGATTTTTGCGCAGGCTTCGGAGGCGAAGAGCTTGGCCATCCCGGCCTCTACGTCGCATCGTTCGTTTGCGTCTTTTTTGCGGGCGGCGTTGGCGACCAGCAGGCGCGCGGCTTCGACTCGGGTGGCCATATCGGCGAGGAGCAGTTGGACCGCTTGATGCTGGCAGATGGGTTTGCCGAAGGCGGTGCGTTGCTGCGAGTAGAGGATTGCGGTTTCGAAAGCGGCCTGCCCTACTCCGACTGCGCGCGCGGCTACGTTGATTCGTCCGACTTCGAGCGCACTCATCACTTGTTTGAAACCGGCGCCTTCGGCTCCGCCAATCAGATTCGCGGCGGGGACCGCGACGTCTTCGAATAGAACTTCGCAGGTGTCGATACCTTTGTAGCCGAGCTTGTCGAGATTGCGGCTGATGATCGGGCCACGGTCGCTCTTCTCGACGGCGAACATGCTGATGCCGGCGTAGGCGGGATCGGCGTGAGAATCCGTCTTCGCGGCGACGGCGAGCATCGTGCCGTTGCGCGCGTTGGTGATGAACATCTTGGAGCCGGACAGGATGTAGTCGTCGCCGCGGCGGACGGCTGTCGTACGAATCGATTGTACGTCGCTGCCGGCGTGCGGCTCGGTGAGCGCGAGGCCGCCACGCTTGTCGCCGCGGGCCATCGCGGGCAGGAAATATTTTTTTTGCGCGTTGGTGCCGTGATTGGCGATGACGTAGGCCATGATGAGATGGCTGTTGATGACGCCGGCGAGGCTCATCCATCCGCGCGCCAGCTCTTCCATCACGCGCGCGTAAGTAGTGAAGCTGAGGCCGAGGCCGCCGAGGTCGGCCGGGATGGTGGCGCCGAACAGGCCTAGCTCGCGCATCGTGGCGACCATCGCATGCGGGTACTCGTCGCGATGCTCGAGGGCTGAGGCGTTGGGGATGACATCGCGATCGACGAAGCGGCGGACGGCGGCGACGATCTCGCGCTCCAATACTTCATCCATTGCTTTAACTCCTGAAAAGGCTGCGCGCGGGCGCAATTTTCACTGGATTTATCAGAGCGCGAAACGGGTTGCATAGCGGGCGGCGGCGGTTTAGAGTAAGTGTCAGATTGACGCAAAGTAGCAAGCGAAGAGGATTCAAGTGGACGAATCTGCAGAGGTGGCGATTGGCGCGAGTGAGTTGCGCGACAAGTTGGCGGTGCTCGGCAACGACAGCTACACGGCTGAGACCTGCGAGCGCTATGCGGAGATGATCGCGGAGATCAAGGAGCTGAAGAAGGCGCGGCGCGCAGTGGTGCTGGCGCATAACTACCAGCGGCCGGAAATTTTCGAGGTCGCGGACTTTATCGGCGACTCGCTTGAGCTGGCGCGCAACGCTCGCGACGTGCGGAACGCGGACGTGATCGTGTTTTGCGGCGTGCATTTCATGGCGGAGACGGCCAAGGTCTTCAACCCCGAGCGCAAGGTGCTGTTGCCCGACCTGAAGGCGGAATGCTCGCTGGCGGACAGCGTGACGGCAGAGGCGCTGGCGGAGCGGAAAGAAGAACTGCTGAAGATTTATCCCGACCTGAAGGTGGTGTCGTACGTGAATTGCACGGCGGACGTAAAGGCGCTGTCGGACGCGTGTTGCACATCGGCGAATGCGGCGAAGATTGTCGAGCGGATCGACTCGGAAAATATTTTGTTCGTGCCTGATCAGAATCTCGCGAACTACGTGCAGGGGCAGACGCGCAAACGGGTGATTTCGTGGGACGGCAACTGCTACGTGCACCATCAGATAACTCCGGACGAGGTGAACAAGGTCAAGCGCGCGCTCCCCGGGATCAAGGTGATTGCGCATCCGGAGTGCCGTCGCGACGTGCTCGCGATTGCGGACGCGGTGCTATCGACGAGCGCGATGCTCGGCTACGCGCGCAGCAGCGCCGCGGACAAATTTCTGGTGGTGACGGAATGCGGGCTGTCGGATCGGCTGCTGATGGAGATTCCGGACAAGCATTTTTACAAAGCGTGCAAGCTATGCCGGTTCATGAAGATGATCACGCTGGAGGGGACGCTCGATTCGCTACGCCACCTGCGCTACGAAATCGAACTTACCGAGGACGTGCGCGTGGGCGCGAAGCGGGCGCTGGAGCGCATGCTCGAGTTGAGCGTCTGAGCGCGAATCCACAGAGCGTCGCGCGGGGGTCAGCGCGCGAGTCAGAGCGCGGCGAACGGCTGGCGCGGCCGATGGTCGCGGTCGACACGGTGCTGTTCGCGATCCGGGACGGGCGCTTGCAGACGTACCTGGTCGAATTGCGGCGCGGGCCGGGGCGCGGGCGGTGGGCGTTTCCGGGCGGGCTGGTGCGAGTTGGCGAGTTGCTTGACGACGCGGCGCGGCGCGAGCTCTATGATTCGACGGGACTGCGTGGCGCTTACCTTGAGCAACTGTTCACGTTTGGCGATCCGTCGCGCGACCCGCGGGCGCACGTGGTGTCGGTCGCGTACATGGCACTGATTCCGGAGGCGGATGCGGTGGACGCGGCGTCGGAGAAATACGCGAACGGCAAATGGTACGAAGTCACCCGGCTGCCGCAACTGGCGTACGATCATTCGCAGATGGCGGCATATGCGGTGAAGCGGCTGAAGTCGAAGCTGGAGTATACGAATATCGCGTACGCGTTGCTGCCCCGGGAATTCACGTTCGCCGAGTTCGAGGAGCTGTACTCGCTGATTCTCGGGCGTCCGCTCGATCGACGGAACTTCCGGCGCAGCATTCTGGCGATGGGGATGCTGAAACGGCTGCCGCATACGCGCCGCGGACCGCATCGGCCGGCCGCTCTATACAGTTTCGCGACTCAAAGCCTAAGGTTCATCGAGATGCTATAATTTCGGGCCGCGGAGTGACTCATGTTCAAGGGCATCAAAGGAATTGTCGCATTGACGGCTGCCGCGATTTTGGTGGTGGCGATTGCATACGGCGGATACATGTCGAGCAACTCGCAGTCGTCGGACGGGCAGTTGGCGGCGGCCGGCGATGCGGGCGCGCGATTGCGGATAACGCTCGACCCGCGGAATTTTCAGGGCAATGTGCGCGAGGCTTACGAGGTAGCAGAGAAGGATCCCGCGCTGCTGGCGCAACTGCATTGCTACTGCGGATGCGACAAGAGCGACGGGCACAAGAACCTGCTCGATTGCTTCCGTGACACGCACGGCAGCACTTGTGCGATTTGCTGCGGCGAGGCACGCGACGCGGAGTCGATGGCCAGCCGCGGAATGGCGATCGAACAAATCCGCGACGCACTGCGGGCGCGCTACTCGCACGGGAGCTGAGCTTGGTCGGGCTGATCTCCGCGTACATCGAACACTTCACGTACCTTGGATTGTTCGTCGTGCTGATGATGTGCGGACTTGGATTGCCGATTCCCGAAGACGTGGCGCTGCTGGCGGGCGGCTATCTGGTACATCGCGGGATCACGCGCTATCCGATCACGCTGGTGGTGTCGCTGCTGGGCGTGGTCGCAGGTGACAACTCGCTGTTCTTCATGGGGCGGCACTTCGGCTCGGGACTGGTGCGCTACTTCTCGATCGGGCGGCCCGGCCGCAAGCATCAGATCGAGCGCATCGAGGGCTTCATGCAGCGCCATGGGCATCGCGCGATCTTCTACGCGAGATTCCTGGCCGGTCTGCGCGCGCTGGTCTATTTGTCAGCGGGATCTTTCGGCGTGCGCCCCGCCATATTTCTGTTCTACGATCTGCTCGGAGCGCTGATATCGGTGCCGATCGTCGTGACGCTCGGATATGTTTTCGGCAAGCAGCTCGAGTTGCTGGTGAAATATATTGGCGGCTTCGAGCGGCTGATCGTGGTCGTGGCGATCCTGAGCGTGCTGGTCTACGCGACCCGGCTGCTGGTGATACGCAAGGCCAACGAGCCGGAAGCCAAGAGCGAATCGGCGGAATTGTAAGGTGGCCGCGGGCGGACTGCGCACCCCCCTATGGCGAAAATGGAATCATACTTTCCCGCGCTGAACCTCAAGGCGAAGCTGATCGTGCTGATGGTCGGGCTGCTCGGGCTGACGTTGGGCGCGGAGGTGTGGGTGAGCCTGGGCACGCAGGCGGCCATCGTAGCGACCACGCAGGAGAAGGTCAAGGACCTGGCGCGAGTGATTCAGATCGGCGTGCAGGAATTGACGGCGGTGCGCGATACCGATCGCGATCAACTGCACAACTACGTGAACGACCTGCATACGCAGGGACTCGAAGTATCGATCGCGTCGAGCGAAAATCTGATAGTCAACAGCTCGGATCCGCATCTGATCGGCGCGGCGCTGCGGCCCAAGCAAGCCGAATGGCTGACGCCCGAGCAACTTAAGCATCCCAATGCGCTGGTGACGATTCCGCCGGGCAAGCTCGGGCTGGCGCCCGAGACGACGGTTTACCTGATTCCGGTCGAGGTCGAGGACCATCTGCTCGGCTACGTGCAGGTGGTGGCGAATTTCGGCGACTTCGCGCAGCCGCTGGAGGAAAGCCGGACGCGCGAGCTGATGATCGCGTTTGCGATTTTCGCGATCGGGCTGGTGTTCGCCTACATTCTCGCCGATCGATACGTGAAGCCGATTCATGCGGTCGCGGACGCGGCGCAGAATATCGCGGCGCGCGGCCTGGAGCCGGTGCCGGAGGCGCATCGGCGCGACGAGATTGGATTGCTGACGCGCAGTTTCAACGACATGGTCGGGCAACTGCGGCATGCGCGCGAGCGCGAGCAGGAACTGAACCGGCTCGAACGGTTCACGGCGCTGGGGCAGCTGGCCGGCGGTCTGGCACATGAAATCAAGAATCCGCTGAACTTCATCAGCCTAGCGCTCGACCAGCTCCGCGCGCGCTACGCGCCGCAGCAGCCCAACGATCGCGAGGCGTTTCTGCGTCAGCTCGGAATCATGAAGGACGAGATGCACCGGCTGTCGGAGCTGGTGCAGAGCTTTCTACATTACGGCAAGCCGATCGAAATATTCCCGGCGCCGACCGACGTGCATCAACTGGTCGATGAAGTCGTGGCGCTGTCGGAATCGAAGATGAAGAGCCAGGGAATCGAGCTGGTCGAGGAATGCAACGAGGCATCGACGATTCTCAACGTGGACGCGGAAAAACTGCGCACCTGCTTTATCAACGTGGTCGCCAACGCCATCCAGGCGATGCCCGAAGGCGGCACGATGCGAATCGCGTTTCGGCGCGTGGACGGCTCGATGGTGATTTCATTCTCGGACACGGGCGCGGGGATCGAAGCGGAAGTCGTGAATCACGTGTTCGAGCCGTTCTTCACCACCAAGCGCGAGGGAATCGGGCTCGGGCTGTTTCTGTCGAGGGCGATTGTCGAGACGCATGGGGGTACAATCGACATCGGAGCGAACGCGGACGGACCCGGGACCACGTTGACTTTCACCTTCCCGCCCAGCGCGGTAGTAAACGGACACAAACATGACGCAGGCCTCAGTACTGGTCGTTGAAGACAACGACCTCGAACGACAAATAACCGCGGACACCTTGCGCGAAGAGGGCTTCGCCGTCGAAGAGGCGGCGGTCGGAAAGCGCGCGATCGAGCTGCTGGCACTGTCGCGTTTCGACGTCGTGCTGACGGACCTGATGATGCCAGGGATGTCGGGCGAGGAGCTGCTCGCGAAGGTGCGCGGCACGTATCCCGGCAGCCAGGTGGTGGTGTTGACGGCGCACGGATCGACCGACAGCGTCGTGCAGGCGATGAAGGCGGGTGCGTTCGACTACCTGGAAAAGCCGACGGATCGCGAGAAGCTGGTGACGCGCGTCGCCAAGGCGGCGGAGTTCGCGAATCTGCAGCAGGAAAATCAACTGCTGAAGCGGCGGCTCGAGGGCACGTTCGAGATCGAGGGCATCATCGGGCAGGATCCTGCAATCCAGGAAGTGATCCGGCTGGTGCGGCGCGTCGCGCCGTCGAACTCGACGGTGCTGATCCAGGGCGAGAGCGGGACCGGCAAGGAAATCGTGGCGAAAGCGATTCATCGGCTGTCGCCGCGCGCGGCGCGGCCGTTCGTCGCGATCAACTGCTCGGCGATTCCCGAGAACCTCATCGAGAACGAGTTGTTCGGGCATGAGCGGGGCGCGTTCACGGGCGCCAACGAGCGCAAAATCGGGCTGTTCGAGAGCGCGGACAAGTCGACGCTGTTTCTCGACGAGATCGCGGACCTGCCGCAGGGAATGCAGGCGAAGATTCTGCGCGTGCTGCAGGAGAAAGAACTGCGGCGCGTCGGCGGCAACGAATCATTTCGCATCGACGTGCGGCTGGTCGCGGCGAGCAATCGCAATATCGCGGAGGAAGTCGGCGAGGGGCGCTTCCGCGAAGATTTGTATTATCGCATCAACGTCGTGACGGTCACGCTGCCGCCGTTGCGCGAGCGGCGTGGCGATATTCCGCTGCTGGCGAACCATGCACTCGCGAAATTCGGGCATCTGGCGGAAGGACGCGTGAAGGAGATCGGGCGCGAGGCAATGGCAGTGATCCTCGACTACTCGTGGCCGGGCAACGTGCGCCAGCTCGAGTCCGCGATCGAGCGCGCGATCCTGCTATGCGAAGGCGACACGATCACGCCGCGCGATCTGCCGGAGGAAGTCCTGTCGCGCAAGAAACCGGGGCGCAGCGGCGAGCGTCAGCGCGGGGACAAGTACGAGATTCCGAGCGAGGGCTTCAATTTCGAGACGTTCGAGCGCGACGCGATTCTGCAAGCGCTCGAGCGCAACGACTGGGTGATCGCGAAGGCGGCCAAAATGCTCGCGATGAGTTATCGGACGCTGCAATACAGGATCGACAAGTTCGGACTGAAGCGCGGAGAACAGCCCAAGCCACCGCCAGCAGAAGTTAAGGGTTAACAAATCCACTTGATTTAATGTGAAACCCGCGATGGGTTTCACGAGATGCGGGACTTCGTCCCCGTTAGTCTTTTGCCCAGTCAGTCGGCAGATAAGTCCAGCATTCGATTTTGCGGTTGTCGGCGGTGAGCACTTCGACGCGCTCGCGGGTGTAGAGCGCCGGCACTTCTTCGTATTTGTCGAGGAGCGCCAGGTCGCGCGCGCTTAGGCCTTCGAGGATTGCGCCGTGGGTGACGGTGTCAGATTGTCTCGCGACGAAGTAGTAGCGCTTTTTTCCGCGCGCGTAGTTGGGGAGGCGTGCCGGGCTGGCGTCGATGGGGCGGCCCAGCAGGCGCAGGCGCTCGGCGGGATTCATCAGAGAACCGTAGACGAAGAGCATCTGGTTGTCGTTGTCCATGCGGTCGCCCGAAGAACCTAACCCCTAACGCCTTCTCATGTGAATAGTGGCGCCCGTGTTGCCGGAGGTGTTTTCGTATGTTAGCTCCATACGAGGCTTGAGGTATCGATGATGACGCTGAGGACTCTTCCAACGCGCGCGGCCGTTGGGCTGATCGCGCTGTTCGTTGTTGGATGCTCAACAATGAAAAGTGGGACGTTAGGTCCCGGTATGACGCCCCAGCAGACGGTACAGTCGATGGGGGAGCCCGATCTGAAAGACAGTGTCGCGGATCCAAATCACACCGGAGCCAGCGTGACGCGATACGTCTGGCTGGAACCGGGTAAGGCCGCAATCTTCGGCACTGACAATCGTTTAGCGACCGTCCAGGACGTCGAGGCCTCCACCGGCACCAAGCAGCAAGTCGAGCAGCAAGCTCCTGCCCAGGCAGCGACCGCTGAGCCGCCCCAGCCGTTCGATCCGATTGAGACGCCGCTCAACTATCTGTTCTATCCAGCCAAGGCCGCCACGATCTATTTCGGCGCCGGCCTCAGTTGCGCCACCGGCGGCGGTTGCGAGAAGCCGCAACTTCCCCCGCCGTCAGCGGGTTAGGCTGAAACTCCACGAATCGGAGCGACGCGGCGACCGATTGCCGGACCGTCCGAAAATCGCGAAGCACCTTTCCGTGCTGGCCCTCGACGGTCATTGAGTAACGTAAACGGTAAGATTTGGCGTGTTTTGCCAACTTGTAGTGTCAATAGCAGAGTCAAATTGCTATCGCCAAACTAAACTCGCTGTCGTTCTTTTAATTCTTGTTGCGCGGAGAGCTGTCGCTGTAGACTTTATGTCGATGAATATGAGACTGTTGGTCGCGGCACAGAAACCTGAACCAACGCTCAGACGTGTATATGGTGGGTGCAAGAGATTCTGAAACTGGGGCCGCAGCCGGTCGCAACGAAACTTGGCATATGAAAGAAGCCGGCACGAGAACCGGAGGAATTGTGAGGAACCGATTCTGGCACTTCCCCATCGATCGGCCAGAGTTTTCACATCTGACCGGTAAGATACACTGCGCAAAACTCTGAAGGGCAATACTGGCGGAATCGAACTATGAAAAAAAAGGAAACTCTCGGTCAGGTCCTCAAACAGCGGCGAGGTGCGTACGCCTACACGCAGCGTGAACTCGCAAAAAAACTGGGCGTCAAGGCGAGCCACATCGCATATCTCGAAAACGGGCGGCGCCGCCCTTCCCTGTCGCTGCTCTCGCGAATCTCGGACACGCTCGAGCTCGACAAGAAGCGGCTGTTCCTGCTGGCGCATCCGGAAGCACAGTGGATCATCGGCGAGCGCGCCGAGACCTCGCCCAACAAGCGGCGCGAGGACGCATGGCGGAAGTTTGCGGGCGATCGCGGGATGCTGGCGCGTCACAAGGTGACGGCTCGCGAACTCAAGGTCCTGAAAAACGTGAACATGCTCGGACGCGTGTCGGCGCCTAATCAGTTCCTGTTCATATTGAACGCGATCCGTCAGGCCGTCGAAGAAGAAGAGTAGCCGAACTCGCGCTTCAACTGCCCGTGGGCGGCAGCAGGCAGAGTCCTTTCACGAATTCGCTGCGCGCCACCATCGGGTCGCCAACCGTTTGGTTGCAGGCGGTCATCTTTTCTAACAGGGCGGGCGCCGCATCCTTCTTCCCGCCGGGTGCGGGGGTCACCGCTGCCAACCCGTTGAGGACGCGCATCCGATGGTTTAGGCTCAGGTGATGGAAGTGCATTTTCGATGAAGATCGATATCGACCTTAAGTCCGGTTTTCTGCAGAACCTCAAGCGCGAAGTGCTGGACTCGCTCAACACCGAAGAACGCGCGATCATCGAGGTCTCGACCGGCGAGATGGGCAACAAGCCCGACGCGGTCAAGCTCGGATGGCTCAAGATGCGGACCAAGGAAACGTGGACCAAGCAGCGCTACACCAAGGCGCTCGGGCGCACGATGGAAAAGTTGCGCGAGGCGGTCGCGCTGGCGGAGAAGAATAAAAGCAACTAGCGCGCGCGTCAGGGCTCGATGCGCGCGACCCGGCGCTTGCCCACTTCAAGCACCTTGTGCTCCCCCGGCACGAAACGAAAATTCACGTCGGTGATTGTGCGGCCATCCACCCGCACCGCCCCTTGGCTCACGAGGCGGCGAGCCTCGCTGGTCGAGGGCGTGAACTGCAACTGCTTGATCAGCTCGCAAATCCACAGATCCTCGGCGATTCGATAGACCTGCGCGCTGGCGGGGACTTCGCGGCGCTGGTGCTTGCTCTCGAAATATTCCTCTGCTCGAGTCGCCGCGGGCGCGCCGTGGTATTCGGTGACGAGCGTGCGGGCGAGGCGCTTCTTCGCTTCCATCGGATGTAATCCACCCGACCTCACTGCCGCGATCTCCTCTGATGTGGCAGTCGTGAGCAGCTCGTAGTATCGCACCATCAGTCGATCGGGCACCGACATCAGCTTGCCGTACATGTCCTCGGGCTTGTCGGTGAGGCCGACGTAGTTGCCGTATGACTTGGACATTTTGCGCACGCCGTCGAGACCCTCGAGCAACGGCATCGTCATCACCGCTTGCGGCGCCTGTCCGAAATGCCGCTGCAGCTCACGGCCAACCAGCATGTTGAATTTCTGATCGGTGCCGCCAATCTCGAGGTCCGCTTGCAGCGCGACCGAATCGTAGCCCTGGATCACGGGATAGAGCAGCTCGTGCAGGAACAAAGGCTCCTCGGCGGCGAGCCGTTTCTCGAAGTCGTCGCGCTCGAGCAGACGGGCGACGCTCACCTTCGCCGCAATCTCGATCAGGCGGCGCACGCCCAATTCATTCATCCATTCGCTGTTGAAGCGGACCTCGGTCAAATCGCGATCGAGAATCTTGAAGGCCTGCGCGCGATAGGTTTCGGCGTTGCGCTCGATCTGGTCGCGCGACAGGGGCTTGCGCGCCTCGTTGCGTCCGGTGGGATCCCCGATCATGGCGGTAAAGTCGCCGACCAGGAAAATTACGGTGTGGCCCGCATTCTGAAAGTCGCGCATTTTCTTGAGCGTCAGGCTGTGACCGAGATGCAAATCGGGCGCGGTCGGATCCATCCCCAGCTTGATCCTGAGCGGCCGTCCTAGCGCAATTTTGGCCGCCAGCTCCGCCGGGGAAATAACCTCGGTGGCGCCGCGCGCGAGCGCCGCCGCCTGCTCATTCGCCTGATTTTCGTTCACGTTCCGCTTCGTCAATTCCGTTCGCCGGCGTTCCAGTGGCTCTCAAGCGTACAGGAATTTTGACGGCGCGGAATACCCCGCGCGGCACTGCTATCGGACTGGACGCGCGCGCCTCATCCGCGATTCGCCGCCTGGCTGCCGTGAAGGTGCGCCCGCTTGCGCACGGTCTTCAACGGGCGGCCTTCGCGCGCGGTCTTCACTTGGCGGCCGGGGATCATGCCCAGCTTGCGCAGCCCCCGTTTTACAACGCCGAGCGCGCGCTCGTGGATCATGCCGACGTCGCGCAATCTGAACTCGCGGTCGGGGAACTCGAGTCCGCCGGCCTTGCACGCGTGGGAGAAGGTCCGGCGATGCACGCCGAAGCAGGTCGGTCCGTAGATTTCGCCGAGCAGCCACAGGGCGAGGTCGTCGAGGCCTCGCATGGACCATCCGATACATTGGCAATCGTCGAGTGCGTTGGCGGCGATCGTGCACGCATCCGCCGGTAACTCGTCGGCCACCAACCGTCTCGTTCTTCCGCTGTAAAGCAGTTCGCGCAGACGGAAATAAAAGCGCAGAGCTTCTTCCGCGCTCCTGAAGCGGGTCTTGTTTTCCTCAGACATGGCAGCCCTTCTTCCTGGGTGAGAATTATGAGACCGCACGCAGCGTGTGGCCGGCTGGGGCTAACCCAAACTCCTCTCGCGTCTGCACGAACAGCGCAGCCATCGGAGCGGGACGCGACCTTTACCCGCCCAACGCGACAAAGCCTCCAATGTTTTGATGCTGTAGCGCGGGACTTGCGGATTTGTCAACAGAATGATTGGTTTTTAGAACAATCTGTTACAGACGATGTCGCTCAGCATAGTCTAGCCGCGTTGATTGTAACGATTCATCGCGGCTTCGAGTCCATGTTCCGCGATCGCCTCGACAGCGCCCGCCGCGCGCTCGATAATCGGCGCGAGCGCTTTTCTTTCGGCGGCGGTCATCGGACGCAGCAGGTAGTCCTTGTTCTCTTCAGTTTTCGGCTGCCGGCCGGGTTCCATCTCGACGGTAAAACCAGGCGGCCGCCCGATTCCGATCCTGACTCGAATGAAGTCTGTTGTTCCAAGCGACTCCGCAATCGAGCGAACGCCGCGGTTGCCGGCGTCACCGCCGCCCTGCTTGATCCTGATGCGCCCCGCTTCGAGATCGAGCTCGTCATGCAGCACGATTAGTTGCTGCGGCGCGATTTTGAAATAACCAAGCAAGTCCGAAACACACGCGCCGCTGAGATTGTAGAAGGTCTGGGGTTTGACGAGGAGCGCGGGCTTGCCGGCCAGGGTCGTTTCGGCGGTGACGCCTTTGAATCGGCGGCGGCCCAGCTCGACGCCTTTCGCTTTTGCGATTCGATCGATTGTCATGAAGCCGGTGTTGTGGCGCGAGCGGGAGTAGTCCTCGCCAGGATTTCCCAGGCCGGCAACGACCCATTGGATGGTTGGGCGCGATTCGGATTCAGAATTCTTTCCGCGGGACGAACGAAAACTTCCGAACAGACGCCTGATCGCCGCCATCGGTTCAACCGCTCATGCGCGAACGCGGCGCTTCGCTTTCGGCGGAATTGCGCGGACCCACCGCGCGAGTGCTCTGAACAGCGCGTCCATCTCGGCCGGAGTTCCAATCGATATTCGGAGAGCGTCCTGGAGCAGCGGCGTCGCGAAATGACGGACCAGGATACCCGCGCGGCGCAGACCGCGCATGACGGGCGCCATGTCGCGTCCCGGCATCCGCGCCAGCACGAAATTCGCCTGCGATGGCGGCACCTCGAAGCCGAGCTTGCGCAGGCGCGACTCGGTCGCAATGCGCGTCCGGATTACTTTGGCGACATTGCGGCGCATCCAGGACGCGTCGCGCAGCGCCTCCGCCCCCGCGGCGAGCGCGACCCGGCTCAAGTTGTACGAATCTTTGACCTTCATCAGCGCGTCGATCACCGACGCATGCGCAAAGCACAGGCCGAGCCGCATCCCGGCCAGCGAATAGGACTTCGACAGCGTGCGCAGAACGACGACGTTGCGATAGCGCCGCACCAGGCCGAGCGCATTCTCGTCTGCGAAGTCCACGTAGGCTTCGTCGATCACGAGCAAACGGCCGTCGAGGCGTCTCGCTAGCGCGCTGAGTTTGCGAGCGGGAGTCAGCGTGCCCGACGGCGAATTCGGACTGCATACGATCGTGAGATTGGCGCGCGCATCGGCCAGCGCGTCGAGCGGCAGCGCGAAATCGGCACCGAGCGGGCAGTGGAGGATCCGCGCCTCCTGCACGAGAGCCAGCGTGTCGTAGAGCGAATACGTCGGCACCGGATACGCGACGGTGTCGCCGCTACCGAGCGTCGCGCGAAACACCATCGCGAGCAGCTCGTCCGAGCCGTTGCCCGCGATGATCATGCTTTGTGGGATCGAGTAGATTTTCGCGGCGCTCGCCACGAATTCATCGGCACGCGGCGCCGGGTACAGGCGCAGCGCCGAACCGGCCATCGCTTTCGCAACCGCGCGGCGGACGCGCGGCGACGGCGGATACGGATTCTCATTGGTGTTGAGCTTGATCAGGCGCTGGCCGGGACGCGGCTGCTCGCCGGGCCGATACGGCGCCATGCTTTTGATCGATTCGCGAAACATGTCTGAATTATGAATCGAGCGGCAGCTTGATTCGACTGCCGGTTCGCGACGAACGATAGCAAGCCTCGACCGCCTCGACCGCACGCAGTCCGTCGTTCCCGTCGGGTGAAGGTTTCGCGCGGCCTTGAATTGCGCCGATGAAGTTTGCGGCGAGCGCGCGAGACGGCGCGAGCAGATCGCGCGGATCGAAACGACTCATCACGTCCTCGCGCGAGAACCCGGGCGCCGGACTGCCGTCGTCCCTCAGAATCGAGATGTCGTTGCGCGGATACCCCGCCATCACCCTGCCCTTGGTCCCGTAAATCTCGATCGCCGACAGGGGCGGCATGCTGCTCCAACTCGCCTCGACCACGCCGATCGCGCCCGACTTGAAGTGCAAGATCATAGCGCCCGTATCGTCGACATCGATCTGTTTCGCGAGGACGCCCACCTGTCCCGAGACGGAATCGATCTCGCCCATGAACCAGATGGCGAGATCGGCGACGTGAACGCCAAGATCGAGCATCGCGCCGCCGCCCGCTTCCAAAGCCGTCATGAACCACTTCTGCCCCGGCGCCCACAGGTCGGGACCGCCGTGCGAAAGCCGTGCGCGAATGAAATTGGGCTTGCCGATCGCTCCGCTGGCGAGGGCCTCCTTGATCGCGCGCTCGATTCCGCCGAAGCGCCGCTGCATCGCGACCATCAGCACGCGCCGAGCTTTCGCGGCCGAATCGACCATCGCACGCGCGGCGGCGGCGGTGGGAGCCATCGGCTTTTCCACGAGCACGTGCGCGCCCGCGCTGAGAGCCTTGACTGCGAACTCGCAATGCAAATGGTTCGGCGTGAAGACTCCGACCGCGTCGGGACGCGCGGGCGCCGGCATTTGATCGAAATCGGAATAGACTTTCGGCCGGCTCGCGTCGTCCGGCCAAAGCGCCCCTGCTACGTGCTCGGCCTTCTCTATGGTGCGGCTCTGTAGCGCGATGATTTGCGCGTCGGCGACACTCCGCAGCGCGGGAATATGCGCGCGTTCAGCAATCGCACCGGCGCCGGCAATCGCAATCCTGATCATCGTGAGCGTCCGCGATGACCGGCAGCGGGTTTCGATAGACCTTGGTCCGCGTGTCCGCGGAGCGGGCCGGTCGAGTCGAGCATCCATTGAATGTACGGAGGCGAGCCGCGATCGGCGTTCAGCGCCAGGACCTCGGGCACCTCGTAGGTATGCATCTCGCGCACACGCGTTTCCACTTTCATATAAAGCAGTGCGCGAGTTTTGATGATCAGCAGATACTCGCGATCGTCTTCGACGCCGCCGCGCCACCGGTACATGGAGCGAACCGGTCCGACGATGTTGACGCATGCCGCCAGCCTTTCGCCGACGAGAGCGCGCGCGATCGCGACGGCCTGCTCTTCGCTCCCGGTGGTCACGAATATCACCCGCATCTTGTGAGGGGTTCGCGCCGGCATCTCAGCTCCGCGCCTCGCGCGCCAGGCGTTTGCGCAATTCGCGCGGAGTGCATCGATACTTGAACGCCTTGCGTTCGTTGACAAACAGCAAAGGCACTTCGATTCCGAAGCGGGCCTCGAGGCCGGGGTCGCCGGTGATCTCGATGCGCTGGATGCGCGCGTCGAATTTTGGGAGTTCACCCGCAATCACCTCTTCCATTTCGCGGCAGAGCTCGCAGTCGTTTCGTGTGTAGAGAATCAGCTCGATCACCGAGGTACTTTAGCGAGCGTGGCGCAGGACTCCAAGACGCTTGAGGACGGACTCCGTCACGGGGCATGGCGAAGAGCTTCCGCGGCGGCGCGATCGCGCCAGCAGTCGCAGATGGGCGGCCAGCAGCATCACGTCCGCCCATCGATCGACGTCGTACCATGCCGGCCCCAGTGCGTAGGGAATGCCGGCGCGTTTGAGAAGCTTGACGGTTGAGTCGAAGACGCCGCCGCTGCCCCATCGAATCGCCGTGAAGATCGGGGGCATCGGACCGCGTACGCCGACCGCGTAGTAGCCGCCGTCGAGGCTGGGCGCGATCACGACGCGGGTGCGGCAAAGTGCTGCGAGGCTGGCGTCGAGCAGAGCAGTTGGAAGTGAGGGCGTGTCGGTACCGATTAGCAGCGCGCCGTGAGATGAAAACTGCCCGAGCGCGCGCGCCATCCGCCTGCCCAGCGAGCCATTTCCTTGATCGATCAACTCGGCGGCGAATCGACGCGCCAGGCGCTGGAAGTATTCGCTGCGCTCGGCGCCGCTCGTTGCACTGGCCGCGATAACGATTTGCGAGGGGCGGATGGAGACTGCCTTGGCGAGCGCGTCGCGAATGAACGCGTCGGATAATCTCGCCGCCGCGGCGGGCGTGAGTGCTCCGATCAACCGGGTCTTGGACTGATTTGCGACCGGCTCGCGGCAAAAAACGATCAGGGCTGGCCGCGAGAGGCTCACTTGATCGTGTTGGGACGAATAATGTTTATCGGCATACCGAGGGTTTTCTTTACGAACTCAGCCACCGACGTGATCGGTTTCGGCAAGATCGACGGATCGCTGACCGGACCGCTGACGTGAAAGTACGCCGCGACCAGTTTGCCCGTGCCTTCACCGATGCGTTCGCCGATCAGCGGGATGTGGTTTAACACCCAATCCACCGTATCGAACGGGAACATGCCGACCTGCATGTCGAGCGTGCCCGCGCCGAACTGAACGCTGCCGCTGGCGGTGATATCCATCACGGGCCCCTTGAGGACGAAGTTGTCGGTGTAGAAGAGACCGCCGTTGCCTTTGAAATCGGTGAAGATCGTTTTGAACGGGACGCCGTTGATGCGCGGGTCCGGAATTTGCGCACTCAGCCAATTCTTGATGTCGATAAAACTGAGCAGTCGCGAGAGAAGCGTAAACTTGTTGAGCGTTCCGTCGCGCACGGTGATCGTCATGTCGCCGGCGAGAGTTTCGAAGAAGTTGGTGTCGGTGTTGCCCCACAAATCGGCAGCGAGAAAGAGATGCCCCACCAACGGCGACTGCTTGTTCTTGCCGCCCAGCATGAAGAGCGGCGCGGGGTCCATGTCGGTGGCGCTGCCCATCATCTGAATCCAGTTGTCCGGGGCACGGCCAACGAGTTCGAGCTGCATCTTCCCGCGATAGGCGGTCGCGCTCATGTTGTAAACGCGCCAATCCCCGGCGGGGCTGCGGGTAAAATCAGTCTTGACGTCGGTCATCTGAAACGCCGCGAGATTTGCCGCGCGCGCTTCGATATGGCCACTGCACGGAACCGGAAAATGAATCGGCGGCGTGGCTGGCGACCACGGCATCCGCACAAAGTTCATCACCTCGAGATCGAGCTTCTGCACGGTGGCGTCGATGCGAATCGAGGGATGGGTGTAGTCGGGCACGGTGACGCGGAAGTTGATCGCCTGGTCCTCGAGCTTCGAACCCGGCATCGACAGGATGACCTGCTTGCGATGCATCGTAAGTGTGGCTCCCTGAACCAGGATAGACGAACGCAGGAAGTTGAATTTCACATCGCCCTTGTCGAGAGTCAGCTTGCCTTCGGGCGTCATGGTCGTGGGATTTTTCGGATCGCTGTTGACGACGACTTTGCCGCCAATCGGCCCGTTCACACTGAAGTCGGACGGATCGATCAGTAGCGACAGCCAGGTTTCGGACGGGAAGTCATGAAGCCCCAGGGTTACATCGCGCAGTGCGAATCCCTGCTTTACGAAATTCACGGTGCCGTCCAGGGTCGCATCGCCACCGGTCGCCGCCAGCATCACGCGGTCGAACTTGACTGAATCCGGATTGACGGTGATGGTGCCGCGAGAAACTTTGAGCGGTCCGGGCGATCCCTTGATCGTGACTACGGTGCCGATAGCATCCGCGCGCACCTGGTAATCCTTGGGCGGAACCAGATTCTTCACGCTCAACTTTCCAGTTGCGGTCGCAACCAGCTGGACGCGGCCGCTCAAGTGCTCGAGACGATCGCGTTGCTGCAGTTGATATAAATCAAGCGACCTGGCGATGGCCGGAAAGAGCTCCGCGAGATCCGCGTCGACGCTCACGCTGGTCTTGTAGTCGGCCCCCTCGACTCCGTTACCGAGATTCGCGCTGGCGACGAGGTCGTGGATGGCGGAGGTTCCGAACTTCGCCGTGCCTTGCGAGATCGTCAGCAAGCCCTTCGAGTAACCAAGCTGCGCGCTCAGGCCCTCGACCGCCGGCAGCCTGGTATCCGCCGGAATTGTGAAACCCAGGTCCTGGATGGTGGCGCTCACCACGAGGTTCTTGCGAATCGTATCGAGCGGGGCAGTCTTGATCTCCTGGAGTGCGGCACTGAGGGTCGCGCCACCGACGGTCACCTTGCCTGGACCGAGCCGGTTGAGCAAATTCACGAAGTCAGCAGGCAGATGGCGAACCGCCAGCAGCTTCTGCTTGACGGTAGCTGCGTCGAAGTGAAACCCGCCAAGTTGGATTCCCAGCTGCGGTTTCTCGCTTTCAGGACCTACAATCTCGGTCTCGCCGGAAAGCAGCGCTGTGTTGACGCGGCGCAAAATGATCTGCGTGACGGCATACTTGCCGTCGGTAACGTCGAAGCCGGCATGCAAGGAGTACTCGCCCAAATCCTGCGGCGCGGCGAGCCGCGCGCTCTTGAGCACCAGATTCTGCGCATTAGCGTCGAGTTCGCCGGTCAACGCGCCGTCGTCATGAACCGAGAACTTGAGGTTGCTCTGGATCGCGCCGGCCAAGGTAAAGCCTTCTGCCTCGATACCCTCCAGCGGCACGTTCCAGGTCCACATCTGGCCATGCCCAAACTCGCTGGGCCGCGCATTGTTGCCGGCGCCAAGGCTGAATTTTCCGCTGATCCCGGCGCCAGAAACGGGCGAGCTCAGCAGCGAGCCTTTGAACTCGATCAGCCATCGGGAAGGATCCCGGCGGGTCCGATATGCGACGATTTCGACATGGTTGGCGAGTCCGGCTCCGTCGGCGTAGCGCACGGATGCGTCGATGGCCTCGACGCGCCAGCAAATCCGCGCGAGCGAATGCAGCGTGTCCTGCAACGCATCGATCGTCGGCGTGCCGGGGCGCGGTACGGGGAGCGCAGCCGAGTTAGTGGCGGTGACAGGAAGGGTGATCTCGGGACTCGACGCGGTCAAGCGATAGAGAGGAAGGCCGGTGCCGGTGAAGAGTGAATGGTAGGAGACGATGGCGCTGAGCGACTTCAGCTTGACGATTTCATGACCGTTGTCGATGACCTGCGGCTGGTCGAGGACAACAATCAGATGAGTACCGAGATGAACGGAACTGGAGCGCGGGATGATCTCGACGCCGGTCCGTTTGTGGATCGAGGCGAGGACATAGACAACGATGCGCGCCTGGTTGAACAGGATCAGCGCCGCGGAACCCCCGATCACGATTGCCAGGATGAGCGCGGAAAGCGCGGCGATTCGGACCAGTCTCATGATTGCCGTGACGCCATCGCCACGTCCGGCGCGGCGCCGTCCGCATGGCTCACGCAGCGATCAGTTGCCTTCGGCCATCTCCGACGGCGGCGCGTCGATGTATCCCGCACGATGCTTGTTCCTGAGGGCGGTCTTGAGGACGCGGTTGCGCAGCCGCACCGACTTGGGCGTGACTTCGACCAGCTCTTCCTCGTCGATCCATTCCAGCGCCGCATCGAGGGTCGGGACGCGCGCCGGCGACAGTCGAACCGCTTCGTCGTGGCCTGACGCGCGCATGTTGCTGAGCTTTTTTTCACGGCACACATTGACGGGCAAGTTTATCTCGCGGGCATACTCGCCGACGATCATCCCTTCGTAAACTGGCTCGCCGGGTCCGACGAAGAATATACCGCGCTCCTGCAAATGGAAGATCGCGTAAGGCGTGGTGACGCCCTCGCGATCGGAAATCATCGCGCCGTTGGCGCGCGAGCGAATCGTGCCCGACCACGGCGCGTAGCCGTTGAACAGCGTATTCATCAGGCCGTTGCCGCGGGTGCTTTCGAGAAAGCGGCCGCGAAAGCCGATCAGGCCGCGCGCGGGAATGTCGTACTCCAGGCGCACGCGATTGCTCGCGTGCGTGACCATCGTGCGCATCTTGGCCTTGCGCGTCGAGAGCATCTGCGTGACGACGCCGATGCACTCGGACGGGATGTCGATGACGAGCATCTCCATCGGTTCGAGTACCTGGCCGTCGGCCTGCTTGGTGATGACGGTGGGCTTCGAGACCTGCATCTCGTAGCCCTCGCGGCGCATCGTTTCGATAATCACCGCGAGCTGCAATTCGCCGCGGCCCATCACGCGCCATGCTTCCGGCGACAACTGCTCGACGCGAGTGCTGACGTTGCGGCGCGCTTCGAATTCGATTCGCTCGCCGAGCTTGCGCGAGGTGACGAATTCTCCCTCGCGGCCCGCCCACGGCGAATTGTTCACCGAGAAAGTCATCGCCACAGTCGGCTCGTCGATGCGAATCGGCGGCAGCGGGCGTGGATTCTCGAGGTCGGCGATCGTTTCGCCGATCGCGATGTCCTCGACCCCGGCGACGATCACTATCTCGCCCGCGCTGGCCGTATCGCGCTCGACCCGCGTGAGCCCCTGCCATCCGTAGATGTGGGCGACCTTGCAGACGACAGTCTTGCCGTCGCGCCGGCAAAGCGAATAGCTCTGCGACGCCGTCATCGAGCCCGCGATGATTCTGCCTACTGCGAGGCGGCCGACATAGTCGTCGTAGTCGATGTTATTGACCTGAAATTGGAGCGTCGCGTCGGGATCGACTTCGGGGCCGGGCAGATGCGCGACGATCGCGTCGAACAGCGGGATCAGATTTTCACTCGGCGTGTCGAGCCTGAGCGACGCGGTGCCGGCGCGGGCCTGCGTGTACAGCACCGGAAAGTCGAGCTGGCTTTCGTTGGCGCCGAGGTCGATGAACAGATCGTAGACCTCGTCGAGAACCTCGGGCGCGCGCGCGTCGGCGCGATCGATCTTGTTGATGCAGAGAATCGCGGGCAGGTTCGACTGGAGCGCCTTCTTGAGCACGAACCGCGTCTGCGGCAGGGGACCCTCGCATGCATCGACCAGCAGCAGCACGCCGTCCACCATCGAGAGCGTGCGCTCGACCTCGCCGCCGAAATCCGAGTGGCCGGGGGTGTCGACGATGTTGATGCGCGTCTCACCCCACAGGATCGAGGTGTTCTTGGCCATGATCGTGATACCGCGCTCGCGCTCGAGCGCGTTGGAATCCATCACGCGATCTATTACCTGCTCGTTGGCGCGGAACACGCCCGACTGCCGCAGCATCGCGTCGACCAAAGTGGTTTTACCGTGATCGACGTGGGCGACGATCGCTAAATTTCTTATATCTGGGCGTCTCATTTTGTGGCGAATGCTAAAACGCGGCCGAGCCCGTCAGGTTCGCCCGCGCGTCAATCCTATTGTAGCCGTCGCCGGGAGCAGAGTAAACGCAGGGGGCGCTAACGCCAGGAGAAACGGTCCCGTAACGCGCGCGCTAAGGCGTGCCTAGGTGCTGGTTGCGCTGGAGCTTTTGGAGCAATTGCCCGACGTCTTCGATCTCGGTAACGCGCCAATAGCCGTCACCACCGCGCGCCAGGTGTATTCTCCACCGCTGCCCCCTGTTGTCCGTGAAGTCCGTGGCCGCGGTGTCGCCGCTGCGATGCAGCAGCACGAGCGAGGCCGCCACCGCAGCGCCGGGCATCTGCACCTCGCGCGCGCCGTCATCGACTTTCTGGACCGCCCACGACTTCGCCAGTTGCGCCATCGGCTTGGTGAGAAGATCGATCGCTGCATTGCCGAGCATCGCGCTCAGCGGGTCGGTGCCGCCCTGCTTCTGCACCATCTCGTAGCCCGCCTTCTTCACGACGCTTTCAAAATCGACGTACTTCGCCGCTTCATCACCGTCGCGCGCGTCGATGGCCTGTTTCATTCGGAGCATGGCCCAACTTGGAGAATTCGGCAGGTAGAACACCGCCCAGCCGGCGACCGCGGCAAAGATGAGAACCGCGGTGAAGTGGCGCAATATGAATCGCATCGCGACTATTCTGTCTGATCAGCGCGGAGAAAGCAGGCTGGCGGAGGCCTTGTCGAGAATCCAGATGAGCTCGCCGTCGTGCGGCGCGACGATCTGCGCAGGGAATTTGTCCGGGTCGCGCGGTCCTTCCAGCACGTCTTTCACCGCAGCCGCTTTCCCCTGTCCCGCCACCAGGAACATCACGCGCTGCGCGTTGTTGATTACCGGCGGCGTGACCGTGAGGCGATTGCGAGGCTCGGCGTCAACCTTCACCCCCGCCACCATGCGCTGCGTTTCGTGAATCACGGAATCGCCGGGAAACAACGACGCTGTGTGACGATTGTCGCCAAGTCCAAGCATCACGAGGTCGAAGTGCGGAAATTCGCCGTCGCCAAGGCCGAACCGCTTGCGCAACAGATTCTCGTAAGCGGCAGCCGCCGCGGCCGAGGGGTCCTCGCCGCGCATCCGATGCACCTGGTCGGGCCGGAGCCCGAGCTTGCTCAGCATCATGCGATTCGCCATCGCGTAATTGCTCTCGGCGTGATCGGGCGGGACGCATCGTTCGTCGCCCCAGAAAAATTGCACTTCCTTCCAATCGACGCTCAGGCGAAACCGCGTCGCGAGCAGGTCGTAAGTGGCGGCCGGCGTCGAGCCGCCCGAGAGACAAAACGTGAACTCGCCGTGCGTGCAGATAGCCTCGCCGGTTATGTGCGCCACTTCTTCGGCAGCGCGGACATAGAGCTCCTGCGCGTCGTTGAGGATGATCAGTTTCGGTTCAGACATAAGTTACCTTGCAATGGCCGCGACGATCTCCCGGCGGAGCGCCTCGATCGCACCGATTGGATCGTCTCCCGCCAGATGTACGCGAATGACGCGCCGGCCATGCGCTTCGAGCGACTGGAAATCGCCGAGAGACTGCGCCTCGTTGAGTTGCGCGAAGTCATATGGCTTACCGGGAATCGTAATCGAGTCGCAATGGTCCTGCGTGATTTGCAGGAACAAGCCGGTGTTCGGACCGCCCTTGTGCAACTGTCCGGTAGAATGCAGGCATCGCGGACCGTAGCCGAATGTTGTCGCAATGCCGTAGCGCTCGACGACGGCTTTGCGAATCGCGGCGATCTCCTTCTCCACCGTCGGATTGGGCGAAACGTACGCCATCACAGCGAAGTAGTCGCCGGGCCGCGCAAGATTCATGAACGCGGCGAGCATCGCGCGAAAATCTTTGCCGCCTTTCAATGCGTCGCTCGCAACGCCGCCGGAAAACAGCGCGAGCTTGCCCTCCTCCGCTACGGGGGCCTGCGCGGGAAACTTCTTGCCGCGCGCGAACTCCGCAAGGATGCGGCTGGTGTTGTCCTTGCTCTCCTGTACGCCCGGCTGCCTGAACGGCTCGACCCCCATCACCGCGGCGGCTGTCACCGATGCGATCTCCCAGCGCATGAATTCTTCGCCCAGATCGATTTTGTCCGACAGCGTGATAAGCACGGTCGGTATCCCGGCCTTTTTGATCGCCGCGAACGCTCCGTCCTGCGCGGAATCGGCGCCGCTTTTGAGCTTGAGGTAAACGAAGACGCGGTCCTTGCCGTAGGACTTCGCGTGGACCATCGGCTCGTCGCAAACAGGAACGATACCGAGACCGTTTGCCGGTACTTTCGGCAATCAGTTGCTCGACCCACAGGCCGAACGCGCTGACTGCCGGCGAAATGATGAACGTTGCCTTGTCACGGCCCGCCTTCTTGAGCGCGCCCAGAGCCGCTCCGAGGCTCACTCCGAGATTTTCCTCGACCCGCACGCATCCGGCAGAGCTGTGCGTCATCCGAATCCCACGGTCCACGAGAGTGGCCACGTCCATTCCGATTAGCGCGGCAGGCACCAGGCCGAAATACGACAGCACTGCGTAGCAGCCCACGATCTCGGGGCGATTCAGGAACACGCGGCGGAACTTATTTTCCTTCGCGAGCGCCGCGAGCTTGGTTCCCGGGTCTGTGATCGCGACGAAATGCGACCCTGCGGGATTCGACGACTTCGCCTTCACGTGCTCGAAGAACGTGTTGAAGTGAGATTCCGTTTCAATGGTATCGCCGGTCTTGCTCGCGACAACGAACAACGACCGTGTGCAATCGATGTTGCGATCGAGCGCCCGGATCGTTTCGGGAACCGTCGTATCAAGAACGTGAAGTTTCGGATATCCGGGCGCGCTCGAGAATGTTGTAGCAAACAGCTCGGCGCTCTGCGACGAGCCGCCCATCCCGAGCAAGACGACATCGCGGATGCCGGCGCTTCGCACTTCGTGGGCAAACGACGCGAGCTCTTTCACCCGCTCGGCCATCGTCTCCGGCACGGTCAGGAAGCCGAGCCCGTTCTTGATTGCCTCCTGCTCCTTAGGTTCCTTCGACCAGAGCGTAGCGTCCTTCTTCCATAGCCGCGCGGGAAAATCGTTCTTGTCGAGATCCTTGAACGTCGTACTGACCTGCGATTCGTAACCGATCGCCGCGATCGTCTGCTTGTCGTGCGCACCATCGATGATTGCCGCGCGCCGGCCTTTGATGACGGCGCTCAAATCCTCGAACGACTGCGCGAACGACTCCACGCCCTCTTTCTGCAACTCCTCGCCGACCTCGATCAGGTCGATCCCGGCCGCCGCGAGCCGCTTGACGACATCGCGCGCCTCGGCGACGTCCTCCGCGAGCGACGCCCGCGGCTTGCCATGGTCGCGAAACGCATCCATCGTCGCGGGCGGCATCGTGTTGACGGTGTCGGGGTCGACGAGTTCCTCGACGTACTTGACGTCGCTGTACGCGTGATTCTTGGTGCCGGTGGACGCCCACAGTGGCCATTGAGGACGCCCGCCCTTCGCGAGCATGTCCTTGAATCGAGCGCCGGCGAAAATTTCCTTGTAACGCTGGTAGATGAGCCGCGAGTTGGCGACCGCCGACTGGCCCATCAGCGCGGCGACCGCCTCGTTCGGCGCGCCCTTCAGTTTATCTTCGAGCTTGCGATCGACGAGAGTCTCGACGCGGCTGACGAACACGCTCGCCACCGACCAGACCTTGTTGATGGATTTACCCGCCCGGAGCCGGCGTTCGAGGCCGCGGATAAACGCCTCGGCGACGTCGTCGTAGTGCTTAATTGAGAACATCAGAGTGACGTTGACGTTGCGCCCCTCGGAAATGAGCTGCTCGATTGCCGGCAGACCCGCGGGCGTCGAGGGCACCTTGATCATCACGTTGGGCCGCGCGAGCGTATCCCAGTAGCGGCGCGCCGCCGCAATAGTGCCGTCGGTGTCGTTGGCGAGCGTCGGCGAAACTTCGTAGCTGATGTAGCCGTGGATGCCGCCGGTCTTGTCGTAGAGCGGGCGGAACGCGTCGGCCGCCATCCTGATGTCCTGCATCGAGAGCGCTTCGTATATTTCGTCGATGCTTCTTTTAGTGGGCGCGAGTTCCTTGAGCTGATCGTCGTAGTCGGTCGAGCCGGCGATCGCTTTTTCGAAGATCGTCGGATTCGACGTCATGCCCTTGAGGCCGTCCTCGTCGAGGATGCGGCGAAATTCAGCGGAGGTGAGCAGATGACGGCGTATGTAATCGAGCCATACGGCCTGTCCAAAATGCTCCAACTGCTTAACAGGATTTTCGGCGCTTGGCCATTGTTCGCTCGCTCCTGAATGAAAATTGGTCGAGCCCGTTTAGCGCGCGAGCAACTTCAGCGCGCGCTCGACGACATTGTCCACGGTGAAGCCGAAATGCTTCATCACTTCCTCGGCCTTGCCCGATGCGCCGTAGGTCGTCATCCCGATAATGTCGCCGTCGAGCCCGACCCATCGGTACCACGACATTGGCGCGCCCGCCTCGACCGCGAGCCGCCGGCGAATGCTCGGCGGCAGAACCGCGTCTCGATAGGCTTGATCCTGCTGCTCGAAAATATTCTCGCTGGGCATGCTTACGACGCGGACCGACTTGCCCTTCTCTTCGAGCTTCGGTTTCGCATCGACGGCCAGCTGCAGTTCAGAACCTGAGCCGATCAAAATGATGTCCGCGGGACGCCCCGCAGTCTCCGTGATCACATACGCGCCGCGACGTGCGCCGCTGGCAGGCGCCATCTTCGTGCGATTGAAAGTCGGCACCTTCTGCCGCGACAGCGCGAGCAACACCGGTCCGTGCGTATGCGTCATGACGGTGCGCCAGGCCTCGACGGCCTCGTTCGCGTCGCCGGGGCGAATCACGGTGAGATGTGGAATCGCGCGCAAGGAAGCCAGATGCTCGATTGGCTCGTGCGTCGGGCCGTCCTCGCCGACACCGATCGAGTCGTGGGTGAAGACGAACACCACCTGCAGTTCCATAAGCGCCGCCAGCCGAATCGACGGCCGTGCATAATCGGTAAAACACAGGAAGCTCGAACCGTAGGGGACGAACCCGCCGTGCAGCGCGAGGCCGTTGAGAATCGAGCACATGCCGTGCTCGCGGATTCCGAAGTGCGGATTGCGGCCCTCGTAATGCCCGCGCTCGAAATCGCCGCCATCTTTGATGTCCGTGAAAGTGGACTCGTTCAAATCGGCGGAGCCGCCGAACAGGTTCCAGACTTTTTTCCCGATGGCAGCCTCGGCTTGCGAGGCTGAAACGCGCGTCGCAAGACTTTCCTTGGGCGTGAACACCGGCAGCTCGGCGTCCCATCCGGCGGGCAGCTCTTTCGCGAGCGCTGTCTGAAATTCACCGGCCAAGGCGGAATTTTTCCTGGCGTAGGTTTCGAACTTCGCGCTCCAATCCCTTTCCAGTTCCTCGCCACGCTCGACGCATTCGCGGAAATGCGCGAGCGCGTCGTCGGGCACGAAAAACGGCGGCTCGGTCGGGTATCTGTAAAATTCCTTGGTCAGCTTGACCTCTTCAACGCCGAGCGGATTGCTGTGTGCCGCAGAGGTGCCCTGCTTATGCGGGCTGCCGTAGCCGATGATCGAGTGCACGCGAATCAACGATGGGCGGCTCGTTTCCGCGACTCCATTTTCGATCGCCTTCGACAGCGCCGCGAGATCATTCGCGTCCGCGACATCCTGCGTATGCCACTTGTAGGCGTCGAAGCGTTTGACCACGTCCTCGTCGAAGGTGAGCTCGGTGTGCCCGTCGATCGTCACGTGGTTGTCGTCGTAGAGATAGATGATGTTGCCGAGCCCGAGGTGGCCCGCGATCGACGCCGCCTCGCTGGCCACACCTTCCATCAGGTCGCCGTCGCTGCAGATGCCGAAGATGCGATGATCGAACAAACCAGATTTGTCGCGATCGAAGCGGGCCTCGAGATGCTTCGCCGCCATCGCCATGCCGACGCCGTTACCGAAGCCCTGGCCGAGCGGCCCGGTGGTAGTCTCGACGCCGGGGACGCACCAATATTCGGGATGCCCGGGGGTTTTGCTGCCGAGCTGGCGAAACTGCTTGATGTCGTCGAGCGAGATGTCGTAGCCTGTGAGATAGAGCAGGCTGTACAGCAGCATCGAGCCGTGGCCCGCCGACAGCACGAAGCGATCGCGCCCGAACCACTTCGCATTCTTAGGGTTGTGGCGCATGAACCGCGTGTAGAGCAGGTAGGCGACGGGCGCCATGCCCATCGGCAATCCGCAATGGCCGGAGTTGGCCTTCTGGACCGCGTCGATGGTCAGCACGCGAATCGCGTTGATGCAGGTTTGGTCCAGGTCGGACCGGTTCACTTTGATTTGCGCTGCAGTCGCCAAGATTTCACCACGGTTGGTTGGGGGCGGCCATCGATTCCGCCAGTTGTTAGTTTAATGGATGAAGCTAAATCTAGCGCGGGCCGCGCACGACTCGCCAACTTCCCGAGTCGCGGTCACCAATCTTTCTTGTCGTCGTCCTTGATGTCGCCGGCCTTGCGACGCATCACGTCCACGCTGGTTTTCGCATCACCTTTGTGACCGGCGCCGAGCGCTTCGGTGAATCGCTCCGCGATAAACCGCATCATCGCGCCCTCTGCCTCATCGAGCGTGCCGCCGAGATTAGCCAGCCGTTCCATCGCAATACGAATCGCGGCAATCGACCCGGCCATGTCGCCCCGCTCGCGGCATGCGAGCGCGTCGCGCAGACCCTCGCGCACGCCGGCAATCGCAGGCCGGGCGCGCTCGCCGATCACAATCTCGAGTTCGCCAAGATTTTGCGCGAGTTTTGTGAACGGATCGTCTGCGGGATTGCTGAACGGCACTTCTGGATTGTTTCATCGGTACAAGTTTAGATGCAAGGCTTGCGGATGGGGGACGCATAACCTGTGCATTGCACGACCGCGGATTCTCGACCACCGCTCTTTTTTGGTAGATGATTAAGTTTGAACTCGACGGAGGATGAGGGGCCTGATGAGACGAATGCTTGAGCGCCGTGTGGTGATCACCGGAGTCGGTCTGGTAACCCCACTCGGAGTTGGAGTGGAGAAGAACTGGGATGCCCTGATGGCGGGTCGGTCCGGTATCGGGCTGATCACGCGCTTCGACGCCTCGGAATTCCCCGCCCGTATCGCAGGTGAGGTGAAGGATTTTAATCCCGAGGACTGGATCGAAAAGCGGGACATCAAAAAGATGGACCCGTTCATCCAGTACGCGGTCGCGTCAGCCGAGCAAGCGATGCGCCAGTCGGGGTTCAAGATCACCGAAGACAACGCCGATAACGTCGGCGTGCTGGTCGGCGTCGGTATCGGCGGCCTTTGCACGATCGAGGAGTACCACAAGGTCTTCATCGAGACCGGGCTGCGCCATGTCACGCCGTTTTTTATCCCCAAGCTGATTAGCAACCTCGCGCCCGGCCAGATCTCGATTCGTTACGGCGCCCGCGGCGCAAATTTCGCGACCACCAGCGCGTGCGCGTCGGGCAGTCATGCGATCGGCGAGGCGTACCGGATGATCAGGCTCGGCTACCTCGACGCCGCGATCACCGGAGGCTCGGAGGCGGCGGTCACGTCGCTGGGCGTGGGCGGATTCGTCGCGATGCGTGCGCTTTCGACGCGCAACGAAGAGCCCGAGAAAGCCAGTCGTCCATTCGACAAGGAGCGCGACGGATTCGTGATGTCGGAGGGCTCGGCCGCGCTGATACTCGAGGAGCGCGACGCTGCGATCAAGCGCGGCGCAAAGATCATTGCCGAAATCTGCGGCTATGCCGCCAACAGCGACGCTTACCACATCACGTCGCCCGCGCCGAATGGACGCGGCGCCGCCAAGTGCATGCGGATGTGCCTTGAAGACAGCGACCTCGATCCCAACGAAGTCGATTACATCAACGCGCACGGCACTTCGACCGAGCAAGGCGATGTCGCCGAGACTCAAGCAGTGAAGCACGTTTTCGGCGAGCGCGCGGCGAAACTTGCGATCAGCTCGACCAAGTCGATGACTGGGCACACGCTTGGTGCCGCCGGCGCGATCGAGTCGGTCTATACGGTCCTCGCGATCGATCGCGGGATGATGCCGCCGACCATCAACCAGGAAGTTCCCGACCCCGAATGCGACCTCGACTACGTGCCCAACAAGGCGCGCCCGGCCAAGATTCGCATCGCGCTCAACAACTCATTCGGCTTCGGCGGCACCAACACCACGCTGGCCTTCAGGCCCGCCTAACCAGGGCTAACCGGTTCATCATGGGCTCAAGAATTGTCGCCACCGGACGAGCCGTCCCGCGCACCGCGCTGACCAACAAGGATCTCGAGCGGTACATGGACACCTCCGACCAGTGGATCCGTTCGCGCACAGGCATCGGCAACCGCTACGCGATGCGGCAGGGCGAGTCGCTCGCGCAAATCGCGATCGACGCGAGCCGCACCGCGCTCGAGCGCGCGGGGCTCAAGCCCGCGGAGCTCGACGCGATCATCGTCGGCACCGTGTCGTCGGAGTACGCGTTCCCGTCGTTCGCATGCCAGATACAGTACGGCCTCGGCATCACGTCGATCCCGGCCTTCGACGTCGCCGCCGCGTGCTCGGGCTTCGTGTATGCGGTTCAAGTCGCGGACGCACAAATGCGCGCCGGCGACTTCAAGCGCGTACTCGTGGTTGGCGCCGACGCGCTCTCGACGATGGTGGATTGGAACGATCGCAGCACCGCGGTGCTGTTTGGCGACGGCGCGGGCGCGTGTGTGATGGTGACAGAGCCGGGAAATCGCGGAGTGCTGTCGAGCCTGCTGCGCTCAGCCGGCGAGCATTGGAACCTGCTCTCGGTCCGCGCCACCGGAACTCGCAGCACTATTGATTCCGAAGTACGTCGATGCACCGATGACGCGATTCAGATGAAAGGCCCGGAGCTGTTCAAAATCGCCGTCAAGAGCATGGAGGAAGTGAGCAGGCTGGTGGCCGAGCGCGCCGGCGTCAAGCTCGAAGAAATCGACCTGTTCGTGCCGCACCAGGCAAACATGCGGATTATTTCGGCGGTCGCCGAGCGGCTCGGGCTGCCGCCGGAAAAAGTCTTCACGAATATAGATCGCTACGGCAACACCTCGGCGGCATCGGTGCCGATCGCGCTCGATGAGGCTCTCGAGCAAGGGCGGATTCACGACAACAGCGTCGTGATGCTGAACGCATGCGGCGGCGGCCTCACCTGGGGAGCAAACCTAATCCGTTGGTAAGGTTCTTGCCTTTATCCGGTCCCCCTTCCCGCGCGGGAAGGGGTTAGGGGTTAGGTTCCACGTAGCACAATGACCGCAAATCCCGTCGCCCAGCTGTTCCACAAATGCTAAACGAAATCCTCGCGCGGCGCGTGCTGATCGTGCTCGGCAAGGGTGGGGTCGGGAAAAGCACGCTCAGCGCCGCGATTGCAAAGCTCGCGACCATGTCCGGCGCGCGCGCTCTCATCATGGAATGCGACGCGCGTGCCCCGCTGGCAGCGACGTTCGGCGTCGCACCGTCGTTCGTGCCGACGCAGGTCGCGCACAATCTTGCGCTGATGACGCTCGATGGGCGCGCTGCGCTCGAGGAATATCTGCGCCTCGTGGTGCCGGGCCGGATGTTGCTGAAGGCGGTGTTCGCCAGCCGCCTCTACCAATTTTTCGTACAAGCCGCGCCTGGGCTGCGCGAACTGATGATGCTCGGGAAGGTTTTCTACGACGCCGGGCGGACCGATCCCAAGGCGCCGGCGCGCAGCCTAATAGTCGTCGATGCGCCCGCCAGCGGACAGGCGATGAGCCTGCTTAAGATGCCGACCGCGGCGCGCTCGACGTTCGGCGACAGCATCGTCGGCAAAGAGGCGAGCAACATCTCGCGGATGCTGCGCGACCGGCGCAATTGCGCAATCGTCCAGGTCACCACCGCCGACAGTCTTTCGATTTCCGAAACGATCGAGACGCACGCGCAGTTGAACAGCATCCATCTCCCGCCGGCCGCCGTGTTCTTTAATCGCATACCGCCATCCGATTTCGACGCTGCCGACATATCGGCATTGACCAGTCGCCGCGGACCTCATTTACGCAAAAGAGATCTCGAGCATCTCGCCGAGCTGGCAAAGTCTGAGCTGAGTCGCGCGGCGGAAGCGCGCAAGGCGATCACGCGAATCCGCACGGCGACCGGAACTCCCGTGCTCGAGATCGCCGAGCACTCCGGTCTCTCGGGAATCGCGCTGATTGACCGCATCGTCGAAAATCTGGCGCACCATCGTGAACACGAACCCGCCCCGCGCGCCGCACATCGCCGCTAACCGCCCCGCCTTCCTCTGTCATCCCGACAACGCTCGCACCCCCTCTATTTGCGATCCAGACGACGCGAGCATCGCGCCCTCTCCTCTGTCATCCCGACGAAGCGAGCAACAGCGACCGCCGACTGTGTCATCCAGACGAAGGGAGCAACGCGAGCGAGGAAGGATCTCGGACAGCTTCGCGCAAGCGAAGCCGGTTCCGGTTCCGAATCTCCGCATCCGTTCCGGAGGGGGGATGAACTATTCAGCCTGACCCCGCCGGACTCGACGTGCTACGTATTGGGTATGGACAACTGTCAGCACGCCCCATGCACCGCCCGGCCTCAAATCGGGCGATCCTCGCCTCCCAGTAAAACAGTTTTCGACGGAACGAAACTACCCTTGGTAGTGCTAACGTCCCAAGACCCCAACATATGGTATGAAGTCGCTTTTTCCGGGATTGCCAAACGAACGTATAGGAGCCAACGATGACCACGCGTCGAGCAGAATGCTCATGCGGCCAGCTTTCAGCGACCTGCTCCGGCGAACCTACTCGCATTGCCGTATGCCGTTGCCTGGCTTGCAAGCGGAAAACGGGCAGCGCATTCGGCTTCAGCGCCTGGTTTCGCGAAGAATACGTCTCAACTGAGGGGCGCGCGGCCGAGTTCGTTCGTGTCGGCGACGACGGCGGCCACATCACTCAAAGTTTCTGTCCGAATTGCGGTGCCACCGTATTTTGGACTATCGACAAACTCGCCGGCTTCGTTGCTGTCTCAGCAGGCGGCTTCGCCGACCTTTCTTTCCCGCCGCCAACGGTGTCCGTCTACCATGAGAGCCGTCGATTTCCCTGGGTTGAGATACGAGCCGAACCGCTTGAGAAACGCGGCTGAGATTGAACCGTTTGAATCGCGCGCAGCTTTGAATGTTTCGTAAACCGAACCGGTATCTTCATCGCACATCGGCTGGAATCCCGATGCCTCGATAACTAACCTTGTGGCGATGCCCGAAGCTGACAAAAAATCTCGCGCGCCTCGCGAACCGTGGATCATCCGCACCTATGCCGGATTCGGCGACGCGCGCCAGGCCAACGAGCGCTTCCTCGCGAACCTGAAGCAGGGTCAGCGCGGGCTTTCGATCGCGTTCGACCTGCCCACGCAGAACGGCTACGACCCCGACGCCCCGGTCGCCCGCGGCGAGGTCGGCGAAGCGGGCGTTTCGATTTGCCATTGGAACGACATGGAGCGGCTGTTCGAGGGAATCCCGCTTCAGTCGATCAACACCTCGATGACGATCAACGCGACCGCGCCGTTCATCCTGGCGCTCTACCTGGTCGTCGCGGAAAAGCACGGTGTGCCCTGGACCGAGCTGCGCGGCACGACGCAGAACGATCTGCTGAAGGAGTTCGTTGCGCGCGGCACGTCGATTTTTCACCCGGAGCTTTCTTTCCGCCTTTCCACCGAGTTGATTCGATTCGCCGTCGAGCGCGTGCCGAACTGGAACCCGATAAACTGCTGCGGCTACCACTACATGGAGAGCGGCGCCGGGCCGGCCGAGGAAATCGGTTACGCGTTCGGCAACGCGCTGCTGATTCTCGATGCGCTGCGTCCCAAGCTCGACGCCGCCGCGTTCGAGCAGACCGTCAGGCGCATTTCATTTTTCATCAATAGCGGCATCGAGCTGGTGCCTGAGATTTGCAAGATTCGCGCGTACTTCAAACTCTGGCGCGAGTTGTGCGCCGGCGAGTACGGCGTCGCCGGCGTCGCCTTCCGCGCCGGATGCCAGGTGCGCTCGCTCACGCTCACCGAGCCGCAGCCCGAAGTGAACATCATCCGCATCGCGTACGAGGCGCTACCGGTCGTCATCTCGGCCGACGCGCGCGTCAACGCGCTCCAATTGCCGGGATTTCGCGAGGCGCTCGCCCTGCCCGACCAGGCCGAGCAGACGCTGAGCCTGCGCACGCAGCAGGTTCTCATGCACGAAACCGGGCTCGCGCGCTATGGCGATATTTTCGAGGGCAGCAAAGTAATCGAGAAGCTCACCGACGAGACCGCGTCGCGCGCGCGCGAAATCGCGATGCGGCTGCGCAAGGCCGGCTACTCCCGCGCCATTTCAATCGTCAGCGGCGAACTTACGCGGCAGCTTGCGGAGCGTCAGCGCAAAGTCGAGTCCGGCGAGATCTTGCAAATAGGAGTCAACGCGTTCACTGGCGAAGTCGGTCTGACGCCCCCGCCTGAGCAGAACGTGGACCACGCCGCGCAGGCGTCGAAGGAAAAGGAACGCGTCGAGTCGATTAAGAGATGGCGCGCGGCACGTGACCAAGCGGCTGTGGCGAAAGCTCGCGAGGCGCTCGAACGGGCGGGTGCGAATGACGGCAGCGGCGGACTGATCGAGGCGACGATCGATCTCGCGCGCGCCGGAGGCACCGTCGGCGAGTGGACCGATTCGCTCGTGCGCGTCGGCCGTGGCCGTTACACGCCGCCGATTCTCGAAACCAGCGTGACCGTCGGCGCGCTTCAGGTGCCGGTCGCGAAGCGGAAGATTCGCATCGCGCTCGGCAAGGCGGGCCTCGACGGGCATATCAACGCGATCAAGCTGCTCGCGCACGCATTCATGCAAGCCGGGATGGAAGTAGTGCTCGCGGGTTTCAAGCAGACGCCGGAGCAGATGGTTGCGACGGTGCTCGAGGAGGACGTCGACGTGCTTGCGATCTCGAGCCTCGCCGGTGCGCATATGTCGATCGCGTGCGAGACGATCGATTTGCTGAAAAGCCGCGGTGCCAGCGACGTCTCGCTCGTGATGGGCGGGATCATCCCCGAAGCCGATCGTAAAGCGCTGCTTAAGCTCGGCGTCAAAGCGATCTTCACGCCCAAGGACTCCAACCTCGGCGAGATCGTCGGCCGCATCATCGCGATCGCAGGTCAGTAAGGTTATGAAAATTTTAAAAGTTGGACGATTGTTCTCGGTTGCGGCCGCGTTCGCGATCCTGATCGCGAGTCCGGCCTTCGCCGAAGAGGTCCGGCCATGGCTATGCCGCGACAAGCCGGTGTTCTCGTATGATCGCGCGATGGAATACCAGGCGACCGCGCGGCCCGGCCGGCAATGGCGACTTTTCTTCATGCAGTACTCGCCCGACGCGGCGCATGATGGCTTCGATATCATCAACTCGCGCGAGATCTCGTCGCGCGGAGATCCGATCACCGGGAGTCTCGCGGCCGGCCGATATTTCGCGGTCGTTCTCTACCGCGAAGGCGGGCATTGGATCTGTCCCGACTACACGCATGACGACCGCAATCCGAAACTCGGCGAAGTGAGCAACCTTTGCTACGGCGACGACGGCCCGCCCTGCCTCGTCAAACTGCAGGTAAAGCCAGATCACCATCTCGCGATGCCCGGCGCGCCTACGCCCTGACCGCGATGAAATTTCACAGCGGCGAAATTGCGGTGCAGGAACGGGCCGGCGTCCGCGACATCGCCGAGGACGTCGGCGAAGGCATCGCCGACCATCTTCCTCCGGGCGCGAGCGAGTTTCTTAAGCGCCGGCAAATGGCGGTGTTCGGCAGTGTCGATAGCCGCGGTAACGTTTGGGCCTCGGTCGTCGCTGGCGAACCCGGGTTTATCGAGACCGTTGATGATCGCACGCTCAGAATCGCGGCGCCGATATCATCCGGCGATCCGCTATTCCGCAATCTGGCAGATGAGGGCCACATCGCTCTGTTCGCGCCGGATTTTGTCGCCTCACGGCGCGTCCGCGTCAACGGCCGGGGCGTTATCCGGGACGGCGCAATCTTCATCACGACCGACGAGGTTTACGGCAACTGCCGGCGCTACCTGCAGGAGCGGATATTTGTCGGCATCCGGCAAACTCCCGCGGCGGAGCAGACGGCTAGCGGAGGGACTGCGCTGTCAGAATCGGAGCAACGGCAGATCTCTCGCGCGGACACCTTCTTCATCGCGACTGATAACCCGGAGCGCGGCGCCGACGTGTCGCACAAGGGCGGCAACCCCGGCTTCGTGCGGATACTCGACGAGCGGCGTATCGCTTTCCCCGACTACAACGGCAACAGCATGTTCAATACGCTGGGCAATCTCACGGTCAATCCACACGCCGGGCTCCTGTTTATCGATTTCGATTCCGGCCGCACTCTTCAGCTCACCGGCCGCGCATCGATCGACTGGAGTCCGATACGCGTGCGCACCTTTTCCGGCGCGGAAAGAGTGATCGACTTCGAGCTCGAGCAGATCATCGACACCGCGACGGGCTTTCCGTTGATCGCGAAATTCCGCCAATTCTCGCGCAACAACCCGAAGCTGTAAGATGCAAATCGATTGGGAATTTGAAACCGCGGAAACGACGGGAGGGGATCGTGTCCCCTCCCGCGAGATTCGATCAGCCGAGCGGGATTTCGGAGTAAACCGCCGATGAAAGGAGATCGGCGCTGGGCTTGTCCGTCGAGTTCACTTCCGTGATCAGCTTTTGCCAGTCCTTGTCGGTCTCGAGCTTGGTGCTGAGTTCGCCGTGCGCCTTCCAGTTCGGCGTTTCAATTACATAGATGAAGGCGTTTGGGGCCGCGCCCGCGACCGCGCTGAGCGTGCGCGTGGTGGCGCCCAATCCTCTGATAATCTTGTCCGCCCGCTTGGCGATAGCGAGAAATTGCTCGACGGCGCCTGGACGCGGAGCCCAGGTAAAGACTTGTGCGATAGCCATAGTTTTCTCCTAATGCGTGATGAGTTTTCTTCGTTCGACGATTCCGTCTAGCTCGGCAGTTCCACGTTGAGTCCGGTCGCGACCCTTTCGGCGTTCGGCGACTTGGCGGAGCTGATCTCGGCCACGAATGACTGCCAGTCCTTGTCGGTCTCGAGCTTTGCCATGTAGTTGCCGTATTCCTTCCAGTCGCTGTGCTCGACCACCAGGGCGATCGCTCCCGCATTCGGGCCCGACGCCTCGTTATACGCGCGAAGTGTTCCGCCCATGCGCTTGATCATCTTTTGAGCCCGCCCGATGTCGCGCATCAGCGCTTCGAGACGACCCGGTAGAGGTTTGAGAAACACGACGCTTGATACCGCTGCCATAATGAGCCTCCTGCCGTTAAGTAACTGTTGACAATCACGATGGAGCTGTCGCGAGAGATATCGCCTCGCAACCACGTCCACCCCTTGTTCGGCAAATCGCTGGTTCCGAGAGAATCAGGAAAAGCAGGCCGAAGATGTGGAGAGATACGCCGTTGCCAGCCTTGCGTCAAGCTAGCGATTTTCGCGAGGGCTATTGGAAGTTTTGGAGGCGGCGATCGGATTCGAACCGATGCATGGAGGTTTTGCAGACCTCTCCCTTAACCACTTGGGTACGCCGCCCCGCGCCGTGTCGCAGTCACTACCGGACCCGATCAACTATCACGCGCCGGAAAGTGCATCAATTGAGCATCCACGAAGTGTATCTAGTCGCATGGCCACGCCGCATTCCTGTACTGTATTCCCCGGCCGAACGACATTAAGTGGGGCGGCGAAGACCACCACCCAAAAGGCGGCGATTACTTCGGCACCGCTCATGGTCAGAAGTAACTGCGTCTCTACTATGTGGTTCGAAATGCCCTTTGTCCGCCTAGCCACTTCGCATTGAAAAACTCATCTGGCCGGCGGGCTCCAGCAGATCGGGGGAATCGTTGTCAACGTTGTTGACGTCGGGCGAGACCGGAGTTGCGATCAGTAAATCGGCGGGCGCGGGGACCAGTAACCGCTTGAGGGCGTGCGGGTCCGGGGCGCGCGGGTCCATCCAGTCGTCGGCGTCGCGATCTGCCACGATCACCGGCATCCGATCGTGATACGACTCGAGCAGCGCGTTGGCTGATGTCGTTAGAATCGTGAAGGTCGTCTGCCAGACGCCCTGCTCTTTCTGCCATGACTCGTAGAGTCCGGCGAACAGGATCAGACGGCTGTCCTCGCGATGGAACCAGGTCGGCTGCCGCGCGGTCTTTGGCCCGGTCCATTCGAAGAAGCCATCGGCGGGCACGACGCATCGCCGTTTTTGGAACGCGTCGCGGAATGCGCCCCGCGTCTCGACCGTCTCCGAGCGCGCGTTGATAGTCTTGGCCGCCATGCTGGCGTCCTTCGAGCCGCTCTTGACTAGGCCCCAGGTGGCGGGAATCACTTCGCGATTTTCGTACTTGATCCTGACAATGAAATGATTTTGCGTCGGCGCGAGGTTGTAGCGCGGGCGATAATCGACGAACGAGTCCGCCGGGACGCCGAGTTCCGCCGCCAGCGAATTACCGTCGCGCCGCGTGATTGTGAATCGTCCGCACACCTTGGGAATTTACTATCGCGCGTTCTCACTCGGCGGCGTGAATGCGCGTTGGAATGACGGCCGCGCAATCAAGCGCTTTGCGTAGGCGTCGAGCGACGGGAAGTCATCCAGCAGATGGTGCCGCGCGTCGAGCCATATCACGCCCGAACCGATCATCACGTCCGCTGCGGTGATCTTGTTGCCCACGATAAACTCCCGCCCGCTGAGCGCGCGATCGAGAACCAGAAAACACTCTTTCATCCGCTCCCGGTCGAGCGCGAACCCCTCGAGCGCGGCCATCGAATAGAACAGCCACTGGTAGTACATCCCGCGCTCGACGGTGCCGAGCGCCGGCGCCATCCGCTTGTCCGGAAACTTGTCGGCAAGGTAGGCGCAAATGGCGGCCGACTCGAACATCGTGAGCGTACCGTCCTGCAGCGCGGGCAGTAGACCGTGCGGATGAATTTTTCGATACTCGGCGGTCTTGTGTTCTCCGCCTTTGAAATCGATCAGCACAATTTCGTACGGCACCGCGAGTTCTTCGAGCATGATGAGCGGCCTTATTGCCCTGGTCTGCGGTGCGAAATAAAGCTTCATCGCGCGTGCCTCTTCAGGATGTTCTCGACGAGACTTGTGCAGATGACTTATACCGCCGCGAGCAATCTTGCGGCCAGCGAATGCCTATTTCATCCGGTGGGAATTACCAACCGAGCCGTGTGGCGCGCGACCATCAGGTTTTCATCGGTCGGGACGACGCGCACCCGGCAGCGGCTGTCAGCGGCGCTGATCGTGTCCTGGCCGGAATCGTTGCGTCGTGCATCGATCGTGATTCCGAGATGCTCCAGCCCCTCGCAGACTTCCGCGCGAACAGCGGCGGCATGCTCGCCGATCCCGCCGGTGAAGACGAGCATATCCATTCCGCCGAGCGCGGCTGTCAATGCCCCGATCGCTTTCCTGATCTGGTAGCAAAACATTTCGATCGCAAGCGCCGCATCCGCGTTCGTGGCTCGCGCGTCCAGCAACGTCTTCACGTCGGCACTGAGCGCCGAGACCCCCAGCAACCCCGATTTCAGATTCACGAGTTCACCGAGCTGCGCGGCGTCGTAGCCCTTCTGCTCGAGCAGGTAGAGAATCACCCCGGGATCGAGATCGCCCGGCCGCGTGCCCATCATGAAACCGCCGGCCGGCGTGAATCCCATCGTGGTGTCACGAGGGCGGCCGTTTTCCACCGCGGCCATGCTCGCTCCGTTGCCGAGATGCGCGATTATCAGGCGCGGCGGCGCGTCGGCTCCCAGAGCCTGCATGATGTATTCATACGAGATGCCGTGAAAGCCGTAGCGGCGCACTCCCGCGTCCCACAGCTCGCGCGGCAACGGGAAGCGCTCGGCACGCTCGGGAATTCCCCGATGGAACGCGGTGTCGAAACACGCGACCTGCGGAAGTTTCGGATGCCGCGCGGCAACCGCCTCGATACCCTCGATACCGCCCGGCATGTGCAGAGGCGCGAATGGGATCAATTTCTTCAAGTCCGCTAGCAGCGCTGAGGTGACGACTTCCGGAGCCACATGATGCGCGCCGCCGTAGACGATTCGATGCCCGACGGCCTCGAGGCGCGGCAGCTTCAGGCGCTCGAATTCGTCGAACAGCGCATCGACGGCGACCTGCGGGCGCGCGAGTTCGCGGTGCGCTTCGGCGAGCGAACGGCCGTGGGCGTCGCGGATTTTAATTTTACCGCCGCTCGTGCTGATTCGATCCGCAGCGCCTTCGGCCACAATCGATTCGACGCCGCCGGAGACCGAGTACAGTGCGAACTTGCACGACGACGAGCCGACGTTGATGCAGAGTATTATATGACGACCCGGCAAGCTGGTTTCCTAGTTGCTCTTGCCCGATTCGGCCTGCTTGAAGACTCGCGCGATTAGCTCCTGCGCCTCGGTCTGAATCCGATGTAGATGATCGACGCCGCGGAAGCTCTCCGCGTAGATCTTGTAGACCTCTTCAGTCCCCGACGGACGCGCCGCGAACCATCCGCTCTCCGCGATAACCTTGATTCCGCCGATGCCTGCCCCGTTGCCGGGAGCGGCCGTCAATGTTTTGAAGATTTTCTCGCCCGCGAGTTCGCGCGCATTTACTTGCTCAGGTGCAAGCTTCCTCAGAATTTCTTTTTGTGCGAGCGTCGCGGGCGCGTCGATGCGCTCGTAAGCGGGCGCGCCGAACTTCTTCGTCAGGTCGTTGTAGATCGCGCCTGGGTCGCGTCCCTCGCGCGCGGTCATCTCGGCTGCCAGCAGGCCGAGGATGAGTCCGTCCTTGTCTGTGGTCCAGACAGTTCCATTGGTGCGCAGAAATGACGCGCCCGCGCTTTCTTCGCCGCAAAATCCCACTGAACCGTCGATCAGCCCGTCCACGAACCACTTGAAGCCGACCGGCGTCTCGATCAGCTTGCGTTCGAGACTAGCCGCGACGCGATCGATCATGCTGCTGCTCACCACGGTCTTGCCGACGGCAGCGTCCTTGCGCCATCGCGTGCGATTGCGAAACAAGTACGAGATCGCGACCGCGAGATAGTGATTCGGATTCATCAGGCCGCTCGAGCGCGTGACTATTCCGTGGCGATCGGCGTCGGTGTCGTTGGCGAACGCGACGTCAAAACGATCGCGCATCGCGAGCAGCCGCACCATCGCATACGGCGACGAGCAATCCATCCTGATCTTGCCGTCCCAATCGGCGGTCATAAAGCGGAATGTTGGGTCGACGAGGTCGCTGACCACCGTCGCCTCGATGCCGTACTTTTCGATCATCGCGGGCCAGTAGTGCACCGCCGCGCCGCCCAGCGGATCGATACCAACCTGCACGCCCGCGCTGCGAATCGACTCCATATCGACGACGTTGCCGAGGTCGCCGACGTAGGCGCCGATATAATCGTGCTTATGAAGTGTCGCGGCCGTGAGCGCGCGCTCGTACGGAGCGCGCTGCACTCCTTCGAGTTTGTTTCTGAGAAAATCGTTCGCCGTATTCTGAATCCAGTTCGTGACTGCGGTATCGGCCGGGCCGCCGTTAGGCGGATTGTACTTGAAGCCGCCGTCGGACGGCGGATTGTGCGACGGGGTGATCACGATTCCGTCCGCCAGCCCGCTTTTGCGCCCGCGATTGTAAGCAAGGATCGCGTGCGAAATCGCCGGCGTCGGCGTGTATCCGCTTGCGCTATCCACCATCGTCTCGACGCCGTTTGCAGCCAGTACTTCGATCGCGCTGGTGAACGCCGGGACCGAGAGCGCGTGCGTGTCCATCCCGAGGTACAGCGGACCGCTGATATTCTGAGTTTTGCGATAAAGGCAAATCGCTTGGCAAATCGCGAGGATATGCGCCTCGTTGAACGCCGTGTCGAACGCGGAGCCGCGATGCCCCGAGGTGCCGAATGCGACTCGTTGCGCGAAAATTTCAACGTCGGGCGTGAGGCTATAGAACGCGGTGATCAAGCGCGGCACGTCGACGAGTTGCGATTGCTCGACAGGTTTTCCGGCAAGCGGGCTGACATTCATCGGATTAATCCGCTGTCCATTTCCAGTTGCGAATCGCGGGCATGTCTTCGAGATTCTCGACTACGTATTTGCGATGGGCATCGAGCGCGGCTTCGGTCATCTTGATGAGTTCGCGGGCGCGCTCCTGGTAGTGGGGCGCGCGCCGCAGCCCCTCGATGCACAGGTGATAGCGGCTCGCGTTGTTCAACACCAGCATATCAAAAGGCGTGGTCGTGGTCCCTTCTTCGACGTAACCGCGCACGTGAAAGCGATCAGGATTCGGACGGCCGTGCAGGAGTTGGTGAACTTCGCCCGGGTAGCCGTGAAAGGCGAAGATGACGTCCTTGTCGCGCGTGAAGAGTTCGAGAAAGTAATCCTCGCTCATGCCGTGCGGATGGCGATCAGGCGGAAACAGCGTCATCAGATCGACGACGTTCACGACTCGAATTTTCATCTCGGGAAGATACTTGCGAAACAGCCACGCCGCTGCGATTGCCTCTTCGGTCATCACGTCGCCGGCGCATGCGAGCACGAGATCCGGATCGTCGCCACCGTTGTTGCCGGCCCATCGCCACTCCGACGCGCCGCGCGAACAATGCTCGCGAGCGGCGTCGATGTCGAGCCACACCGGATGTTCCTGCTTGTCGATCACGATCAGGTTGATGTAGTCGCGGCTGCGCAGGCAATGATCGGCGACCGACAGCAGGCAGTTCGCGTCGGGCGGCAGGTAGATTCGCGACACAATGCCACGCTTGGTCAGCAGCGTGTCGATGAAGCCAGGGCCCTGATGGCTGAAGCCGTTGTGATCGTTGCGCCAGCAGGTCGAGGTGAGCAGGTAGTTCAGCGACGGGATTGGATGCCGCCACGGCAACTCGGTCTTGCAGGTCTCCAGCCATTTCGCGTGCTGCGTCGCCATCGAGTCGACGATCATGGCGAACGCCTCGTACGACGCGAAAACGCCGTGGCGTCCCGTCAGCGTGTAGCCTTCGAGCCAGCCCTGGTGGCAATGCTCGCTCAGCACTTCCATCACACGGCCGTCGTGCGAGACGTGATCGTCGTAGCTCTCGACGCGGCTCACCAGGCATCGGTTCTCGACCTCGAACACGTCGCCAAGGCGATTGGAGTTGGTTTCGTCGGGACAGAACAGGCGGAAGTTTTGCTGCTTGGCATTGCGGGCGAAGATATCGCGCAGCATCTTGCCCAAGGGTCGCGTCGACTCAATCTTGACGCTGCCCGGCTGTTCGAGCTTCACCGCATAGTCCGTGAACGACGGGATGTCGAGCGCGATGGTCAGGAGTCCGCCGTTGGCATGCGGATTCGCGCCCATCCGGCGAGTTCCTCTCGGCGCGATCGTCTTGATCTCCGGCTTCAGGCGTCCGCGTTCATCGAACAATTCGTCGGGCCGGTAACTGCGCATCCACGTCTCGAGCAATTTCAAATGCTCAGGATTTTCCCTCACGCCCGCCAGCGGCACCTGATGCGCGCGGAACGTCCCTTCGATCTGCACGCCGTCGACAATTTTCGGACCGGTCCAGCCTTTGAGCGTTCGCAGTACGATCGCGGGCCATGTCCGCCGCTTGTGGAGTCCGTTTGCGCGTGCGTCGCTCTGGATCGCGAGAATCGCCGCGTAGCATTGGTCGAGCGTCGCGGCGAACTCGCGATGCATTCTTGGTGGATCGTCGCCTTCGACAAAGTGGACCTCGTAGCCGTGACCTTCGAGCAGGAGTCGCAGGTCTTCGTCGTCGTCGCGGCCGAATACGGTGGGACCCGAAATTTTGTATCCGTTCAGATGAAGGATCGGCAGAACCGCGCCGTCGCGCACCGGGTTGAGAAACTGTACGCCCTTCCATCCCCCTTCGAGCGGCGCGGTTTCGGCCTCGCCGTCACCGATCACGCACGCGACAATCAGATCGGGATTATCAAACGCCGCACCGAACGCGTGCACGAGCGAGTAGCCGAGCTCGCCGCCTTCGTTGATGGAGCCCGGAACGTGCGGCCCCGCATGACTCGGTACTCCGCCCGGCGTCGAGAATTGGCGAAACAGCAGGCGCAGGCCCTCGGTGTCCTCGGAAATTCGCGGATAAATCTCGGAGTACGTCCCCTCGAGATAGGTGTGCGACATGACCGACGGACCGCCGTGACCGGGACCGGAAATATAGATGACGTTGGCGTCGTGCTCGCGAATCAGCCGATTGAGATGCACGTAGATAAAATTTTGCCCTGGCGAAGTCCCCCAATGGCCAAGCAGGCGCGGCTTGATGTGCTCGGCGCGGAGCGGCTCGCGCAGAAGGGGATTCGCCATCAGGTAGATCTGTCCGACGGTCAAGTAGTTGGACGCCCGCCAGTACGCGTCGAGGAGAGAAAGCTGCTGGTCCGATAGCGGTTCTGACATCAAGAAGAGACCTCGAATAGCAATCTCTTATGAAATTCTCCCACTGACAGCCGTTTGGTGATAGACGCAAGAAGTGAAATTTCCGTTTCCGCTACGGACGTTCTGAAGGAGACCGCCATCATGGATGACACCAAGCTTCAGTTGCTGCTCGACCGCGCGGAGATCAGCGACGTGCAGTTGCGCTACGCGACCGGATTGGATTCGCGCGACTGGCCGCTGTTCCGCTCATGCTTCACCGATCAAATCGAGCCCGACTTCACGTCGGTCTTCGGCGGCGAGCCGCGCAAGGTGAGCGCCGACCGATGGACCGAGGCGGCGCGGCGCTCGCTCAGCGGCCTTAAGGCGACGCAACACATGATCACGAAGCAAGACCTCGCCTCGGGTAGGGTCGTCTGAGTCGGGTAGCTCTTCGGAGAACGCTACACTTTTTGCCGATCGAGGTGCCCTAAGATCGCGTGAGATCACCTCACGCTGGACACCTGTTGGACACCTGAAAGTCCTCTCATCGGAGTGGAAGATACCGCCGCGCCGATTTTCAAGCGTTACTCGTCGATGATGCCGAAGTCGTCGACGACCCCGGGATCTACACGAGGCAGTTGCCGTGAGCGGCGGCGGAAGAACTCGCGGAAGCTTGCATGAGCGGCGCGAAGAGCAACGCAGGGCGAGGCCGACTAGCGCGAACGGTAGCGTTCGAGCGCGATCAAAGAACCACCAACCAGAAGCGCCAAGCCACTGGCGACGGTTCCTGGATCGAGCTCCGGAGCAGGCCACGCGCGGGTTGCACCTGCGACTCCTTGGAAGCCAACCGCGAAGACGGCACCAGCTGCAACGGTCAAAATCCACTTAGGAAGGTTTTTCATTGTATCTCCTCCGTAGAAACATCAGATACAACGAAAGCGTCTGATTGTCAATTCAAAAAGACTTAAATCAAATAAAGTAAATCAAATAGACCTTATATTAATAGAAGAAGGATCCCCGCACGCCGATCTTCAAGCATTAGCTCAACATGCACATGATAAAGGAACATGACACCACGAAAAAGCTTAGCAATATCAAGCGGTTATTGGCGCTGGTGTCCACGAAGTATCCAGCCGGAACTGTTCGTCAGCTCGCGGATCGTTTCGAACAAGATTCGGCACGAAAGGTGAGCGCCTGAAAAATGCCCGCGTTGACACATGGGCTATACGCCGGATCGAAGTCTGCGCTGGAGATTCGCGCGCGGAAGATCGCTCGGATGATGCGCCGGCTGCGCGTCGTGGCGGATTGGCTGTCGCCCGCCGACGAATCGACGGCGCGGGCTTACTGTGAGCTCGAAATCCTAAGCGCCAGCATATTCGCGAGATTGACCGAAACGGGCGTGACCAAGTTGACGGCAGACGGCCGCGATCTTGAGGTTCGCGCCCTGGTCGACGCTCACAGGCGGATGAAACAGACGCAGCTCGCCTATGCGAACGCGCTCGGCCTAACGCCGCTGGCCAGGACGCAGCTCAAGCTCGGCAGCCGCGATGTAACTGACATCTCAGCCGCAGTGATCGCGAACGTCATGGAGATCGGCGAATCCCGCGCCGCAGAGCGCGCCCAGCGCGCCAAGGAAGCGACTGCTGACGTGGAGGGGAAGGACGATGGAGATGCGTAATCAACCGTTCAATGAATGCCCGCGTTTTCAGCGCTGCTCGTGTAACGACTGCCCGCTCGACTACCAGATGGGCAAGCGCGGGCCTGTCCTGCGCTCGGATCCGAAGGGAAGTGCGCCAATTGGCGCAGTTTCTTTGTGCAAGGCGACGCGATCGACCCGAGTCGCGATTGCCGCTCGCTATCCCGAGTTGCCTACGGGCGGACTGAAGCACGCCGAGATCGTTAGCGACAAGCGCAGCGCGGCCGGCAAGGCGCGTTGGGATGCGTTGCCAACCGAGGAACAGGCGAGGCGGCGCGAAAGGGCGAGTCTGCTCAGCCGGCGCATACCGAATCACCCTGACGGCCCGCAACTGTAGGTCTTTGCCGCCATTGGCGTCGTTTTGCATATGGTTTCAGAGGGTATGCGGTCGATGGCTAGAGGTTGTGCGGATTATGAACGTAGGGCGTCCGCTCTATACGGTCAGTGGAGGTTGGGCAGGTGGAAGTATTCGTAAATGGCAACGGGCCGTGGGCGGTCGACAAGGCGCTGACGATTCTCAAGCGCAAGCTCAGCAAGGAAGGCGTACTTCGAGAGTGGAAGCGCCACGTTTCCTACGAGCCGCCTTCAGCTCGCCGCAAGCGCAAGCACGCCGAAGCCGAGCGCCGACGCGCTAAGGAACGGCGTCGGGTCCAGGTGGCGTCATGAAGGCCGGAATAGTGAACAATCCCGGCTCTATGGATGGCGCCATCAGGCTCGCGCGCACCGATTTGGCGTGCTTCTGCTCGATGTCCTACCCCAAGTTTGAACACGCGCATCACCATCGGCTCATCGTGAACGAACTCGAGAAGATCGAACGGGGCGAGACCGACAGGTTGATGATCTTCATGCCGCCTCGCCACGGTAAATCGCTCATCGGGTCGACCCTCTACCCGGCTTGGTACTTAGGCCGTCATCCGGAGCAAAGCGTCATCGCATCGAGTTACGGCAGCGAGCTCGCAACCGACTTTGGCAGGCGCGTTCGCAACCTGATGTCTGACAGCCTATTTCAGCAGATCTTCCCGGGCGCGAAGCTGGCTGGCGATTCCACCGCAGCGCATCGGTTTAGCATGGTGAAGGGCGGCGCGTACTATGCGGTCGGCAGTGGCGGACCTATCACCGGCCGCGGCGCGGATCTTCTGCTGATCGACGATCCAATCAAGGGCCGTGAGGACGCGAACAGCGAAACCTACCGGCGCCAACTTCACGAGTGGTTCGAAAGCGTCGCCTATCCGCGGCTGCAACCGGAGGGCGCGGTCGTCATCATCAGCACGCGATGGCATCAGGACGACCTTTGCGGATGGTTGTTGCGCGAGCATCCCGATCAAAACTGGTCCGTGCTGAATTTGCCTGCGATCGCAGAGGCCGACGAAGGCTGGCGCAACGAAGGCGAGGCGCTCTGGCCCAAGAAGTTTCCGCTCAAGACTCTCGCCAAGATCCGCGAGCAGGTCGGTGGGGCTACCTGGGCCGCACTTTACCAGCAACGGCCGGCGGCGGCAGAAGGCGCGATCTTCAAACGCGAGTGGTGGAAGTACCACACGCCCGCGACGCTGCCAGCGCGTTTCGAACAGATCGTTGTTAGTCTCGACACGGCGTTCAAGGCCGGCTCGTCGAACGACTACTCGGTGGGCCTAGTGCTCGGTGTCGGCGAGACTGGTTACTACGTTCTTGACGTCTGGCGCGATCGCGTCGAGTTCCCCGCGCTCAAGCGCCAGGTGGAAATGCTGGCCCTGAAATGGAATCCGGATCGCGTCCTAGTCGAAGATAAAGCGAGCGGCCAATCGCTGATCCAGGAGCTTCAGAATAATTCTCGACTGCCGATCGACGCGATCAAGGTCGACAGCGACAAGGTCACGAGGGCCACGGCGGTCACGCCGCTGGTGGAAAGCGGCCGCGTCTATCTGCCGGAAGATGCGCCCTGGCTTCGCGATTTCCTGGAAGAGGTATCGAGCTTTCCCGCAGCACCCCACGACGACATGGTGGACGCGCTCAGTCAGGCGCTCAACTATACGCGCGGCGGTTACGGCGGCGTCTATGAGTTCACCCGCGCTAACGCCGAGCTGTACGCGCGCGGCGAAGAGCCGGTGCGGGATGATTCATGGCGCAATTGGTACGACGAGGAGACTGCGCGGTTGCGCGCGATTCGGAATACCTGCGCGGTCTGCAGACGGCCGGTCTCCGGCACTGGAATCGACCAAGGAGCGAAAAGATTTCATCTCGAATGCTTCGCGAAGTCGGAGAAGGTGAACGCAAAGTGATTACTTATCGCACCGTGCTTGACGAAACGATCCGCGAAGCGCAAGGGCTCTGTGGCGATTGCGCCGAGCGCCATTCGCTACGTCGCGCACTCATCGAAGCGGCGCGAAAGGGTGATCGCGGGTTCTTGATCTGCTCGGAGTGCCACGCGTATTGGGCGCCCGACCCAGCGGACATTGCCGGCGCCATCCGGGACTGGCTGCTCGTGTTCGTGCCGGAGAGTCCGATTCTCGCCGCCATATTATGTGGTCCCTGCGCGGCCGCGAATCCTAACCCCCTTCTGCTCCGGGTAGTTGCACGCGAAGTCCTGCGCCAAAGCCCGGACGGGCCGATGCAGTGACGCTGGTCGTGAAAAGGTGCGACACGTGCAAGCAGAGGCGGCCCCTGGCGCTGTTTGGCCGCGAGAGGTCTCAGCCTGACGGCCGAAGGGACACGTGCCGCTCGTGCGCGAGAAAACGACGGACCCGTCCCCCGCGCCCGCCAGCGCACGATCACCCGTGGCGTTGAACTTTCGGAACGTTCCGAAAATCTCGGCTGGAGTCACCATCGGTAAGCTGCGGCGCTCCGGTGAAGCGCCGCAGCCTCACCTGTGCTTAAATTAGAAGTCGGATGGCCTTCATCGTACTCACGAAGACGATCGGGCCGAAGGGCCAGGTCCGCTATGTGCAATTCGGCGACGAATGTGTGACTTTCGGAGAAGCTCAGAAGCTCGCCCTTTTCCCCAACTTGCGCGACCCGATCATCGTTAACCTCGATCAGGTCAAACGGCCGCCGGCCAAGTTGAAGCTAGATTGAATTGGCGAAGCCGCGTGCCGATGCAGTGAAGCGACCGAGAGACAGCCAAGCACTATGGAAGGTTGGCGATCAGCTTGTCGTAGTCGGCGTGCGAGCCGATCCAGAACCAGACTATTTGATCAGCATATGGCTTGACGCCGACTGCCCGATAATGAATCCCGATGCGAACAGACCAAATCGGTCGTGTCGGATGTACTTGTTTGAAGTGCAAACTAGGGTGAAAGGGGTCTTGAACGAACTGTTTGTAAGTTTGATTCGCGAGCGATTGGACCGGCCCTGGAATACTACGATAGCAGCCCCGGAACGCTTTTGTCGTTCGAGAAGTCAGAGTTTCGAGACGTCAAGAATTTCGGTGCGCCCTTCCGAATACTCTGCAAGGGCTTGGTCGGCGAGCTTTTCAAGCTTCGGTGCAGAACTCGCAAACTGAGCATCCCACTGGTGCTCATCGGACTCAATCAGTTTCAGAATCACCTCCGCGAAGGCGTCCTGCTCATATTCGGGCAGTTCGGCGACCACCTTTTCGAAGGCTTGCTTGAGCCGTTCCGTCATAACGATCCGACTATACACGAACCTCACGGCAGGGCAAATATGTGCCAATTTGTGGTGCGCGGGTTGATCTCGCTCAAGCCGCAAAGCGCCCGAGGGGCGGTTCTGACTATCTAAGCGCGGCGCGGCGCGCATCCTCCTCCCTCCGCCATTGCGCAATCAACGGGGTCGATGTCCGCGGCGCCGCTTTCGGCAACTGTCTGCGAAGCGTTTGCAAATCCTTGTCGATCTGCTTGGTGAGCTTGCGTAACGGCCAGCCACCCTCCTCACACGCGTCAATCGGATCCGTCGTAATGAGTAGCGCCTTGAGGCAGTCAACTCGTGCGCGAATCGCGGCAGACGCGCCGCACTACGAAAGCAGGATTCGGCAGGCCCATCGGCCCCTCGGTCTGAATCAATTCGGGACTGGCCGCAGTAATTTGCCATGAGGAATGATGCCGCACCCAATCAAAGGCCCGCGCCCATTTCACTTCGCAATCCTTCGATTCGCTGCATCTTATCGGAGCGTTGGCTGCTTCAACGAGTAGTGAGTCGGGCTGGGGGGCTGCGACACAGCCAAGAAAAAGCAAACCCGCTGCGACGGCGAGCGAGCGATGCGTAACCGGCATCAGGTCGCGACGCTAGTTGTCGACTAGAGCAAAGTCAAATGTGTTCTAATCAAACTGTGAACCCGAGCGCGGCGGGCGTGGCGACGCGCAATCGCTTGGTTATCAGGGACTGGGAGAAGGTGGCGACCCGACGCTGGGTGCGCCGGCCGGACTCGCAGAGGAGAGTGGAACGAACTGGAGGTTCCAAACGCGGGCGAGATGCAATACGCCACTGTAAATATCCGCGTTATCGTTGCCGCTCCTCGAGTCGGTTATGAAACGCCTTACCTTTGCATCCTTTAGCGCACTCTTCAGGTCACCCTCGAACGCATTGTAGGCCATGTCTGGGTCGATCAGTTTACGCTAGTAAGCCGCGTCCAGTAATTCGTAGTTTCCAAGAAATTCGTCGATCGCCTCGTCGTCAACGTCCTTTGCCTTGTCGAGTCCGACATCCATCTCCAGTGCCCTCATTACGGGCGCGCTTCTGCCCGAATACAACAGCTGGTCAAACTTGAGCATCAGGTCGGCCGATTCTCGATTCCTTTGTTCGCGTTGGGTCGAGAGCGCGACGCCCAACGTGATCAGAAGTGTGCCGACAATAGCGAAGGTCTGCGTATAGTTGACGATCGCGTTTCGCCGCTCCGCCCAAGCGACCAATACTCGTTGTTGCAAATCGGCATCGCGCGTTTTGTCTGTTTTGTCGAAATGAAGACCGAGCCGTTCTGCCTCTCTGTATAGAGTTTCGCCGATCGGAAGCTTTCGTTTCCAGGGAAGTTCCATGCGGATTGGTCGATCCCAGTCGTAATCGTTGCGTCCCGATTAAAGCGGGGGGAAATTATTGCCGACTGGAGGCGGTTGCAAAACCTTAGGCTCCGGATCTGGCGGTGCTACGGGTGCGCGTGACGGCGGAGCGGCCGGCCGACGGGTATCGCCATAGTTCTGGCCGGAAGGATTCTGGACCGCCACCATCTGAATGGCGACAGTCTCTGGAGATAGCTCGTAGGCGGAACCGCTAGAAAAATCGATGGCCCAGCCAATCAGACCGCCAAAAATATGTTCCCAAGAAAGGTATACCAATCCACGGAATGCTGGATACTACCGGTCCCTTGGTAACCGGGCTTCGAAGCAACGAGGGTATAGTCGGAATCTCTTCGCAGCGTGACCTGGGCGGGAGTTACAAACGTATTGCCTCCGACAGCGACCAAACTACCTGGAGGGTCCGAGGTTACATTTACTGTCTGGGATTTACCGTGAAAAATTGTGGCGCATCCTTGTTGAAGAAGGCCCGCTAGCGCTAGCGCCACTACCGCTCCAAATCGGACACCCGTTCGTTTCACTTACTCCCCCGCGCAATGGGCACTTGTTCAGGCGAAAATACTAGTCGACGCGCGCTAGCACAAGGCACGTTAGCGCAAGCGCAGCCCGCCGTTGTTGCCGCCGTCGCGCCGTTGTTGCCGCGGTCGCACGTTCGCCCGGTATATGATGCGGTCGTCGCGAGGAAACAGAATCCTGCGGCGGTGGCTCTGGGGCGGCGGCGGATGCGCAAACTCAAGAAGGAAGATCGAAAGGTCTTTGCGAGCAAGGGCGGTAAATCGCGGTTTGCCGGCTGGACGGCGGAACAGATATCAGCCGAGATGAAGCGAGTGCGGGCGAAGGGCGCGAAAGCGCAAGAAGCCGTGACTCTCGCGCGTGTCCCTAACGCTCGTTAGATGAAGCAAACGGGGCTAATTGAAAGCGCCATTTCCTATTAGACTTTTTCATTTGCCTTTGGCGACGATCATTGAACCTCGGGAGTTGACTGCGCGCGCACCTCTCTATAGTCTTGTAACAGCAATACAGGGCGAACCTAAATTCAAAGGGCGTCCCTGACCGAGTACCGCAAGGACTCGGCTGTATCGAAAGAATCGAGCGGGCCTTGAGGCGATTAATCTTAATCGCTTCGGCCGCTCGTTTTTTTTGGATCGCGCTGCCGAAGCAGAGGTGGCGCGATGAGAAAACCAAACATTCCCGAACCCGACCGGATAGTCCGCTTTCCCGAGGTCGAGCACTTGGCCGGCGTCCACCGGATCACTTTGCTCGATTGGGTCAAGAAGGGCGAATTTCCGGCACCCTTTAAGCTCTCCAACAGCGGCGCCGCGATTGGCTGGCGCCTAAGCACGCTCATGGCGTGGCTCGACGAGCGCGCCGCGGGCGCGCGGCAGTCACGATGAATGCGAACCGTCGGCGGCGGCGCACGCGCGCCGAGGCAATATCAGAAGCGCTGACGCGCTGGTTTCTGTGGCGTGATGACTACGAGTTATCATGCATGTGGGGTGAGGAGGATGCAGGTGAACGACTCTCAACAGCAAGGCGGTAATCAACCGCGCTTCGTCGACACTGCATACCTCACATGCCCGGGGTGCGGTGCGCGCGCGTGCGATTGCGACCTACTTTTGCAAATTTCTTTCGACATGAGTCAGGCCGGCTTCGCGGTGGTGATGCGATGACGTTTGAACAGTTTGAAGAGCGGATACCAGGCAGGAAGCTGAAAGCCAGCAATGGGTTTCTTGCCTTCTGTCCAGGGCACGACAATACCAAGACGCAGTCGCTATCGGTGAGCCGCGGCAACGATCGCATCCTGGTGAACTGCAAGGGCGCCGGCTGCACGGCCGAGACTATCGTGACGGCGATGGGCCTGTCCTTGGCGGACCTGTTCTACCAACCTCGCAGCAACAGCAACGGCACGCCACCGAGAGTGGGGTTGACGCTCGACGCGTTCGCCAAGGCGAAAGGTTTCACGATTGACTTCCTGTCACAACACGGCATTCACGAAGACAAGAGCGCCCTCGTCTTCCGCTACCTAACGCTCGACGGGCAAAAGGCCGTGCGGCAACGCCTCCGGCTGTCACTGGCTGGTGACAAAAAGTTTCTGTGGAGCAAAGCCGACGGCCGGCCGATTCCCTACGGACTCTGGCGCCTTGACGAGGAGCGCAAACGCGGAGTGCGCGAAGTCATTTTGTGCGAGGGCGAATCCGATGCGCTGACTTTCTGGCTACACAACCTCGCCGCGATCGGTGTCCCGGGCGCGGACATGTGCTCAATTCTGGCTGAGCCTCACGTCCGCGGCTTCAGCACGATCATCATCTGCAAGGAGCCCGACCAGGGCGGCGAGACGTTCGTCAAGGGAATCGCCGGCCGCCTGGCCGAGTTGCGCTTCGCCGGCACGGTCAAGGTGGTGGAGTACTCGAAAGCCGACGTTAAGGATGCCTCCGACCTCCACGTCAGGCACGTTGACAAGCCCGGCGCCTTTGAATCCGAATTTTCTGCCTTGAGCGAGATGGCGCAATCAGTCCAGTTGCCCTTTGTCGGGATGGTCGTACGGAAACTGTCCGCAGTGGCAGCCGAGAAGGTTCAGTGGTTGTGGCAGGAGCGGTTGCCGCTCGGAAAGCTCGGCCTATTCGCCGGCGACAGTGGTCTTGGTAAATCGACCGTCGCGTACGATCTGACTGCGCGACTCTCGCGCGGCATGGACTGGCCCGATGGCCGCCGTGGGTGTGCCGCGGCGGCGTCCTTGATCTTGACCGCAGAGGATACCGCCAGCGATACGGTGCGCCCCCGAGTTGAAGCGGCGGGCGGCGACCTTGATCTCATCTCCGTGGTCGACTGCGTTAGCGCGCCATCCCGCGATGGTGCACTCGTCGAGCGCGGATTCAATCTCAACACCGACCTGCCAATGCTCGAGGACAACCTAAAAGACCGTCCCGATGTTCGACTCGTGGTAATTGATCCGGTCAGCTCGTACATGGGCACGACGGATAGTCACAAGAACTCTGACGTGCGCGTAGTCCTGGCTCCCCTGGCGAAACTGGCGGAGAAACATCGCTGCGCGATCATCATGGTTACGCACCTGAACAAGGGTGAGGGCAGCGCGCAGCATCGGGTAACCGGCTCCATCGCGTTCGTCGCTGCGGCGCGCGCTAGCTACCTCTTCGCCCAGGATCCTGAGGGCGATGAGTCGGCCGCGCTGTTCCTACCACTGAAAAATAATTTGGCGTCGAGAGGCAGCGGGCTGCGCTACAGGATCGTAGCCGATTCGGAAGGTCGGCAGCTCGTAGTCTGGGGCGGCGAAGTCCAAGCCACCGCAGACGAGGTGCTCGACGAGCAAGCGCAGGGCCGAAAGCCGAAACAGAGGGGCGAGGCCGCAGACCTGTTACTCAACCTGCTGAACGGCGGCCCGCGGTGGGTCGTGGAGGTCGAACAGGAGGCATCGCGGCGGGGAATAGCGGACCGCACGTTACGCCGAGCCCGCGAACAACTGAAGATCGAGTCCTTCCGTGAGGGCGGAAAATGGCTGCTGAAATTACCCAACTACGAGGCTAAGGGTGCCACTTCCACCTAGGAGCCCCAAAAGTGGCCGCCTTGGCAACATTGCCAGAATAAGAGTGCCAGTGGCCACCTTAGAAAAGAGAGAATCATCTTTATTATTATTATGTTTTTCGTAAGAGTGCCAAAAGTTCAGGGGTGCTTAAGAGAAGACCCACAATTCGAACCTCGCGACGCTAAGGATGCCATAAGTCTCCCGGCGCCTCCTGCGAAACGAGTTGTGCCTTTAGGGAGATGAGGAGGTGTGGTGATGATGGGGAACTTAGCGCAAGCGAAGATAGTCAGGGACGGTTTTGGCCGAATCCAGACTAGTCCCGATTCTCGGCTTTACCCGGTTCAGTTGGTGCCGATCGATTTGGTCAGGCCTTCTCCGGAGAACGTGACGCTATATCGGCCGGTCGATCCGGGCGACCCGGAGATCGTGAAGCTCGCGGAGAGCATCCGCATCCACGGCATCCGTGAACCACTTGTGCTCAGCGACGATCGTTGGCTCCTGTCCGGCCACCGGCGCCACGCTGCCGCCAGGCTCGCGGGGCTGATCGCAGTGCCGTGCCGCGTCGACACTAGGGTGTCTCGGAGCGCAGACCGGGACGCCTTTCTGGTGGCACTTCGCGAGCACAATCGCCAGCGCGAGAAGTCGTTCGACGAGAAGGTCCGAGAAGCGGTCATCAGCACGAATCCCGAAGTTGCCTACGAGGCCTTACTCGAACAGCGCAAAGAGAAATCACGCATCAAGGTAACGACCCTCGAGCTGCGCGAAATCAACCGTCGCGCGGAGATCAGTGGGGCTAAGTACCCAATGCTGAATGCCGTTATCGCCGTGCTGAACGATCTCAGGAAGTTCCTTCCACTTTCGCTGCGCAAAATCCATTACGAGCTGCTGAATAATCCGCCGCTCATCCATGCCTCTAAGCCCGATTCCCGATACAGAAACGATAAGAAGAGTTACAAGGAACTTTTAGACTTGACTACTCGCGCCCGCCTTAAGGGGCACATTCCGATGGACTGGATCGATGACGAGACCCGGCCAGTCGACATCTGGGATGTGCATCGCGACGTCGGCAGTTTTATCGACGAGCAGATCGACAACTTCCTCACCGGCTTTCGCCGCGACCTTTTGCAGAGCCAGCCAAATCACATCGAAATGGCGATCGAGAAGAATACCGCGGCGAATATTATTCGTCCGGTGGTTTCGCGGTTCGGCATGACAATGACCGTTGGGCGCGGCTACTCATCGCTTCCGCCCCGGCACAGGATGCACCAGCGCTTCATCAAAAGCGGCAAGGAGAAGTTGGTACTGCTGATCTTAAGCGACTTCGATCCGGATGGGGATGAGATCGCCCACAGTTTTGCGCGCAGTATGCGCGACGACTTCGGGATCACGAACATCGCGCCCATCAAGGTTGCACTCACCCACGATCAGCTCGAGAGCCTCCATCTGCCGACCTCACTCGACGAACCTAAGCCGAGCAGCGCCAATACCAGGCGCTTCAGGGCGAAGTACGGCGCCACTCAGTCCGTCTATGAGCTGGAAGCGGTGCCGTCTGATGTTCTGCAAAGGGTTGCTCGCGAGGCGATTGATAACGTGCTCGACCTCAATGCGTTCAACCGCGAACTAGCACAGGAAAAGATCGACGCAGCGAAGATCTCAGGCTTGCGGCAAGTGGTCCTTGCGGAACTGCGGAAGGTCCAGGTGCGGTGAATGCCGCGCGGAATTTGATTCTCAATTTGGAAGGCCGAAACATATAGCTATATGGCGAACCAACCCAATTCACCCAAGCACACCCATCGCGAAGATCCTGCGGTCGAGAAGTTGGCTTTCAGTATGCGCGAAACTAGCGCGGCGCTCGGCCTAAGTCCTGGGAAAATTCGGCTGATGCTGGAATCGGGCGAGCTCAGATCCGTACACGCTGGCCGGCGTCGACTGGTACCGCGGCAGGAGCTCGAGAAATTTCTGGCGGTGAGTGACTGATGCCTTCCCCAGGTAACACTATCTCCGTAAGCATATGTGCGCGACGACATCCGAGGACAAGCGAACGTTACAAATTTTCGTCGGGCCAGATCGAACCAGCCGGGGAATCCCAGACGGGCAACCCCGGCAATGAACTGAAACTTTTCAAAGGAGACCGACATAATGGAACCTGAATACAAACCTCCGAAAAACCTGAAGCTTCTGAACGCCATCGCGCCGCAGCGAAACCTGCGTGCAGCTCCGCGAACTTGGCTCGAAGCGCTCGACCGGAGGACGCGGGCTGACGGCACCGACCTCGAGCGGAATGAGGCTTCCTTCGCGCAGCACCAAGAGTACACCGCCACGATCGAGAAAGCGGTAAATTTTGCGCCCGACGTCACGGAGCGCAGCAGTTTGTACGCCTATGCCGCGGACAAGTTCGACGAGATGTTTCGTGACCTGCTTTATAGCGACGCCGGCCGCGCTGCCCTGAAGGCCACGGGAGAGAACGTCGAGACGGAGGCTAAAAGGCGCCAAGCCGTGGCAGCTGCCAGGGTTGTCGCCGCTAACGAAGCGCGGCTTCGCGAACATGATGCAGCCATCGCGGCCGAAGTGCGTGGGGTGAATGTGGATTCGATGCTCGATGCGATCGGAGCGGCGGGCGTCGATCTGGGAATTGTAGGCAATGAGATCCACGCGGTGCCCGCTGGAAAATTGTCAGTCGTGCAGCGACGCGTATTCACAGAGCGCCGAGACGAAGTGCTGGCGCGGCTACAGCAGAGAAATCAGGCAGAGACCCTTTAATGTGTCATTCGAAATTCAGACGGAGGAAAAATCATGTTAAGTGAAAAGGCGCTGCAGTTGGTCGAGACGATGACTGGCGGCAGGAAGGTAGCGACGAGGAAGGTCATCGGTAATGTCCCGCAGATGCATGTTTGGCGCGACAGCGACGCGCGCGATCTGCGTCCCTCGACGATTGCGTTCGTGAAATCCCTGACCGGGCCGAAGTCGGACTCGGCCGGAACGATACTCGCCAACCGACACACGAAAACCGTCACCAATCATTTCGCTATCGTAAGTAACCTCGTCGCTCGCATTCAAAAGCGCGCCGATTTCAGGACGATTTCCGAAACCGAGCGCCAAGGTGCCGCTCCTCCGGTGAGTCCGGGCACGGCGCGGAACGACGGCCCTGGGTTAAGCGATGCCGACGTTCTGGCTTTGGAAAATGTCGTGGGCGTCACGGCGTACCAACCTGCGGACGCGCAGAAACTTTTTGCTGAAGCGTATCGCGTGATCAGCGCGCATCCAGGACGCCGGATTTCCGTCGAAGGTGACGATGCTTACGGCATCACTCCGGCGCCGTCTGCTGGCGACTACAGGAACTAACGTGAATCAGTCTTCCAAGCTCGGGTGCCGCCGGCTAGCTCAACTTCGGGGTGATCGACGCGCGGGGCATAACCTCCCTCGCGCGCTCGTCGCCGGCTCACCCGGCTCCTCTCTCTTGTAGCAGGTGATTAAGTCCTGATTGCCGACCCCGTCGATAGCCGATTTCAGCCGCGAAGAGCTCGTCGCCTTGTTGGCCGACATAGTTTCGCGGCTAATTACGCCGGCCGCCGCGGCACCAGATGCGCTGCTGTCGCCGGAGGATCTCGCCAAGCGCTGGAGCGTGCCGGAAACCTGGATTCGCGAGCAGTGGCGGGCCGGTCGTCTCCACGGTCAGCGTCTCGGTCGTTATGTGCGCCATACTGAGGCCGACGCGGCCGCGTTCCTGGCATCCGACCACGCCAAGGGACTCACCGCTCCGGTGCGCTTGATTCATCCCCGAAGAGCTGCTATCCATAATGGATAGTGACTGGCAAAGAACTAAAAAGGATCAGGACGCGTCTCAGACTCACGCAGCCCGAACTCGCGGATCGAATCGGCGTGCACTGGAACAGTGTCGCGCGATGGGAGCGTGACGAAGTGCCGATCCGGGAATCGATGGCGCGCCTGATTCAGACGATCGCTGCCGCCGGTCACAAGGGGAAGTAGCATGGCCAATCCGAAGAAGGTGTCGAACGTTCCCGGCAAGAAAAACTGGAAGGCTCGAGGACCAGTGCCGGATCGCCGCGTCAAGTTTTTCGAGACCAAGAGCGAAGCGCAAGATTGGCTCGACGGTCTTCGGAAGGCTCGCCGAGAAGGAACTTACATACCCGCCAAGTCGATCCCGCTCTTTGGCGAGATGACGGCGCAGTTCGTGGCGTCCAAGCAGGCCGGCTACACCCCGAACATGATTGCGTTCACCGTCGCGCAGTGCGGCCATCTGGCGAGCTTGGCAGATTATCGTCTCAATACGATCAACGTCGACGTGGTCGAACGCTTCCGCGACCAGCTCAAGGACGGCGGCAAGCTGAGCTCGGGCACGGTCAATAGGGTGCTAACTACCGGCGCTGGAGTCTTCAATCTCGCAATGCGCCGCGGCTACGCCGTGAGCAACCCGTTCGAACTGGCCGAACGCCTGCGCGTTGGTTCGAGCGAGCTGATAGACGGCGAAGACCGTGGACGCGATGCCAATCATGAGGTCCGCGAAGGCGAATACCTCGCGCCGCCCGAAATCCGCCGACTCCTAGATTCGGCCCGCCCTGGGTTTGACCACACGCTGATATTGACGGCCGCGCTTACCGGCGCGCGGATAGGCGAGTTGCTCGCGTTGCGATGGACCGACGTCGAGCTCGACTCGCGCAAAATCTATATTCGCAGATCCTTGTCGTGGACGGCGGCGGCCGAGAACACTCCAGCCCGCGCCGCGTTCTATCCGCCGAAGACGAAGGCGGGCGAGCGCCCTATTCCGATCCCGGCAGAGCTGGCTACTGCGTTGAAGCGTTGGAAACTGGCAGGCCCTTCGGGCGAGCTCAACCTAGTATTCCCCGGCCTCTCGGGATTGCCTGTTCATCACAGCGTCGTTCTGCGAGGTGCCCTGTATCCAGCACTCAGGCGTGCCGGACTTCGACAGGTCGGATTCCACTCGCTTCGGCACAGTTACGCGACCACCTTGATAACAGCGGGAACGCCGGTCAATCAGGTCAGCGCGCTTCTGGGTCATGCCAACTCGGCCATCACGTTGGCCGTTTACACGCACCACTTCAGGAACAGCGATGACGCTGTAATCGATCGCGTTTTTGGATCGAGTGGACACCTATTGGACACCCAAACCGAAAAAACCCCGCAAAGTGCTTGAGTTTACTATGCAATTCGCCGATCGCACATGTTCACGAATCATGCGATCACTGTCGCCGGAGACGACGCGACGTGCATCGCTACGTGCAGGCGCGGCACTACCTGCCGAACGACACCGGCGACTATACGCAAACTATGTTCGGCTACTACACGAATCGATTCGTGCGCACGCCCGCGGGATGGAGGATTCGCGCCTGCAAGCTCACGCTCACCTGGCAGACCGGCAACTGGGGTATTTTCGCGCTCGCCAGCGCGCGCCTCAAAGCGGCCGAGGCGTCCAAGAAAGTAAGCAAGCTTTCCTGATCGAGGAGTTCGTGGAGCGCGCCTCGGCAGTCCTCTGGCGCAGTAGGAAGTCCCCCGGCGTGAGATGTCGGCGTCACTCTTTTGGGCGGGCGGTGGTGTCGACTAGGACGGGTCCCGCAAGAACCAAGCGACGATTGTGAATCGCTCTCCGAACTCTACGGGCTTGATTTCGTGCATTTGGTAAGATTGATATGCGATCAATAACCCGGGTGTTGCCGTCACCGGGAATCCAAATTTCTGCCACTTCGGATCGTCGATCAAGCCGTACAAGACCAGCTCGCCGCCGGCGAATCCATTGCCGATCGCCGGATCCTGCACCGAGGGATTTAGAAAGATTACTACAGAGACCGCGCGCCTTCGGATTTCGGGCGGCGAGCCGGGACGGGCATCGCGATGCGGCACGTGGAATCCGCCTTTATCGTACCTCAGAAAGTAAGGGCCTTCGCAGTCGCTCAAGCGAACATTGAAATGCCGCTCAAGTTTTGGCCGCAGACTTTCCAACCGATCCGAAATCTCCAGCTCTGTCGCTCCGCGAATTTGGGCGTTCCAGACCTTGCGCGAGGATTCGTCGACGTCGCGACCCATTTCGCGCACATCGCGCCCTCCTACGACGATGCCCTTTTCGACAGGGGCCGCCCGCGTCTCCGCAATGATCCGAGAGCAAGTGGCAGCGTCCAGAAATTCCGTTTCAACGAACAGTCCGAGCTTGCGGAAGAGATCAGCGTCCAGCATTTTTCGCGCTTCGCCGCGATCGAAATTCAGTATTTGACCTAAATCTGCACTGGAGAATTTCTGGAGCGGGTGATCGGTTTCGAACCGACGACCTCGTGCTTGGCAAGCACGCGCTCTACCAACTGAGCTACACCCGCTCTCCAAACCGGTAGATCGAATCCACTTGATTATCCGGCGCGAGCGCGCCTGTCAAATCACCGCGCGTTTGCCCGCCGCCGCGAACGGCTTCGGCCGCAGCGCCGCGACCACGCGCACGTAGTAGTCAACGCCCGACCACAAGCTCACGCCCATCGCGAGCCACAGGATAAACATCCCGGCCGCGAAGAAATCGATGTGCAGATGCGTGTAATGAATCAGCAGGCCGTGAATCGCGATCGCCTGCAAGCTCATCTTGTATTTGCCAAGCTCCTCGGCGCCGACGATCAGCCCCTCGGCCGCCGCGACCGCGCGCAGTCCCGTCACCATTATTTCGCGCGACACCAGCACCACCACCATCCACGCCGGCACGTGCGGCGTGCGCGCCATCCCGGCCAACATGATCAGCGCCGTGGTGACGACCAGCTTGTCGGCCATCGGATCGAGAAACTTGCCGAGCGTGGTGACATAGTCGTAGCTGCGCGCGAGGTAGCCGTCGAAGAAATCGCTGACCGTCGCGACGAAGAACACCCCCGCCGCAAGCCACGACGCGGCAGGGCCCGTGTGCGTCAGGATCCAGATGAGCACCGGCGCAGTCGCGATGCGAAACAGCGTGACAATATTTGGCGGCGTCATCGGCACGGGATTGCCTTCAGCCTTTAGACGAATCTCAGGTTTTTTCGTTTCGATCCGCGCCATCAAGGATATTTGAATCGGCTGGAGGGGGCAAATCGCAGCCGCTCGATCGCCTTGACTGGCCGAGCGCAGACCTAGTAGCGTCAAATTGACACAACGAGGCCAACCTGATGGGGCATAACGCGCAACTGTTCAGCGACTTCCTGGTAATCGGCGGCGGCATCGCGGGTTTGACCTTCGCGATCAAGGCGTCCGAGGTCGGCACCGTCACCGTGCTGACCAAGGCCGGAAGCTCCGAGGCCAACACCGCGTACGCGCAGGGCGGAATCGCGAGTGTGTGGAGCGTCGATGACTCGTTCGAATCGCACGTCGAAGATACGCTGCGCGCGGGCGCCGGCCTGTGCGATCGCGCCGCGGTCGAAACGATCGTGCGCGAAGGTCCCGAGGCGGTGCGCGAACTGATCCGGCTCGGCACTCGCTTCACACGCGTCGAGGCGGGCGGGCCCGACGACACCGAACTCGAATACGACCTCGGCCAGGAAGGCGGCCATAGCCATCGCCGCGTGCTGCACGCGCAGGATCTCACCGGCCGCGAAATCATGCGCGCGCTGACCGAGGCCGCCGCCGCACGCCCGAATATCCGCACTTTGGAAAATCACGTCGCGATCAATTTGCTGGTCGAAAGTCCGAGCGCGGGCAAGCCCGGCGCGTGCTGGGGCGTCTATGCGCTCGATCGCAACACTCACGAAATCCGCAAAGTGATTTCGCGCGCCACGATGCTCGCGACGGGCGGCGCTGGCAAGGTCTATCTCTACACGACGAATCCCGACATCGCGTCGGGCGACGGCGTCGCTATGGCGTATCGCGCGGGCGCGTCGGTCGCAAACCTCGAGTTCTACCAGTTCCATCCGACCTGCCTGTATCATCCCGCCGCCAAGTCGTTTCTGATTTCCGAGGCGCTGCGCGGCGAGGGCGCGATTCTGAAATTGCCCGACGGCTCCGCGTTCATGAAGCGCTACCATCCCGACGCTGAGCTGGCGCCGCGCGACGTGGTTGCGCGCGCGATCGATTCCGAGATGAAGCGTCACGGCCTCGACTTCGTGTACCTGGATCTGAGCCATCGCGACGCTGATTTTATCAAACGGCGGTTCCCGAATATCTTCAAGCGATGCTTGAGCTTTGACTATGACCTGACCAAGGGACCGATTCCGGTGGTGCCCGCGGCGCATTACATGTGCGGCGGTGTGCAGACCGATCTCGACGGTCGCACCTCGATCCCGCGCCTGTACGCGGCCGGCGAAGTCGCGATGACCGGGCTGCACGGCGCCAACCGTCTCGCGTCGAACTCGCTGCTCGAGGCCGCGGTAATGGGTCGTCGCGGGTTCGCCTCGGCGCGCGAGATCGTCGCGTCAGGAGGCGGCGTGCCGCCCGAGTTTCCCGAATGGGATCCTGGGCGCGCGATTCGCAGCGAGGAGCGCGTGATGATCACGCAGAGCTGGGACGAGATTCGGCGCCTGATGTGGAACTACGTCGGCATCGTGCGCAGCGATCGGCGCCTCGAGCGCGCGCTGCGCCGAATCTTGATGGTCAAGGACGAGATCCACAGCTACTACTGGGATCACCTGCTCGACGCCGACACGATCGAGTTGCGCAACCTTGCGAAGGTCGCCGAGCTGGTCGTGCGCTCCGCGATGAGTCGGCGCGAGTCGCGCGGCCTGCACTACAACATCGACCATCCCGAAACCGGCGGCCCCGAATGGGTGCATCCGACCGTGCTGCAGAAACCCGCCGGAGTCTGACCGGGCCTTCGATTCAGGATCGCACGCGATCCGGATTCATTCGGGCACGGCTTCGCCCGAGCCTCCAAACTCTTTCGGAAAGTCCTTCAGCTTGGGGAGACCGTCACGCATCGGCAATACGGTCTCGGCGTAGTTTACGTGGACGCCGGGGCTGAACCTCAACATCGGCAGCGTCGCGGCAAAAACATCCACCAAACCTAACGGCGGATGGTTTGTCATCAGGTGCCCACCGCATTTCTTGCAGTATTGCCGATGGCTGAGCTCTGTCTTTTTGAACGTGGCGATATTCTCAGCGCCCGCAGTGACTCGCACCGCGTCGGGCTTCCACAGCGTGAATGCGTTGACCGGACCTCCCGACCACGATCTGCATGAACCGCAATGGCAATATCCCATCGCTTCCGGCGCGCCGGTAGCCTCGACGCGAACAGCACCGCAGAAACATTCGCCCTTGTACGATGTCGCCATTGTCTTCCCTCCAGCAGGCGTGGATGATCTCGCTCCGAGTACAATATATTACTCAGGCTGCGCCGCTTTCCCAGCAGCATAACCATACACGATGCCCGCTGAAACGAAAGAAGTGAAAATGTACTCGGACTACAAGAGTCCGTTTGCGTACCTCGCTTTCGATCCCGCGTTCGAGCTCGAACAGCGATTTCGAATTCGCATCCGATGGATTCCGTTCCAGCTTCGCATCAAGGGCAAGGGCGAGCGCAGTCTCTACTCGGAGCACAAGGCGCGATACTCATATCTCGACGCGCGCCGATGGGCCAAGCCGCGCGGCTTGATAATTCGCGGCCCGTTGAAAGTTTACGACACGACGCCCGCGCTGATCGGTGGCCTGTTCGCGGAGCAGCAAGGCCGCCTGCTCGACTACAGCCGTAAAGTGTACGAACTGTTCTTCAAACGCGAACTGGAAGCCGACCAGCCCGACGCAGTCGCGAGCGTGATCGAAAGCCTCGGCATGTCCGCCAACGACTATCGCAAATTTCTGTCAGTTGATGGCGCCTTAGCCTACCAGCGCGCCCAGGACGAAGCCGCGAATGATCACGTCTTCGGCGTCCCACTGTTTTTTTTCGAGAACGAACCGTTCTGGGGCCACGACCGCCTCCCGGTTCTGGAAGACCGTCTTACCCAGGCAAGGCTGGCGCTGGACTGAACTACGCGACTGGTGCCGGCTGACGTGCTGGATTCGGCTCGTACGAAAACGCCAGCTTGTCGCCGTCGAGGTCTGCGGTTGCCTTGCCGCCCTTTGTCAGCTTGCCGAATAGGACCTGGTCCGCGAGCTCGCGCGCGATCTCATTTTCGATCAAGCGTCCGAGGGGGCGCGCGCCGAAGCGTGGATCGTGACCGTGTTCCGCCAGCCATTTCTTTGCGGCCGGCGTTACCGTCAGCGTGACCCTCTGCTGGTCGAGGCGCTCTTGCAGCTCCGCGATGAACTTATCGACCACGCGTTCCATCGTCGCCGGACTTAGCGGCGCGAATTCGATCGTCGCCGACAGCCGGTTTCTGAACTCCGGCGCGAACATCTTCTCGAGCACGCCCTTCGGATTTCCCTGGCCGACGCCGCCGTGGAAGCCGATCATCGCGCGCGACAGTTCCTGCGCTCCGGCGTTGGTCGTCATCACGAGGATCACGTTGCGGAAATCCGCCTTGCGCCCGTTGTTGTCGGTCAGCGTCGCGTGATCCATCACCTGCAACAGGATGTTGAACAAGTCGGGATGCGCTTTTTCGATCTCGTCCAGTAGCAACACGCAATGCGGCGTCTTGTTGATCGCGTCGGTGAGCAAGCCGCCCTGGTCGAAGCCGACGTAACCCGGCGGCGCGCCGATCAGCCGCGACACCGTGTGCCGCTCCATGTACTCGCTCATGTCGAAGCGGAGGAACTCGACGCCCATCACCTTCGCGAGCTGGCGCGCGACTTCGGTCTTGCCGACGCCCGTCGGTCCCGCGAACAGAAACGCGCCGACCGGTTTGTCCGGATGGCTCAGCCCCGAACGCGCCAGCTTGATCGCGCGAGCGACCGAGTTGATCGCCTCGTCCTGCCCGAACACCGCCTGCTTCATGTCCTCGTCGAGCGTCTGCAGCCGTCCGCGATCGGTCGCCGACACTGTGCGCTCCGGAATCTTCGCCATCCGCGCGACCGTCCGCTCGACGTCGCGCGTGCCGACCGTGACCGGCTCGGTCGTGCCCGTGCCGCGGAGATGCCCCGCGACTCCCGCCTCGTCCATCACGTCGATCGCCTTGTCTGGCAGGAAGCGGTCGTTGACGTAGCGCGCCGACAGCTCGACCGACAATCTGATCGCCGAGTTCGTGTAGCGGACGTTGTGATGCTTCTCGTAATACGACTTGATGCCGTTGAGAATCTGCACCGCTTCGTCCTGCGTCGGCTCGACCACGTCGATTCGCTGGAAGCGCCGCGCGAGCGCCTTGTCCTTGTCGAACGAGCGCTTGTATTCCTGGTAGGTCGTCGATCCGATACAGCGCAAATCGCCCGACGCGAGCGCCGGCTTCAGCAGGTTGGACGCGTCCATGGTCCCGCCCGACGCCGCTCCCGCGCCGACAATCGTGTGAATCTCGTCGATGAACAAGATCCGCTTCGAGTCGCCGACTACGGCCTTGATGACGGCCTTCAGCCGCTGCTCGAAGTCGCCACGAAAGCGCGTGCCCGCCAGCAGCGCGCCCATGTCGAGCGCGTAAATTTCGACGCCCTTCAGCGCGTCGGGCACGTCGCCCTTGTGAATCGCGAGCGCGAGTCCCTCGGCCAGCGCCGTCTTGCCGACTCCAGCCTCGCCGACGAACACGGGATTGTTCTTGCGGCGGCGCAGCAGTACATGCACCGCGCGCTCGAGTTCCTTCTTGCGGCCGACTAGCGGATCGATTTTTCCGTCCGCCGCGCGCTTCGCGAGATTGATCGCGTAAGTGTTGAGCGCCTTCGACGGCGACATCTTGCGCTCGCCCTCTTCGTCGCCGCCTTCATGCTCGTGGCCGTCGCGGTCGATCGAATCCTTGCCGTCCGATTCGTCGCCGTCCTCGTCGTCTTCGGCGCCGGCCTTCGAAACGCCGTGCGAGATAAAATTGATCACGTCGAAGCGCGTAACGCCCTGCTCCTGCAAAAAGAAAATCGCCGGCGATTCCGTCTCATGGAACATCGCGACCAGCACGTTGCCGCCCGTGATTTCCTGGCGCCCCGCCGATTGCACGTGCAACGCCGCCCGCTGCAGCGCCCGCTGCACTCCGATCGCATAGCGCGGCGAGACCTCTTCGCCCTTGGGCATCCGCTCGACCTGCTCGTCGAGATAATGCGCGAGCTTGCGCCGCAGCGCGTCGAGGTCGGCGCCGCAACTTTTCAGAATCGTGGTCGTCGTCACGTCATGCAGCATCGCGAACAGCAGATGCTCGAGACACACGAACTCGTGGCGCCGGTTAACGGCTTCGGTCATCGCGAGCTGCAGCGTTACCTGCAGTTCGCGGCTGATCATGATGTTGTTATTCGGTGAAGCCATCGATGCTATCGCTCGGTCACTCCTTTTCCATCACGCATTTGAGCGGATACTCGGCCTGCCGCGCGAGTTCCTCGACGGTGTGCGTCTTGGTCTCCGCGACTTCGAATGGATACACACCCGCTACGCCCATGCCGTTCTGATGCACGTGCAGCATGATTCGCGTCGCGTCGGCATGCGGCTTGTGAAACACCGCCTTCAGTACTTCGACGACGAATTCCATCGGGGTGTAATCGTCGTTGAGCAAAATCACCTTGTAGAGAGGCGGTTTGGCGGTCTTCGACTTGGTGCGGGTCTTGCGCTCGGTGACGATATCGCCGTCGCCGGAACGGCCGTCGCCATTGCCGTCACCCTCGGTGATTCGCGCCGAAATTTTGCGCACGAAATCCTCCATCGCACCTCTGTCGCTCGGAGCGCCTCGCTCCGTCTGATAAATATAATAACAAATTCTCCGATGCCTAGTGAGCATCGGAATAAATCGGTTCAGTTGCGATAAGTCTGATAGTTTGACCGTTCTGAATTGCAATGAATGACTCAGCGCCACGACTCGACGTCGCGATCGTCGAGGGTATCGACAAAATTTCGCGCGACGCGTGGGACAGTCTGCTCGCCCCGGACGACTCGCCGTTCGTCGAATGGGACTGGCTGCGCGCGATGGAGCAATCCGGCTCGGCCGCGCGCGACACCGGATGGGCCCCGTACCATCTCGTCGTTCGCCAAGGTCCAAAAAAGCAAATCGTCGCCGCGTGCCCGCTCTACCTCAAGACGCACAGCATGGGCGAGTTCGTCTTCGACCACGGATGGGCCGACGCGGCCGAGGGCGCAGGCATCCGCTACTTCCCGAAAATTCTTGTGGGAGTGCCGTTCACGCCTCATACGGGACGCCGATTTCTCACCGCGCCGGGCAGTGATCGAGCGGGCCTGATAAATCTGCTCGGCCTCGCACTCACATCCATCTGCGAGGACAACAAGCTCTCGTCGGTGCACGTGAATTTTTGCGAACCCGACGAAGCCGCCGCGCTCGCGCCGATCGGATTCATGGAGCGGCTCGGCTATCAGTACCATTGGCACAACGCGGGCTTCGCGACCTTCGACGACTACCTGAATCGCCTCAAGCACAAGCGCCGCACCGCAGTCCGCCACGAACGCGCCGCGATGGACGATCAGGGCGTCCACGTCCGCGTCGTCGCCGGAGAGGAAATCCCCGACAAGAAGTTTGCCGAGATGTACCGAATCTATTGCTCGACGATCGAGAAGCTGTACTGGGGCCGCCGGTATCTCACGCCGGATTTTTTCGACCTGATCCGCAGGACGTTCAAACGCAACATGGTCTTCATCGGCGCGTACGCGGGGCGTGAGCTGATCGCCGGCGCCGTCAACCTGGCCAAGGCAAACGTGATGTACGGCCGCTACTGGGGATGCTTCCGCGAGGTCCGCTTCCTGCACTTCAACGTTTGCTACTACGCGGGAATCGAGCACTCGATCCTGCACGGCATCCAGCGCTACGAGCCTGGCGCCGGCGGTGAATACAAATGGCTGCGCGGCTTCGACCCGGCACTAACGCGGAGCATCCACTATGTATCGAATCCGGATCTAAAGCGCGCGATTGCGGGATTCCTGAAGCGCGAGCGCCACGAAGTCGAGCGATGGATCGTCGCCGGCAAGGAGCGGAGCCAACTGAAACCGCCACCGCCGTCCGACCAGGAAGCGGAATAATCAAAAGACGGTTATGCGATTTCGCGGATGTTCGTCGGCGTCGAGGGGAAGTCGAGTTCAGGCGCTGGTTCGCCGGTCAAATTCGTCACGCGATTTCGATAGCGCGTCAGATGCCCCTTGGCGACTTCGAACGCGTCCTGCGCCTTCGACAATGACTTCCCAAGCTCATCGAACCGATTCTCGAAATGGCCGAATGCGTTCTGCGCCTTCTTCAATTCCTCGGTCGCGCGCTCGTGCCCCTTCGCATACTCGTACATTTTGAAGACCATCTGGATCGACTGCAGCGTCACGATCAAAGTATTTGGCGAAACCGGATACACGCGCCGCTTGTTGAGCCAGTCGCTGAGTTCCGCGTTCAGCACAGCTTCCATGTAGAGCGTCTCGCTCGGCAGATACATCAGTGCCATGTCGGTCGTGCCCGCTTCGGGCCTGATGTATCCGGCGATTCGCTTGGCCTGCTCCTTCATCACACGCTCGAATTCGACGCGCGCCTGGTCAACAGACTGAGGATCGTTCGCTTCGAAAAGCGCGAGCACCTGCTCGCGTGGAAACTTGGCGTCGATCGGCAGCACGCGGTCGGGAAACTTTATGATCGCATCGACGCGGCCCGAACCCTCGCCACCCGGCGACGCCTGCAGGTCGTACATATGACGCGGCAGAAAATCCTCAAGCAGCCGCTCCAGACCCTGCTCGCCGAATCGTCCCCGCAGATGGGGCATCTTGAGCAGATTGTTCAGGTCGTTGATCGACGCCCCGATCACGCCGAGATTTTTCAACTGCTCCTGCGCTTCATTGAGATGATTCTGAACTTTTTCGAACTGCGCAAAACCGTCCTTAATGTTCTGATCCAGCTTTACCTGCACATTGTTCGTAATCGCCGCCAGCTTTTCGCCGACGTCCGAGCGGATCCCCTCGATGCTCTCCCTGGTCTGCGTCGTCAGCGTCGTGATCTCCAGCTTGAGAGAGTTCGCCTGCTCCTGGCGTCCCGCAGAGAGATGCTGCTCCAGCGCGGCGTTGAGGTTCAGGAATCCTTCGGACAGACGATCGGCGGTCGCAAGGCTGAGATCGCCCTGCGCCTGCTGAAGCCGTCCGGCAAGGTCGGTGCGCGTCTGCGTCAATTTCTCGTCGAGACTGCGAGCGACCGAATCGAGGCGCTCGTCCAAACGCGCGAAGGAATCATTTGCCCGGAGCGAGCGCAGTTTGCCGATTACAACTAGAATCCCAGCAATCGACAGGACGCTCAGAACAACCAACGCCGCCACAATCATTTCCGATTCCATCAAAGCCACCTCCGCGCCACCCGCGTCGATTCTAACCTTCGATAGGGGCGGCGTCGAACTCACGATCCACATCTTAGCGCCTCGCGATGACAACGGTTGTCGCGATGCGCCCAATCCGCGCGCCTGCTATCGTGACCATCCAACGGAGCCGATACTTGAAAGACCTGCTCACCAAGGGCTCGATTGCGATTCTGCTCGGTACCGGCGGCGTCGGTAAAACCACGATTGCCGCTGCGCTCGCGCTGGCGGGCGCAGCGGCGAATCTCAACACCGCGGTGATAACAGTCGATCCGTCCGAGCGCCTGCGCGACGCGCTCGGCCTGGCGCGGCTGGGCGGGCAGCCGACGCGAATAGGCGCGCGGCAGCTGGCGAGCGCAGGACTCGATTCGCAGCTTCAGCTATCCGCCATGATGCTCGACGTGTCCGGGGCGTGGGACGCGATCGTCGAGCGGTTCGTTGCGGATCCGGCGACGCGCCAGCGGGTTTTCGAGAATCCATTTTACAAAAGCCTGACGGCAGAGTTCGCAGGCTCCGAGGCGTTTGCCGCGCTGCAGCGCCTCTACGATCTTCACCAGACACACGCCTTCGAGCTGGAAGTCGTGGACACACCGCCGGCGTCGCACTCGTTCGAGTTTCTGCAAACGCCCGCGCGTATGATTCGCCTGCTGGATTCGCGGACCGCGCGATGGCTTTTTACGCCGTCGCTCTCCGCTGGCCGGATTGCGATGAAGGTCGCGAGCGAGGCCGCGCGATTTGTGGTGCGCGAAATCGAGCGCTTCGCCGGCAGCAACGTGCTCTCGACTATAACGGACTTCTTCGCCGCCATGGCCGAGAGCATGGACGCGATTGTCGATCGCCTGCAGAAGACTGAGGCGTTGCTGCATTCGCCTGCCATTAAATTCGTGATGGTCACGACACCGGAACCCGACCGCATCCGGCAAGCGCGCGAGCTGCTCGCCCAGATGGACGCCGAGGGACTCAAGCTCTCCGCGATCGTGATCAATCGGTTCCTCGACGAGCGGACATGGTCGGCAATAGCGGGCTCCGGCGGCAGTCCGCTCAGTCATCTCGCGGAGATTTCGCAATTAAGATTGTCGCTGAGTAAAGATGGCGCGGACGCCAACGGCTTGGGCCGGATGGTCAGTTATTTCGAGGAGTATCGCGACCGCACGCTCGACGAGGTCGAGCGCGTGGCGGCGTTGGCGCGCGAGCTGCCGAAGGGGGTGAAGCTGGCAATCGCGCCGGAGATTGAGGCTGGGGTGAGGGATTTGGCGGCATTGTCGAGGGTGTCGGGGTATTTGATTTCAGGCACCGCTATTCTGAAGGCGTTGGAGATGGCAGCGCGCGTGGTGGTGGTGTCGGGGGGAACCTAACCCCTAACCTCTTCCCGCACTGGAAGGGGGATCGGAGCTAGGAGAGGAAGACTGTGCTTGAATCGCGGAACCCTCACCTAACCTCTCCCGTGAAATAACGGGCGAGGGATCAGAGGCCGCGCCGCCCGGCACATCGAACGTTCACTGAAAAGAGAACCGGAGTGAGTCTGTAAGCCGGGTTTTGTGTCCCTTGCGGGCGGCGGTCATTCCTCTAGGCCGCCGATTGCTCGGCGGCTCATGCGACCATACCCGAGGCCTTAAGAGCGGGCCGCTCAGCCTCCTATTTGGTCTTGCTCCGGATGGGGTTTGGCATGCGCGCACGATCACTCGCGCGCCGGTGGGCTCTTACCCCACCATTTCACCCTTACCCTTGCGGGCGGTGTATTTTCTGTGCCACTTTCCGCGAATCGCTCCGCGCCGCCGTTAGCGGCCATCCTGCCCTATGGAGCCCGGACTTTCCTCTTCCCATTTAAGGGAAGCGACCGCCCGACTCACTCCGGCGGTGTTAGAGTAGCATCTTTTCGCGCGGCGCTCCGCTATCGGCCACTGAAACGCTGGAACAGAACCTTGAGTCGCGCGCGAAAAATGCGCGCTGCATAAGGACCCTCACCTTCATCCTCTCCCTTGCAGGGAGAGGGGAAGAACTACGAGCCAGGATTGTGCACAACTCTCTCGTACAAAGGAGAGGTTAGGATCCGTCCGCCCCTAACAACTTCCTAACAGGGACGACGTCCGTCCTCTCATTAACATTAACATTGGTGCAGGGGTCACCCCTGCCCAGGGAGGTGCGGAACCCACGGCGGGTTCCGCATTCAATCAAGTGGTTTTCCCTTCCGCCGGCTCCTCGTAGTACAGCACGCGCTGGCAGTTCGGGCAGAAGTGGATCTGCAAATGCTTCTGGATCTCGTTGTACAACTGTGGTGGCAGCCGCATCCTGCATCCCTGGCAGGTCCCGCCCTTGGCCAACGCGACCGCGACGCCCGCGCGCCGGCTGAAGATCATCTGGTAGCGCGAAAGCAGGTTCGCGTCGACGTTCTCGGCGACTTTCTCGCGCGCCTTGCGAGTCTTGCTGATATTGCCCTTGAGCCCCTCGACTTCCGCCGCGATTTCTTTTTCCGCCGCTGTCTGATCGACGCGGCCCTTCGCGATCGCTTCCGTGAGCTCCTTGATTCGCGCCGTCCGCACGTCCGCGCCTTCCATCGACGTGAGCAACTCGGTCTCGAGCCGCTGATTGGTCTCCTTCAACGACTCGATCTCATGGGTCAGCGCCTGCAGCTCCTTGTCGTTGCGGACCAGCGTCAACCGCATCCGCTTGTTGCGGATTCTGACTTCGCCCTCGGCCAGCTCGCGCTCGGCCTTTTTGCGCACCGCGGTTATTTCCTTGTCTTGTTCAGTAAGGCGATCGAGTTCGGCCTGGTTGCTCTGGTTCTCAATGCGAAGTTGGTCAACTCGCCCGGCAATCGAGGTCAGCGACTGCTCCAACTCTTGCAGTTGCCGGTCGATGATCTGAAGATCCATCAGCCGGTTTATCTCTTCACGCAATTCGTCCCTCCGCTAAAGTTGTGCGCGTCGCGCAAAGTTTTTTGTTCGTTATAGTGATGCGGCCCGCCAGTGCCGCCGCAGGCACGAATGGTATGGGCCCACCAGGATTTGAACCTGGGACCAGCCGGTTATGAGCCGGCAGCTCTGAACCTGGCTGAGCTATGGGCCCTCTGAGATGCATCAGGTTGCCCTGATGGTAGCAAGTTCGCGCGGCAGACTTAAGGGCTGATCGCTTAAACATTCGTTCAACTTATGTACATGCGTTAGTTCATGCACCGCGGCTCTCGCGCCTATGCGCGATTACGGCCTGCGCGGCAGCGGCCGCCTGGCCAGGCTCCGACTCACGCGCGGACACGTCGGCTGCGCTCTGGCGCAGGCGTCCCAGTTCGCGCGTGCGGCGGCGGCGCTCGAGCGCAACGACGAAATCGTTGACCAGAGCACGGCACTTCTCGAGCTCGCTGGAAACTTTCTCAGTGTCGTTGTCGAGCTCGTCGTTCAATGGTCCGACGGCAAACTCGCTCACGCGACCTTGCTCGTCGGGCGACAATCGATCCGCAATCCATTGCTCCAAGGCAGTGTATGGCTCGTCGGTGCGGCACAAGTCAGCGAGCACTCCGCCGAGGCGAATTTCTTCGAAATTCGCCCTCGCCCCGGACTGCGCAATTTCATTGCGGAGCTCCGGATGCAGGAGCGCCAGCGCGATAAGGCCGATCTCGGCCTTCGCGCCGGCGTCGCCGCCGCCACCCGCCGCGGCGGGCGGCGGATTGGGGTTCGCGCGCGTATCGCGCGCGAACCGCGACGGCGTCGCGGACCGCGATAGCGGTCCGCGCGCCTCTTTGCGCAATACTTCCTCGCCTATCGACAGCAGGTCGGCGGCTTTGCGCGCCAGCAAATCGAACTGGAACGGATCGCCCACCAGCTTCAGCATCTCGGCCACGCGCTGCGCCGCGCGCGCCCGCTCGGCGATCGAGCCGCGCGCCTCTCCCGCCTGCTCGCTCAGAAAATAATCAACCAGCAACTCGGATTTGTCGGTCAATTCGGCGAACGCGGCGGCGCCGCGCTCGCGAACGAATGTGTCGGGATCGAAACCTGACGGAATAAAAATCCCGCGGCCCAGCAAGCCCGCCTGCAGGAAAGTCTCCAGCGCCCGCATCGAGGCTTTGCGCCCCGCCGTGTCGCCGTCGAAGCACGCGATTACATTCTTCGTGTAGCGGCTCAGCACGCGAAGCTGCTCGACCGTCAGCGCCGTGCCGCATCCCGCCACCACCTCTTTGAATCCCGCTTGCCACAGCGCAATCACATCGAAGTATCCTTCGACGAGAATGGCGCGATCTTTCCCGGATGACGCACTCGACGAAATCGCCTGCCGCGCTTCGAACAGCCCGTATAGGGTGCGCGTTTTCGAATACAGCGGAGATTCGGGCGAGTTGATGTACTTGGGGAGGCGCGCGTCGAGCACGCGGCCGCCGAATGCGATCGCGCGGCCTTGCGCGTCGCGAATCGGGAACATCACACGCGCGCGGAACATGTCGTACGCGCCCGATTCGTCCTTCCGGACCAGCCCGATCTTGATGCCCGCGTCGCGCAGGCCGCGCTTTTCCAGCGCCTTCGCCAGGGACGCCGGCCGGCTGGGCGCATATCCGACCATGAACGCGCGCGCCGTCTCGATACTGATACCGCGCGACTTCAGGTAATCGCGCGCCATCGCCCCGTCGGTCGTGTTCCACAGCACGTGGGCGAAGAATTCGGCGGCGACCTTGCTTGCTTCGAGCATCGCCTCGCGCTCGCCCGCCGCCGGTCCCGATACATCATGCTCGGGCAGAGTCACACCGTATTTTTTCGCGAGCGAGCGCACCGCTTCCGGAAACGTCAGCCCCTCGACGCGCGTGATGAAATTGAAAACGCTGCCGCCGACGCCGCATCCAAAGCAATGGAAGAATCCGCGCTCGGCATTCACCGAGAACGACGGCGTCTTCTCATTGTGGAACGGACACAGCCCGACGAAGTTGCGCCCCGCCCGGCGCAGACGCACATGTGCGCCGATAATCTCCACGATATCGGCGCGCGAGCGGACTTCCTCGATCTTGTCGTCGCCGAAACGTCCCATCAGCCGCCCACCACCGTCCGCAACCGCTCTGGATAATTCGTCATGATACCGTCAACACCGCATTCGACGAGCGCGCGCATCCGCGCGTCCGCATCCACCGTCCAAGTGTACACCCTGAGGTCGCGCTCGTGGGCCGCCTTGCACAGGTCGGCCGTGACCATGTCCCAGCGCGGGTTGATCGCATGCGCGCGCATCGCAACCGCGTTCATCATCAGGTCAACCGGCTTCTCTTCGGCAAGCAAGCCGACGCGAATGTTGAAATGGAGCTGCTGAATTTTTTTCAAATATTCCCAATCGAAGCTCGACACGATGCTATCGCTGAACGCGTTGCGCGCCTGCATGATCTGCGCGACCTGATGCTCGAGGCCACCAGCTTTGAGCTCGATATTGAGCCCGCACCTGCCGCTGGTGACGGCGAACACTTCGTCGAGCGTGGAAATTCGCTCGCCCGTGAGCGCGCCACCCTTGAACTTCGCGCCCGCGTCCAAGCGCTTGAGCTCCTCGAGCGTCAGTTCCGCGACCTCGCCCTTGCCGTCCGTCGTGCGCTCGACAGTCTCGTCATGAATTACGACGACGCCGCCGTCGCGGCTGAGCTGAACGTCGAGTTCGCACATGTCCGCACCTGCGTCGATAGCGGCGCGAAACGCGCTCAGGGTGTTCTCGGGAAAAGTACCGCTCGCCCCGCGATGGGCTATGTTCAGCACAGCCCGCTTCCACCACCTTGGAACAATTGAAGTCTGATAATGAAGCGAGTTTACGCGTTCATGGAGCGGAGGCGCAAACGCGTCCTCCCTCCTTTTCAACAATCGATGCGGCGAAATGAGGCCTCGAAAGAAATCCGCGCTGATGCCAAACTTCAGCCGGGACTGTATGCAACACGCAGCCGCATCGAGGCGAAGCTACACGAGGGCGATTTTCCGCACGCACGCGCATCTCGCGGACGAAGCAGCGGGAATCCTCGTCGCGGGCGGCGCAATCGGATGCGCTGTCGCTGGCATGAAGTTGCCGCGCGCGCGTGAGGATAAGACCGTCGCGCTCGAAGCATACTTCGACCGGATCTCAGCGACCGAACTGTCGCGACTGCGACTGATGATGGAACAGGCGGGGATGCTCGCCGACGCCGCGCGCGACGGCAGTGTGAGGAGAATCGTCGATCCCGGATGGTCCACGCTTTGGATGAAACGCTTCGGGCCGTTTCGCGTCGGGCGGCGAATGCTGATCGTGCCGCCGTGGAAGCGAGAGAATGAGCCCGGCCGTACAACCGTCGTGGTCCACTCCGCGCGCGCGTTCGGCACCGGACACCATCCGACGACCGCGGGCGCTCTGCGCGCGATCGAATCGATTGTCGCCGCGCATGCACCACGATCGATCCTCGACGCCGGCACCGGCTCCGGCGTCCTGGCGATCGCGGCATCGCTGCTGGGCAAGCGCAACGCGGAAACAATCGCAATCGACATCGATCCGACGGCGCTGGAGAACGCGCGCGCCAACGCGCGCCTCAATGGCGTCGAGAAATCAATTCGATTTTCGTCGGTGCCGCTCGCATCGATCCACCGGCACTTCGATCTGATCGTGGCAAATATCCTGAGTGGCACGTTGATCGAGCTCGCACCGCATCTGAAGCAAATCGTCGCGCCCGGCGGGCGGTTGGTCCTTGGCGGCTTCCTCGCCGACGAGGCCGACGACGTACTCGATCACTACCGGCCGCCGTTGCGCTGTCTCAGCCGCAAGACGCATCGCGGCTGGACGACGCTCGTGATGTCGCGAGCGCCACGCTGATGCCTGCGACGCCGCGTTTTTCGCTCGCACACGCCCCTGACGCGAGACACCTTGCGCAGGTCGAGGGGGAGGAGTTGCATCACATGCGCGCGGTGCTGCGATTAGCCGCCGGCGCGCGCGTGTCCTTGCTCGACCCGGCGGGCATCGAGCATCACGGCGTGATCGAACGCTACGAGCGCGAGCGCGCCGTCGTTCGCATCGAATCGTCGTCGCCCTCGCCCGCTCGGCCTCAAATCATTCTGGCCGCCGCAATCATCAAAGGGCCGCGGATGGACTTCATCGTAGAGAAGGCAGCCGAGTTGGGCGCGTCCGAGCTGTGGCCTTTGGTATGTGCGCGCGGATTGGTTCGTTCGCCCGGCGCGGAGCGGCTCGCGCGTTGGCGCCGGCTCGCGCTCGCGGCAGCAAAGCAAAGCCAGTCGCCGTCCGCAATGGAAGTACGGTCGCCGGTCGGCGTTGACGACTTGATTCGTGGTGTGCCGCCGGGGACGCTCGCCGTAATCTGCGCGCAAGGCGGCGAGCCGCTGGGCGAGGTGATTCGACGCGCGCATCCGCGTGCGATATTGATAGCGGTTGGACCTGAGGGTGATTTCGACAACGACGAACGCGCGAAAGGCGCGAAGGCAGGATTCGTCGCGGCGGGGCTCGGGCCAAATCGCCTCAGGAGCGAGACGGCGGCTCTGGCAGCGGTCGCTATAGCACAGGGGTTGCTTCACGATGGGCAAGGGTCAAGCGAAGATGCCGAAACGAAGTAAGACGATGGCGCGCAAGTTCGCGTTCATCATGGACCCGCTGGAGCGGGTGCTGGTCGACAAGGACACGACGTTCGTGTTCATGCTTGAGGCGCAATTCCGCGGCCACGAGATTTATTCTCTCGGGCTGCGCGACCTCTACGCACGCGGCGCCCAGGTGATCGCGCGGGCCCGGCAATGCGAGCTGACGCGACGCGAAAATCCGCATTACAAGTTTCTCGACGAGGGCGCCGAGTATCCGCTCGAGGCTTTCGACGCCATCTTCATGCGCAAGGATCCGCCCGCCGACGCGGCCTATCTCTACGCCACGATGCTGCTCAGCCTGGCCGACAGCCGGCGCACCTTCGTGCTGAACAACCCGGCCGGCCTGCGCGAGGCTAACGAAAAGCTCTACTCGCTGAATTTCCCCGACGCGATTCCGCCGACGCTCGTGACCTATGAAATTCCGCGGCTCAAGACTTTTCTCGACGAACAGGGCGGCGAGATGATTGTGAAGCCGCTCGACGGACACGGCGGCGAGGGCGTGTTCCTGGTCACGACCAAGGATCGCAACCTCGGCGCGATTCTCGAGACGGTGACGCAGTACGAAACGCGGCTGATCATGGCGCAGCGCTATCTCGCCGACGCTCGCAACGGCGACAAGCGATTGATCGTGCTTAACGGCGAGCCGCTCGGATGCACGCTGCGGGTGCCGCGCGAGGACGAGCATCGCGGCAACATCCACGTAGGCGGCACCTGCGTGAAGGCGCCGGTGACGGCGCGCGATCGCGAAATCTGCCGGATGCTGAAGTCGCGGCTGGAGCGCGACGGGCTATACTTCGTCGGCCTCGACATCATCGGCGACTACCTGACCGAGGTGAACGTGACGAGCCCGACCGGAGTGCAGGAGATCGACCGGCTCGACGGCGCGAACCTGGAAGGCAAGGTGATAGATTTTGTCGAGTCACGAGTGGCGAGCCTCAAGCGATAAGCGAGCCGTTGCAAGGCGCGTCAATCATCGGTACGAATGATCTCTTCAGTGTCCCATCCTCGCGTTCTGTGAGATAACCGATCGCGTGAAGATGACCGAGACGGTGGGCAGGTAGCTCAGTCGGTAGAGCAAAGGACTGAAAATCCTTGTGTCGAGTGTTCGATTCACTCCCTGCCCACCAACAAAATCCATGCAAACAAAGAGTTTTCTGATGAGCGACGGCCGCTTCAACGCTCTGCGATGCCTCTGACTTTGCCCGTACCGTGTCCATTTTCAAAAATCGAGCTTACGCCTTCGCGAGCGCGACCACCTTCGGTTCGGATTTCTTCTGAGAGTCGGAAAGATGGAGCGCCGCCAGCCTCGCGGCGCCGTCTTTCAGCATGGACTCGTCCGCGATTGCGTACCGCTGGTAGATGCTCTGCGTGCGATGCCCGACCATCGCCATCGCAGCCGACCGCGGCACGCCGGCGCGCTCGAGGTTTCGAACGGCCGTCCGCCTGAAGTCATGTGGAATCTTGCCGGCGAGGCACGCGCGTTCGCAGGCGCTCATCAAGCCTTGCGAAAAGAGCCAACGGGCTTGCCCTCGCGATGAAACAGCCACGGGATAATCTGTCCGCTCCCTCTTTCAATAGCGCGCGTTCGGTCGAGCTGCGCTGCCAGCGTCGCTCGCAGCTCCGGGGTCAGCGGAAACATCCGGCCTTCGCCGTTCTTGCTTTCGCCGGGGTCCAGCCGGAGCCAGCCGGCCTCAAGGTCGACGTGACGCTTCTGCCGCGTCAGGATCTCCGAAGTGATGCGCCATCCTGTGATGTATCCGACCTCGAGCACTGGCCGAATCGCCTCAGCGGTGCGCTTCGCCATCGCTAGCTCGTGGTTAATTTTAGCTGGCGTCATTCCCTTCCGTCGTAGCCGCTCGCGGAACGCCTCGTCCTCTTCGCGAGTGACCGGAAGCTCGGCGAGTACCGCCCTAAACTCTTCGGCTTCGAAAAATCCCTCTCGCCGATTCGCTTCATGTAACATCGAAACGTGCGGCCGTGATGCGACCTTGCCGGCGATCTCCGCAAGTTTGAGCGCCCGCTTCAATGCTGCGAGTTCCCGGTTGATCGTCGCCGCGCTCGCCTTCTGTGACTGCCGATGGGTGACATAGGCCGTAATCCGGTCGCTCGTAATTTCGATCGCATGAGATTCAGCGAAGTACTCGCGCAGATGCCCGAGCGCATCTTCGACCCGATCGAGGCTCCGCCGTCCGTTGGCCTTGTAATCCGCGGTGAGCATCGAAGCCAAGTCCTCGAGGGTCGTTCGCTCGACGCTTGGTCCTACCGGCCGGCCACGCGACACGTCGCCGAGCCGCTGCTTGAGTAACTTCATCGCGGCCGCATGGCTCAGCGGCCGGCCATCTTCCGAGCGCCCGGCGGATTCGCGATGCTTCTTGCCGCGGTGATAGTAGGAAATCCACCAGACGGCTGACTTCTTCCGTCGTCCCGTCTGCTTGTCGATGTAGGTCGGCTGATAGACCGACCCGATTCCACGCGTCTGTCTCATCGCGCACCCCCTTGACGCTTCGGCGTCGATTTGAAGTAGAAATCCAGTGCAGCGGCGATCACGTCCTGAAGGTCCCTGCCCTCGTCGAGTGCTCTTATCGATGCCTCGCGCCATAACGCCTTGGGCAACTTTACACTCGTCTTGACGGTCGCGGCCGCTTCCCTTGCTGATGTTCCCTTTACCATATCCAGATATCTAGCATCCTGAATATCGCAACGTCAAACGGCCTTTCGTGTGGCGAGCCGGCGTCTAATACCAAGCTCAGAGCACAGCAGCGTCTTTCGCGAGATTCGTCTCACAAAAGGCAACCGCTTCGCGTTGCGGTAGATCCACCGACGCGGGCGTCGTAGCACGGTCGCCGCCTCGTCGGGTGTGAGCATCGGTCCCTCGTCCTGGGTGGCGGGTGCGGACGACGGCGCTGCGGGCGAAGCAAGCTCTGGCTCGACAAGCAGCCGCGCCACCAAGGCCGGGATCACGGCCGGGATGTGCTCACGCGGTATAGAGGCAACGAAGTCAGACGACACCGGAATCTGTGCGGTCATGAGGACCTCACGCTCGAAAGATTCCGGCGAGAAAGGCGCTAGGGCCGGTGTTACGCCTAGTCGCTAATCTAATCTTCGTCGCGCCTTCTATCAAGGTCATACTGGGACTTATGATTTTCAATCACATGGTCCCAGAATGGGCCAACGGGCAGTGGGGCTAACCCGTACCTATGACGGAACTATGGCGGTTAGCCTTGAAAAATATTTTTGGCGGTACTGGTTACGGGTCCCTCTGTCGCGTATTGAAAGCCACTATGGCGAACGTCGCGCGCAAGATCAATTCACTCCTGGGTGAACGTGTGGGCGCGCGATTTTAGGCCCTGGTTCTTAGGCGTGGTGGGGGGTCGAAATTCAATAGGAAAGGCAAAGAGTCTGGCAGTGCCTTTGATAACTAATCAAAGGTTCCCTGAATAGCTCAATCGCTCCGCGGCCGATTCCCCGCGCTATGGCGCAACTATGACGCTAGACCTGGGCTAGACCGGGGCTCGGCCGAGCCCTGCCTAGCTGGCAGTGATGAAACAGCGCTTATCGGTATATCCGCTCTTTTGGCATTGGCGCACAGTGTCCAATCAACGATTGTTTGATTGTGGCGATTGTCTAGCATCTGCAAGGGGTGGGGGTGAGGGAAATTCAATAAGATTCTCTGTTCACTAATGGTTTGCGACGCAAGGCTTCGCTCGGGCGACCCGGCTAGGACTTCTATGCACGATGCGCATCAGACCTATTCAATCCTACACTGCGCCAATGACTAGACTGATGCGCTGAGTCTAGGTGCAGGAATCAGCAGGCGTTGACAGCTAGTCACAATCAGAAGACGCTAGAAGCTAGATTCGAAAGCTCGATCTCGCGCGACAATCACCCACGCGCAGAATGGGAGCGAAATAAACAATGAGACTAACAGATGAAATGTCCGACAAACGAACAATTCCAAGACACAAAGAAAACCCGCGACTAGGCTCAAGTTGGCTGTCCGAAAATGCGGTCCAAAAATCATCGCGGCTGATCGGGTACGCGCGAGTGTCCACCACCGATCAACACCTGAACCTGCAACAGGATGCGCTCGCGAAAGCAGGATGCTCGCGAATCTATGCTGATGAGGGTGTCAGCGGCGCCGTGAGCGTGGGGCCACAGCTTACACGCGCGCTCAGCGGTCTCCGGGCTGGCGACACGCTGGTTGTGTGGCGCCTGGATAGACTTGGCCGATCGCTCTCGCACCTGATTGCGACCATCGACGATCTAGGCCGGCGCGGATGCCATTTCAAATCGATCACCGAAGCTATCGACACCACCACGGCCGGGGGAACGCTCATCCTTCATATTATGGGTGCGCTGGCGCAATTCGAGCGCACTCTAATGGTCGAGCGCACGCGCGCAGGCCTGACAGCTGCAAAGAGGCGTGGTGTCCGCCTTGGCCGTAAGCCGAGTCTTAATCAGGAACAGATTAAGCACGCGCGCCAGCTGCTCGAAACCGAGGGCGGCCGGGCTGTAGCTCGCACGCTAGGCGTTTCGCGCTCGACACTTTACGCCAGCTTGCGCGGTCCCCTCTTACCCGTTAAGGCGGGGGAATGATGTTGCCACTGTTGTCTGTCGGACAAGTCGGGCACCCAGCATTCTCACGCTGCTCGGCCTGCCTTTGTTGTTCAGCTTCTTCGCGCTGCTCGGCTTGTTCGGCCTGTTCGGCCTGCTCTTGTCGCTCAGCTTCGTGGCGCTGCTCCTGCTCTTGTTGTTCAGCATCCTCGCGCTGCTGCGCCTCATAGCCTTCGTCGTAAGAAGACGACTGCGCCATCACATATCTAGGCCCTAAAAGCACTAGTGTTAACGCTAGAAGCAGCACTCCGAAACGTTTCATTCCCCCGGTCCTCCTATTACTCGCAGGAGGTATAATAGTCTCTTGCGCATTAGTCATTGTAACTGTCCGCCGTCTGCGACAGACATACGCACATCTGTGGCTGTCGCCTAGCAGGGTGTTGAGAAACGCCTCTTCGATGGGATCGACGGAAGGTTTTGCATCGGTATAGTGGAACGAGGCCAGTTGGGTTGAGGAGGAAGCGGAAGATGCGAGGATCCGATCGGGCACAGAGCACGATGCTGACGCT